>DASPTZ010000190.1:0-20256 GCA_035623155.1 Casimicrobiaceae bacterium | reverse complement strand
GGTCGCGGGAGCTTCGTGCATGAGCGCAAGCGCACGACCGACGAAGCGGTCGCGCAGCCCCGCAAGCCAGCCATGACTGTCCTCGGGCAGCGTGTCGACGTAGCGGCGCACGGCATCGACGAACATCATCTCGCTCATGCGATCCAGCATTGCTTCCCCGCCAGGCCGCTTGTTCTTCGATTCGGCCACCGCCTGGCGCATGAATTGCGCGATCCAGTCCTGGCTCTCCGTTGTCCTGAGATGCAAGAGTCGCGGCAGCGTGGCGATCAACGGATTGAAGGGGCGCACGTCGCAGCCGAGAAAGCCGCACACCAACGTTGTGTCGCAGCGCTCATCGGAAGCAAGCTCGGCGCGAGCTTCGGCCCCGTCGAAGTGAAGTGTGAAAGGTAACTGTTCGATTTTTTCCGCATAGCCCGCCGAATCGGCCGGAGCGCGCATGCCTGGTGCGCTGGAGATGACGTGCGCATCGCCGTGGGGGAATAGAACGATGTCGCCGGTCTCGAGGCGTACGGGAGACTCGCCCACGATCGCTCCCCAGCAGCTTCCGCGCGTAACGACGTGATACTCCATCACGTGCTCCGAATCCGGCATGACGGCGGCTGCGATGTCGCGCGAGGGGAGAGCTTCCGCAGCCCATTCCCGGCTTCCGCTCACGTAAAAGAAGAGCGCTCCCCGCAGCCGGACGCTGCGCAGCACATCGGAGAGGATGTCTTGGCTCATGGATGCTAGTGTCCCGCGCGACTCGGGATACTGGATCAAGTTTGACGGATTCGCGGCATGGTCGGCAAGAGGCCTCCTTCGATCGAGGACGAAAGAGCAAACCTCGGCGACTTGCAGACGAGTGAAGCAGTGCGTGCGACGCACATACTGCAGCCGTCGCCGATCGAGCGATCCACTGAACAGCAAGGAGAACCGCAATGCATGCAGCGAATACTCTCGCCGCCGCCCGCGAGCCCTCGAGCCAGCCCGACTTCGCCACCATCAAGGCAAGGCAGCAGGCCACCTGGGCGAGCGGCGACTTCGCCGTCATCGGCACGACCTTGCAGATTGTGGGCGAATCTCTCGCCGAGGCGATCGATGTACGTGCCGGCGAACGCGTCCTCGACGTTGCCGCAGGAAACGGCAATGCAACCCTGGCGGCTGCGCGCCGTTTCGCGGAAGTGACGTCGACCGACTACGTTCCCGCACTGCTCGATAAGGGCAAGGCGCGCGCCGACGCCGAGGGCCTGAAAGTGGTCTTCAAGGTCGCCGATGCCGAGGATCTGCCCTTCGCAGATGCAACTTTCGATGTTGTGCTGTCCACCTTCGGGGCGATGTTCACGCCGGATCACACGCGTCCCGCCCGCGAAATGCTGCGCGTCGTTCGCGACGGCGGCCGCATCGGGCTCGCCAACTGGACACCTGAGGGCTTCATCGGCCAGCTGTTCAAGGCCATCGGTGCCTACATTCCACCGCCGGCCGGACTCAAGTCTCCTGCCTTGTGGGGAACCGAGCCGTACATCGTTACGCTTTTCGGATCCCAGGCCGCCGATATCCGCTGCGTGCGCAAGCTATTCAACTTCCGCTATCGCTCGAGTGCACACTGGCTCCAGGTTTTCCGCGATTTTTATGGACCGACGCTCAAGACGTTTGCTGCGTTGGACGCCGCCAAGCAGGCGGCGCTCGAGCAGGACATCATCGGTTTGCTGGAACGGCTCAACATCGCGGGGAAGACTTCGCTTGTCGTGCCCAGCGAATATCTGGAAGTCGTCATCGTCAAGCGTTGACGGTTGGTTTGGTTTAACGCGGCTGCCAAGCCGTACAACGTCGTTAACCCGGCTGCAGCAGGCTCTCCCGCGCCGGCTGACCGCGGGCAGCAACGGCACGGCAATTGCTATGTCGTAGCTGCCCGCGTCGCATGCGCGACGGGCCTAATACAAGGCCCAGAAAAACCGTGCTTGTTCCGACAACGACTTGCCGGCAATCGCTGCTGGCCGGTGCCGCTTTACGTAGATGCCTGACGCGGGCCGTCACCGTCGCCGCGCTCGCCTTCGCCGCCAGCGCGGTGGCGGAAAGCGAGCTGCTCACTCGCGCGCTGGGCATCGAAGCTTCTCTCTACGGCAACCCGCGGCGCTCGTTGGACGAGCTGGCCGCATTGGCGCCCCGTGCCGATTCGGCCCCGGCGAGCGAGCGCCGGTTCATCTACGGCCTCTACGGACAGGCGATGGTCCTGGCGGGAAACGCGGACGCCGCCGACGATCTGGTGAATCGACTACAGGGAAAGGCAACGAGCGAGCATGACTCTCCGACTGTCGCTGTCGCGTTGCTCATTCGTAGCACGCTCGAATCATCCGTCGGCGATGCCGGAAAATCAGCAGCGCTCGGGCGCCAAGCGCGCGACCTGGCCAGGGGATCGGGCGACGACTTCGTCCCATATTGGGCCGCGCTAGCGCTTGGAACCACCGAGCGCACGCGCGGCCAGACCGAGGAGGCGCTTGCCAGCTTGCAGGAAGCGCTCTCTCTCGCAGAACAAGCCGGAAACGCGTACCGCAGGTCGAGCGCGCTCTACCAGCTGTCGGTGCTGCAGCTCGCATTGAAGAACGCGCAGGAGTCGTTAGCGGCGAGCCTCCGGGCCTTCAAGGAAGGCGAGGCGGCCAACAGCGCCTACGCGATGGCGAACGCCAGGATGGCGGAATCGGCGGTCATGGAAGTACTCGAGCGGCCAGCACGTGAGCTCGCCGCGATGGAAGAGGCGCTTGCCATCGCGCGCAAGGCGGGTTCGCAAGTGGCCGAGACCCGCGCCCTGATCAACCTCGCAGACATCCGCCTGCGGCGCAAGCAATTCGCAGAAGCGCTGGAACTGGCGCGCCGAGCGCTGTCGCTGTCGGAGGCCCTGGCGGATCCCCGCCTTGCCGCCGCGAGCAAAGCGAACATGGGATTCGCGTTGCTGGGTCTGGGCAGGATTCAGGAAGGCAAGCGCCTGACCGACGAAGCCCTGGCGGCATACGAACGCGCGGGAGCGACCGCCGAAACGGCAGCTCTGCTCGACGAATACGGACGCGACCTCGAGCAGCTCGGCGACTACAAGGGCGCGCTCGCTCTTCTTAACCGCGAGCGCAAGCTAAACGACGAGATTGCGCTCCAGACGCGGCAACACGTGCTCATGGAGGTGCAGGAGAAATACGAATCCGAGAAACGCCAGCGGGAGATCGATCTTCTCAGCCGCGAGAACGACCTCAAGACGGCTGAGCTTGCAACCAATGCCTTGCAACAGCGTGTCTGGTGGCTGCTCATCGGGCTCTTCGCTGTGTCCTTCGTCGTGGTCGCGGTGCTCTATCGCAAGCTGCGCATCACCAACCGGCTGCTCGCCGAGAAGAACGCGGAGCTCAGCGTGCAGAGCAGCCGCGACCCGTTGACCGCCCTTTATAACCGGCGCTATTTCCAGAACTTCATGAATGCCGAAGGCGCGCAGCCGGATCGCAGGCGACGCGAGGACGAGAGCACGGTGCGCGCGCTGATGCTCATCGACATCGATCACTTCAAGGAAACCAATGACCGCTTCGGCCATGCGCTGGGGGACGCCGTGCTGGTGGCCGTAGCGGAGAGGCTGCGCGACACGTTGCGGGAATCCGACATGATCGCGCGCTGGGGTGGAGAGGAATTCCTGGTCTTCGCGACGACGCATGTCGACCAGCTGGACGAAATCGCTGCGCGAATCCTCCGGGCAGTCTCGGCCACACCGATCACGCTGGGTGACAAGGTCATCCGGGCGACCGTGTCGATCGGCTCTATCCCCATGCCGGTCCCGCCTTCCGACGCTCCGCTGCCCTGGGATCGAGCCCTCGGGCTCGTCGACATGGCTCTGTACATGGCCAAGGTCAACGGCCGCAATCGCGCCTACGGGATCCGCAGACTGGTGCATGACGACGCCGAGACGCTCGCCGCGGCCGAGCGCGACCTGGAGCGCGCGTGGAAGACCGGTTTGGTCGAGATGAACGTGCTCTACGGTCCGTCTCCGCCGAGCGACGTCAGCGCCGACGTGCAGAACGCGCGCTACTCCGAGCAGTCTCCGCTTGCCCGAGCGAACCTCGGAGCGAAGTAGCGCGCCGGTTCAAGCAGCGGCGTGTCAGAACGACCGCACCTTTGCCGCGGTTCGGCGCAGCAGCTCCTCGCGTCGCGCGTGCCATCCCTTGTAGACCGAAGCCCATCGCGCCGCATGCTGATCGATCAGCCGGTTCGACTTGACGTATCGATGCGCCGCATCGGCGATGCGGCGCCTGAGCGACGGTTCGCCGACCAATCGCGTTAGCTGCGAGGCGAAGTCCTCCTCGCTTCGGAACACCAGTCCGGTGTCCCCGTCCCTGATCGTCCTCCCGTACGCCAGATCGTTTCCCAGCACCGGCGTTCCCATCGCCGCAGATTCCAGGTACTTGATGTCGGATTTGCAGCGATTGAACATGCTGTCTTTCAGCGGCATGATCGATATGTCGATCGCGGCGAGGAACTTCATGTACTCGTCTCGGGGCAGCAGCGGCAGCAAGCGCTTACGGGGAAACTCGATCGAGTCGAAGATAACCGGATCGCCGATGACCCAGGTTTCGATCTCCGCACCGCGCCGGGCAAGTTCCGCCAGAGTCCGATTGTAGGCGTCGCGCACCGGCGGCCAGTCGTGGCCGTGATCGCTGCCTGCCGCGTAGCCGACGATCGTGGCCTGGCGCTGCGCCGGCTTTTCGGCCAATGGCGGCACGCGATCGAGCTGATTTTCCAGCACCGCGACCTCCGGGTGGATGCGGGCGAGCGAAGTCGCGAGCGCCTCGGTGGCGCACTGCACGCACTGGCACGCCCGGATGCAGCTCTCGACACGAGCCGCATAGTTTCCCGGGTTGAGCGACGCCTGCCTGGACGCCGGGTCCAGGTGCAGCAGATCGTCGTCGATGTCGTAGACGACGATGATGCCCTTTCGGTTGAGCTCTTCGATGAGGTCGGCCAGATCCGGCACCAACTCCATGCGCTGGATGACGAAGAGGTCCGCCTCGCGAAGCACTTCGTCGTATTCGCGCTGTCCGATGTCGCGGAGCAACGTCACTTCGACGTCGGTGAGCCTGTTCAGTGCCTCGCCGGGATAGATCAGACGATACGGCGCGCAGACCGCATTGCTTTCAAGCTGATAGATCTTTAGCTTGCGGTTCGTCATTGCCGGTGCGCGTGAGGAGCTGGCGGCATTCTATCGCCGTAGGCTGGGTTGAGCGCCCTGAGCAAAGCGGAAGGACGCGAAACCCAGGAGCCGCAGGTCTCGCACGCCCGGACTACCATTTCGCCCCGGCTGTAGCCTGGGTAGAGCGCGAAGTGCGAAATTCAGGGAAACGCTACCGGCCGCCGGGGAGGCTCGCCTCTCGGGCGATTTGATCGCGAATGGCGGCGTAACGCTTCTCGGCGATCTTGCCGAAGATCGGATCTTCCCGACGCTCGATCTTCTCGTCGATCGCGGACCAGTCCTGGTCGCGCAGCAGGCGCGCCGCCTTCGGGAAGAGCTCGTCTTCCTCCCGGTCGATGTGGCTACGGAAATTTTCGACGTAGGCCTTGCCCGGAGCTTCCACCTCCTGCCGGGACACGATCGATCCATTGACGATGTCCTCGAGTTCGACGACCAGCCTGGCGCCGCTCTCCTTCAGAAGCTCGTGCTGTCTGGTCAGCTCTTCGACCGCCGGTCGCAGGCTGGCATCGCGCCGCATCAGCTTGGCGAAGGCCAGCTCTTCCTTGGGGTGATGCAGCATGTCGGGGTAGTGCGTCATATAGAACATGATGTCGAGCATGAGCTCGTAGTTTGGCGACTCCCCCTTGTGGAAGAGCGCCAGCTCGCCGTCGAGAAGATCGAGCAGCTTGCCGAAATTCGTATGTTCCTCGCGCAGCAGGGCGAGTGTGTCGTTCATGGGCACCTCACGCTACGGTCATTCGATAACTTGCACTAGCGAAACGGCTCGGCTCGCTTCATGAGAGCCTCGAGATCGGGCTCGCTCGGGTCCCGAGGCTTGCCGGGATGGATGATCGAAACCTGGCAGCTCTCGGCGGCCTCGACGAGTTGGGCGTAGGTGCCGGCGGTCAGGTCCTTGATGTACGCCTGCTTGTTCTCATTGTAGGCGAACATCTTCGGGTTGACGTTGGTGCATTCGTTGCAGCTCGTGCAGCGGGCAGTCTCGATATACGCCTCGTCGGAAGGCTTCTCCGCCTGACCCTCGGCCGGGGCCGGTGCGGCCGCTGGCGCTGCCGGCGCGGCGGCAGGTTGTGCGGGGGCTTGGACGGGAGCTTTCGCTTCGGCGCGCTCGCGCTCTTCCCGCGCCTTGTTCTCTCGCGCCAGAACGCGCGCGGCGTGCGAGTTGTGGATGCCCCCCAGCTCCTGCAGGCTGTGCCAGGCGTCGCGGCACCGGCGCGCCTCGCGCATCAGCTTCTCGTCGACGATCACCTTGTGCAGCGCGTTGCTGCTGTCGACCATGAGCAGGCAGGGCACCTTCTCGGGCAGGCCGCGACTGTCGCCAGCGAGGCACGAGGCTGCCGGCGCCATGTCCGCGCTCCAATTCGACCGCGGAATGCTCGCCAGGTGTCGCGCGTAGCGGCAGTCGCACGCCGCGAAATCGGCGAAAGTGAATGCCACCCGATCGCACACGGCCTGGTGGTTTTCGTCCTCGTACCCGAACTCGTGTACCGGCCAGTCGAGCTCGGCCTGAGGATTGCCCTCTACATCGAAGCGCGAGGCCCAGTCGGAGCCCGCGGAAGGATCGAAGGCAAACGCGGGAAAGGCGCGCGACTCGAGCGCTGCCGCCGAGACGAGGTAGGGTGGAATCTCGTCGGTCGAGTCGTTCGCGCCGGAAAAGACGCTGAACAGCGCCGGCCCTCGATACGCGAGCCCGCTGTGCAGCTTCGCGCGGAAGGAGAACAGGTTCGCGCTGCACGCCTGCATCACGTAGGCGGCATTGAGCCCGATGGCCATGTTGGCGAGCTTGTCGCTGGGCAGCCCGGGTGTGGCGTGGCCGTTTTCGGCAGCCGACGGCCCAAGAATGTCGTCGGATTGCACCAGCACCTTCACGGGCAGGCCGGCGGAGAGCATCTCCATGAGCGTCGATGCCTCGAGCGCATCGAGATCGCGGGCGTTCGTCCGGACGAGGTAATCGGGAAAGAGCGCGAGCTCCCGCGCGCCGAGCCCGTCCTCGCCGAAGCCTTCGAAGAACACCGCGTGCTGCGATTCCTTGAACTCGCCGGCGATTTCCAGCTCGGCCATCGCGACAGCCTTGGCGAGCATGACCGCCTTGGGAAGGCGTTCGCGATACGCGGCGAGGGCAGCGGTGCAGCTATCGAATACGAAGCCGTAGCGTTCGATGGACGCACCCGACTGCGTCGCCATGGGGTAGAACCGCTCCGACTCGATGACCATGAGCAGCCAGCGAATGCGCTCGCGGCGGGCAGCGGGCAACGCAGCGCGCGGCGCGGCTTTGGTCAGCACACGCGACATTGCGCCGAAATCGAACGTCTCGGCGTGCGCCGCGCCGACCGACGCCCGCAGGCGCTCGGCGCTGCGTCCTTCCTCGGAGCGCGCGAAATCCGCGGCGAGGATGTCGGAAAGTTTGTGGATCACCTGGCGAAGCTCACCGCGGCGCGCACGCGCCCTGGTCTCCTGCTCGACGTTCCACGCGTGCTCGACCAGGCGCATCGGCAGCGAGGCGTCGCAATCGACGAGCTCGCCGTCCACCTTGAGGGCGGCGCGGGCGCGGGCGAGACTGTCCTTGAGCAGGTCATCTGCTCGCGCGCCGAGCAGCCGTCCCGCCGCGACCTCCCACAGCGCCGAGAGCGAGCCTTCGCTGCCTCTGGCGACCAGCGTGCGCATCTCGCGCTCCAGACGCAGTACATGCCGCGTCACTCGCTCTCCGTCCTCGCCCCGTGCGACCTGCTGCAGGACTTCGTCGATGACTCCCGAGAGTGCTTGTACGCATCCGTCGGCGGGCACACCCTCGACCAGCACCAACGGAAAGTCGTGGCGCAGCGAGTTGAGGTCGCGATAGCGCGCGAGCAGGGCAGGGCGCAGCGACAGCGGCGCGACCGCGTCCAGACCCGTGGCGGGCCTCTTGCCGGTCAGGTGAAATGCAACGTGCGACTGAAGTTCGGCGTCCATGGCTTTGCTCTAGCCCGCTGGCCGTGCCTCGGGTTGGGCCTCCTGCGGCCAAACGGTGAACTTGTCGAATTCGGCCTCCAGCCCGGCACGAATGCGCTCGGCGGTGCGAAGCTCGGCGCCGACTCGCAGATCCTCGTAGCAAGGAACCTCCGGGTTCCGGTACAGGATGCCGACCGGGATCGGGTCGGTCGACCCGGCAATCTCGCGCGCCCGATCGAGATTTGCGGGATCGTGCCGCTCCTGATTCTTGTAGACCTTGGCGAGGCTAGGGCTGATCTCGAGCCCGTCTTCGTGATGCAGCATGAGAACCTTGTTCGGATCGTGCAGCCAGGGCTCGAATAGCTTGGGCAGCCACTCGGGGCAGCGCTGGACGATGCGCACGAAGGAGAATCCCTTGTGATGGAACGCCGCCCTGACGATGTCGTAGAGTACCTCCGGAATCCAGTCCACGGCCTGCGCCACGAACGAGACGTTCTGCACGCCCAAAGTGACCGTCAGCGGATGCAGCGCCTCCAGATACGTGCCGCGAGGCGTGGTGTTGCTCTTCAGCCCCTTCGGCGAGGTGGGCGAGGCCTGCATTTTGGTCAACCCGTAGATCTGGTTGTCGTGCAGGAACACCGTCATGTTCATGTTGTAGCGGATGGCGTGGATCCAGTGTGCCGCGCCGATCGAGCAGCAGTCGCCGTCGCCGGTATTGACGAAGACGGTGAGATCGGGCCGCGCCATCTTGACGCCTTCGGCCACCGGCAGCGCCCGTCCGTGAATGCCGTGAAAGCCGTAGGTCTTCATGTAGTGCGGGAAGCGGCTCGAGCAGCCGATGCCCGAGACGAACACGGTCTTCTCCGGCTTCAGCTGCTCGTCGCGGCACAGGCGCTGCACCGCCGCCAAGATGGCGTTGTCGCCGCAGCCCGAGCACCAGCGCGGCACGCCGCTCTGATAGTCCTCGAGCTCGTGGCGCTCCTCGTAGAGCCGGATCATGCACTCGGTGACGGCGGTGGCCATGGTTCGAATCCTCTAGGAGCGCGCTTCGCGCAGCTTGTCGCAGATGGCTTTGTACATGGCGCCGGGCTTGATGGGCTCTCCGCGAACCTGGCCCCAGCAATCGACGTCGACCAGATAGCGCGAGCGCAGCATCATGGCGAGCGCGGAGTAGCGGCGGTTGGTCTCGTCGATGATCTCGTCCTCCGGCCGGTCGCACCAGTTGTTCTCGATGGTCATGACCTTCTTGAAGCCGGCCATCGCTTCCTTGATGCCCGGCGGCATCGGCTGCAGGAAGGTCAAATGCATCGAGGAGACCTTCTCGCCCTCCGCGCGTGCGCGGTCGACCGCTTCCTCGATCGCGCCCTTGGTGCTTCCCCAGCCGATGACCAGAAGGTCGCCTTCGGGAGCGCCGTGCACCGGCGGCGGCCGCAGGGTCTTCGCCAGCGCGGCAAGCTTGAGGCTCCTCATGTGCAGGCCTTGCTCGTTGATCTCCGGGTCGTAGGCGACGTGGCTTAAGTTGTCGTGGGCGAGGCCCGTGACCGTGTGCATCCCGTTGGGCTGCCCGGGGATGAAGCGGCGCGCGATGCCGGTGGTCGGATCCCAGTCGTAGGGCTTGGCCCCCGCCGGAATGGGGCTCTGGTCGATGGGTGGCGCGGTCCACGCTTCGCTGAATTCCGGCCGCTTGAACGGCGTCTGTGACGTGGCGAGGCTCGCGTCGGAGAGCACCACCACCACCATGTTGAACATCTCGGCGATCCTGCGCGCGGTGATGATCGAGTAGAAGCAGTCCTCGATGGTGCTGGCTGCCATGACCACCTTCGGCGCATCGCCGTGGCTGCCGAAGATCGCCGCCAGCGCGTCGCCCTGCTCGGCCTTGGTCGGCTGGCCGGTGCTGGGGCCGCCGCGCTGCACGTTGACCACGACCAGCGGAATCTCCGCCATCACCGCGAGCCCCAGGCCCTCCTGCTTGAGCGAGTAGCCCGGGCCGGAAGTGATGGTGACCGTGCACTTGCCTGCATAGGACGCGCCGATGGCGAAGGCGCAGGCGGCGATTTCGTCCTCCGCCTGGTGCACGATGCCGCCGACCTTCTCGAAGACGTCCGAAAGATAGTGCGATGCGGAGGTAGCGGGCGTGATCGGATACATCGCGCAGATTTCCATGCCCGAGGCGAGCACGCCCAGCGCCAGCGCGGTGTTGCCATTGACGACGACCCGCGGTTCGCTCGCGCGAACTGCCGGGATGCGAAAAGCGAAGTCGAGATTCGCTTCGGCCCACTGATGACCGGCATCGAAGAGCGCAATGTTGGTCTTGATCACCTGGGCGGCCTTCTTGCCGAAGGTGAGCGCGATCTGATCGCGCGCGAGCTGCACGTCGAGCCCGTAGATGTTGCACAGCATGCCCAGCGCGAACATGTTCTTGCCGCGCCTTGCGTCGGCCACCAGCTTCCTGCACTCGCGCTCCATCGGCACTTCGTACACCTTGTAGCCCTCGGCCACGAGTCGGTCGTAGGTGTCGGCGTAGGAGTCGGCGATCTTCGGGTCGGCGTCGTCGCGCCACATGCTCTCCAGCAGGATCAGACAGCCGGCCGCGAGCTCGCCGGCGTGGACGCGGCCGATCAGCACCTGCTCGTTGAAGGCGACGACGAGATTGGTCTCGTCCCCACCGTTGGTGACGTGGCCCGAGCCGAGACGTATGCGATTGCCCGAGGCGCCGGCGACGCTGCGCGCAGGGGGGCGGATCTCGGCGGGGATGATCTCGTCGGTCCAGACCCCGTTGCCCGTCCTCGCGGCGATGGCTCCGAAGGCCTGGCCGCAGCGCTGGGCGCCTTCGCCCGAATCGCTGATGATCTCGACGACGTGCTGCTTGAGCATCGTCACGGCCTTCTTGCGGGCGCGCGTCGGCGCCTTGTCGGCGGCAGGTGCGTTGGTCTTTCCCGCAGTCGCGATGGTCTTCCCGGCTGTCGCGTCATCCATGGCTAGGCAAATGCATTTCGAGTCAAGCGCATCATCAGGCCGCCGCGCCGGCGACGCGGATGCGCACGAAATTCCTTTCCCTGAGATCGATACCGAACAGCGTGTCGGCCTTGCCCTCGCCCGCATAGGGCGCGTCGGCATCGCGCAGGCCCAGGTACGCTTTCATACTCCGCGCCGCCTTGCGGCCCGCGCCCATCGCCTCGATCACCGTGGCGGCGCCGGTGACGATGTCGCCCCCGGCGAACACGCCCGCGACAGAGGTCGCCAGCGAATCGTCGGTCTCGATGTAGCCGCGCTTGTTGAGCTTGAGCTTCGAGGTCTGGCCCATGATCGGGTTGGCGTTGGTGCCTATCGCGAACACGACCAGGTCGGTCTCGATGTCATGCTCGCTGCCCTTCACCGGAACCGGCCGGCGACGGCCGGAGTCATCGGGTTCGCCCAGCTCCATGCGCAGGCAGCGCATGCCGCGCACGCCGCCCTTGCCGTCGTCGAGGATCTCGACCGGCGCGGTCAGCCAGTGGAATTCCACTCCTTCCTCTTCGGCGTGATGCACTTCCTCGACGCGGGCAGGGCACTCGGCGCGGCTGCGGCGATAGATGCAGAAGACCTTCTCCGCGCCCAGGCGCAGGCACACCCGCATCGCATCCATCGCGGTGTTGCCGGCGCCGACTACCGCCACGCGATGTCCCAGCGGCAGGGGCGTATCGTAGTTGGGGAACTCCTTGGCGCGCATCAGGTTGCAGCGCGTGAGCAGCTCGTTGGCGGAAAGCACCCCGTTGAGCGAATCGCCCGGAATGCCGAGCATGGTCGGATACCCGGCGCCAGTGCCGACGAACACGGCATGAAACCCCATCTCGTCGATCATCTGCTCGATGGTGAACAGTCGCCCCACCAGCGTGTTGCACTCGAACTTCACGCCGAGCTTGGCGAGGTTCTTGATCTCGGCGTCGATCACGTCGTTGGGAAGGCGGAAGTCGGGAATGCCATAGCGCAACACGCCGCCCGGCTGGTGAAAGGCCTCGTAGACTGTCACCTCGCAACCGGCCTTGGCCATGTCCGCTGCGCAAGCCATTCCCGCGGGCCCGGATCCAACGATGCCGATCCTGAACGGGGTCGGCTCGATGTACGGAATATTCACCCAGCGCTCGGCGATGGCGGTGTCGCCGACCCAGCGCTCGAGGCGGCCGATCGCGACGGGCTCGAGACTCTCTCCCACCGTGCACACGCCTTCGCACTGGCTCTCCTGCGGACACACCCGGCCGCAAATGGCGGGAAGGAGATTGGTCGCGGTAAGGACGTCGTAGGCTCCGCGGAAATCCTTTTCGCCAATTTTCTGGATGAACCCCGGGATGTCGATGCCGACAGGACAGCCCTTGACGCACGGCTGTTCCGGGCAGAGCAGGCAGCGCTCGGCTTCGACCAGCGCCTCCTCGCGGCCATATCCTAGCGACACCTCGGCGAAGTTCTTGACGCGCTCGTGTGCTCGCTGTTCGCGTACCGGTGTGCGCTGCTGCGGGATGGTGCGGATGGTTCTTTTCTTCGCCATTAGCGTGCTGTTCCGTGTGTCTCTGCCACTAGCCGCCTCGCACCTCTTCGAAGGGATCCGGAAGCTCGAGCAGCTCGCCGGACGATTCTTGCGGCGCTGCTGTGGCCGCGAGCGTGCCGAGCGTGGGCTGCTCCTTCATGCGGCAGGATTCCGACCAGCGCTCACGGGCCATCTTTTCTTCGCTGGCGAAGCGCTGCAGCCGACTGACGAGGTCGTCGAAGTCGACCTGATGCGCGTCGAAATCGGGCCCGTCCACGCAGGCGAATTTCACCTGTCCGCCGACCTTAACGCGGCAGCCGCCGCACATGCCGGTTCCATCCACCATCAGCGGGTTGAGGCTCACCACGGTCTTGATCTTGTGCGGGCGTGTCGCCTCGGCGCAGCCCCGCATCATCACCGGCGGTCCGATCGCGACGCATTCGTCGATATCGGAGTGGCTCGCAATCGCGCGGCGGATGCCTTCGACAACGGTTCCCTTGATTCCGGCGGACCCATCGTCGGTACACACGATGAATTCATCGCAGCAGGAGCGGAACTTGTCGTCCCAGAACACCAGATCCTTGTTGCGAAAGCCGAGGACGCCGATGACGTAGGCCCCGCTTTGCTTGAACGCGCGAGCCTGCGGAAATATCGGCGCGACGCCCAAGCCCCCGCCGACGCACAAGACCTTCTTCGCCTTGCCGATCGGGCTGGGGATGCCCATCGGGCCGACGACCGCATGCAGCGAGCTCCCGACGGTGCAGGTTTGCTGCATTTCGCGGGTGGTCTTGCCGACGGCCTGGATGACGAGGGTGATCGTCCCCTTGTCGCGATCGAAGTCGGCGATGGTGAGCGGTATCCGCTCGCCCTTCTCATGCGACATCACGATAACGAATTGGCCAGGCTTGGCCGCCTTCGCCATCATCGGGTGACTGATCTCCAACAGGTAAGTGACGTCGGAGAAATCCTGGCGTCTCACGATCTCGAAGCTTGACATCGCAGTTGCGTCCTTGAGGCTAGCTCGCCATCGTTATGCTACGCCGGGCACGCCTGCGGTAAGCCCCGATTCCCGGGAAGTTTGATCTGCGTCACGTTTTTGCGGCCGCGCGTGCTATTCCCGTGTAACGCCTGGGGAAATCGCCCCCAACGGCATTGCCTGGTCCTTCCGATCCGAAGCGTCTACCGTTACCCCACCAGGCCACTTAATCCTGCGTACACGCCGAAGCCCGTGGTGGCCGCGATCGCCAGCCCGACGATGAAGGCGTACCCGCCGCGCAGGCGGTAGGGCTGCGGCAGCCGTCGCGCCAGCAGAAACAGGAACCCGAGAACGATGGGCAGCAGTAGCGCATTCATCACCTGCACGCCGACCGAGAGCGCAATCAGATCCGTGCCCGACGCAACGACCAATGCCCCGGCCGCGAGCGATACGGTGTAGATCCCATAGAACCACGGCGCCTCGCGCGGTGAATGTTCGAGCGAGTGCCTGATCCCGAGGACCTCGCCGAGGGTGCGCGCCGCAGTCAGCGTGACGACGATGGTCGCCACCAGCGCCGAGCCGGTCATGCCGAGTCCGAAGAGCACGCGTCCCGCGTGGTCGCCGAGAAACGGCGTCAACGCTCCCGCGATCTGCTGCACCGTTTCGAGCGAAGCGCGTTGGCCGGCAGCACCGAGCGTGGCCGCCGTGGCGATCAGCACCGCAGCCATGATCACCTGGGTGATGACCGCGCCGACGGCGGTGTCCCACCGCGCCGCGGGCAGATCGGCGGGGACCAGTTTCTTCTCGATCACCGCGGACTGCTGGTAGAACACCATCCACGGCATGATCACGGCGCCGATGTTGGCGGCAATGAGGTAGAGATAGCCGGGATCACGCCACGGGATGCTGATCGCCTCCGCGGCGACGGTGCCGGGCACAGGGCTCGCCTGCCAGGCGACGACGAGAAACACCAGCTCGAAGGCTCCCACGGTGATGGCGATGCGCTCGACCGAGAGATAGGATCCCGTGTAGGCCATGAGCGTCAGTCCCCCGACGACGACGATCATGGTGAGCCAGACAGGAACGCGGAACAGCAGCCCGACGCCGGCGAGGCCGGAGAGTTCCGAGAGCAGTGCGCCGATGCACGCGAGCGCCAGCGCTCCCACCGACACCCACGCCCAGACGCGCCCGTACTGCTCGCGGATGAGCTCGCCGTGACCCTTGCCGGTGACGACGCCCAGCCGTACCGTGAGCTCCTGCACCACGAACAGAATGGGAATGAGGACGGCCTGCAGCAGGAGCAGCCGATAGCCCCACTGCGCGCCGCTTTGCGCGGCGGTGATCACGCTGCCGGCATCGGTGTCCGCCAGCATGACGACCAGCCCGGGGCCCGTCACTGCCAGGAACCGCGCCAGCCGTGAGCGGCGGGCGAGGGTTGCAGTGGCGGTCGTCATGGCGCCAGACCTCGGTTTCGGCGAAAGGGAAACGATTCTCATTCTTTTAGCACAGCCATGTTGCAGTGCGATTGATGCCGATCAAGAAACGCGCTGCCGGCCGAGCGGAACCCAGGAAATGATTTGGCGCTTGCCGGCGCGGCCTTGCGATGTGCCGGTCTGGCGCCGGCTACTGCAGCGCCGCGAGGATCGCTACGCTAGCCGATGTCCCGAGGCGGTTGGCGCCCGCATCGAGCATGGCCATCGCGTCGGCGAGCAAGCGAATGCCGCCCGAGGCCTTGACGCCGAAATCGGGCCCGACTTCGGCGCGCAGCAGGCGTACGTCGCCCACGGTCGCACCCCCGCTCGGGTGAAAGCCGGTCGAGGTCTTGACGAACGCGGCGCCGGCTTCGCGCACCAGGCGGCAGGCGAGGCGCTTTTCGTCGTCAGTCAGCGCGCCGGTCTCCAGGATCACTTTGACCGGAACACCGGGAGCAGCCTTGACCACGGCCTCGATGTCGGCGCTGACGGTGGAAGCGTCACCGCTCTTCAAGCTGCCCAGATTCAGCACCATGTCCAACTCGCCAGCACCGTCGGCAACCGCTAGGCGCGCAGCCGCGGCCTTGACCGTACTGCGCTCGCAGCCGTGAGGGAAGCCAATGACGGCGGCAACGCGCGCGCCGCTGCCGGCGAGCCCGCGCGCAGCCGCTCTCACCCAGCAGGGTTGCACGCAGTAGTAGCCGATGCGCCACTCGCGCACGGCATCGACACCGGTCATCACCTCTCGCTCGCTCGCCTCGGGCTTCAGAACCGAGTGGTCGAGCAGCTTCGCCAGCTCGTCGCGCGTCACTGCGGCTTGCTCCGCAGCTCGCGACGGGCGCTTACGATCCGCTTCGCAAGATAATCCTTGAGCTGCGACTCGGCTGCGAACTCCGGCGTGGTGTCGGGAACGCCGAGGTAGTAAACCGTGAGTGCCGGCGTGTTGGCGTCGGCCTCGGCAGGCGTCCGATAGAAGAGCAGGTCGGTCCGCGGGTAGTCGATGAAGCGTGCGCGAGGCGAAACGAACTCGAACCCGGGGTGCAGGCGCGTCGGAGCAAGAAGCACCCGGCGCAACGGCGTGAAAGGATCGAGGCCGCTGACCGAGACCAAAGCGTACGCTTGCAGATCGGCGTCGATCCGGACCACGACTTTGGTATCGGCGTCGTCTTTGCCGCGCAGGACGCCCCAAGCGATCGCAACCTCGGGTTCGACGAACACGTCGGAAAAGCCGTGCACTTCGCGCGCCGGAGTTTGAGCGCCGGCGACGGTTGCGAGGAGGAAAAACAGCAAGGGCGCGGCGCGGCGCGAGGCGTGAACAAATGTCATTCCGCCGCCTCGCCGGCTTCCTTGAGCGCGATCACGGTATCATCGACACAGCGAAGAACGATGGTCTCGCCCTCACCGAACAGGTCGCCGGGTCCTGCATTGTAGCGGACGCTTGTGAGCTTCTCGCCCAGGCACTCGACCTCGTATTCGATCTTCTCGCCCAGGAAGGTGCGCGACAGCACTTTTGCCGCAGTGGCCCCGTCGAGAGCCGTGCCGCGTGAAAGCTCGATCGCTTCCGGCCGCAACACGAGCTTCACACGGTCGCCGGCTGTCACGCCGGCCGGCACGTCGCGAACCTTGAACAGGCGGCCGAGCGCCGTCACGGTCCCGCCGTCGCTCGAGGTCCGCTCGACCCGCCCCGCGACCATGTTCACGCGGCCGATGAATTGAGCCACGAACATCGATGCGGGACGGTGATAGAGGTCCTGCGCCGTTCCCAGCTGGACGATGCTGCCGCGGCTCATGACGGCGATGCGGTCGGAAACCGCCATCGCCTCTTCCTGATCGTGGGTGACGTACACCGTGGTGATCGCCAGGCGCCGCTGCAGATCGCGTATTTCGGCGCGCATCTGCACGCGCAGCTTGGCGTCGAGATTCGACAGCGGCTCGTCGAACAGCAGTACTCGCGGATGGATCACGATCGCGCGCGCGAGCGCAACCCGCTGCTGCTCGCCGCCCGAGAGCTGTGCCGGGAACTGCTGTTCGTAGCCGGAAAGCCCCACCAGGGCGAGCACCTCCCCGACGGCGCGGGCGATGGCTTCCGGCGTCTGTCCACGCACCCGCAGGCCGTATGCGATGTTCTCGAAAATCGAAAGGTGCGGAAACAGCGCGTAGTTCTGGAACACGAAGCCGATGCCGCGATCGTTGGCCGGAAGACCGGTCACGTCCTGTCCTCCGAAGAAGATTCGGCCTGCGTCGGGACGCTCGAAACCGGCGATCATGCGCAGGGTCGTCGTCTTGCCGCAGCCCGAGGGTCCCAGCAGCGTCAGGAACTCGCCGGGCTGCACGTCGAGCGAGACGTCGCGCGCGGCGTATACCTCGCCTTTCACACGATGCGAAAAGCGCTTGGACACGCCGTCGAGGCGAACGCCGATCGCGTCCATCTCAGGAACCTTATCCGCCCAGCAGGCTGGTCACCGGCGCTGCGCCCGGCGCGTGGAGCAGGCGCAGAGCGCGGCTGATGCCCGCGATGACGACGAACACGATCACGACCACCAGCACCGAGAAGGCCGCTGCGGGACCGAGCGCGAGCTCGGTGATGTTCTCCAGGATCTTCACCGTGATCAGCGTCCACCCGATCGACACGAGAAAGATCGTTGCGCTGATCGCCGTCATCGAGCGGATGAAGACCACACCCAGGCCGGCGAAGAATGCGGGCAGGATCAGCGGCAGCGTGATTCGGCGAAAGGTCGTGCCGCTCTTGGCGCCGAGCCCCAGCGATGCCTCTTCGAGACTCTTGTCGATCTGCTGCAGCAGCGCGATGGTCGCGCGAATCCCGGTTGGCCCGTAGCGGAAGACGTAGCAGGCGACGATCAACAATGCCGTGCCGGTCAGCACCAGCGGCGGATCGTTGAAGGCGATCAGATAGGCGATGCCGACGATCGTACCGGGCAGCGCGTAATTGATCATCGACACCGCCTCCATGCTGCGCCGACCCGGGAAGATCCTGCGCGCGACGAGGTAACCTAGAAGCACGCCGTAGAGGCCTCCAAGCGGCGTGGCGAAAGCGGCGATGATCAGCGTGTCGTGGATCGGCTTCAGGCCCTCGGTGAAGATGACCCGGTAGTGCTGCAGGGTGAAGCTGTGATTGGCGCCGAGGGCGACGACGATGGAAGCAAAGAAGAGCAGGGCGTAGAGGTAGACGATCAGCGATACGACGACGACGCACGCCGCGAGCAGAACCCAGCGCACGCCGGGCGCGACGCTGTCGAAGGGCGTCTGCCCGGCGCCTTTTCCGGTGATGGTCACGTAATGACGCTGCGCGACCCAATGCCGCTGCAAGAGGAAGACGGCGAGCGCCGGCACCAGCAGCACGAACGACAAGACCGCGCCGCCGCGGAAGTCGAAAAGCCCCGTGATCTGCAGGTACGCCTGCGTCGGCAGCACCGGAAACTGGTTGCCGCCCAGGATCAGCGGGGTTGCGAAGTCGGCCAGCGACGCGGCGAACAGCAGCAGGAACGCGTTCGCCAGTCCGGGGATGCACAACGGAAGCGTCACCGTGCGGAACACGCGCCGTCGCGAAGCGCCCAGGGACAGCGCCATTCCCTCGATGTTGGGATCGATCGCGGCGAGCATCGGGCGCAGCGTCAGATAGGCGATGGGGAAGTAGGTGAGCGTCTCGGCCACGAGCGTGCTCGCCATGCCGTACACGGTGAAGCCCTTGATCCCGAGCAACCCGTAGGTGATCAGTCCCCGCGGTCCAAAGGAAAAGATGAGCCCGATCGCCGTGGTGAAGGGCGGCGACACCAGCGGAAGAAGCACCGCGACGTCGACGGTGGCGACGATCGACCGCGGCAACTTGCAGCGAGCGGCCGTGAACGCAAACAGGAAGCCGAGCAGCGTTCCAAACAATCCGACCAGCAACGCGAGCAAGAGGCTATTCCAGAATGCCTGGATCTGGTGGCGATCGGTCAGGATCGACCCGAGCCCGGCAACACTGAACACGCCGTGGTCCCAGAAGATGCGGGCGAACATCATCGCCAGCGGATAGACCACGAACAGCGCGAGCAGCAGCCACAGCGTGGCCACCGCCGCGGACAGCGCGGGATCGTGGCGCAGGCGCGCGGCGACGCGAAGGGCCGGCCGCCCTGCGACGCCAGCCATCAGCGAAGATTCAGCGATTGGCCGACGCGCTCTTCCCTCACCCCAGCCCCTCTCCCGGTGGGAGAGGGGTTCGTGCTTATAGCCTCTCCCTCCGGGAGAGGCCGCCGCGCGAGAGCGCGGTGGGTGAGGGACGGCGTGTCGATCACTCGGCGAAGGCTCGAATGGCCTACTGATTCAGGACTTCAGCGACCCAGCGCTCGACGATGCGCTTGCGGTTGGCTCCGGCGTAATCGGCGTCGATGGGGAAGATCTTTGCTCCCTTCAGCACTTCCGCAAGGCTTGGCTCGATCGTCACGTCGGGATTGGCCGGAACGAAGTTGATCTTGTACTTGGCGAAAAGATTCTGCATCGACGGCGAGGTTGCCCAGTCGATGAGCTTCTTGGCTCCGTCAGGGTTCTTCCCGCCCTTGATCAGCGCAATCCCTTCGGCCGCGGTGCCGATGCCCTCCTTCGGAAAGCTGATGGTAACCTCGTACCCCTTGGCCTTGGTGTCGAGCGCGTCGACGATGAAGAAGATGCCGCCGCCCGCCTGACCCAACCCCACCGGCAGCGTGCCGCCGCCGCCGCTCTTGGTGTACAGCTGCACCTGCGGCCGCAGCTTCTTCATGTAGTCGAACGCTTTGGTCTCGTCACGGCCATTGACCTCGAGAATGGAGAATATCCGCGTCACCGCCGTGCCCGAGGTCCGCGCATCGGCCATCTGCAGCATGTTCTTGTACGCCGGGTTGAGCAGATCGTTCCACGATGTCGGTGCCTTGAGGTTGTTCTCCTTGAGGAACTTGTCGTTGGTCATGAACACCAGCGGATCGTCCGCGATCGCGATCCACTGTCCGTCGGCCTGCTTGAAGCGCGCTGGAAGCTTGGCGAAGGAAGCCGGCTTGTAAGATTCAAACACGCCTTCGGAGATGCCTGCCGCAAAGGTCTCGACAGGACCGCCGAAAAGCACGTCGACGCGCGGATTGTTCTTCTCCGCGATGATCCGGGCGAGCGCCTCACCGGAGGAGAAGCGCACGAAGTTGACCTTGATGCCGGATGCCTT
>DASPTZ010000189.1:0-75834 GCA_035623155.1 Casimicrobiaceae bacterium | reverse complement strand
CTGTGGGGCAACGTCCTCGAGCCGCCCCGCTACGACCTGGTGAGCTGGACCTTCCTGCGCGGATTGGGGCTCATCTATCTCGCGGCGTTCGCGTCGCTCGGCGTGCAGATCCTCGGGCTCGTCGGCAGCGGCGGCATCTCGCCGATCGAGCCGTACCTGCGCGCGGCGCACCAGTATTTCGGCACGGCCGCGTACTGGCTGATGCCGACATTGTTCTGGATCGATGCGAGCGACGCCGCGTTGGTCGCCGTAAGCGCGGCAGGCGCAATGCTCGCGCTCTTGCTGACCGCGGGGATCGCGGTCCGGGCGACGCTGGTCGGCCTGTTCGCACTGTACCTCTCCTGCACCTACGCGGGGCAGGTGTTCATGAGCTTCCAGTGGGACGCGTTGCTGCTCGAAGCCGGATTCCTGGCGATTTTTCTCCCTGGCGGCTCGCGCATCGTGGTATGGCTCTACCGCTGGCTCGTCTTCCGCTACACGTTCATGGCCGGCGCAGCGAAGCTCGCCTCTGGTGACCCCACATGGCGCAACCTGACTGCGCTGGACTACCATTTCGAGACGCAGCCATTGCCGTCGCCCATCGCCTGGTACGCCGCTCAGCTGCCGCACTGGGCGCTGGCTGCCGCAACGGCCGCGACGCTGATCGTCGAAGTCGGAATCGTGTTCTTCATCTTCGCCCCGCGACGGCTGCGCGCGGCGGCAGCGTGGTGCGTCATCGGCTTTGAGCTTCTTATCGTGGCCACCGGAAACTACAATTTCTTCAATCTGCTTACGATACTGATATGCGTGTTCCTGTTCGACGATGCGGCGCTGCGGGCACTGTTCCCGGCACGCCTGCGCTCATTGGTCCTGGAGCGCGCGCCGCGGGCCGGCCGAGCGGCTGGCGCGATCGCAACCGCGCTCGCGCTGATCGTCGTACCCGCCGGTGTCGATCGCGTGTCACAGCTCTTGTTCGACAAGGATGTCGCGGTTGCGCGTGTCGTCGCCGATGCAATCTCGCCGCTGTTCATCGTCAACTACTACGGGCTCTTCGCCGTCATGACTACCGCGCGCCCGGAGATCGTCATCGAGGGCTCCGACGACGGACAGACATGGCGGGAGTACGAGTTTCGTTACAAGCCGGGCGCCGAATCGCACCCGCTATCCTGGAACATTCCGCACCAGCCGCGGCTCGATTGGCAGATGTGGTTTGCCGCGCTGGGAGGATGCTGCGAGCCGTGGTTCGCCAACTTCCTGCGACGGCTTCTCGAGGCGAGCCCGCCGGTGCTCGCGCTGCTGGCGTCCAATCCCTTTCCCGATCATCCCCCGAAATACGTGCGCGCGATGCTCTACGATTATCGCTTCGCCGAGGGACCGAAGGCTCGCGGTCGATGGTGGGCTCGCACACCGGAGGGTATCCTGATACCGCCGATCGAGCTCAACGACTTTCGCCGCACCGGCGCCGCGCCCTAGCTCTCTGCCCGTGAACCACTCGACGTACCGACTCTGTGTCGCCCCGATGATGGACTGGACCGACCGCCATTGTCGGTACTTTCTGCGCCTGGTCAGTCCGAGTGCCCGACTGTACACGGAGATGGTCACGACGGGGGCGCTCATGTTCGGCAACGTGCCTCGCCATCTCAATTTCGATCCGGCGGAGCATTCCGTCGCGCTGCAGCTCGGAGGCAGCGATCCGCAGGCGCTGGCACATTGCGCGCGGCTGGGCGAGGCGTGGGGTTACGACGAGATCAACCTCAACGTCGGGTGCCCGTCCGAGCGCGTGCAGACGGGAAGCTTCGGCGCCTGCCTCATGGCCGAGCCCGCACTGGTTGCGGATTGCGTGCGAGCGATGCGCGATGCCGTCGCCCTGCCCGTCACGGTCAAGCATCGCATCGGCATCGACGCGGTCGAGGACTATTCGTTCGTGCGCGACTTCGTCGGAACCGTCGCTTCAGGCGGAGGCAGCGTGTTCATCGTTCACGCCCGCAACGCGATGCTCAAGGGGCTCTCGCCCAAGCAGAACCGCGAGGTGCCACCGCTCAAATACGAGTACGTGCATCGCCTCAAGCGCGATTTTCCGGAGCTCACGATCGTTATCAATGGCGGCTTGACCACACGCGAGGCGATCGCCGAACACCTCGCCCACGTCGACGGCGTCATGCTCGGCCGCATCGCCTATCACCATCCGTGGATCCTGGCCGAGGCAGAAGCGTATTGCTTCGGGACCCCAACGCGAATGCGCACGCGCGCCCAGGTGCTCGAAGCGATGGTGCCCTATGTCGACGCGCAACTTGCCGAAGGCGTCAGCCTGCGCGCGATCGCCAGACACATGCTCGGCCTGTATCACGGGCAGCCCGGCGGCCGGCGTTTCAGGCAACTGCTCTCAGATGCGCAGCGCCTGCAGGAGGGCGGGTCCGGATTGCTGCTGGAGGCGCTCGCAGTAGTCGAGCCGGCCGAAGCACCGGTCTAGAAGTTCTGTCGAGCTAGGATTGTCATTCCGAGGAGCGTCAGCGACGAGGAATCTGCTGTTCGTAGGTCGATTCGGTACAACAGCAGATCCCTCGCTTCGCTCGGGATGACACCCCTGGTGAGGGCGGTCGTCTTCTCAATGGCGTCCTGGCTCGCGTCGAGCCGGACCCGAATCGATGGCGCGCAGTTCGTCGTCGATGTACTGGCGGACGATCGCTTCGAAGTCGCTATCGGCTCGCATGCCGAGCGCCGGCCCCAGCACCGGCGCGAAGTTGGCGGGCCAGGTCGCGACGATCCGGTCGACCACCGGGTCGATCTGCCATTTCACGAGCGACGCCACCGCATCTCCGGACACTCGCCTGAGCGCGTCGACCATCGCCCCGACGCCGACGCGAATGCCGGAAACGTTCACCGAGCGCGTGTGCGCAAAGCCGGCTTGAGCGAACGCGGTGGCTGGAACCTCGTGGCCTACGATCAAGTTGGCGATCACCGCGCGCGGCGAGGACACCCACATCGCGGCGCTGGGCCGGACGGGACAGATCGCCTCGACGCCCGCCAACGGCTCGCGGATGATGCCGCTCGCGAACCCCGACGCGGCGCGGTTGGGTTTTCCTGGCCGCACCGTGATCGTCGGCAAGCGCAGCGAGCGCCCGTCGATGAATCCCTTGCGAGTCATGTCGTACACCATGAACTCGTCCATTGCCTTTTGCGATCCGTAGGAGGTTTGCGGCGTGATGGGCGAATCGTCGGCAACCGGATCGGGCAACGGCCCGCCGAATACGGCGAGCGAGCTGGTGAACACGAACTTCGGTGGTCGTGCAAGCGTGCGGCAGCGCTCGAGCAGGGTGCGGGTCGCGTCGAGGTTGACCCGCATGCCGACGTCGAATTCGGCTTCGGCCTGGCCGCTTACCACCGCGGCGAGATGGAAAATCGAATCGGTCTCGGGCGTGACGACGCGGGCGACGAGATGGGCATCGCCCAAGTCGCCGGTCACGGCGCGCACTCGCGGATCGGTCACGCTAGGCGGCACGACGTCGAACAGCACCAGCTCGGTGACCTCCGCGCTCTGTCCCTGCGCGTTGGTGAGCTTGCCGCGTTTGAGAATGCCGCGGGCGAGACGGCTGCCGAGAAATCCGGCGCCGCCGGTGATGACGATGCGCATGATGACCCTCCGAGGCGACCGGACACGCTTCTCGTGTCGCTGCGGTGCATTATAAGATGGTGGCTGTGAGCGATGCAGCGGCTTTCTCGATGGCGATCGACCCGATCTGCGCGGCGATCGCGGAAGAGGGCTGGGCGGTGACGCACGGCTTCCTTCCCGCCGGCGCGATCGTCGCGCTCGCGCGAGACGCGCGCCGCCGCGACGAAGCAGGCGAATTCCGCGACGCTGGCGTCGGACGCGGACACATGCGAACGCAGCGGCCCGACATCCGCGGCGATCGCATCGCCTGGCTCGATCAAGGCATGGTCAACGCGGCGACACGGCCGTGGTGGGACACGCTCGAGCGGTTGCGCATCGCGCTCAACGGAGCGCTGTTCTTGGGATTGCTCTCCTTCGAAGGCCACTATGCGATCTACCCGCCCGGCGCGTCGTACCGGCGCCATCGCGACCGTTTTTGCAGCGATGACGGACGGGTCCTGTCGTGCGTGCTTTATCTGAACGAGTCGTGGAGCGAGGCTGATGGCGGGGCGCTTCGCATCTATGTCGACGGCGCCGTGGCACGCGACATATTGCCGGTCGGCGGCACCTTGGCGTGCTTTCTCTCCGATGACTTCGAGCACGAAGTGCTGCCCGCGACGCGCGAGAGGTTGGCGCTGACAGGCTGGTTCCGCCGCAGAGCATGAAGCGAGCGTGCTAGACTTCGAGGCGCTCGCCCCGCTGTCCGCTCGTTCCCTCGATGTCGTCGACCCGCGCTCACCCCGACCGCCTCGTCATCGCCACGCGGGAATCCGCGCTTGCCATGTGGCAGGCAAAGCACGTGCGCGAGCGGCTGCGCGCGCTGTATCCATTGTGTGCGGTCGAGCTGCTCGGACTGACCACGCACGGCGACCGAGTGATCGACCAGCCGCTCGCGGACATCGGCGGCAAAGGGTTGTTCATCAAGGAGCTCGAGCAGGCGATGCAGGAGAGTCGCGCCGATCTCGCGGTGCATTCGCTCAAGGACGTGCCGATGGAGATGCTCGCAGGATTCACGGTGGCCGCGATCATGGAGCGCGAAGACCCGCGCGACGCGTTCGTGTCCAACGCACATCGCTCGCTCGCCGAACTGCCTCCGGGCAGCGTCGTCGGCACGTCGAGCTTGCGCCGCGAAGCGCAACTGCGCGAGCGCTACCCAAGGCTCGTCGTCGAGCCACTGCGCGGCAACGTCAACACTCGCCTGCGCAAGCTCGACGAGGGCCGCTATGCGGCGATCATCCTCGCGGCTGCGGGGTTGAAGCGGCTGGGCTGCGCGGACCGGATCACCGCATTGCTCGACCCGGCAGACAGCCTGCCGGCGGTGGGCCAGGGCGCGCTGGCGCTGGAGTGCCGCGCCGAGCGCGGAGAGGTGATCGCAGCTCTGGCCGCGCTCGCCGACGAGGGCACCACCCTGGCAACAACCGCCGAGCGCGCGTTTGGCAGAAGCCTCGCCGCCGACTGTCACACGCCGCTCGCAGCGTACGCGATAGTGCGCGGCGACGAGCTGTGGCTGCGGGGCTTGATCGCCAGCCGCGACGGGCGGCAGGTGTTGCGCGGCGCGCGCTCGGCGGTGACGACGACGCCGGCCGCCGCGCAGGCGCTGGGAGAAGCGCTGGGCGCAGACCTGATCGCGCGCGGCGCCGCAAGAATTCTCGCTGCATGAACAGCGGCGGAAACCTGCGCGGCGCCGGCATCCTGATCACGCGCCCGGCGCGGCAGGCGGCCGGGCTCGCTCGAGAAATCGCCGCGCTCGGCGGCAGACCGCTCATCTTTCCGGCGATCGTCATCCTCCCGCCCGAGGATCGTCGAGCGTTGGAGAAGGCGCAGCGCGAACTCTCCTCCTACGATTACGCCGTGTTCGTCAGTGCCAACGCGGTCGAATACGGCGTTGGCGCGGTCGCCGCGTGGCCGCTCAAGCTCATCGCCTTCGCTCCCGGTCCCGGCACCGCCGCGGCGCTGGCTGCGGTCGGCGTGACGAACGTGCGCGTGCCGGCGACGACGATGGACAGCGAAGGTTTGCTCGTATTGCCGGAATTTCAAAGCGTCGCGGACAAGCGCATCGTCATCTTTCGCGGTGGCGGCGGGCGAGAGCTGCTTGGCGAAACGCTGGCCTCCCGCGGGGCGAGCGTCGATCATGTCGATTGCTACCGGCGAGCCAGGCCCGAGAGCGGAGCCACCGGGCTGGAGGAAGCCTTGTGCGAGGGACGCATCGACGCCGTGACGCTCACCAGCAGCGAAGGGCTCGACAACCTGTGGAACATCCTCGGTGCCGAGGCCCGAGAGCGCTTCGCCGCGATCCCGGCATTCGTGCCGCACCCGCGCATCGCCGAGCATGCGCGCGACCTGGGCATCTCGCGACCGATTGTCACCGCGCCTGCCGACGCCGGCTTGATCGCGGCGCTGCTAGAATATTTCGGGACAGCTGGAGGCTTGCCCGACAACTAATCCGCTGGCCCTCACCCCAACCCCTCTCCCGCGGGGAGAGGGGTGCGCGGCAGCGCGGGTGAGGGAAATCCGGCGCTACCCATAATCAGGCACGCTCGAAGCTCGAGGCCATCATGCCAGCCGACATCATCATCATTGCACCGCTGCCGCCGTTTCTCTACGATCCGCTCAAGGCCGACTACCGCTGCCATGACTACTATCAAGCGGCCGACAAGCCTGCTTTGCTTGCCGCGAACGGCGCGAACATACGCGGTCTCGTCCAGGGTGGCGGCAGCGTGACGCCGACAACGCTGCTCGATACGCTGCCAAAGCTCGAGATCATCTCGGTGTTCGGCGTTGGGTACGATGGCGTGCCGGTCGCGTATTGCAAGCAGCGCGGCATCAAGGTCACCAACACCCCCGACGTGCTCACCGACGACGTCGCCGACGTGGCGCTGGCGCTGATTCTGATGACCGGGCGCGGCTTCGTGCGCGCCAATCGATTTGTTCAGGCCGGAGAATGGGAGAAGCGCAGTGCGGAGCTCACCACCAAGCTCGGCGGCAGGAAGGTCGGCATCGTGGGCCTGGGGCGCATCGGCAAGGCGATCGCCCAGCGCGTCTCCGCGATGGGAATGAAGGTCGCCTACACTGGCCGCGAGAAGCAGGACGTCCCCTACGAGTACGTGCGGGACCTGAAAACGCTCGCCGCCGCGGTCGAATTTCTGGTGGTGTCGTGCCCGGGGGGCGAGGCGACCAGGAGCATCGTGAGCGCAGAGGTTCTAGCGGCGCTGGGCAAGAAGGGAACGCTCGTCAATATCGCCCGCGGTTCGATCGTCGACGAGCCCGCACTGGTCGCGGCGCTGCAGGCCGGCACCATCAAAGGCGCCGGGCTCGACGTGTTCGCCGACGAGCCGCACATCCCGGCGCCACTCTTGAAGATGGACAACGTGGTGCTGCTGCCTCACGTCGGCAGCGCAACCCGCGAGACGCGTCAGGCGATGGGCGACCTTTGCAAGGCGAATCTCGATGCGTGGTTCGGCCAGGGAAGGACGCTGACGCTGATACCTGAACTTAGGTAGCCCGGGTAGACCCCGGACTTGATCCGGGGGAAACCCGGGGCATCGAAGAGCAGCGGCAGGATTTGCAAACCTGGGTTTCGCCTGACGGCTCAACCCAGGCTACACGACTGATACCCGAGTTCGCCTAGGCCTGTGTCTCCTCCTCGACAACGGCCAAAACTTAACTCACATCAAGGATGGCGCGCGGACCCGTCGCGACAATCATGGTGTCGCGATACGCTCCGCCATCATGATCGAAATCGAGCTTTGCCTGTTCAACAGCCTCGCCCAGTACACCCCGCAGGGAGCCTTGCGTCTCTCGATTCCGAAGGGCACGGAAGCCAGGGAATTGCCCGAGAAGCTGCGCATTCCCGTCGGCAAGATCTACGCTGCGTGGCGCAATGGCCGTGACATCATGACGACGTTCGGAGGCGTGCTGCAGCAGGGGATAGCGCTGCAGGATGGCGATCGCTTGGCGTTGTCCGGCCCGATTCCGTTCTCGCGCGGTTACGGCTGTCCGGTCTGCTGATCCGCTGTGGCTCGCCGGGGAGCTACTCGGGCACGACCACGTCCGCTTTTGACCCCGGCGCGAACAGCACCGCAGCCAGCGAAGCGAGCACCAGAGCCAGGGCGATGAACTCGCTCACGCCGGGGCGTTCGCCGAGAAACAGCATTCCCGAGAGCACACCGACCACCGGCACCGGCAGCGACGACATCGAGCTCACCGCGACCGGCAGCGTCCGCGCCATCTTGAACCACGCCCAGTGCGCGAGCGTCCCGGCGAGGAAGATGTTGTAGAGCACCGCGAACCAGGCGATGCCCGACATCGAGGCGAGCGATGCGAGCGGATGCGGGTCGAACAACGGAACGCAGATGGCGATCGGGATCCAGCCCAGAATCATCATCCAGCCGGTCAACGTGTTCTGCGGCAGCTCCACTTTCCATCGGCGCAGCAGCACCGTGCCCAACGCCCAGCACGCCGCAGCGCAAAGAATGAAAAGCGCGCCGACCGGTGAATGCCTGAGCGTGCGCACATCATCGCCGAGCAACACGACCATTCCGCACATCCCGAGCACAAGGCCGACGATCTTGAGCTTCGACAGCGGCTCGTGCAGCAGCGTGAAACCTATCAGGACCGCCCAGACGGGCATAGTGAAAGCGAGGATCGCCGAACGTCCCGCCGGCAGTTGCTGCACTCCGAACACGATGAGGCCGTTCCAGGCGGCGATGTTGCACAGCGCCAACGCGACCACCTTTCCTCGCAGTGCACGCGGAACGCGGATCGAGTTGCCGGAGAGCTTGGAAACGAGCAGCAGGCCGAGGCCGGCGAACGCCAGCGTCGCCCCGCGGAAGGTCAGCGGCGGCAGCTCGGTGACGCCGAGCTTGAGCACCGGCCAGTTGCAACCCCACACCAGCGCGAGGATCGCGATCTGCAGCAGGCCCGAAGCCTCGACGCCGCGACGCTTCCGCACGTTCAGCGACGCTCCATTGCGCAGCGGCCTCCTACGTTGGGAACGTGAAATGCTTTGTCGCGTGTCGGCCGCCGCGGCGTCGGCCTCCTTGTGCCGGTGGCGCTCTCTGTACGCTCAGTGTCGGCCTCCTTCTCGCGACTCGCCACGCGCGATCCCGCACTCCGCGCGGGTCCCTCGCTGCGGGCTCGCGCGGCCACATCGCGGCCGCTCGACCCCGCTCGCGCTGCTCGCGGGGCGACCGCCGAGGCGGAGCAGGACTCCGTGAGCGATAGCGAGCGGAGGCGACCCAAGGCGGGCGCAAAGGGTCGACAACAAAGCTCCAGCTAAACGCGACCGTGATGGAGACCCCTCTCGCTGCTCGCGCCGCTCACGGACGCTCGCCGTACTTGGACTCGTGCAATGCGCGAGCCTGCGTCACCCATTGGTCGCGCGTTATGCGGCCGGGAAACTCGGGAAGCTTGGCGTCGAACTCGGCGACATCGCGCTCGCTCCAGTGCGCGATCTGGCGGAAGGTGCCTATGCCGAGGTTGTGCAGCATGCGTTCGAGCACCGGGCCGATTCCGACGATGAGCTTGAGATCATCGGGTTCGGCGGCGCCCAGGAGTATCGGCGGCGGGGCCTTGTTCTCGATGTCGACCACGAGCTGGCGATAGCGTGCCGTTTCCGCTCGAGCCTCCGCCAGCGCAGCGCTGATCTGATCGTGCGCGCGGCGCACTTCGTTCGATCCAGCGTGAGGCGCAGCGAGATCGTCGCGCAGCTTCCATGTTTCGGCTGAGAGGCTGCGGATGATGCGCGCCTTTTCCATGCCGACCCCGTCTTCGATGATGGAGATCGCGGGAGCCGAAAGCGCTGGCGCGGGGAACTGCGTCTTCAACGCGGGCGTCTCGGACACATCGCCGGCTCGACGACGCGAAGCGATGAAGTAACCCGCGAGCGCGCCGAGGAGGACGGCGATGCTGATAGCCAGAATGAGCACGGTACGCCGGCTTGTGATGGCGCCGCGAGCGGGATCAACGCGGCAATGCATTCTAGTTGAGTGCGGCTTCAACGGCCAGCCTGCTACAATCGAAGCCCGCGAATCTCGCTCCAAACGCTCATGTCCGAACCGGCGACCGAAGCCGCCTCCTCGGCGTTACCGCCGGTCGCGGAACCCGTCGCTCAGAATGGTCCTGCGCGGCGCCGGCGCTGGCTGGTCATAGCGTTGTTCGTGGCTCTGGCGGGCGCGCTCGCGCTGGCCTGGATCGACGCGCGCAACTCGCAGCGGGAACTGCGCCTCGAGGCAGGCAAGCGCCTCGCCGAGGTCGAAGCGGCCGAAGCGACGTTGCGTGCCTCCGTCAAGGAGACTCAGGAAGCGCTGCGCGAGACCCAGGCGAAACTGACGCTGCTGGAAACGCGTCTCGCCGAGTCGCAAAGCCAGCAGGCCGCGCTCGAGGCGTTGTACCGCGAGCTGGCGCCGTCGCGCGACGAATGGGCGCTCACCGAAATCGAGCAGGTGCTGTTGCTGGCAGGCCAGCAGTTGCAGCTCGCGGGAAACGTGTCCGCTGCGCTCGCTGCGCTGCAACTCGCCGACTCCAAGCTGCAGCGGCTCGACCGGCCGCAGTTCGTTCCACTGCGGCGGGCGCTGGCGCGCGACATGGACCGACTCAAGGCCGTGCCGTTCGTCGACGTGGCAGGATTGTCGCTTCGGCTCGACCAGGCGATCGCAACCGTCGATTCGCTGCCTCTCGCGCTCGAGGAGCGCCTTCCTCCGCCCCCGGTGCCGACTCCGCCCAAGGACGAGCCCTCGTGGCGCCGCTTTCTGAGGGAAGCCTGGCAGGACGTGCGGCAGCTCGTGCGCATCGAGAATCTCGACCGACCCGAAGCGCCGCTGCTCTCGCCGCAGCAACAGTACTTCCTGCGGGAGAATCTCAAGCTGCGGCTGCTCTCCGCACGCTTCGATCTGCTGTTCCGCGACCAGGCCAACTTCCGCGCGGACATGGCGGCCGCCGACGCGTGGCTGCGCAAGTACTTCGATACGCGCTCGCCCCAGGTTCAGGCGATGCTGACGCTCATCAAGCAGCTGCAGGCCACCGACATGGCGACCGAGATTCCCGATCTTGCGCGCAGCCTCGAAGCGGTGCGCGTGCTCAAGCTCGCGCGCGAAAAGCCGCTGCGCTGAACCGTACCAAATGACTCACCTGCCTTCCCTCACCCGCCGCGCTTGCGCGCGGCGGCCTCTCCCAAAGGGAGAGGCGACAAGGCGTACTCATCTCGCGAGCGGAGATACTGAGAGGCGAACCCCTCTCCCGCCGGGAGAGGGGCAGGGGTGAGGGAAAGCTTAGTACGTGCGTTTCCTCTTCTGGTTCCTCCTGCTCGCCATCGCCGCGGTCGTCGCCGCGCTGGCCCTGAGGCTCAATGCCGGTTACGCGCTGTTCGTCGCGCCGCCGTACCGAGTGGAGCTTTCGCTCAATCTGCTGCTGGCGCTCATCGTCGGCGGCTTCCTGCTGCTGTACGTGTCGATCCGACTGGTCGTTCGCACCCTGCGACTGCCGGCGCAGGTGCAGGCACTAAGGCGCCAGCAGAAGCTCGACCGCGCCCGCTCGAAGCAGGACGCCGCCGTGATCGCGCTGCTCGAAGGCCGGTACGGCAAGGCCCAGCAGCACGCCCAGGAATCGCTGGAGATACCCGGCGCATCGCCGCTCAATGCGTTTCTCGCGGCGCGTGCGGCGATCGACGTACGTGACTTCGATGCGGCCGAGCGCCATCTCTCAAGGCCCGAAGCGCAGGCGGCGAGTCTCGCCGGCCCGCGCCTGATGCTTTCGGCGGAAATAGCGCTGGAGCGAGGGCAGCCGCAGGAAGCGTTGCGCCTGTTGCACGAGCTGAGGCAGGAAGCGGGATTGCACACCGCCGGCCTGCGGCTGGAGTTGCGTGCGCTGCAGGCGGCACGACGCTGGGCGGACATCCCGCCGCTGCTCGATCAACTCGTCCGGCGCAAGGTGTTCGATGCAGCACAGGCCGATCACGTCCGCGTCACGGCGCAGAGCGAGCTCATCAAGGCGCTGACCCACGACGCGGCGGGATTGCGGGATGCGTGGGCGCGCCTTCCCGACGCCACCCGAGAGCATCCGAAGGTCGCGCGCGCGGCCGCTCGAAGCTTCTTGCAACTCGGCGGCGATCGCGAAGCCGCCGATCTGCTGGCGGGAAGCCTAGAGCGCGAATGGGACTCGGACTTGGTCGAGCTCTACGGCGAGTGTCACCTCAGCGACGCCACGCGCCAGCTCGAGCAGGCCGAGCGCTGGCTCACGACGCACAACCAGGACGCGACGCTGCTGCGCGTGCTCGGCACGCTATGCCAGCGGGCTCAGTTGTGGGGCAAGGCCCAGACCTATCTCGAAGCGAGTCTCGCGCTCGACGACGGCTGGCGCGCGCACCTGGCGCTGGGCGAAATGCTGGGTCGGCAGGGGCGAGAAACCGAGGCCAACGCGCACTTCGTCGCCGCTCTACGGCTGGCGACCGAAGAGCTCGCCCGCGAAGAGGCGCGCTGATGTTCTTTCCCGGGTTTTCGCCTTCGGCTCAACCCGGGCTACACGGTGCGCGGCGCAGGTGAAGTGCGTAGCCTGGGTAGAGCGCAGCGAAACCCAGGACACCCTACGAATCAAACTGACGATCCGAAATTATGCCGGCGGCTCCGGCTGCACCGCGTAGGTAAACGAGTCGGCGAAGAATTCTTCCCGAGGCAGCCTGCGCTGCTCGGAGAACTCTTTGCGCGCTGATTCGATCATCGCCGGGCCGCCGCAGGCGTAGACCTGGTAACCGGAGAGGTCGGCGAAGTCGGCCATGACCGCCTTGTGGACCAGTCCAGTGCGGCCGGGCCAGTGATCCTCGGGCCGAGGATCGGAGAGCACCGGGATGAAAGTGAAATCGCGGAGCTGTCCTTGCCACTGTCCCGGCAGTTGCGGCAGATACAGGTCGACGAGCGAGCGCACTCCCCAGTAGAGCACCATCGGTCTCTCGACCGCCTGATGGATCGCGTGTTCGATCACCGCCTTGATCGGCGCGAACCCGGTGCCGCCGGCGACCAGGATGATCGGCTTGTCCGATTCCTCGCGCAGGTAGAACGCGCCGAAAGGGCCTTCGAAGCGAAGGATCTCGCGGCCCTTGAACTCGTTGAACAACTGATCGGAGAAAAGTCCCCCCGGAATGTGCCGGATGTGCAGTTCGATCAGGCCATCGTCCTCGGGCGCCGTTGCTATCGAGAAGCTACGGCGGCGCCCATCCTTGAGCAGCACGTCGATGAACTGGCCGGCCAGGTAGGCCAGGCGCTCGGTCGCCGGCAGCTTCAGCGACACGATCGCGACGTCGGGAGCCGGCCTGTCGATTTTTTCGACGCGACACGGAAGCTTGCGTATCTGGATGTCGCCGGCCTGCCGCACGTCTCGAACCTCGACGGTCAAATCGGTCAGCGGGGTCGCCACGCACAGCAGCGCCAGGTTCTGCTGCTTCTCGGCGTCGGTCAGCGTCGTGTGCTGATAGTGGCCGTAATCGACGCTACCGGCGAGGATGCGGCTCTTGCAGGTCCCGCACGCGCCGGTGCGGCAGCCGTAGGGAATCATCAGATTGGCGCGCATGGCGGCGGCGACAACGGTTTCGCCGTCGTCGCACACGAACGAGTGATCTCCGGGTTTTATGGTAATCTGGTGCGGCATCGACAAAGGTTGAAGTCGCCTTTCGCTGCTGCTTTCGCGGGACAGGCTCTTCGTCGTGACGGACTCGAAGTGATCAGGGTTCTGTTGATTGGCTGCGGCGACATCGCCATGCGCACGGCCGATCTCTTGCGCGGCAGGGTCAGGCTGTACGGACTGACGCGCCGCGCCGACGACGCCGCGAAGCTGCGCAGCCACGGCATCGTGCCAGTCATCGGCGACCTCGACGCGCTGCGCAGCCTCGAGAGGCTGCGTGCGGCGCCGTTCGCCGTCCTCGACTTCGCGCCGCCGCCTGCGGAGGGACGCGACGATCCGCGAACCCTTCGGCTCATCGCCGCGCTTGCAAAGGCGCGAATTATACCGCGGCACTTCGTGTACATCAGCACCAGCGGCGTCTACGGCGATTGCGCCGGCGCACGCGTCACCGAGGCAAGGCCGCGCCGGGCGCAGACGCCTCGGGCGCACCGGCGCATCGCCGCCGAAGACCGTTTGCGCGGATGGGCAAGCGGCTACGGCGTGAAGCTCGCCATCCTCCGCGTGCCGGGGATCTACGCCGAGACGCGCCTGCCGCTCGAGCGCCTGAAGCAGGGCACGCCGGTGCTGCGAGCCGAGGACGACGTGTTCGCCAATCACATCCACGCCGACGATCTCGCGCGCGCGGTCGTCGCTGCGGCGTTTCGAGGCAAGCCCAACCGCGCCTACAACGTCGCCGACGACGCCGAGCTCAAGATGGGCGGCTGGTTCGACGCCGTCGCCGACGCATTCCACCTGCCGCGTCCGCCGCGGGTCTCGTGGGACGAAGCCGAGGCGCGCATCGCCCCGTTGTTGCTCTCGTTCATGAGCGAGTCGCGGCGGCTGGCTAACGCCCGGATGAAACGCGAGTTGCGCTTGCGGCTCAAGTATCCCGAGCCGGGCGTGCTGCTCGAGGACCTCGCGCGCCGGCGTCCCCAGAAGCAGCTCGCGCTGCCACTTTGAATGAGACTTGATCGTTGCGTGACACGCTTTCCCTCACCCCTTCCCCTCTCCCCGGGGGAGAGGGGTCAGGTCTTGTTGCCTCTCCCTCTGGGAGAGGCCGCCGCGCGTGAGCGCGGCGGGTGAGGGATTGCATGCCAATGATTTCGTGAGCGCAATGGACCACACGGATGTCGAGCCTTCGCGCACGCCGTGGCAGAAGATCGCGGCGCGGCTCAACGCCTACGAGCGGCTGATCCGGCTCGACAAGCCGATCGGCACACTGCTGCTGCTCTGGCCGACGCTCACCGCGCTGTGGATCGCGACCGCCGGGGCTCCCTCATGGATCGTCGTCGGCATCTTCGTCCTGGGTACGCTGCTCATGCGCTCGGCAGGCTGCGCAGTCAACGATTACGCCGACCGCGACTTCGACCCTCACGTCGAGCGCACCGCCGGCCGTCCTCTCGCAAGGCGCGAAATCATGCCCTGGGAAGCGCTCGCGCTCGCGGCGGTGCTGGCGTTGTGTGCGTTTCTACTCATCGTCCGGCTGAGCAAGGCGACGATCCTGCTCTCGATGCCGGCGCTCGCGATCGCAGTCGTGTATCCGTTCTTCAAGCGCTTCTTCAGTCTCCCGCAGGCGTTTCTCGGGATCGCCTTCTCCTTCGGCATTCCAATGGCCTTCGCCGCGGCAGGCGAGGGCGTGCCCCTGCTTGGCTGGGTGCTGTTCGTCATCAACATGTTCTGGGTGATGGCCTACGACACCGAATACGCGATGGTCGACCGCGACGACGACCTCAAGCTCGGACTCAGAACCTCGGCGATCCTTTTCGGAAAGTACGATGTGCTGATCGTCATGCTGTGCTATGCGATCTACCTCGGCGCCATGACGTACGTCGGGCACTTGAAAGGCTTCGGACCATGGTATTACGCCGGCGTGCTGGGCGCGTCGGTCATTGCGCTGCGGCACTACTGGCTGATCCGCGATCGCGACCGCCAGCGCTGCTTCCGCGCGTTCCTCGGCAACCACTGGTTCGGGCTGGCGGTGTTCGCCGGCGTCGTCATCGATTACGCGGTGCGTTTCGAGCGCTGGCCGTGGTGGCCTCAATGACGGGGCGCGCGCGTTACCTGCGATTCGCCGCACTCGTTGCCGCCGGCCTGGCCGCGCTCCCGGTGTCGGGCGCGACCGGCGAGAAGGTAAGTTTCGCGAGCCTCGACGTCGACGCGGCGACGGGCAAGCCGCTGATGCTGAGCGGTTTGTTTTTCACGCCCGACACGGCTGCCGCGGGATTTCCGGCGGTCGTCGCGCTGCACGGATGCGACGGCATGTACGCGAGGCAGGCCGGACGCCAGGACCGCTTGAGCGCGCGCCATCAGGCGATGGCCGATATGCTCCTCGCCGAGGGCTACGCGGTGCTGTTCCCCGACAGCTTCAATCCGCGTGGAGTGCGCGAGCTATGTTCGCTCCCGGCTCGCGAGCAGCCGATCACTCAGGATCATCGCCGACTCGACGTGCTCGGCGCGCTGGATTATCTGCACTCGCGCCTGGACATTGCTCACGACCGCATCGCGCTCCTCGGCTGGTCGCACGGTGGCAGTGCCGTCCTCGCGTCGATGAATGCGCGGCACCCGGTGGTCGCCGCCTATCTCGAGCGGCTGCGCGCGCCGGGCGATTTTTACCTGACGGGCATCGCCTTCTATCCCGGATGCTTCGGCTCGCTGCGGGCTCGCGAAGGCTATGCGCCAGCGGCGCCAATCCGCATTTTCATCGGCGAGTCAGACGACTGGACGTCGCCGAGACCGTGCATCATGCTGGGCGAGGCGATGGAAGCGATGGATATGCCGCTGCACGTCAAGACCTATCCGGACACCTACCACGGCTTCGATGCGCCGAGGCTCTCCAGGCAGCATCTCGACGTGCCCAACGGCGTGCATCCGGGTCGCGGCGTAACCATCGCAGCGAACGGCGAGGCGCGCGACGATGCCTACGCGCGTACCAAGGCGCGCCTGCGAGCGGTGCTCGCGCCGTGGTGATCGAAACCGGGGTCTAGCGATGAATGGCGCGACGACGGCGCAGCGCCAGCATCCCGAGCAGAGCAAGCACGCCCGACATAGCGCCTAGCGCGACCTCGTTCAGCGTTGGAATCGGCGGCGAGACTCCCGGGGCGGCCGCGGTGAGATTCAGGATCGTCCCGGTCGTGCAGTTGAACAGTATGGAGCTCGCGTACGACACGCTACCGGAAAGGCCAGGGGCGGTATAGGTCGTAATGGTAAGGGTGATCGGGGTGTTCGGCGCAAGCCCACCGCTCGAAGCCGGGATGTGGAAATTCGGGTACACGCCCGTGAACGGTCCGACGTTGCTGCCCGTTTCATCGGTGAACTGCTCGATAGTCCCAACGCCGAGAGCCGAAAGCTTGACGTCGGCGGAGGCTTGGGAGTCCACCTTGATATACGTGTTGATGTCAAACGAAGCACCGCCACAGGTTCCCGCGAGATTGCTTTGCATGGGCAGGATCTCGATCGACGGCAGTACCGCCGACGTTATGACCGGCGTCGTATTTTGTGCAACACTGCCGGCGGTGCCCGCCGGCGCCGCGCAGACGATCGTCGTCCAAGCCACGCTGGCGACGACTATAGTAAGTGCTCTGAGCGCAGCGAGAACGGTTCCCAAACCAAGCTTCCTGGGTGACGCGGGCCTCCGCAGAGGCCCGATGGAGCCAGCATAGCTGTCGCACCGGCGCCGGTCTAGCCGGGCCGTCGGGTGCGGCACGCTTAGCAGGGGGGTGTGGCGCCAATGCGACGCGACCTGTCGCTGACCCCCGACAGTTACGAAGTGTTTCCGCAATTCCCACCCCGAATCCCCGGAAGATCGCCCCTGAAATATTGAAGCCGTTAACAGTCACCAGGTTTCGGCGAGCACCCAACGTTCGCAGCCACCCGCCCGTGAGTCCATGCAAGAAAGCGGCGTACGACGGCTGAGGCAGGTAAGATTCCGTCGCGCCCGCAAACGCCGACCGCCCATGAAATACGCCGATCTTCGCGATTTTCTGACCCAACTCGAGCACCGGGGCGAGTTGAAGCGCATCGCTCGCGAGGTCGATCCGCGCCTCGAGATGACGGAGATCTGCGACCGCGTGCTCAAGGCTGCTGGACCGGCCCTGCTGTTCGAAAAGCCCAAAGGCCACCAGGTCCCGGTTCTCGGCAATCTGTTCGGCACGACGCAACGGGTCGCGCTCGGCATGGGTGAAGAGTCCGTTGAAGCATTGCGCGAAGTGGGAAAACTGCTCGCGTTCCTCAAGGAACCGGAGCCGCCGAAGGGCCTTAAGGACGCCTGGCAAAACACGCGGCCGGTGTTCATACAGGTGATGCACATGGCGCCGAAGCTTCGATCCGCGGCACCATGCCAGGAAATCGTGTGGGAAGGCACGGACGTCGATCTCGCGCGATTGCCGGTGCAGACCTGCTGGCCTGGCGACGTCGCGCCGCTGATCACCTGGGGGCTCACCGTCACACGGGGACCGCTCAAAGCGCGGCAGAATCTCGGCATCTACCGCCAGCAGGTCATGGCCCGCAACAAGGTGATCATGCGCTGGTTGGCGCACCGCGGCGGCGCGCTCGATTTTCGGGACCATGCGCTCAACTCGCCAGGCACTCCGTTTCCGATTGCAGTGGCGCTGGGCGCGGACCCGGCGACCATGCTCGGCGCAGTGACCCCGGTGCCGGATGCGCTATCGGAGTATCAATTCGCGGGTCTCCTTCGCGGCGCGCGCACGGAGATCGTCAAATGCGTCACGCACGATCTGCAGGTCCCGGCGTCGGCCGAAATCGTGCTCGAGGGACACATCGTGCCCGATGCGAGCGATCCGTCGGGGTACGAAACCGCGCTCGAAGGGCCCTTCGGCGATCACACCGGGTACTACAACGAGGTCGAGCGCTTTCCGGTGTTCACCATCGAGCGCATCACCATGCGTCGCGACCCGATCTATCACTCGACCTACACGGGCAAGCCGCCCGACGAGCCGGCGATCCTGGGCATGGCGCTCAACGAAGTGTTCGTGCCGCTGTTGCAGAAGCAGTTCCCGGAGATCACCGATTTCTACCTTCCTCCCGAGGGATGCTCGTATCGCCTCGCCGTCGTCGGCATGAGAAAGCAATATCCCGGTCACGCCAAGCGCGTGATGTTCGGCGTGTGGAGCTTCCTGCGGCAATTCATGTACACCAAGTACATCGTCGTGACCGACGACGAAGTCGACATCCGCGACTGGAAGGACGTGATCTGGGCGGTCACGACGCGCGTCGATCCAGCGCGCGACACGCTGATCGTCGACAACACGCCGATCGACTATCTCGATTTCGCTTCGCCGGTCTCCGGCCTGGGCTCGAAGATGGGTATCGACGCGACCAACAAGTGGCAGGCGGAGACGGCGCGCACGTGGGGACGCCCGATCATCATGGACGACGCAGTCAAGCGCCGCGTCGATGCGATGTGGAAGGAGTTGGGGCTGTAGCCACGCCGCTGCTCGGGCCCCAAGCGCGGCGACACACGCAGGCGGCTCGCCCGACAACCGGGCCACGCTACTGAGGATCCCTCCGCCAGTTTCGGGCGATGCGGAGCAGCACGAACCCGACCACGCCTACTCGAATCCAGCGCGCGAGCCGCTGAAGGCCGAACAGCGGTGCGATGGTCTCCAGCAGCGCGACCGCTGCCGCGGGCTTGGCGACCGCGCCGCCGATCAGGCCCGCAGGTCGGAGCGATTCGCGCAACTCCCCTGCGTAAAGGGCAACCTGCATGCGCTCGAGGCGCAGCCGCGAGAGGAGCAGAGCCTTGCGCGCTGCGAGTTCTTCCAGATGCGCGCTCATGGCTTACGCCGCAGCGACGCGGCATCCTGTTCGAGCTCGGAGAGCGTCGCCGCGAACGGGGTCGGCTTGTCGCGCAGCCGTTGCTTCATGCGCGCACAGACCGCCATTGCCAGCACGACGTAGAACACGGTGACTGCGCCGACGGCCGCAAGGCGGTTCGAGTCCCAGAAATACGCGATGACGAACAGCGACGCGAACAGCAGTGCAAACATACCGAGCAACGCCGCGCAGACGGCCAGGAGCAGCATTTCCTTGGTGCGCTCGCGCTCCTCGTCGAACTCGACCGTAGCAAGCTCGAGGCGCGTGCGCAGGAGCGCGATCAGGCTTCCCGTGAGTCTGGCCAGGGCTCCGGAAATCCCGCCGCTGCGCTGCGAGTCGTCGGTGTCGGGCACGCTAGCGACGGTTCATCAGCAAGCCGGCGAGAAAGCCGACCGCTGCAGCAACGCCAATCGCCTGCCATGGATTGTCATGAACGTACTCGTCGGTTGCGCGAGCCGCAGCCTTGGCGCGGTCGACGGCGTCGTCCTGCACCTCCTGCAGCTTGATCCTTGCGTTGCGCAACTTGGTTTCGACCTGTGCCCGGAGATCGTTCGCTTTCTCTCCCGATTCCTTGGCGGCCTGCTTGAGCAGTGCATCGGCTTCGGAAAGCACGTCGGCGAAGTCCTTGACCAGCGCATCGCGGCTGCGCTCGAATTTTGCAGCAGTCATTTGAATCTCCTTGGAGAAACGCGGCGCGGCGAGCCAGTTCGTGAAAAGCTCGCGTTGCCGGTTGGAGTATTATAGGCTTCCTCGCGTCCCGGCGCAGAATGCGCTTTCACCGATCGTGCCCAAGCTCAACCTTCCTGCGCTGGACCCGCAGACAGTGCCCGAAGCGCGGGGTTCCGGGTATCCTGAACCATTCAAGAGCCGCATGGGCGATCGCGCCAAGCGTCGGCTCGGCGATGCGTGCGGTCTCACGCGCTTCGGCGTGAATCTCGTGACGCTGGGGCCCGGCGGCCAGTCGGCGCTGCGCCACTGGCACACGCTCGAAGACGAGTTCGTCTACGTGCTGTCGGGCGAAGTGGTTCTCGTTACCGATGCGGGCGAACAAACGCTGTCGGCCGGGATGTGCGCCGGCTACCCCGCCGGCAAGCGTGATGCGCACCACTTCGTCAACCGGAGCGCCAAGCCGGTGACCTATCTCGAGATCGGCAACCGCATCGACGGCGACAATGCGTTCTACCCTGACGACGATCTCATGTGGGCAAACGACGGGAACGGCGAGTACGGGGCGCACAAAGATGGTCGGCGCTACACCTGAAGCGTCGGCGCGCGGCCCGTCCGGAACGAAACGGACAAATCGAAGGGGAGAACGACGATGACCGATTCCACGACTCCAGAATCCACCGGCGCGCCGAGCGCGCCGTCGGCCTCGCTGATTTCGACCACCCTGCTCATTTACGCGCTGTTCGGCGTTGCAGCGGTGATCGCGCTGTTTTCGCACGGCTTCCCCCTCGTGGCGCCGCTGATGGGCATCATCGGCATCGTCGCGCTCATTCTCGCCTACGTGAAGCGCGCGGAGACTGCCGGCACCTGGCTCGCGTCGCATTACCGCTGGCTGATCCGCACGTTCTGGTTCTCTCTGCTGTGGGGCGTGATCGGCGGCGTCGTGCTGGTGACGCTGGGGTTGATCCTCATCGGCATCCCGATCGCCATCGGCATCTGGATCGTGACCACGCTCTGGGTCATCTATCGCCTGCTTCGCGGCTACGTGCTGTTCAACGACAGCAAGCCCGTGCCAGGGATGTAGCGCCGCGAGAGCCCGGCGAGGGGCCCCATGCGCAGTTTGCATGGGGATCGACGGGGAATTGCGAGTCGGCGCTGGCGGCCGACACGCGACGTTGCGCCACGCGGTCGTTGCTAGGAGGCCGCGGTCCGAGCAGCGAGAGGGGACCCCGCTTGCGGGGTCGAGCGTCCGCGAGTGGCCGCGGTGCGCCGACGCGTTGCGTCGCGTAATCCAGGACCCATCAAGGAGGCGACGCATTTGTCCAAGGGCGGGTACGAACGTGCCCGCGATTGGAAACAAATGCGTCATCCTGAGCGAGCACAGCGAGTCGAAGGATCTGCTGCTGGGCTGATCTCAACAGCGGATTCCTCGCTGCGCTCGGAATGACAAAGTAGGCGGCCGCAGGACGGGCCGCGATTGGAGACGGATTCGTCATCCCGGGCGACCCTGGGCTTGAACCGGGGGAGACCCGGGATCCAGTGTCGTTTAACGCAAACGCCGCCGCTTGCGCGGGAACGACAACCTGGAGCCTACCGCCTGCCCAATCGCTCTAGCAATCGTCCCTCATAGGCTCGAGCGCGCGAGGGCCTGCGAACGCCTCCCGCCTCCAACCTTGTTTGGAGCAGCGCCAGACGCGCGAGCGCATGCCGCCGTGTCTCGTCGTCGTCCAGAGTAGCGAGCAGCGCGTGCAGGGCAGCGACTTGCCTGTGCGCTTCGACTTCCGGCGGTACGAAGCCGGCGTTCTTGAGAACGCGGTAGGCGACACGACACTCCGGGGCGATCAGCGCGTCGTCGTCGAGCGCTAGCGGACGCCCGGCGCCTGGCAGGCGATCGAAAACTCCTTGTGCCATCGCCTCGCCGATCCGCGCCTCGGCAAGCGCGTCGAGAATGAACATGTCACTCACCGCATCCCGCCGCCCGCCGCGGCGTACAGCCATTTCACGAAAGCATCCAGTGCCGGCTGCGCAGCGGCGGCGTTGCGGTGGTTGACAAAGCACACCACGACGAAGGTGCGGCCGTTGGGCACCAGCACGAAGCCTGCGATCGCGCGCACGCCCTCGAGCGAGCCGGTCTTGAGCATCGCCTGCTCGGCGACGTCGTCGTTTTCGAAGCGCCTGCGCACCGTGCCGTCGGTCGCTGCGACCGCGAGCGAACTCAAGTATTCGGCGCGCACCTTGCTCTTGTCTGCGGCGAGCAGCAATCGGCCGAGGCTCTGCGCGGCGATGCGCTCGTGGCGCGAGAGGCCGGAACCGTTCTCGAGCGCAAGATCGGGAGTATGGATGTTTCGCTCGCGCAGCCAGTGCCTGACGACGGCGGCCGAATGCGCCGTCGTTGCGGGGGGCGGATACTCCGTTGTTGCCAAGGTGAGGAACACCTGTCGCGCCATGACGTTGTTCGACAGCTTGTTGATGTCGCGGACGACTTCAGACAGCGGCGACGATTCGAGCGTTGCTACCAGGCTCGCACCGGGCGGTACGCGGCCCTCGCGCACTCTTCCCGAGAAACTGCCGCCGGCGGCCGCCCACGCGGCGGAGAACATGCCGAGCACGTAGTGCGGGTGATCGAGCAGCGCAACGTACCAATCGCGCTCCCCGCAGGCGATCGGGTAGCGTCCTCGGAATGCCGCGTCGGCGCGGTCGAGCCGGTCGGCGAACAATGCATGCAGGCCCCCGCGCCACTCGCCGCACTCTCCGGGCGCCGGGCCGGGCGCGCTGCGGATAACCACGTTGCTTAGCGCGGGCTCGGCGCGGACGTCCACCGCTTGGCCGCCATCGCCCGGGGTGAACACGAAGCGCACGCTCTTGAAATTCACCAGCAGTGCATCCGGTCCGACGTTGTACGGCTTGAGCGGCTCCCCGTCGAACGCCGCGGGATCATGCGGGGCGATTGCGAAGTAGCTGCGATCGAGCACCAGGTCGCCGCGTATCGCCGTGATACCCGTGGCGCGCAATCTCGCGATCAGCTCCCGGAACTGCTCGACGGTGATTTTCGGATCACCGTAGCCCTTGAGCACCAAATTGCCGGCGAGAACCCCTTCAGTGATCGTGCCGTCCGCGTAGGCTTCGGTGCGCCAGCGATAGTCGGGTCCGAGCAACTCCAGAGCCGCGAGAGTCGTCAACAGCTTGATCGTCGACGCCGGATTCATGGGCCTCGCCGCCTGATGCACGACCAGCGGTCGAGCCTCGCCGATCTCATGCGCGTAGGCGCTGACCGCGCTCAGCGGAATGCCTTGATCGACGAAGGCCCGGGCGACGGGCTCGGGGAGCGCCGCCGCCGCCCCGCCGGCGACCACCCAGACAGCGAGCAAGAGCAAGCGCTCGCCGACGCTCACACCCGTCCAGCGATATCGACCAGCATGGGTGAATTATAACGGCGGCGATGCGTGTTTACCGGAGGCGGCGCCTTGACAAGGTCTCCGGTCGCACACTACAAACATGGATTCGGCGATGGGCGGAACGAGGGTGGGCTTGGGGGTTGAACGGTACACGCGTACGGCAATCACGCTGCACTGGCTCTCAGCGCTGTTGGTGGTCGCCGGATTCACGCTCGGACTGTCGATGGTCCCGCTGCCGATTTCGCGTCAGAAGCTCGAGTGGTACGCCTGGCACAAGTGGATAGGCATCACCGTGTTCCTTCTCACTTGCGCGCGCTTCGGGTGGCGCGCTTTCCACCCGGTGCCTGCTCCGGTCCCGATGCCCGCCTGGCAGCAGCGAAGCTCGACGATCTCCCACGGGCTGCTCTATGCGCTGCTGCTGGTGATACCGATCTCGGGCTGGATCTACAGTTCGGCGACCGGAGTCCAGGTCGTCTACCTCAACCTGATTCCCTTGCCTGACCTCGTGCCCAAGGACAAGGCGCTCGGGGAAGTGCTGAGAGCGGTGCACGTGACGTTGAACTTTACGCTGCTCGCTCTTGTCTGTCTGCACACCGCGGCCGCGCTGAAACATCACTTCGTCGACCGCGATGCGGCGCTTACCCGGATGTTGCCACGCACAAACCCCTGACCATGGTCTTGCTGCGCTCGTTCGTGCCCTCGCTGGGCGCATTGCTGCTGGCCACCACCCACGCGGCTGCCCAAGGCGTGGTTATCGACAAGAGCGAGATCCGATTCGTTTCGAAGCAAATGGGCGTGAACGTCGAGGGCCGGTTCCGCAAATGGAAGGCCAACATCGCGTTTTCTCCCAAAGATCTCGGCAAGTCCAAGGCCGACATCGAAATCGATCTCAACAGCATCGATTTGGCCAGCGAAGAGTCGGAGACCGAGGTCAAGCGCCCCAAGTGGTTCGACACCGCCAAGTTTCCCATTGCCAGGTTCGTTTCCCGCGCGATCCGCGGCGTGGGTGGCGACCGCTATGAGGTTGCCGGCGCGCTGACCATCAAGGGCATTACCCACGACGCGCTCGTGCCGATAGCGCTCAAGAGCGATTCGGCGGGGAACAGGGTCGCCGAAGGCACCTTTACGATCAAGCGTCTTGACTATAAGATCGGCGAGGGGGAATGGGCCGACCCGGAAACGGTTGCCAACGAGATCATCGTGCGCGTTAGGATGGTGCTGCCCCCGGTACAATGATCGTTGCGACCCAGGATGATCGTCGCGCTGTGCCCGTGGCCAGTTGCCGCGTGCGACGATCGTCATCAAGGATGTGACATGACGCGAGCCCATTGTTCTTGCGCGCTGACGCTGGCCGTGGCTGTTCCACTTGCAGCGGTTGCGGCCGAGGAGCGTTACGTGTTCGATCCCGTGCACTCGCAGCCGATGTGCGAAGTGCGGCACATGGGGTTTTCCACGCAACACGTATCGTTCACCAAGATCAGCGGCAGGGTCACGCTCGACCGGGAGGCGCACAAGGGAACCCTGGACGCAACGGTCGACACGACTTCCGTCCGTAGCTACAGCGAAAAACTCGACGCCCACCTGAAGGGCGAGGACTTCTTCGATGTCGCCAAGTACCCGACCATGACGTTCAAGTCGTCGGACCTAGTGTTCGAGGGTGACAGGGTCGTCGCCGGCAACGGCGAGTTGACCCTGCTCGGCGTGACCAAGCCGGTTTCGTTCAAGGTCTCGAACTTCGTATGCGGCGAGCAGCCTTTCAACAAGAGGCCGATGTGCGGCGCCGAAGTTACTGCGACGATCATGCGCTCGGAGTGGGGAATGAAGTACGGAATTCCCAAGGCGGCATCCGACGAGGTCAGGATCTATCTTCCGATCGAAGCGTTTCGGGAGTAGCAGGGCAGCGCCGCGGTGTCCGCTTCGCAATCAGGAGCTTTCATGATCCGACCGTTCTTGCTTTCGTTGGCGCTCGTTTTCCCTCTGACCGCGGTCGCTGCCGAGGAAAGCTACGTCATCGAGCCCGTGCATTCGCAGCCGATGTTCGAAGTACAGCACATGGGGGGCTTTTCCAACCAGCACGGTTCCTTCGGCAAGCTCTCGGGGAAGATCATCCTCGACCGCGCCGCCAAGAAGGGCTCGGTCGATGTGACCATCGACACGAGTTCGGTCCGCAGCTTCAGCGAAAGGCTCGACGTCCATTTAAAGGGCGAGGACTATTTCGACGTCGCCAAGTATCCGACCATGACATTCAAATCGTCCAACCTCGTGTTCGATGGCGACCGCCTCGTCGGGGTGAACGGTGAACTGACTATGCTCGGCGTGACCAAGCCGGTTTCCCTGAAGGTCGTGAACTTCGTGTGCGGTGACAACCCCTTCAACAAAAAGCCGATGTGCGGCGCGGAAGCAACCGCCACGATCATGCGCTCCGAATGGGGCATGAAGACGGGCATCCCAAAGTCATCCAGCGACGAGGTCAGGCTGACCTTGCCAGTCGAGGCCTACAGAGAGTAGGCAGCTAGAGCACGCTCACCGGATCACGATCGGTTCGGCTCGCCGCATCCGCTCGATCGCGTCCCAGTTCCAGTCGATCCCCAGTCCGGCTTCCATGGACGGCCATGCGCGGCCTTCGCGCACAGCGAGTTGCGCGCTGGTGATCGCGTCGAGCTGGGGAATGTATTCGACCCAGCGGCTGTTGGAAACGGCGCAGCACAGCCCGACGTGGAGCTCCATGAGGAAATGCGGGCATACGGTGACGTTGAAGCTCTCCGCCATGTGCGCCACCTTGAGCCACGGCGTGATGCCTCCCACGCGCGCGGCATCGGTCTGGACGATCGAGCACGCTCCCGCCTGCAGGTAGTCCTTGAACTGGCTCGCGCTGTAGAGCGACTCGCCGATGGCGATCGGCACCGAGGTGCGCAATGAAAGCTCGCGGTGCCCCGACAAGTCGTCGGCGGGCAGTGGCTCCTCGAGCCAGGCGACGTCCAGCGCTTCCAGATGCCTCGAGCGGCGGATCGCCTCGGCGAGCGTGAAGCCCTGATTGGCGTCGGTCATGATGTCCCACGCCGAGCCGACCGCCTCGCGAAGGGCGGAGAGCCGCTGGACATCCTCGTCGACGTGAGGCCGCCCGATCTTGATCTTCGAGCCGCCGAAGCCGCGCGCCTTCGCCGCCAGTGCGTCGTCGACCAGGGCTCGGGGGTCCAGATGCAGCCAGCCGCCCTCCGTCGTGTAGAGGGGACACGAATCCTTGGCCCCGCCCGCGGCGATGTGCAGCGGCAGCTTCGCGCGGCGGCAGCGCAGGTCCCACAGCGCAATGTCGATCGCCGCGAGCGCAAGCGAGGTGATCGCACCTACGGTCGTCGCGTGCGTGTGAAACAGCAGATCGCGCCAGATCGCCTCGATCGCATCTGCGTCACGGGCGATCAAGCGCGGTGCAAGATGATCGCGCAGCAGCGCAACGATCGACGAGCCGCCAGTGCCGATCGTGTACGTGTATCCCGAGCCGACCGCGCCGTCGCCGTCGAAGATCCGCACGATCGGCGTTTCCTGCGACGCGAACGCCTGGATCGCGTCGGTTCGCCTGACTTTCGGCTTGAGGTCGACGAGCCTGATCTCGACGCGCTCGATCTTCGCCATCGAGGTTCCTAGCGCAGCAGGCGGCGAAACCGGTCGGTTGCGGCCACCAGCTCGCGGGCGATGCCCGGTTCGCGCGCGGAGTGCCCGGCATCGGGCACGACAACGTATTCGGCTTCCGGCCACGCTCGATGCAGGTCGTCGGCCGAGCGGATAGGACACACCACGTCGTAGCGTCCCTGAACGATCGTGCACGGCAAGTGACGGATCGTCGCGACATTGCCGAGCAACGCATCCTCGGGCAGGAACATCCGGTGCCTGAAGTAGTGCGCCTCGATGCGTGCGATCGCCAGCGCGACGGCGGCCTCGTCGAAGTGTGCAACGAGCTCGGGATCGGGAAGCAGCGTCGAGCACATGCTTTCGTAACGGCTCCAGGCGTGCGCTGCCGGCATGTGCACCGCCGGGTCGGCATCGGTCAGGCGCCGGTAGTAGCCGGACAGAAGATCGTCGCGCTCGGCCTCGGGCAGGAATCCGGCGAAGGCGTTCCACGCCTCGGGATAGAAGTAGCGCATCTCGTACAGGAACCAGCGGATCTCCAGCGGCCGGCAAAGAAAGATGCCGCGCAGCACCAGACCAAGCACGCGATCGGGGTGGGCCTGAGCGTAGGCGAGCGCGAGCGTCGAGCCCCACGAGCCCCCGAACAGCAGCCACCGGTCGATCTCCAGGTTTACGCGCAGGCGCTCGAGGTCGTCGACCAGGTGGGGCGTCGTATTGTCGGTGAGCGAGCCCAGCGGTGTGGATTGTCCTGCGCCCCGCTGATCGTAGACGATGATCCGGTAGAACTTGGGATCGTAGTAGCGCCGGTGGTCAGGCGAACTGCCGCCCCCGGGCCCGCCGTGAAGGAACACCAGCGGCACGCCGTGCGGGTTGCCGCATTCCTCCCAATACATGACGTGCAGCGAATCCAGCGAAAGCCGGCCCGTACGCCGCGGCGCGAGCGGCGGATAGAGGAAGTCGTCGCGCGACAGCGCGCGCATCGCGGCGTCGTCGGTCGAGTGCTTCGCGGCCCTCATGGCGCCCCGAACGGCTGCCGGAAGCGCTCGTCGACGTCGATGCGGTAGCCGTTGGCAAGCCGATTCGTCTCGTTGGCGAGCGCGATCACGGCCATCAGCTCCTGGAACATTTCCAACGTCATGCCCTTGGCGACCGCGCCGGCGGTGTGCGAGTGGATGCAGTATTCGCAGTTGTTGGTCACCGACACGGCAACGTAGACGAGCTCCTTGGTCAGAGCGTCCAGCGCGCCAGGGGCCATGACCTGCTTCACCGAAGCCCAGACGCGCTTGAGCGTGGCCGGGTCGTTCGCCAGCACCTTCCAGAAATTGTTGACGAAGTCGGTCTTGCGCGTCGCCTTGATGTCCTCGTAGACGGCGCGCACCTCGGGAACGGCGGATTCCGGCTCGACAAGAGCTACCAGCGCCATGGAAATCTCCGTGCTGTTGAGAGCCTGCAGTGCAGCGGAATCACGCCAGCGGCGTCAGCTCATCGAGCGCATGACGCTTCGGCCCGCCGCGTATCTCAGCGGCCCTTCCGGTGCGCGACGACCTGCTGCCTCTGCTGGCCGAGCCCCTGGACACCGAGGGTCACCACATCGCCGGCCTTGAGGTATATCGGCTCGGGCTTCATGCCCAGGCCAACGCCCGGAGGCGTGCCCGTGGTGATCACATCGCCCGGCAGCAAGGTCATGTACTTCGACAGGTCGGCGACCAGCGCAGCGACGCCGAAGATCATGGTGCGCGTGTTGCCGGTCTGACGGCGCTGGCCATTGACATCGAGCCACAGGTCGAGATTCTGCGGGTCCTTGATCTCGTGGGTCGTGACCAGCCACGGCCCGATCGGCCCGAAGGTGTCGCAACCCTTCCCCTTGCCCCACTGTGTGGCGCTGCGCTTCATCTGATACTCGCGCTCGGAGACGTCGTTGATCACGCAGTAGCCCGCGACATGCTTCATCGCCTGATCCAGCGGAACATGGCGCGCGGTGCGGCCGATAACGACCCCCAGCTCGACTTCCCAGTCAGTGTGCGTGGACTCGGGAGGGAGCACGATGTTGTCGTTGGGCCCCACGATGCAGGTCTCCGCCTTGAAGAAGACAACGGGATGCTCGGGGATCGGATTACCAGATTCCTTGGCGTGATCGGCATAGTTCAAGCCGATGGCGATGAACTTGGGCGGGGTTGCCACGCAAGGACCCAGACGCGGCTTGCCTTTGACCAGCGGCAGCTTTTGCGTGTCGAGCTTGCGCAGCTTGGCGAGAGAGCCCGGCGCGAGCGTCACGCCGTCGATGTCCTTGACCTTACGCGACAAGTCGCGCAGCCTGCCGTCGGCGTCGATGAGCCCGGGCTTTTCCTTGCCGGGACGGCCGTAGCGTACGAGTTTCATAGATTTTCTTTCCGCTTTGGTTCGCCCTTCGACAGGCCCAGGGCGAACGGTTCCGTATGCGCCGTTCGTGCTCAGCCTGTCGAAGCATGAGCTCGTCGAAGCACGAACGACAGTCGTCAATTCACTTCAAATCGTCATCCCACCGTCGACGGAATAGACGTTCCCCGTTGCGAAGGCCGACTCGTCGGAGGCGAGAAACACGACGATGGGCGCGATCTCCTCGGGCTTGGCGAGGCGGCCCATCGGTTGCCTCGCGACGAATGCCTTGCGCGCTTCGACCGGATCGGCGAACGCGTTGATTCTCTCCTGCAGCGACGGCGTGTCGACCGTCCCGGGCGCGATGGCGTTGCAGCGGATGCCCTTGGCCACATAGTCCGCCGCAACCGCCTTGGTCAGGCCGATCACCGCCGCCTTCGACGCGCCGTAGGCGAATCGATTGGGCAGACCCTTGATCGATCCGGCGACCGAAGCCATGTTCACGATGCTCGCTGCGGCTCCGGTCTTGGCGAACGCGTCGAGCATTTTCGGCAGGGCGCAGCGGATCGTCATGTACATCGCGCGGACGTTGAGATTGAAGCTGAACTCCCAGTCCTTGGGGCCGCAGTCGAGGATCGTGCCGTTGTGCACGAAGCCTGCGCAGTTGAACAGCGCGGAGAGCGGAGGCAACTCGTCCATCGTCGCCTTGATCGCCGCGTCGTCGAGCACGTCGAGCACTCGCGTCGTGACGCCCGCGGTGCCCGCCAGGCTTTCGAGCAGCCTGGGGTTGACGTCGGTGGCGATGACCTGCGCGCCTTCGCGCGCCATCGCCAGCGCGCTCGCCCGGCCGATCCCCTGTCCCGCTGCAGTAACCAGCGCGACCTTGCCCGCGAGCCTTCCGCTCAAACCTTTTCTCCTCGCCTACTGCATTCCGGCGCTTAGTGTACCAACGGCCGGACTAATTGGTAATACCACTTGACCAATTTCGTGAAATTTGATTAGCTATTCGGCCGAGGTACGCCCGCTCGCCCGCGCGGCGGCGAGCGGCAACCGATGCCCATCCAGAGCATAGAACCGAGGCGGCTCTACCGCCAGATCGCCGATCAGATCCGCACTTTGATCCGTTCCGGCGAGTTCCCTGCCGGCGCGCGGCTGCCCCCTGAGCGCGACCTCGCGCGGCAGCTCGGGGTGTCGCGGCCGTCGGTGCGCGAAGCGCTGATCGCGCTCGAGGTCGAAGGGCTGGTCGACGTGCGTATCGGCTCGGGCATCTACGTGACCGGAGGTGGCCAGGAGAACGGCGGCACCGACGAAATCGAGTCCGCAGCGGGGCCTTTCGAGCTCCTGCGGGCACGCTGCGTCATCGAGGGCGAGTGCGCGGCGCTGGCGGCAAAGTCGGCCCGCAAGCCGCAGGTCGCGGCGATCGAAGACGCGCTCGAGCTGATGCTAAAGGAGATGGCCGGCGACAAGCAGCCGCTCAACGCGGATCGACTGTTCCATCAGCGCATCGCGGAAGCGACGGGCAACGGCGCTCTGGTTCACGTGGTGCGGATGCTTTGGGAAGAGCGAACGGGACCCTTGTACAAGCAGCTCGAGCACCATTACGACTCGCCCCAGCTTTGGCATGCGGCGCTCGCCGAGCACCGCGCGGTGTTCAAAGCGATCGCGGCGCATGACGGTGACGCGGCTCGGACCGCCATGCACCGGCACTTGAATCAGGCCTACAAGCGTTTCAGCACGGGCTGGGACGCGGTGACTGTAGCCCGGGTTGAGCCTTAGGCGAAACCCGGGGCAAGAAGATAACGATAGTGCGTTCCTGGCTTTCGCGCACAATGCGCTCAACCCAGGCTACACGGCGGTGGCGCTAGCCCGGGTCGAGCCCCCGGAGCAGGTCCGGGGCAGGCTTCGGCGAGACAAGGGAGGCACGCGTCGAGGAGGCGCAACATGTTGAGCTGTCGCATTCACGCCAAGGACGACCTGCGCATCGAGACGGTCGACGAGCCGCCGGTCGCGCCAGGTCAGGTGCTGATCCGGCTGGGCGCCGGCGGTATCTGCGGATCCGATCTGCACTACTTCTACGAGGGCAGGAACGGGAGCTTCGTCATTCGCGAGCCGCTTGTGCCCGGACACGAAGCGTCCGGAGTCGTCGTCAAGATCGGGCCCGGAGTGACCCGGGCGAAGGTCGGCGACAAAGTGGCGGTGAGCCCTTCGCACGCCTGCGGGCAGTGCGACTACTGCCGCGAAGGGCGCGAGCATCTGTGCCGCAACATGCGCTTTCTCGGCAGCGCCAGCCTCTACCCGCATGTGCAGGGGATGTTCTGCGAATACTTCGTCATGGGCGAGCGCCAGTGCTATCCGGTGACCGGAGAGGTGACCTTAGGCGAGCTCGCCTTCGCCGAGCCGCTCGCGGTGGCGCTGCATGCGGTCAACCGTGCTGGCGGCCTCCTTGGCAAGAGCGTGCTGGTCACGGGTGGCGGCACCATCGGCTGTCTCATCGTCATCGCTTCGCGACTCGCGGGTGCGACTTCGGTCACGGTCTCGGACGTGCTCGAACGTCCGCTCGAGACCGCGCGCGCCGTGGGCGCAGGTCGCACGCTTCGCGCCGACCGCGACGCTGGTGCACTGGCCACGCCACAGTTCGATGTCACGTTCGAAGCCTCGGGAAGCTTCGCCGCGCTCAAAGGCTGCGTTTCCGCGGTCAAGCGCGGCGGCACCATCGTGATGGTCGGCACGCTGCCTCACGAGCCGCTGCCTTTCATCGTCAACGAGATCATGGTGAAGGAGCTCGACCTCAAGGGAGTCTTCCGCTGGGGTATCGAGTTCGACTGGGCAGTCGATTACATCTCCTCGCGCCGGGTCGACGTGCGGCCGCTGCTGTCGGGACAGTTTCCGTTGCAGGACGCGGTCAAGGCCTTCGCGCTGGCGAAGGACAAGACTCAGAGCACCAAGGTTCAGCTCATTGCGGCGTAGAGCCGCCAGCGATCCCCGCCAACTTCAACCAAGGAGGAGCAGCATGCTTCGCTATGCTAGATTCGCCCTCGTCGCGGTGGCGCTCGCCGTCGCGTCCGGCGCCGCCCTTGCCCAGCAGACCAAGCTCAAGTGGGCGCACGTCTACGAGACCTCCGAGCCGTTCCACAAGTGGTCGGTGTGGGCGGCAGCGGAGATCGAAAAACGGACCAACGGGAAGTACCACATCGATGTGTTTCCGGCGTCGAGTCTGGGCAAGGAGTCCGACATCAACCAGGGCCTCACGCTCGGGACGGTCGACATGATCATCTCCGGGCTCTCCTTCGCCGCGCGTACGCTGCCGCGGATTGGCGTTGGCTACTACCCGTACACCTTCCGGGACGGTGATCACCTGCTCAAGTACGCGAAGAGCGACGTTTTCAAAGGGATGGTCGATGAGTACCGGAACAAGAGCGGCATCCAGATCACTGCGATGACCTATTACGGCATACGCCAGTCGACGTCGAACAAACCGTTTACGGACTGCGCCGGAATGAAAGGGCTCAAGATGCGCGTGCCCGACGTGCCTGCGTACCTGGCGTTGCCCAAGTCCTGCGGCGCCAATCCCACGCCGATCGCCTTCGCCGAGGTCTACCTGGCGTTGCAAAACGGCACCGTTGACGCGCAGGAGAACCCGCTGACGACGATCGAGGCGAAGAAATTCTACGAAGTGCAGAAGTACATCATCCTGACCGGGCACATCGTCGATTCGCTGGCGACTCAGATCGCGCCGCACGTGTGGAACAAGCTCAGCGACCAGGAGAAGCAGATCTTCACCCAGGTCACGCAGGAGGCTGCCGCCAACGCCACCGCTGAGATTCAGAAGCGCGAAGGCGAACTGACCGACGAGTTTCGGAAAAAGGGCCTGACCGTGACCGCCGTCGACAAGAGCTCGTTCAAGGATGCGATCATGAAGACCGTGTCCTTCGAGTCGATGGGCTACTCCAAGGCCGACTGGGAGAAGATCCAGCAGATAAAGTGACGCATTTGTCCAAGAGCGGGTCGTGAAGCGGCCCGCGATTGGAAACAAATGCGTCATCCCCGCGAAAGCGGGGATCCAAGTTGCCGTGCAACAAAATGGGTTCCCGCTTCCGCGGGAACGACGATAATTGGGGCGTCATCCCCGCGAAAGCGGGGATCCAGTGACTTTGGCGGTACGCCACTGGGTTCCCGCTTCCGCGGGAACGACGACATATAAGGACCGACCGCATGAGCACTGACACCAAGGCCGTTCCGGGCCCGACGAGCGAAGAGCACGTGCTCGACGCGACCGGTCACGTGCACCTGACCGACGCGCCGATCGACCTTTCGGCATACGCCATCGAGGCGTGGATCGCCTTCGCCTTCTTCTGGCTGCTCGCGTTCAACGTTTGCTACCAGTTCTTCACTCGGTACTTCCTCAACGATTCGGCGGCGTGGACCGAGGAGATCGCGCGCTATCTGCTCATCTCCACGGTGTTCATAGGCATCTCCGCCGCCGTGCGCGACAGCAAGCACATCCATGTCGACTTTCTCTACCGGCTGATTCCGCGCGTCGTGAGCCGCGTCCTCTCGACTTTGGTTGACCTGGTGCAGATCGCCTTCCTGGCCTACGCCGTGGTTCTGACCTGGCAGATGATGCAGAAGATGGGCAGCTACAAAATGACGATTATCGATTTGCCCATGAATCTCGTCTATGGCGTCTGCCTTGTGGGCTTTGCGTGCAGCGCCGTCCGCGCGGTGCAGGTGGCGATTCAGAACTGGCGACGCGGATACAGCGTACTTGATCGGCCCGACAGTGCAACACCGGAAGCCACGGCGTGACGCCCACATTGCTAGGCAGTTTTCTTGCTGCGATGGCGACGGGCGTGCCTGTCGCCATCGCGATGGCGGGATCGGCCCTGCTCTACATTCTCGTCAGTGGCGACCTGCCGCCTTTCGCCGTGGTTCACCGGATGATCAGCGGCATCGACAGCTTCCCGCTGCTCGCCGTGCCGTTTTTCATCCTCGCCGGCAATCTGATGAACAACGCCGGCATCACCACTCGGATCTACAACTTCGCGCTTGCTTTGGTCGGGTGGTTGCGCGGGGGCCTCGGTCACGTCAACGTCATCGCTTCGATGATCTTCGCCGGCATGTCGGGCACCGCCATCGCCGAAGCGGCGGGCCTTGGCACCATCGAGATCAAGGCGATGAAGGACCAGGGTTACCCGATCGAATTCGCCGTTGGCGTGACTGCGGCCTCGTCGACGATGGGACCGATCATTCCGCCGTCGCTCCCTTTCGTGATCTACGGGATGATGGCCGATGTGTCGGTCGGCCAATTGTTCCTCGCCGGAATCATCCCGGGCGTCGTCATGGCAGTGCTGATGATGGCGACGGTGAGCTACTACGCTTGGAAGTACAAGTGGGGCGGCGACGTCGCCTTCGAGTGGGGAAGGGTCGGGAAGGCGATGTTGGAGCTGGCGATCGTGCTGGCGTTCCCCATCGCGATCTGGGGCGCGATACAGCTCGGCGCGCCGTTCAATGTTGCGGTGGGTGTCGGGATGTTGCTGTTACTGGCTGCGGACTGGAAGTTCCGTTTCGACGCCGTGCTCCCGATCATGACTCCGGTGCTCTTGGTCGGCGGGATGACGACAGGCGTCTTCACCCCGACCGAGGGGGCGATCGCGGCGTGCGTGTGGTCGCTTTTCCTTGGTTTGGCATGGTACCGGACGCTGTCGTGGAAGATGCTGGTCAAGGTTTCGATGGAGACGATCGAAACCACCGCGACCGTGATGTTCATCGTCGCCGCCGCCTCGATCTTCGGCTGGCTTCTCACCGTCACCAAGGTCACCGACGCCTTCGCGGCGTGGGTGCTGTCGTATACGCACAGCCCGTGGGCGTTCCTGCTGCTCGCCAACCTCTTGATGCTGTTCGTCGGCTGCTTTCTCGAGCCGACGGCGTCGATCCTGATCCTGGTCCCGGTACTGATGCCAGTCGTGCACCAACTCGGCATCGACGGCGTGCACTTCGGTCTCATCATCGTGCTCAACCTGATGATCGGTTTGCTGCATCCTCCCATGGGGATGGTGTTGTTTGTCCTTGCGCGGATCGCCAACCTCTCGTTTGAGCGCACGACGATGGCGATCCTTCCCTGGCTGGTGCCGCTGCTGCTCGCGCTGATCATCGTTACTTACATTCCGAATGTCTCGCTTTGGCTGCCACGGCTCTTTTATTGACGAAACGCCTGGTCCTGCCGCTCTGTCGCAGGAGATCTGTATGCTGACCAAGACTTCGCTGACCATCCGCTTGCACCCCAATGACGACGTGGTGATCGCACGCCAGCAGCTCGTATCCGGCACTACGCTGCTGGACGAGAACGTGAAGGTCTCGGGACTCGTTCCGCCGGGGCACAAGGTGGCGACGCGGGCGATCCGCGAGGGCGAACCGGTCAAGCGCTACAACCAGATCATCGGCTTCGCCAGGCGCGCCATCGCTCCGGGCGAGCACGTTCACCTGCACAACCTGGCGATGGGCCAGTTCAGCCGCGACTACGCCTTCGGCGCCGACGTCAAGCCGACGCAGTACGTTGCTGAGCGCGCGACCTTCCAGGGCATCGTCAGGGCCGATGGACGCGTCGCGACGCGAAACTACATCGGCGTCCTGTCGACGGTGAACTGTTCGGCGACGGTGGCGCACGGCATCGCCGACGCGTTCAGGGGCGGTGCCCTGGGGCAATTCCCCAACGTCGATGGCGTGGTCGCCCTGACGCACGGCAGCGGCTGCGGCATGGACGTGCAGGGCGAGAGCATGAAGGTGCTGCGGCGCACGCTGGGCGGCTACGCCCGGCACGCGAACTTCGCCGGCGTGCTGATCGTGGGCCTGGGATGCGAAGCGAACCAGATCAGCGCGCTGCTGGGCGCCGAGCACCTCCAGGAAGGCGACCTGCTGCGAACTTTCAGCATCCAGGACACCGGAGGCACCGCCAAGACCATCGCCAAGGGTGTCGCGATGGTGAAAGAGATGCTGCCGCAGGCAAACAAGGTCACGCGCCAGGCGGTTCCCGCAAGCCACTTGACGCTCGGGCTTCAGTGCGGCGGATCCGACGGCTATTCCGGGATCACGGCCAACCCCGCGCTCGGCGCCGCGGTCGATCTGCTGGTGCGCCACGGCGGCACCGCGATCCTGTCGGAGACGCCCGAGATCTACGGCGCCGAGCACCTGCTCACCCGCCGCGCGGCTTCGCGCGAAGTCGGCGAGAAGCTGATCGAGCGCATCCGCTGGTGGGAGGATTACACCGCGCGCAACAAGGGCGAGATGAACAACAATCCGTCGCCGGGAAACAAGGCGGGTGGGCTCACCACCATCCTGGAAAAGTCGCTGGGCGCCGTGGCGAAAGGCGGCACGACCAACCTGGTCGCGGTGTACGAATACGCCGAGCCCGTGACCGCCAAGGGTTTCGTGTACATGGATACGCCGGGCTACGACCCCGTCTCCGCAACCGGGCAGGTGGCCGGCGGCGCCAACATGATCTGCTTCACCACCGGGCGCGGCTCGGCGTACGGCTGCGCGCCGTCACCGTCGCTCAAGCTCGCGACCAACAGCGCGCTGTGGCAGCGTCAGGAAGAGGACATCGACATCAACTGCGGCGAGATCGTCGACGGGACCGCTACCGTCGAGCAGATCGGGGAACGCTTCTTTCGGATGATGCTCGACACGGCCTCGGGCAAAAAGACCAAGAGCGAGCTGCACGGCTACGGACAGAACGAGTTCGTGCCGTGGTACCTGGGAGCCGTAATGTAATGGCATCGGTAGCCTTCCAGAACGTCGAGAAGACCTTCGGCAGCACCAAGGTCATTCACGGCATCAGCGTCGACATTCGCGACGGCGAGTTCATGGTGCTGGTCGGACCGTCGGGCTGCGGCAAGTCGACCCTGCTGCGGATGCTGGCCGGGCTCGAGGAGATCTCCGGAGGCACGATCGCCATCGACGGTAAGGTTGTCAACGACGTCGAATCGAAGGACCGCGACATCGCCATGGTGTTCCAGAGCTACGCGCTGTATCCGCACATGACGGTCGCCGACAACATGGCGTTCAGCCTGAAGCTGCGGAAGGCGCGGCCGAACGTGATCGAGGAGCGCGTGTCCCGGGCGGCGAAGATCCTCAACCTCGATCCGTTTCTCAAGCGCTATCCGCGGGAGCTCTCGGGTGGGCAGCGCCAGCGCGTGGCGATGGGCCGCGCCATCGTGCGTGACCCCAAGGTCTTCCTGTTCGACGAGCCGCTTTCGAATCTCGACGCGAAACTCCGGGTGGCGATGCGCACCGAGATCAAGGCCCTGCACCAGAGGCTCAAGACCACGACGGTCTATGTCACGCACGATCAGGTCGAGGCGATGACCATGGCCGACCGCATCGTGGTTATGCACGACGGCCGGGTCGAGCAGATCGGCACGCCTCTGGACCTGTACGATCATCCCGCGAACCTGTTCGTTGCGCAGTTCATCGGCTCGCCGGCGATGAACGTCGTCGAAGGGACGATCAAGCGGGCGAATGGCGGCGCGCACGTGCTGTCTCGGGACGGCATACGCTGGCCGCTTCGCTCCGGCGCCGGCAGCGAAGGCCAGAGCGTGGCGTACGGCATCCGGCCGGAGCATCTATCGCTCACCGACGCCAAGGCCCCGGGCGCGGTGCCCGCCGAGATCAGCGTGGTCGAGCCCACGGGAGCAGAGACCGAGCTGCTGCTGCAGGCAGGAGAAGCGCAGATCGTGCTGGTGACTCACGGCAGGCCGCAAGTCATTCCGGGCGACCGTGTGGGCCTTGCCGTCGAGCCGGCCATGGTGCACGTGTTCGATCAGAAGACGGGACAGCGACTGACGGCGTGATGAAGTATCGACACTGAACATGAGCAAACAACGTACCGCGTCAAAGCGCAAGCTGCGCTCCGCCGAGTGGTTCGGCCGCCATGACCGCGACGGCCTGGTGCACCGCTCGTGGATGAAGAACCAGGGCATTCCCCACGATCAGTTCGACGGGCGGCCGGTGATCGGCATCTGCAACACCTGGTCGCAGGTCACGCCGTGCAATGCGCACTTTCGCGAGCTCGCCCAGCACGTGCGCGACGGCGTGCTCGACGCCGGTGGATTCCCCCTTGAATTCCCGGTGATGAGCCTGGGCGAGACGCTGATGCGCCCGACGACCATGCTGTTCCGCAACCAGGCGGCGATGGGCGTCGAGGAATCGATCCGTGCCAATCCTTTCGACGGCGTGGTGCTGCTGATGGGCTGCGACAAGACCACTCCGTCGCTGCTCATGGGGGCTGCTTCCTGCGATCTGCCGACCATCGGCGTCTCCGGCGGCCCGATGCTCAACGGCAAGTTCCGCGGCGAGGACATCGGCTCGGGCACGCACGTGTGGAAGTTCACCGAGATGCTCAAGACGGGCCAGATGAAGGAGCCCGACTTGATCGAGGCCGAGGCGTGCATGTCGCGCTCGGCCGGCCACTGCATGACCATGGGGACTGCGTCGACCATGGCGTCGATGGTCGAGGCGCTGGGCATGGGCCTGCCGACCAACGCTGCGATTCCGGCGGTCGATTCGCGCCGCCGCGTGCTCGCCCGCATGGCGGGGCGCCGCATCGTGGAGATGGTGCGTGAGGACCTGCGCATGTCGAATGTCCTCACCAAGGACGCCTTCGAGAACGCGATCATGGCCAACGGCGCCATCGGCGGCTCGACCAACGCGGTGGTGCACCTCTTGGCCATCGCCGGGCGCATCGGGGTCAGGCTCACGCTCGACGACTGGGACCGGCTCGGCCGCAAGATGCCGTGCCTGGTGAACCTCATGCCCTCCGGCAAGTATCTGATGGAGGACTTCTACTACGCGGGGGGCCTGCCGGTCGTGCTGCGCGAAATCGGCCCGTACCTCCACAAGGACGCGCTCACCGTCAACGGCCGCACCATCTGGGAGAACGTCAAGGACGCGGTCAACTACAACGAAGCGGTGATCTTCCCGCTGGCCAAGCCATTTAAGCAGCATGGCGGCATCGCGGTGCTGCGTGGCAATCTCGCGCCGCAGGGCGCGGTGCTCAAGCCCTCGGCCGCAACGCCGAAGCTGATGAAGCACAAGGGCAGGGCGGTCGTGTTCACGGATATCGACGATCTGAACGGGCGGATCGACGATCCGAAGCTCGATGTCGACGCGTCCTGCGTTCTGGTGCTCAAGAACTGCGGGCCGAAGGGCTATCCCGGCTTTCCCGAGGTGGGCAACTTCGCTCTGCCGGCGAAGCTGCTCAAGAAGGGCGTCACCGACATGGTCCGCATCTCGGATGCGCGCATGTCGGGAACGGCCTACGGCACCGTCGTGCTGCACACCGCGCCCGAAGCGGCTGCCGGCGGCCCTCTGGCCCTGGTCGAGAACGGCGACTTGATCGAGCTGGACGTCGCGAAGCGGCGCCTGCACCTCCACGTTTCCGACCAGGAGCTCGCGCGGCGCCGGAAGCGCTGGAAGCCGCCCAAGCCGCACGACTATCGCGGCTGGGTGAAGCTTTACTGCGAAACCGTGCTGCAGGCGGATCGCGGCGTCGATCTTGACTTCCTCGTCGGAAAGTCGGGCGCCAAAGTCGGCCGAGAGAGTCATTGAGCCGCGGCACGACACGAACTGAGGTAGGATATAGCCGCAACCTGAACGAAAACCAAACCTATAGGTGAAGCGTTGGCCAAACCCAACTTCCAGTACCAGAAGAGGCAGAGGGAACTCGAGAAAAAGCGCAAGCAGGAGGAGAAGCGGCTGCGCAAGCAGGAGCGAAGCCACGCCGCGCAGCCTGTCGATCTGCAAGCGCCCCCCACCAGCGGCGAGGTCCCGCCCGCATAACGAGCAGGGCGGTCGTGCGCTAGCTCGTGGCGCCTGTATTCGATTACCTGCGGCCGGATTTGCCCGCGGGTCTGCACCGTGTCGAGATGCCTGTGGTCGAGGCAACCGACGAGACGCTGCGCGGTTACGGACGCCTGGTCGACGATCCCGACACTTGCCCGATCGAGATCGCGCGCTGGCCGGCGTCGGGATGGCGGCCGGTGGACGAGGACACTGGCGATCAGGGCGGCACCACCGAGGGCGTGTTCGTCTCCGAGTGGCAGGGCGACGTGCTGTTCGGCCGTAACGAAGCCGTGGGCGGCCACTACGTTCTCGGCTACGCGCTCGAGCCGACGGTGGCGGATCGCAGCCACGAACGCGACCCCGAGCATCTGCTGCTGTGGCACGCCAATTACCATCCCGATGGCGGTCAACTGTTCTTTCCGCTCGACCGCGCGCCTTTCGTCGTTCCGCTTGCGCTTCCCGGCGACGACGTCAAGCCCAAGGATTTCGTCTGCTTTCGCTTCGACGGAACACGAGGGCTCTACATCCACCCGAGCATCTGGCACGAGGGAGTATTCTCGCTTCGCGGCAGACAGCGGTTCTTCGACAAGCAGGGCGCCGTTCACGCCCGAGTCTCCATCGACTTTGCGCGCGAATTCGGCTGCCTGCTCGAGGCGGCGCTTAGCTGATCGTCTTCGCTAGCCCTTCTCGCTGAGGGCAAGCTTGACGCCCAGGGCGACGAAAGCCGTCCCGGCGGCGCGCGCAAGCCAGTCCGATGCACGGCCGCGACCCGCCACCCGCCGGCCGATGCTTGCCGCCGACCAGGCGACGAAGAGATTCCACAGCGTGCCGTTCACGTTGAACACCAGCCCGAGAAAGAGGAACGCCACCAACTTGCTAGGTGCGTTGGCGTCGACGAACTGCGGCAGGAACGCCAGGAAAAAAAGCGCGACCTTGGGGTTGAGAACGTTGGTGAGCACGCCCTGGGCGAACACTACGCGCATCGGCGCTCGCGGTGCCGGAGCCCTGCCGGTTGTCTGCGCCGGCGGCCCCGAGCGCCACAGCGAGACGCCTAGGTAGACAAGGTAGGCCGCCCCGATCAGCTTGACCGCGGCGAAAGCGGTCGCCGACGCGGCGAGCACCGCCGACAGGCCCAGCGCGGCCGCAAGCATGTGGACGCAACATCCGGCCCCGATGCCAAGCGCGGCGACAGCGCCGGCGCGAGCCCCCTGCAGCGTGCTGCGGCCGACGATGTACAGCGTGTCGGCCCCGGGCGTGAAGTTGAGCAACAGGCCCGAGACGACGAACAGCGCGAGATCGTGAGTCCCGAACACTAGGAGGACGATGCTTGCCCGGAACGCGAGCCCCGCTTTAAAACAGCGAGAGCTGGGCGTCGCTCTGGGGAGGACGGAAGCGCGACGTGTCGAGAGGCGCGCGCGCCGGGTTGAGCTTGAGTCGATTGCATGCAAGCTCGAAGCGCCGCGCGATCACGTCGGCAAAGAGCCCCGTGCCGCGCATGCGCGAGCCGAAGTTCGGATCGTTGTCGCGACCGCCGCGCACCTGCTGCACGATGCTCATCACGTGTGCGGCACGCAAAGGGTAGTGCTGGGCAAGCCAGTCGCGGAACAGATCCTTGACCTCATAGGGAAGGCGCAGCATCGTCCAGCCCGCCCAGCGCGCGCCGCTCGCGGCCGACGCCTCGAGGATCGTTTCGAGCTCCTTGTCGTTGAGCTGCGGAATGATCGGGGCGACCATGATGCCGACCGGAACGCCCGCCTGCGTCAGGGTCTTCACGGTTTCCAGCCTTCGCTGCGGCGCCGCCGCGCGCGGCTCGAGCTTGCGTGCGAGCTCGCGGTCGAGGGTCGTGATCGAGACGTAGACGCGAGCGAGATTCTTCGCGGCCATCGGTCCCAGAACGTCGATGTCGCGCTCGACCAGCGCCGACTTGGTGACGATCGCCACGGGGTGCTCGCACGCCGCGAGAAGCTCGAGAATCTGTCGAGTGATCTTCCATTCGCGCTCGATCGGCTGGTAGGGATCGGTGTTGGTGCCCATCGCGATCGGATCGCACACGTAGCCCGGCTTCGCGAGCTCTGCCGCAAGCAGCGTCGCAGCGTTCGGCTTGGCAAAGAGCCTGGTCTCGAAGTCCAATCCCGGCGACAGATCGAGATAGGCGTGCGTCGGCCGGGCGTAGCAGTACACGCAGCCGTGCTCGCAGCCCTGGTAGGGGTTGATCGACTGCGTGAAGGGAACGTCGGGCGAATCGTTGCGCGCAATGATCGTTCGCGCCGGCTGGATCGCCACGATCGTCTTCAGCGGCGGCGGGGCGCCCTGCGTGTCCTCTTCGGCGCGTTGCGTCCAGCCGTCGTCCACCACCTCACGCACATCTCGGCGGTAACGGTTCGCTGGATTGAAGGTCGCGCCGCGACCTTTCAGGGGCGGCGGCGCTGGGGTCTTCACGCGGTTCAGCTCACCAGTTTCGCGTCCATGGTGGTGGTCGCTTTGAGCACGCGCGAGATGGGGCAGTTGGCCTTGGCATCGCCGGCGATCTCGGCGAACTTGGCGGCATCGACCTTCGGCACACGGGCGCGGGTGGTCAAGTGGATCGCAGTGACGGTCCAGTTGCCACTCACCTGGTCGAATGTGAGCGCGGCTTCCGTGTCGATCGCCTCAGCGGTGAAGCCGGCGTTGTTCAGCATGAACGACAGGGCCATGGTGAAACACCCCGCGTGAGAAGCCGCCAGCAGCTCCTCTGGGTTCGTTCCCTTGCCGTCGCCGAACCGCGCGACGAAGGAATACGGCGTGTCCTTGAGGGTGCCGCTTTGCGTGCTGAGCGAGCCGGCTCCCTCTTTTGCGGTGCCCTGCCAGCGCGCGGAAGCTTTGCGTTGCATGGTAATCCCCCGTTGTATCGGTTGCCTCCCAGAAAGGACGAGTTTATTCCGGCGCGCGCCAATGGCCAAGTCAGAGACAACCACACCCTTAAGGACTTTGGGAGCTTGAAGCGCTTTGGGGATGCGCCGATGCCTCTCCGGCGATGCGCTACCATACAGGCCGCTCCTTCCGCCACGCGCCCATGAACAAGCCCAAGACGACGCAGTTCGACACGCTGACGCTGCATGCGGGTGCGCGTCCCGATCCGGCGACCGGCGCCCGCGCGACGCCCATCTACCAATCGACGTCGTTCGTGTTCCCCGATACCGATTACGCCGCGGCGCTGTTCAACATGGAACGCGCCGGCCACATGTATTCGCGCATCTCCAACCCGACCTGCGCAGTGCTCGAAGAGAGGATCAGCGCGCTCGAGGGCGGCGTGGGAGCCATCGCCGTGGCGAGCGGGCAGGCGGCGCTGCACCTGGCGATCGTGACGCTGATGGGAGGCGGCTCGCACATCGTCGCCTCGCGCGCGCTCTACGGCGGATCGCACAACCTGCTCCACTTCACGCTGCCCCGCTTCGGCATCGAGACGAGTTTCATCGATCCGCACTCGATCGACGCATGGCGCGCGGCGATCCGGCCGAACACGCGACTGCTCTTCGGGGAGACGCTTGGCAACCCCGGCCTTGACGTGCTCGACATTCCCCGCGTGGCGGCGCTCGCGCACGAGCACGGCTTGCCGCTGCTGGTCGACTCGACCTTCACCACACCGTACCTGATGCGGCCCTTCGAGCACGGCGCCGATCTGGTCTACCACTCGGCCACCAAGTTCCTTTCCGGTCACGGCGTGGTGATCGGCGGACTTCTGGTCGACGGAGGAACCTTCGCCTGGGAACGCTCGGACAAGTTCCCCACGCTGACGGAAGCCTACGCGGGCTTCCACGGCATGGTGTTCGCGGAGGAGTCCACGGCCGCCGCGTTCCTGCTGCGCGCCCGGCGCGAGGGCGTGCGGGACTTCGGCGCATGCATGGCGCCGATGACCGCGTTTCAGATCCTGCAGGGCATCGAGACGCTGCCACTGCGGATGGCGCGCCACGTCGAGAACACGCGGAAGATCGTTGCGTTCCTCGCGGCGCACCCGCTCGTCGAGGAAGTCGTGTATCCCGAGCTTCCCAAGCATCGGGATCACGCGCTCGCCCAAGCGCTGCTTCCCCGGGGCTGCGGCGCGGTGTTCACCTTCTCCATTCGCGGCACGCGCGAGCAGGGGCGCCGCTTGATCGAGTCGCTGCGCATCTTCTCCCACCTCGCCAATGTCGGTGACGCCAAGTCGCTGGTCATTCACCCGGCGAGCACGACGCACTTTCGTGTGTCCGCGGAGGATCTCAAGGCGCAAGGCATCACTGAAGGCACCATCCGGCTCTCCGTCGGGCTGGAAGACGCCGACGACCTCATCGAAGACCTGTCGCGAGCGCTTCACGCGGCGGGGAAAGGCTGACCCGGCGCGTGCAGCTCATCGTCAAGGGTAACGGCGTCTACGCGTACACCGCGTCGCGCAAGCTTGATCCCGCTCTGCCGGCGGTGCTCTTCCTGCACGGCGCGGGGCTTGATCACAGCGTGTGGGCGCTGCAATCGCGCTATTTCGCGCATCACGGATGGAACGCGCTTGCCGTGGACCTGCCCGGGCACGGCCGCAGCGGCGGGGAAGCGCTGTCCTCGGTGCGGTCGATCGCCGACTGGGCGATGCGGGTCATGGACGCATCCGGAATCGCCCGCGCAGCGCTGGTCGGCCACAGCATGGGGTCGCTGGCCGTGCTGGACGCAGCGGGACGACATCCCGAGCGCGTGACCAAGGTCGCGCTGCTCGCGCCCTCGGTGCCGATGTCCGTGTCGGAGGGCCTGCTCGCCGCGGCGCGAGCCAATGATCACGCCGCCTACGAGCTGATCACGGAATGGAGTTTCTCGCCTGGCCACCAGAGCGGAGGCAATCAGCAACCCGGAGTGTGGATGACGGGAAACGCATTGCGCTTGATGGAGCGCCTGCGTCCCGGCGTGCTGTACGTCGATCTGTCGGCGTGCAACGGCTACGCCGGCGGTCTTGCGGCCGCGCGCGGCGTTCGCTGCCCGGTCCTGGTGATCCTCGGCGAGCGCGACCGGATGGCGCCCCCTCGGGGCGCAAAGGAGCTGACCTCGACGCTTGCCGAGAAGCGCGTCGTTACCCTACCCGACACCGGACACAGCTTGATGGTCGAATCCCCCGATTCCGTGCTCGACGCCCTGCGCGAATTCCTGTAGGCATCGTCGGATCAGCAAACCGGACGTTGGCGGAGTTCGGCAATCGGGCCCGTTCCGGTCATTCGCTCCCGCAGGGGATGAATTGCCAGAGTGCCAAGCCGACAGTTTTGTGTTGAGATTCAATCTGCGGACTTCAGCCGCCGCGGCGCGCCGGAGTATCTTCCACTTTGAGAGCGTATGCCAATCCGGCGTTTGCGCGACACACGCGCTTCGCCGGATTCATGGGTAGAGGAGTTTCTCCGGCCAGGCGGGTTCGCGGCGTGGGATCGTCGCTATCGACCCGAATTTCGGGTGAGCATCACGCCGGCACTGCATGTGATCGTTAACGCCGCTCTTCTTCTTGTATGTCTCCAAGTGGCGTGGCGGGGAGGGAGTGACGACATTGAGGCGAAGCAGATAGATATTGCTGCCTGGTTGGCAATCAGCGCGCTGTTATTTTCCAATGCCGTCTTCCACGGGGTAGGCACCGTGCGTACAGGGACGTACTCGCCTGGGGTCGTCACCGCCATGTTCCTTTACATGCCGCTGAGCGTCTATGGGTACTGGTATACGCGAGCCGGTTCAAGCTACTGGTCCCCTTTGAGCGCCGAGCGTTGAAACGCGCACCGGAGGCTACACGTTGGCGTTCGCTCGCCGAGTGCGCAACACCCAGGCTTCCGCATACTTGGAGAGCTCGCCGACATCCGCGCGTTCATCCGCGTAGCCGACGTATCCATCGGGACGCAGCAAATAGAGCGCGTTCTGCGCGAGTCCTGCTCTTATCATCGTGTCACGCCACGGGACAACCTGGAGGGCGAGATCGCGCGTCTTGCAAAAGCTCGAGAGCTCCGGTGACGCGTCCCCGTAGACGTGCACTTGCCAATCGAGCGCGCGCAGCGGCGCAAAGTTATCGTCTTCTCCATTTTCCGTGAGCTTGACCCAGGGCAACCGGTCCCCCGCACGGACGCCTCCTGCAGCACCCGACGAGAGCGCGCTCTGTCGATATTCGATCGCGGTCTGCGAGATCGTCCGAAACATGAAGCGACGAATGCTTTCATGCGCGAAGAGACGAGGCATCACGAAAGGCACGACGCTGGCGCGAACCCATCTCGCGAACGCGCCTTCGCTCGTGACGAGCTTGAACGCCTGGTCGGTCGTTGCGACCAGTCGGTTGGCGAACGCGATGCGCTCGGGTTCATAGGTATCGAGCAAGCGCGCGGGGCCGCGCTGCTGGCAAACTGCCGCGAGCTTCCACGCAAGGTTGACCGCATCGCCGAGGCCGGTATTCAGGCCCTGCGCGCCGACGGGACTGTGGATGTGTGCGGCATCGCCTAGCAAGAACGCCCGCCCCGCGCGGAAGCGCGCCGCCACCCGATGGTGGACGTGATAAGTCGAGAACCAGTTGATCCGGGTGATCTCGATCTTCAGCCGTCGCAAGACGACGTCGCTTACATCGGCCCACTCGAGCGGCCGTTGCGCGCTGACTGAGCTTTCCTTTACGGTACCGATCAAGCGGGCATGACCCTCGCCGGCCATCGGGAAGACCGCAAGGAACTCCGCATCGTCGAGCGCGACGTGAAGCTCCTTGTTCATTACGGGGCCTGTCCCGACGGTATCGGCGACATAAAACATTCGCCCGTAGGTTCCGCCCGGAAATCCGCTCTTCAACACTTCGCGCGCGGCGGAACGGGCTCCATCACAGCCCGCAAGATATCCGGCCTCGCAGGTTTCACTCCCGCCGTCGGAGCGCTTGAGCTTCGCGACGATGCCGTCGGCGTGCTCTTCGAAACTCACGAGCTCGACGGGTCGCTCAACGGTGACGCCAAGCTCTGCAAGACGATCGATCAGGAATCGTTCGTGCTCATCCTGCGGAAACATGAGCATGTAAGGATAGCGGCTGATGCCGGTGCCGAGATCGCCGAAGGGCACCTTGGCGACAGGCCGTCCTCTGACCCAGAGATTGGCGGTGCCGAAGCGCAGCCCGCGCTCGACGATTTCGTCGGCAAGGCCCAGCTCGCGGTAGAGCTCAAGCGTGCGCGCCTGCACGCCGATGGCACGAGACGTGGTGCCCGGCTCGGATGCCTTGTCGATGATGCGGAAGCGCACGCCGAATCTTGCGAGCCAAAGCGCCAATACGAGCCCAGTGGGACCTCCCCCGGCGATCAACACATCGTATCGTTGCACGTCTCGATTGTACGCGCGGCGGCGCGAGCCGCTCGCCGTGGAGCTCGCCCTGCGGAAGGGCGTGCGTTAGCCACCCCCGCAGCGGGTCACATGGCACTTGGGCCGTTATAGGGAATCACAACCCGATCATCGCCGCCGCCGGCTACGCTTGCCATCGTCGACAACTGCTGGCGTGCGGCCGTACTGCCACGAACCTCTGCGTCGAGAAACGTAAGCGCCCAGGTGAAGATGTCGTTGGTCGACGCCACATCGAATCCGTGCTTCACCCCGGTCAGCGCAACAAGCTCGCGCCTGCCGGCAAGTCGCCCCATGCCCTGTTCCGTGACGATGAGTGGAGCCGTCGTATCCGCCGTGCCGCTGATAGCGAGATAGGGCAGCGTCACACCATCGAGCCCATGCTCGTCGCGCCCGAACGCCGGCAGGAACACCTGCCCGAAATAGGGCACGTACCCCACTGCTGCCTTGATTCGCGAATCGACGGTGATCTGGGTCCACGCAAAACCGAGCGATGTCGTCAACCCCGCACCTCCGAGCAACAGCATCGTCTCACCACCCATGCTTGCCCCGAAACCTCCGATCTGCGTCGTGTCGACATGGTCTCGCCACTGCGGATGCGCAACCACAAGGTCGATCGCAGCCGATACCGAGAGCGGACGCAAAGCCTGCAGGGCGAGGAAGTCGGTAAGATGCGTCAGCAATGTCACGGCATCGCCAAGGTCGTCAACTTTGAGACTGGAGAACCGTGGGTCGCCGTGGAACGGGGCCACCACGATGTAGCCGTAGCTCGCGAATACGGACAACGCCTGGATGTAGTCGTTGGAAATTGGGCTGCCGCCGTAGCCATGCGAGAACGCCAACAGCGGATACCGAGCCCCGGCGTCGGCGAAAAGCGGCGGACTCGCACCGGTTTGCATGTGCGGCACGACGTGGCCGGTCGGCAGCGGATAGTCGGGTCGGGAATTACTTGCAACAGTGGGATAGCAGGCGAGCACGACAAACGCGACCTGCTTTCCGGCAAACGACCCGCAGAGGTTGGGGTCGTTCGGTGCGGTTACCGTAACCGAAAGAGTGTTCACAGGGTCAGCGAGGAGGTCCGTCACGTATTGTGGCGCTCCGCTAGGCGAGGGCGAGCCTTCCCAATACGCCGTGGCATCTTCACCGGAAGCTACGCGGCTAAAGTCCTAAGCGAGATTGCTGCACGCAACCGTGTATGGCCCAGGGAGCGGAAGCGGGGGAACGACGGTGGACGGCGGTGGCGAAGTTGACGAACCGCTACCGCCTCCGCCGCCGCATCCAGCGATCGCCAGCGTAAGCGCTGACAGTGCTGCCAGCAACGTCGCCCGCGGTAACGCCGCTGTCACCGAAACTTCCGAGTACCCACGTTCTCGCTCGATGCCCGGCTGGCGCGAGCGATCACGTCTGCTGAGTGATCACGTCTGCTTCAGCTCCGCCGTATCGAAAGGCAGCTTGCGCAACCGCTTGCCGGTGGCCGCGAACAGTGCGTTGGCCACGGCCGGGGCGACGACCGGCGTCCCGGGCTCGCCGACGCCGGACGGCTTTTCGGCCGACTGCACGATATGCACTTCGATCGCGGGCATTTCGTTGATTCGCAGAGGCACGTAATCGTGAAAGTTGGACTGCTCGACGACGCCGTCCTTCAGGGTGATGGCGCCGTGAAGTGCCGCCGAGAGACCATAGCCGATCCCGCCTTCCATTTGCGCCCGTATCACGTCGGGGTTGACCGCCACACCACAATCGACCGCGCAGACCACGCGATCGACAGTGAATGACCCGTCCCGTTTCACCGTGACCTCGGCGACCTCCGTAACGAAGGTGTTAAACGACTCGTGTACCGCGATCCCGCGGCCTCGTCGCTCGCCTGCGCCGCCCTTGGCCAACGGCTTCGCCCAGCCGGCCTTTTGCGCAGCGAGCTCGAGGACGCCTCGGTGACGCGGATGCTTGGCGAGTAGTGCTCGGCGCACCTCGTAGGGATCCTTCCCCGCCGCGACCGCCAGCTCGTCGATGAAGACCTCGGTCGAGTAGGCGTTATGCGTTGACCCGACCGATCTCCACCATTGAACGGGCACCGGTAGCTTCGGCGTATGCAGATCGACCGTGAGGTTGGCAATCGAATACGGCAGCGTGCTCGCCCCTTCGACGGAGGTTGCGTCGATGCCGTCTTTCACCATCATCGACTCCAATGGGGTTCCCATGAGGATCGATTGACCGACGATACGGTGATGCCAGGCGACGATATTGCCTTGCGAATCCACCCCGGCTTTGAGCGCGTGATAGTAGAGCGGACGGTAGAAGCCCGCGCGCATGTCATCCTCTCGGGCCCACACCAACTTCACCGGCGCTCGACCGGCGATGGCCTTGACGATCGACGCCGTCTCGACCAGGTAGTCGGATTGCGGATTGGCGCGCCGGCCGAAGCTGCCGCCGGCGAAGAGCATGTTGAGGCGTACCTGCTCGGGTTTGAGTCCGAGCACACCGGCCACCATCATCTGATCCACGGTCTGGAATTGCTCGCCGTTCCAGACCTCGCAGCCGTTGCCATCGAGCCGCATGACGCAGTTCATCGGCTCCATCGTTGCATGGGCGAGGTACGGAAACTCGAATTCGGCCTGGATCGTCTTCGCTGCGCCCGCGAGCGCGTTTTCGACGTCGCCGTCCTTGCGCGCGGAAAGGCCCGGCGTTTCGGCGAGCTTGCGGTAGTTGGCCAGGATGTCGGATGAGCTCAGCTTGAACGCATCCGTTTCGTCCCACTCGACGGTGAGCGCGTCCCGCGCCTGCTTCGCCGACCAGAAATCCTGTGCGAGCACTGCCACGCCGGAGGGGATCTGCACGACGTCGACGACGCGTGGCATCGCCTTTGCCTTGGCTGCGTCGAAGGACTTCACCTTGGCACCGAACCGCGGTGGATGCATGACCACTGCCGTAAGCATTCCAGGCAGCTTCACGTCCTGCGTGAATCGGGCCGTGCCGTTGGTCTTGGCACGGCTGTCGGTCCGAGGCACGCGCTTGCCGATGTAGACGAAATCCTTCGCATTCTTGAGCTTCACGTTCTCCGGCACCGGCAGCTTCGATGCAGACTCGGCGAGCTCGCCGAATGTCGCCTTGCGGCCTGAAGGCTTATGCGATACGACGCCTCTGGATACCGCGACGCTGTCGGCTGGAACATTCCACTGCTGTGCAGCGGCCGAAACGAGCATGGCCCGCGCTGCCGCGCCGGCCTTGCGCAACTGCTCGAACGAGTTCGCGACTGCAGTGCTTCCTCCGGTTCCTTGCGCCTCGCCCCAGAACAAGTTGTTGTAGCGCTTGGCGTCGGCGGGGGCGGGTTCGACCCGAATCTGCGACCAGTCCGCGTCGAGTTCCTCCGCGACTAGAGTGGGCAGCCCGGTAAACGTTCCCTGACCCATCTCGATGTGCTTGACGACGACGGTGACGGTGTTGTCGACGCCGATGCGCACGAACGCATTCGGCTCGAGCGCCGCCTTGGCAACCACTTCTCCGCCTGCGCGTCCCGGACCGGCAGCCTGTGCCAATGCCCTCGGGGCGAAGATGACGCCGAGCGTGAGGCCGGCGCCGGCTTTGAGAAAGTCCCGGCGTGGCCGGGCAAAACGAAGATTGAATACGTTCATCGGCGGTCTCCTCACGCGAGCCTCGACGCTGCGTCCTTGATCGCGGCGCGGATGCGGACGTAGGTCACGCAGCGACAGACGTTGCCGGTCATCGCTTCATCGATGTCCTTGTCGGTCGGTTTCTTCTTGTTGCGCAGAAGCGTCGTGGCGGCCATGATCTGGCCGGACTGGCAATAGCCGCACTGCACGACATCGAGCCTGTTCCATGCGTCCTGCACCGCTTTGGACACGCGGTCCGCCTGATCCGTCGACAGGCCCTCGATCGTGGTGATCTTCTTGCCGGATGCTGTGGAGACCGGCGTCAAGCACGAGCGTGTCGGCTGCCCGTCCAGATGCACCGTGCATGCGCCGCACAGCGCCATGCCGCAGCCGAACTTGGTGCCGGTGAGATCGAGATAGTCGCGCAACACCCATAACAGCGGCGTATCGGGCGCTGCGTCGACGGAAACAGGCCGACCATTGACGTTCAGGGTAATCATGAGACCCTCCGGGGGGACGAGGGGAGGAGACGACGACGACGATGACACATTCTAGCGCTTAATCCTGGGATTTTGCGCAGCTAAGAAACTGGGACCCTGACAGGGTCTTTGGGTAGAATTGGGATTCCACTATTCGTTAGGCCGCACTTTTTTGCGGGAGACGCAGCATGGACCGATTCACGGGCGGTTGCCTTTGCGGCAACGTCCGGATTGTGGCGTCGGGACTCCCATACCGGGTCGGCCTGTGTCACTGTCTCGACTGCCGCAAACATCATGGGGCCCTTTTTCACGCTTCCGCGGTGTTCCCTCAGGATGCGGTGACGATCGAAGGCGAAACACGCGACTACGCCGGGCGGTTTTTCTGTCCCCGCTGCGGCTCGTCCATTTTCGCGCGCACCGCAGACGAAATCGAAGTGAACCTGGGATCCCTGGATGCGCCCGACCGATTGATGCCGACCTACGAAAGTTGGATCGTCCGTCGCGAGTCCTGGTTGCCGCCGTTTCCGCTCACGAGACGATACGAGCGCAATCGCGCCGCCACGAGTCGCTTTGAGGAGTAGGTGGCACGAACAGCCGCGAGTCTGGCGAGTGGCTCCAGTGTGGTCCAGGCAAAGACCTCGCATGAGCGCGAGTTATGGCTGTTGCAGCCGGAATGCGGCCTAACCTCTCTGCTCAAGCTTGGTTCGTTGGGTGTCACGGGCCTTCCGAGTGACATTGATGCCTGCATCGAAAGAGGCGCAACATGATCGGTGTATTCGTAACGTTTCGCTACGGAGACAATTTCGATGAGCGAGCCGTGCGGAAGATCGCTGAGGACGCACGTGCAAAGTTTGAGGGAATGCCAGGACTGCGCTCAAAGGCCTTCACGCTCAATTCCCGAAAGCATGAGGCCACGAACTTCTACGTTTGGGAGTCCGAGGATGCAGCTAAAGCGTTCTTCACCGATGAGCTTCTCGAGCGAGTAACCGGTCTCTACGGTGTGCGCCCCAGCGTCGAGTTCGTGCAGATTGCCACGCTGGTGGAGAACGTTCGAGCATGACGTCGTCTAGGATCGTTGGTACAGAAGAATGACGCCCAACCCCCGCTCGAACCGGACGCCCTCGCCGGTGCCGCTTGGCTTGGGTAGAGCGCATGAACAGGAACACGCATCGGATCTCAACCCCTAGCCTGCATCCGACACTGCAACCGGCTGCGGCAGCCAGACGTCGCCGACAAGGTCCAGTAAGGCGAGAGTGACGGAATCACGGCCCTGCTCTTGGCGCCACAGGAATTGAAGCGTCGTCGTCAGCCGCGCACCGTTCCACACGCAAGCCTCGTTTGCGTCGACGAGCGCTCGCGCCAGATCGTCGCGCATTAGCGCGATGCCCAGCCCGGCCGCGACCAGCGATCGGATCACCGCTTCGTTGTCCGCCTCGATAAGAGTCGCCGGTGTAATGCCGTGCTTGCTGAATAACTCGTCTGACAATGCTCGATAGGTGCTGATCATGGGGGTCAGAATCCACGGTTCCTTGGCAAGCGCGGCGAAGCTCGCTCTTTCAACCTGGTCGCGCCAGGCCGCAGGTGCGACGACGCAAAAGTCGAGTTCGCGTAGCACCTGCGATGCGACGGCCGGGTGCGCGAGGTTCCCGTAGTAGAAGCTGGTGTCGAGTGCTCCATCGCGCACCTTTTCGAAGGCTGCGCCGGAGACCTCGTGGTGCAGCTCGATTTCCAGCAGCGGGTAGCGCTCGACGGCGGTGGCGAGAAGCTGTGGCAGCCGAACCAGTTCGGGATCGGCGGTAGTTCCCAGCCGCACTCGTCCCGCGACCTCGCCTCGCAGTGCGCGCGCCTCGCTGTTCAAGGCTTGCGCCGCGGCGATCACGCTCTGCGCCTTTGCGAGCAGCCGCTTGCCGGCGGAGGTCAGTGCCATGCCACTGGGAAGGCGTTCGAATAGTTCGACCCCCAATTCGTCCTCCAGGGCCTTGATTTGAGCGGACAGGGCCGGCTGGCTGATGTGCAGGCGCTCCGCCGCCCGGGTCAGGTGGCCCTGGCCGGCGACGGCGGCAAAACCCTTGAGTTGGTAGAGCTCCATGCCTGAATGATACGGGCGAATTATTGCATTGCAACAATAACATGGACAGTGGATCGGCTGGAACGATCGGCTTAATAAAAAAGAACTATTGGATCATGACATTATCGAAGTGTAGTGTCATATGTGGCGATGCACCATAAGTGCGCGCCAGGAGGTTAACAAGGCCCAGCAGGCCTATGGAGACCGGCATGCATACCCATGACGCCAACGATGTCTTTGGGCTTCTCGCAGTCTCGCGGGGATTCTTGTTCCGCTTGCTCCCCCCTGCGACTTCCCAGGTCGAAGCCGAGCCGCCAGCACCGCCCATCCGTCGGCGCGGCTGGCTGGAGCGCCTCGACCTGTGGCTCAACCGTTCGCGTCAGCGCGACATCGAGTCATATCTCGCCCAGTCGCATGACGTGTTTGAGCTCGAACAACGAATCCGGGAGCTCGAGCGCTCGAATCGGTCGTGGCTCTATTGATAAGGCCGATGCTCGGCGCGCCGCTGGCAGCGCCGGCCACCGCAATGAGCTCAACGAAAACGTAAGGAGACATCGTGACCATCTATTCGCACGAAGGTATAGCGGCCGCCTGTATCCGGGACGATGACCGCGCGCTGATCGCGGCCTCGCTCTGGCTGCGGCTCGGGTTTGTGGGGCTTATCGTGTGCGTCGGAGCAGTGGTGGCGCTTGCGCAGGGTTGGCCGCATGTATTGGAAGCGATTGCGCTAATCGCAGCCGGAAGCTGGCTTGTGTTGTTCTCGTGGCGTCGGGCCAATGCGGCATTGGGACTCATTGACGAGTCGGATCCGGACGCACCGCCCGCTTGGCGCCGCAACAGCACCGGCGCCGTGCATGTCGGCGGCGGCGATTGATCGGCTCGCCGCCCACCAGATTCGTGTCGCCATGATCTGGTCGCCGCTGACCGAATCGTCCTACAAGCGCCGCTTGGCAGAACATCATGGCCGGCAGCGACACCGAAAGCAACCGGCGTTCGTCAAGCGACGGCGGAGTGGCGCGAACGCACCGTTCCTCGTTGCCCGTCTGGGTCCCACCTGCCGCGACGCGTTGAAGAAGCACTTCGCCGCGCTGCCACCCGAGGACCAGCGTCTTCGCTTCTGCACGTCGCTCAACGCCGATGCCGTCGCGGCCTATGTCGAACGCATCGATTTCGCTCGTGACGGCGTATTCGGGGTCCACGACGACGACCTCGCGCTGATAGGCGTCGCGCATGTCGCGATCGATGAGTCTGCGGCCGAGCTAGGCGTCTCGGTGCTGCCGGCGCATCGCCAGCGCGGCATCGGCGGCGCACTGCTCGACCGTGCCGTCGAGCACGCGCGGAACCGCTTCGTCCCGGCCCTGTGGATGCACTGCCTCACCAGAAATCCGGCGATCATGCGCCTCGCACGCCGGTCGGGGATGGACATCGTCGTCGACGGCGACGAAGTGGACGCACATCTCACGCTGCCACCAGCCACACTGACTTCGATCACAAGCGAGGTCCTGACGGATCGCATTGCGTTGTGCGACTATTCGCTGAAGCAGCAGATTGCTACCTGGACGCGGATCGGCAAGTTGCTCACCGCTGGTGTCCCATCGCAAAGCGAGACGGAACTCGAGCTATGGCAGCTCCATTGCCAGCCGGAACCCTCCCAATAGGTGCGATCTTCAAGTACGATGCGAGGTATCCGGCGCTTGCCGCTCGGGCCACGGGTGCTCGGCCTTCCTGTCGAAGATCGCGTCGGCCTCGGCGGGCTTGAGAGTCCAATCGCCGCGCGCGATCTCGGCCTCGAGCTGACCGGGCGCCCAGCCCGAGTGGCCGATGAAAATGCGCAGACCTTCCATGGGCTTGTCCCGGCCGAGCAGCTTACGCAGCAATTCCCCGTTGGTGCTTATGTAGAGGCCGTCCACAACCTGGGTTGCGTTCTCGGGCGGCGTGTCGGCGCGAAAGAGGAAAGACACCGACCCGATTTCGACGGGACCGCCGAAGTACAGCTTGTCGTCCAACTGCGCGACGCGTTCGAGATCGGGAAACAGGCGCGACACGGCGATCCTGGTGGGCCTGTTGACGATCAAGCCGACGGGGGCGGGAGCGATGTTGTTCATCACGACCACAACCGAGTCCTTGAAATTGGAATCGGGCAGCTCCGCTCGCGCGACGATGAGTATCGTGGTCAGAGGCTTCGCCTCGTCGGCGGATGTCGGCCACGACACCCCGAACAGAAACAGCAATGCGCAGAGGGCTCGGGTCACGTCACGCAAGAGGCCTCGACGCAGCGCCCACCCCGCACACGATGATGCGCTTTGCGTTTCCGGGCCCGGCTTCAGTTCACGGACGAGCGTGAGGCTCTCGGGCATCGACAGCGTCCTCGGCGCCAGACGAGTACTCCAATAATAGCCTCAGGCCGGTCCAAAGTGGCCGGGGTCGACTTCAGCGCGCGAGCCAGCCGCCGTCGACCACGATCGCCGAGCCGTGCACGTAGTCGGACGCGGAGGAGCAGAGGAACACGACAGCGCCGGCGAGATCCTCGGGTTGTCCCCAGCGGCCAGCCGGGATGCGCCCGAGGATCGCTGCGTTGCGCGAGGGGTCGGTGCGAAGCGGCGCAGTGTTCGCCGTCGCCATGTAGCCCGGCGCGATGGCGTTCACATTGATGCCCTTGGCGGCCCACTCATTGGCGAGGATCCGCGTCAGGCCGAGCACGCCGCCCTTCGACGCGGTGTAGGGGGCCACCCGAATGCCGCCCTGGAAGGACAGCACCGAAGCGATGTTGACGATCTTGCCGCCGCCGCCCTGGGCGAGAAACTGGCGCGCGGTGGCCTGCGCGAGGAAGAAGACGCTCTTAAGGTTGACATCGATCACGTCGTCCCAGTCGGCTTCGGTGAAGTCGATCGCATCGGCGCGGCGGATGATCCCTGCGTTGTTGACCAGGATGTCGAGGCGGCCCATCGTTGTGGCCGCCTGCTCGACGACGCGGCGCGCGGCCGCGGAATCGCGCAGATCCTGCCGGATCGCGGTGAAGCGCCGGCCCGCGCCTTCGATGAGTGCTCGCGTTTCCTCGATGTCGGTGACGTAGACACCGGCAACGTCCGCGCCGGCTTCCGCGAGGGCGATCGCCATCGCCTGCCCGAGGCCCCGTCCTGCGCCCGTCACGAGCGCGCAGCGACCATCTAGCCGGAAGCTGGCGGCCATCCTCAGCGCCCGCACGGCCGCCCGAAGGGCGCTGAGTGCCCCTTGGGGGGCTGCGAACGAAGTGAGCGAGGGGGATGTTTCATAGCAGCGCCTGCGTCTCAACGTGGTCCATGTCGTCGAACACCTGATTCTCGCCGACCATGCCCCAGATGAAGGTGTACGCCTGCGTGCCGACACCGGAGTGGATCGACCAGCTCGGGCTGATCACGGCCTGCTCGTTGCGCACGACGATGTGGCGGGTCTCGTCGGGTCGGCCGCACAGGTGGAATACTGCCGCGTCGGGCGGGAGCCCGAAGTAGAAGTAGACCTCCATCCGTCGCTCGTGAGTGTGCGTGGGGAAGGTGTTCCACACGCTTCCCTGCTCGAGCACCGTCATCCCCATGGTGAGCTGGCAGGTTTCGACGACTCCAGGAACCAGCAGCTTGTAGATCGTGCGCCGGTTCGCCGTCTTCGCATCGCCTAGCGTGCTGGGCGACGCTTCGGCTTGGGTGACTTTGCGGGTCTTGCACGTGCGATGCGCCGGTGCGCTGTTCAAGTAGAACTTGGCGGGGTTCTGCGCATCGGCGCTGCGAAAGCGCACGTCTTTCGCGCCCATGCCGACGTAGAGCGCGTCGCGATGCCCGATCGCGTACGTCTCGCCGTCGACCACCACCGACCCGGGCCCGCCGACGTTGATGGCGCCGAGCTCGCGCCGCTCGAGGAACGCGCCGACCGCGAACTCCTTGGCGAGGTCGGGCGTGAAGCCGACATCCTCGCCAAGCGGCAGCGCGCCACCCACGATGATGCGGTCGATCTGGCTGTAGGTCAGCGCGAGCTGGCCAGGCACGAAGATGTGGTCGACGAGGAACTGACGGCGCAGGCCGACTGAGTCGAGCGTTTTCGCGTGATCGCTGTGAATCGGTTGACGGATGTCCATGGAAGCCACGAGACGGTTAGTGGAACGACTTCGATGAGATGGAGATGGCGACGCCGCGCAGCGAGAGTTCTCTTGCCCTGTGGCAGCTCACGAAGTGATTGGGCGCGATCTCCTCCTGCACCGGCGCCTTTTCGCGGCAGACAGCCTGCGCATACTTGCACCGGGGATGGAAGTGACAACCCGGCGGCGTGTTGGCAGGGTCGGCGACTTCGCCTTGCAGGACGATGCGTTCGGAACGCAGGCGCGGGTCGGGCTTGGGGACCGCGGACAAGAGGGCTTCGGTATACGGATGCTTCGGAGACGCGAACAACTTTTCGGTGGGCGCGGTCTCCACGATCCTGCCGACATACATCACTGCGACCCGGTCGCTGATGTGCTTCACCACGCTCAAGTCGTGGGCGACGAAGAGATAGGTCAACCCCAGCGTTTCCTGAAGCTCGAGGAGCAGATTGAGGATCTGCGCCTGGACCGACACGTCGAGTGCGGACACCGGCTCGTCCGCGACGACCAGGCGAGGGTTTAGCGCAAGCGCTCGGGCGATGCCGATGCGCTGCCGCTGGCCTCCCGAGAAGGCATGCGGGTAGCGCCGCATGTATTCGGGCCTGAGGCCAACGAGACGCAGAAGCTCGACCACCCGGTCCGTTCTCTCCTGTGGAGAGCCTTCGCCATGAACGAGCAGTGGCTCCCCGACGATGTCCAGCAGGGTCATCCGCGGGTTGAGCGAAGCGAAAGGGTCCTGAAAGATCATCTGCATCTGACGCCGCAGCGACCGGAGCCTCTGCTTCGGAAGCGTTGCGACGTCCACCGTCTCACCGCTCTCCGAAAGGAGCACCTGGCCCGCCGTCGGCGTGATCGCCCGCAAAATGCAGCGCGACGTCGTGGTCTTGCCGCAACCGCTCTCTCCGACCAGCGACAAGGTCTCTCCCCTGTTGACGAAAAAGCTAACGTCGTCGACCGCCTTCACCTCCCCGATGGTCTTTTGCAGAAGCCCCCTTCGAATGGGGAAATACTTCTTGAGCCCCTTGACGTCGAGGAGCACTGACCCTCTCGAACCGGCGCTTCCCTTGGTCATTCTCGTTCGCTTTTCATTGGTAGAGGAAACAGCTCGCCTTTCTTCCCTTGCCGAGATCGCGAAGGACCGGCTCCTGGGCGTCGCAGCGGCCTGCGATGTACGAAGCGCAACGCGGATGGAAGGGACAGCCCGGTGGCCGGTTGAACGGGTGGGGAATCGATCCGCTGATCGTCGGCAGCTTCACCCGCGGCTCGGACTCGATGCTCGGTATGGACTGAAGCAGCGCCTTGGTATAGGGATGCTTCGGATCGTGGAAGATGTCGTCGACTCTTCCCTGCTCGACGACTCTTCCGAGGTACATGACGACCACGTCGTCGGCCATCTCTGCGACCACGCCCAGGTTGTGGGTGATGAGCATGATCGCCATGCCCCGTTCCCGCTGAAGCGTGCGCAGCAGATCGAGAATCTGCGCCTGGGTGGTGACGTCCAGTGCCGTCGTGGGCTCGTCGGCGATGAGCAGGCGCGGATCGCACGACAGCGCCACCGCGATCATCGCACGCTGCCTCAAGCCACCGCTCAATTCGAAGGAATACTCGTCGATGCGCCGCTCGGGCTTGGGAATCCCGACGCTGCGGAGCGCCTCGATTCCGCGCCGTCTTGCTTCCTTGCGGTCGACCGCATTGTGCAGCAGCACTGCCTCGACGATCTGCGCCCCCACGGTGTGGACCGGACTGAAGGAGGTCATCGGCTCCTGGAAGACCAAGCCGATGTCTCCTCCGCGGATCGCGCGCATCTCGCGGCCATCGGCTTTCAGCTTCACCAGGTCAATTTCCGTCCCATCCGCTCGCGTCAGAATGATCTCGCCTTCGACGATGCGCCCGGGATGATCAACGATGCGGAGGATCGACTGCGCGGTGACGCTTTTGCCGCAGCCGCTCTCGCCCACGATGCCGAGCGTCTTGCCGGGAAGGACGTCGAAGGAAGCGCCGTCGACGGCCTTGGTCGTTCCCTCGTCCTGAAAGAAGTTGGTGCGCAGGTTCCGCACCGAAAGAAGAGGTTTCGTGTCCGTCTGCATGGTGCCCTACAGGTACGGATCGGCCGCATCGCGGATCCCGTCGCCCATGAAATTGAACGCCAGCACCGCAACGATGACGGCAAACGACGGGATCAGAAGCCACGGAGAGATCACCAGCGCCTGGATGTTCTGCGCGTCCTGCAGCAGCACGCCCCAGCTTATCGCGGGCGGCCGCAGGCCTAAGCCCAGGAAGCTCAATGAAGTCTCGCTGATGATGATCGCGGGTATGGCAAGGGTCGTCGCCGCGATGATGTGGCTGATGAACGAAGGCACCATGTGACGGAAGATGATCCGCGCCTTGCTGCAGCCGACCAGCTCGGCGGCCATCACGAAATCCTCTTCCTTGAGCGAAATGAACCTCCCCCGAACGACCCGAGCGAGCTCGGTCCAGCCGATCAGGGAAATGATGATGGTGATGGCGAAGTAGACCTGGACGACGCTCCAGTCGCCGGGAAGCGCCGCCGCAAGGCCCATCCACAACGGGATGGTCGGAATCGAGCGCAGGATCTCGATGATGCGTTGAATGATCGTGTCGATGACTCCGCCGAAATAGCCCGATATTCCACCCAGGACGACGCCCAGCACGAGGCTCAAGGCAACGCTGACCAGGCCGATGGTCATGGAGGTGCGCGTGGCGTACATGAGCCGCGACCATAGATCCCGTCCCTGCGTGTCCGTTCCCATCAGGAAAAGCGACTCCGCCACCTTGGCGTCTTCCACCGCGAAGAGATGGCGGTCCATGGGAATCAAGCCCAGGAACTGGTAGTGCTCTCCCCGGCCGAAGAAAGTGATCGGCACCTTCTTGCTCGTGTCGGGAACGTAGACCCTCTTGAACGTGACCGGGTCGCGGGTTCCCTTCAAGCCGTACACATAGGGGGCGAATCTTCCGTCATCGGACCAATGGATCGACTGGGGCGCGATGAGCGACCGTTGCGCGTCCGATTCCTGTGGATCCACGTAGGCGAGGAATTCGGCGAAGACCGCAACCAGATAGAAGCCGATCAGCACCAGCGTTCCCGCCAACGCGAGCTTGTGCTTGCGAAAGCGCCACCACATCAGTTGCCATTGCGTGGCAACCGCGATGCGCTGCTCCGCCTGGATGCCGGCTTCCGGAGGGGCCGCGAGCTCCGCCATCACTCCCGTCCCAGACGTATTCTCGGGTCGACCCACATGAGAAGCAGGTCCGAGAGGAAGGTCCCGACGACGGTCAGCACTCCGAGCAGAAGGACGATCGTCCCGGCGAGGAACATGTCCTGGGCGATCAGGGCCTTGAGCAACAACGGGCCGACCGTCGGCAGGCTCAAGACCAGAGACACGATGATGCTTCCGGAGACCACATACGGAAGCAGGTAGCCGATGGTGCTGATGAAGGGATTGAGCGCCACCCGCACGGGGTACTTCATGATGACCCGATATTCCGGAAGCCCCCGGGCGCGCGCCGTGACCACATAAGGTTTTCGCAATTCGTCGAGCAGGTTCGAGCGCATGATGCGTATCAGCTGGGCCGTGCCCGCGACGCCCAGGACGATTGCCGGGATCGGCAGATGCTTGGTCAGGTCCCACGCCTTGGCGAAGCTCCAGGGCGCCTCGGCGAACTCTGGCGAAAACAGCCCGCCGACGTTCGCACCGAACCAGGCGAAGCCGACGTACATGACGATCAGAGCGAGCAGGAACCCCGGAATGGCCAAGCCCACGAAGCCGACGAAGGTGAACAGATAATCCAGGAAGGAATAGCGGTACACCGCCGAGTAGATGCCGATGGGCAAGGCCAGCGCCCAGGTGAATACGATTGCCGCAAGGGAGATGACGACCGTGAGCGTAAGGCGATCGCCGATCACGTCCGTGACGGGCCGTCCCCACTCCATCGCCATGCCGAAATTGCCCTGCAGCATCAGCCCCATCCATTTCATGTATTGGATGGTGATCGGCTTGTCGAGGCCGAGCTGCTCGCGCAGAGCTTTCGCCTCGCCCTCGGAGACCGCGCTTCCCGACGCCGACATCGAGGCGATGTAAGACGTCACGTAGTCGCCGGGGGGCAGATGGATGATGATGAAGGACAGGACCGAAATCGCCCAGACCGTGAGCACGGCGAGCAGCAGGCGGCGAACGATGTAGGCGAGCATGGGGCAAGCCCCTCACACCATCCCTCTCCGCGCTGGGCGGGGAGAGGGGCCCGGAGGGCGGGTGAGGGGGTAGCGACTACTTGAAGTAAAAGGTGATCGGCATCGAGGTGTACGGCGTCCGGGCGTGCTGAGCGTTCACCTGGCGGTCGGGGACGTTGCCCATGTTGTTCTTGACCAGCCGCACGCCCATGAACGCCGGCGACTGCCCGACTGTTCCGATGCTCCAGGTCTGCTCGACGATGATCTTCCAGATCTCCTTCGCGTTCTTGACCCGGTCGTCTTCCTTCGCGCCGAACGACGCGCGGAAGAGATCGAAGGCCCGGAGCATTTCCGGATCTTCCGGCTTCTTTCCCGAGGCGCCCTTGGACGCGTACCACTTGGCGTAGGCCATGCCCATGTGGCTCTCCGCGGCGTCCACGGGCAGCGCATGGCGCGGGAACAAGAACAGCACTTCCGAGCCGTCGTTCGCCCAGGTGATCATCTGGTTCTGGTTGTTTTCGTCCCGGGTGAAGGCGAGATTGCGCTCCAGTTCCTTGATGTCGACGTCGATGCCGATCTTCTTCCACTGCTGCTTGACCATTTCCCCGATCTGCGTGTAGGGAACGAACTGGCCGCCGACCGTGACCATTTCCAGCCGCAAGCGTCCCTTGCCGTCCGAGCGCAGGCGATACCCGTCGGAATCCTTCTTGCTCAAGCCCACCTTGTCGAGGAGCTCGTTGGCCTGCTTGAGATCGAGCACGCCCCACTTCTTGTTCCATTCGGGGCCGGGGCTGTAGATCGTGTCCGGCGCAGGAGCCACCGATCCGGGGGATCCCACACCGAGCCAGAAGGCTTCGTTCAACTGGTCGCGGTCGATTCCCAGCGCCAGCGCATGGCGGAAATCCTTGTTCCTGAGCAGTTTCGCTATCTCGGGATCGCCTTCATACGAGTTGCCGATGTGGATCGCGGCGTCCGCTCCGTTGAGCCCCGGGTCGAGGTGAACGGTGTAGTTCCCTTTCTTGGCGTTTTCCAGGAAGACAGGCAGCTTGGAAAGATGCATGTGCCGCTCCTGGATGTCGTATTCGCCGGCAATCGCACGCAAGTTCGCGACCTCCGCGTTTTCCGCCAGCGTCATGGTGATCCTGTCGATATAGGGAAGCTGGTTCCCCGCGGTGTCGACGCCCCAGAAATAAGGATTCCTTTCCATCGACCAGGTCGGCGTGTTGATCGGCGAGACGGTCCTCCAAGGCGTCATTACCGGCAGCTCGGGGTTCAGAGCCCAGCTGTAACGGTTCCTGAGCAGCGACACCCAGCTGTCGAAGCCGAGGTCTTTGGCCTTCTTATTCGCCGCCTCTTCGGACGAGTACTTGGGCAGGAACTGCTTCAAGTAATGCGCAGGCGCGTACGCGCCGCCCCAGTTCTGGAAGGCGCCGCGGGTGGCGAACCCAGCGCCGATGCCCGTGCTGCCCGCGAGCTGATAGACAAAGAAGGCGTACGGCTCGGGGAATTCGAAGGCGACGGTATAGTCGTCGATCTTGCGTATCTTCCCGTCCTTGCCGTCGATCTGAAACTCGAAGAACGGGGTGGGGACGATGTTCTTGTTGAGGTAGATGTCTTCGTACCAGAACACGAAGTCGTTCGCCGTGAACGGCGTGCCGTCGGACCACCTGGCGCCCTTGCGGAGGTAGATGGTGGTGGTCTTGCCGTCGTCGCTCACCTTCCAGTCACGGGCGAGGCTGGGGATGATCTTGGTGCCGGTGTAGTCGAAGGTAAGGATCTTGTCGGCAGAATTGATGCGGTTGCCGTTCTCGTGGTCGGCGGGTCCGGTGAAAGCCCTTCGCCAGTTGCCGCCGTATTTCCCGATCTCGTTCAGGGGCTTCACGACGAAGAGCTGCGAAGGTTCGGGCAATCGCTTGTCGACCGCTGGAAGCTTTCCCGCCTTCACCTGCTCGGCGAGCATCGGCGCCTCCTTGAACGATGTCGGAAAGGTCTTGGCATCGGTGATGATCGTCGGGCCCTCGAGCTTTCCGATCAGCGACGAGCCGATCTTCACCGGTGCCGGCGCCGCCGTTTGCGCGGCGGCCCCTCCCGACCCGATCGAAAGAACAAGAAGCCCGAAACCCACGAGCACAGAAACCGCGCGCATCAACTTCATTCGACCCTCCCTTTGTGTTGTCGCGTTTTGCGGGCCAGGAAGCCAGTCCCTGCTGACCCGTTCTTCTGTTGATAAATTCGCTGGCCTACTTCTCATGGTCGGCTGCTCTAAGCCGCGGCGCGCCACTTGATCGAGCAGCCGATGCTGGCTGTCTGGTTCGCCGGGCCCTTGCCGGTGCGCGCCACTTCCACCATCGCCTTGTAGAGCTCGCGAGGCGCATCCGGCTTGGGCGACCGTCCGGAGTCGTCGAGCCGGCCGCGGTACTGCAGCTGAAGCTTGGAATTGAAGCCGAAAAAATCCGGGGTGCAAACGGCACCGTAAGCCATTGCCACCGCCTGCGACTCGTCCCAGAGGTACGGAAAGGGAAAACGCATGCGCTGCGCCAGCGCGCGCATGTTGTCGAAGGAGTCCTCGGGGTAGTCGGCCGGATCGTTGCTGCAGATCGCGACCGAGCCGATCCCGTGAGTCTTGAGCTCGGAGGCGTCGCGCACCAGCTTGTCGAGCACGGCTTTCACATACGGGCAGTGGTTGCAGATGAACATGACCAGCAACCCATTGGGACCGGCAACGGCATTGCGCGCGTAACGCTTGCCGTCGGTCGCGGGGAGATCGAAATCGGGGGCGGGAAAGCCGAAATCGCACACGGGAGGCGTGGCAGCCATGAGGCGCTCCTGACGAGTTCCTGGAGTCGGTGTGGCAAAATGCTAGCACGACCGCACTGCGCCAAGCGATGCATCTGACCGTTCACGATCGGCCGGAGAGCTTTCTCGCCGCGGCCGGCTTGTTCCTGCGCCGGGCCGAAGCCGAAAACAGCGTGCGCCACGTCGTGGGCCCGCCGACGGCGTGCGAAGCCTTCGCACGAACCTGGCTCGAGCGCACCGGGCAGGACCACGCGTTGCGCTATCGCCTTCGCCACCTCGAGCTTGCGCGCTCTCCCCGCCGCCTCGCAGCGAGCGGACGCATGCGCGAGCTTCGCGCGGACGAGCACGACCTCATTCTCGACTGGCAGGCCGCTTTCATTGTCGAAGTGGGAATGCCCGACGATCCGGAGAGCGTTCGCAAGAAAACGCTGCGACGGCTGGAGCAGGGTGGATTTCGCGTCTGGGACGATGACGGAGTCGTGGCGTTCGCAGGATACGGCTCCGGGGGGGACACCGCGCGCATGGCGCCTGTGTATACGCCGCCGCGGTTTCGCTGCCGCGGCTACGCCTCCGCGCTGGTTGCGGAAATCTCCCGGGAGCTTCTCGAGGGAGGCAAGCGCGCACTGTTCCTCACAACCGACGTTGCCAGCCCGACGAGCAACAGCATTTACCAAAGGATAGGCTACCGGCCGGTCGCCGAGCACGTGCACTTGGCGCTGCTGGCGGCGACAACATGACGCCGCGCTTCTACTGCGCGATGCCGCTCGCCAAGGACACGACCATCCAGCTTCCCGAGGGGCCGGCTCGCCATGCCGTGAGCGTGCTGCGGCTGCGAAGCGGTTCGGCGATCACACTTTTCAACGGCGAAGGCGGAGAGTTCTCGGCGACGATCGAAGACGTTGCACGACGGAACATTCGCGCGCGCATCGAGTCCCACCACGACGTCGAACGCGAGTCGCCGCTTCATGTAACGCTCGTCCAGGGACTCGCCAGCGTCGAGCGCATGGACCACGTCGTGCAAAAGGCCGTCGAGCTGGGCGTCACCGCGATCGCCCCCGTGGAGACATCGCGCAGCGTCATGCGGATCTCCGGGCCCCGCGCGGAAAGGCGGCGCGAACACTGGCGACAGATTGCCATCGCCGCGTGCGAACAATGCGGCCGCAATCGGGTTCCGGAGATTCGCTTGCCCGGGGCTTTCGGCGACTGGCTCGCCGAGGCTTCGCCGGCGGCGCGTCGCTTGTTGCTGGCCCCCGACGCGACGCAATCGCTGTCCGCGCTGGAGGCGCCGCGCGGCGCGATCGAGCTGCTCGCCGGCCCCGAAGGGGGACTCTCTGCGGGCGAAGCTGCGGCGGCGCGACGGGCGGGATTCCGTGCGGTTCGCCTCGGTCCGCGGGTGCTGCGCACCGAAACCGCAGGAGTCGCCGCGCTTGCCGCGATCAACGCCCTCTGGGGCGACTGGTGATGCGCACGCGCAAGAATCGACGCGAGCTCACGCGGCGGCGCTGCTCGCTGTGCGGTACGCTCGCAGCGGCCCTGCTCGCGGGCTGCGCGAGTCAAGCCCCGCCGCCAGCCGTCGCGATCGACGCTGGCGACCCGGTCAAGGCGGCATATGTGGTGCTCGGCCCTGGCGGCGCAGCGGTCGCCCGTGTCATCACGACGTCCGCAGCGTGTCCCGAGCTCGAGGTCGACGGCGCGCGCGTGGCGATGGTCGTTCGCGCCGCGCCCGCAACGGAAGCCCTGCGCCCCACGCTCAGTGCGCCGAGCGACTCCAAGCCATCGGCATTCCCGGTGACGACGTGCGAGGCGCATCTCGCAGCGGACGTGCAGCGCGTCGGCGTGGGTGGACACGCGCTGCCCGCTCCCAGGCGCGATCCGCAGCGCATCGTGGTGATCGGCGACACGGGGTGCCGGATGAAGATATCCGATGACGCGTTTCAGGCTTGCAACGATCCTGCCGACTGGCCGTTCGCCCAGGTCGCTGCTGCCGCGGCGGCGATGCGGCCCGACCTTGTGATCCACGTCGGCGACTACCATTACCGCGAAAATGCGTGCCCGCCGGGCAATAGGGGCTGCGCCGGCAGCCCATGGGGCTACGGCTGGGACACGTGGGATGCGGACCTGTTCGCGCCGGCGCGGGCGCTGCTCGCGGCGGCTCCTTGGATCGTCGTGCGCGGCAACCACGAATCGTGCAGCCGCGCGGGACAGGGTTGGTGGCGATTTCTCGACCCGCGCCCGCTCGTCCGGGAGCGCGACTGCAACGACCCCGCCAACGACGGCATCGGCGATTTCAGCGATCCCTACGCTGTGCCGATCGCCGCCGACACCCAGCTCATCGTCTTCGATTCATCCAAGGTGGGAACCCGCGCCCTGGCCATAACCGATCCAATGTACCGCATCTACAGCGCACAGATGCGCGACGCTTTCGCGCTCGGCCGCAACGTCGACTACAACTTCTTCATGAACCATCACCCGATCCTGGGCCTTGCTCCGGATCCGACGCAGCAGCCGACGAGCGTTTATCCTGGGAACGAAGCGCTGCAGTCGGTGCTGCAGCCGATCCAGGGCCGGCAGCTCTTCCCAACGAACGTTCAGGCGCTCATTGCCGGCCACTACCACCTCTTCGAAATGGTAAGCTTCGCCACTCCGCAGCCGACGCAGTTGATCTCCGGCAATGCGGGCAGCTGGCTCTACCCCCCGCTGCCGCACCAGCTGGCGCGATCCGCGCAACCTGCGTCGGGAGCGGTGATCGAAAGCATCGTGTCGACCAGCGAGTACGGCTTCATGACCATCGAACGTGGCACCGGCGGTACGTGGCGCGTCGACGCCTGGGACCGTCGTGGCCTGCCTTTCACCCATTGCACGCTGCGCGGCGCCAAGACGCACTGCGTGCCGGAGACCCTGCCATGAAAGTGCTTCTGCCCGGTCTATTCCTAGCCGCGATTGCCATGAGTGCCTCCGCGCAGCAGCCGCCCGAGGTCCCGCTTTTCTCGAAGATGACCCCCGGCGGGGCGCCCCAGGGATGGAAGCCCTTCGCTCTGGCTTCGACCAAAAAAGACACCGAGTACGCGCTGGTCACCGAAGACGGAGTGGTCGCCCTTCGAGCCGTGGCGCACGGCTCGGCGTCGGCGATGGAGTTCAAGACACAGTTCGATCCGCACCAGTTTCCGATGATCTCGTTGCGCTGGAAGGTCGCTCAGGGCATCCCGGAGGCGAACAACGCCGATCCGAGCAAGGAAGACTCCCCGGTGCGTGTGATGATCGGTTTCGACGGAGACAGCTCGAAGCTCGGCCTCAAGGACAAGTTCAAGTCGTCGCTGGCGCAGGCTGCCTCCGGGCAGCCCCTACCTTACGCCACGCTGATGTACATCTGGGGCGAAAAGGTTCCCCTCGATTCGATTACGGTCAGCGCCCATACGTCGCGCATTCGGATGCTCGCGCTCAACGTCGACGACAAAGGCATAGGCAAATGGCAAAGCTTTACCCGGAATGTCGTCGAGGACTTCAAGCGCGCCTTCGGCGAGGAGCCGGGCAACGTGATCTCGATCCAGCTGCTAACCGACACCGACAACACCGGCGGCAACGCGATGGCCTACTACGGCGACATCAGCTTCGGTCCGCCGAAGTAGCGGCCCGAACAGCGAGCCAGGTCCCGCTCGCGAAGCGAGTGGGGTGCGAGCGACCGTGAGTGGCCGCTGCGGCCGACACGGGACGCTGCACACGCTTCGACCCGATCAAGGAGGCCGCAGTTGCCAGATTCCACCCGGTTCGCGGCGGCGCGCCAGATGCTTACGGACTGTGCGGGCAGTGCGGCAGTGTTGATCGCCAAGAATGCCGGGTTGCTTGTTGCAAGTGGCGTCGGCAATCACACCGGCCGCCGTGAACTATGTGAGACGACTTCACTCAAACCATCCAACGCAAGGAGGGTCCGATGCCAAAACACAAAGCTATCGACTGCAGCCGTCGCGGGCTGCTCGTAGCGACCGGCACGCTGGCGTTTGCTGCGGCGCTCCGACCGCTCCACGTCCTCGCCCAGATTACAGGCGCCAGCAAGCTGCGCATCGGCGTCATCGGCTCGGGGCATATCGGCGGCACGATCGGCGGTTTGTGGGTCAAGGCGGGCCATCCGGTGAAGTTCTCGTCGCGCCATCCCGACGAGCTGAAGGACCTGGTGGTGCAGCTCGGTCCCCTAGCCAGCGCCGGCACCGTGGCGCAGGCGATCGACTTCGGTGATGTGCTTTTTGTTGCCGTGCCCTACGGTGCGCTGCCGCAGCTCGGCCAGGACTACGGCGCAGCTATGAAGGGCAAGATCGTACTCGACGCCGGCAACGCTTCTGCCGGTCGCGACGGCGCCGCCATCGCCGAGGAGGTAGAGCGCGACGGCATAGGGGTCACCTCGCAGAAGTATCTGCCGGGCACGCGGCTCGTTCGTGCGTTCAACACCATGTCGTACATGATTTTCGCGCGCGAGGCGAACCGCCCCGATCCCAAGCTTGCTATCCCGATCGCCGGCGACGATCCCGAGGCGGTGCGGGTGGCTGCGGGACTGGTGCGCGACGCCGGCTTCGAGCCGGTGGTGGTCGGCAAGCTTGCGGACGCACGCCGGTTCCAGCGCGGCGCGCCGGGCTACGGCCAGGCCGTAACGGCGGCCGAACTCAAGCAGAAGCTTTCGCTGGCGCCGTGACCCTGCTCCGGCGCTGGCTTGAGCAGGCAGTGCCGGCTACGCCCACGGAGCGCGCGGCGGCGCTGTGGTCGTTCGCCTATTTCTTCACGCTACTGGCGGGCTACTACGTGCTGCGGCCCCTGCGCGACCAGATGGGTATCGCGGGCGGCGTCAAGGCGCTGCCGTGGATGTTCACCGCGACTTTCCTGACGCTGCTCGTGGCGCAACCGCTTTACGGCGCGCTCGTCGCGAAGCTGCCGCGTCCGCGGTTCATTCCCATCGTCTACCACTTCTTCGCAGTCAATCTCGTGGTCTTCTGGCTGCTGTTCACCCTCGACGTCGAGACGGTGATCGTGGCCCGGGTTTTTTTCGTCTGGGTCAGCGTTTTCAACCTCTTTGCCATCGCGGTGTTCTGGTCGTTCATGGCGGATGTCTTCACCAGCGAGCAGGGCAAGCGCCTGTTTGGCTTCATCGGTGCAGGCGGGACGGCCGGGGCGCTCCTGGGCCCGGCGATCACCATTGGCCTTTCGGTGCCGCTCGGGCCTACCAACCTGCTGGTCGCCGCCGTCGTGTTTCTGGAACTCTCGGTGTTCTGCGTCCACCGGCTCGAGGGCACCGCCAACACACAACAGGGCTCGCATCGGGACGAGCGGCCAATCGGCGGAAGCGCCTTCGCGGCGCTGTCCGAGTTCTTCCGCTCGCCCTATCTATTCGGCGTCGGCGCGTGGGTCAGCCTGCTCTCGTTCGGTGCGACAATCTTGTATTTCGAGCAGGCCAACATCGTGTCGGCAACGGTGCACGGCGCTGGCGAGCAGACGCGCATCTTCGCCAGCATCGACTTGGCGGTGGGACTGCTGACGCTGGCGACGCAAATCTTCGCCACCGGGCGGCTGCTCAAGCGCTTCGGCACCGGTGTGACGGCCGGGGCACTGCCCGCCGTGTACGTGGCGGGCTTCGCGGCGCTGGCGCTCGTGCCGACGCTCGCGGTCGTCGTTGTGGCCCAGGTGGCGCAGCGCTGGATGAACTTCGCTATCGCCAACCCGGCGCGCCAGGTGTTCTTCACGGTTGTGGCGCGCGAAGAGAAGTACAAGGCGAAGAATCTGATCGACGTCGTGATCTATCGCGGGTCCGACGCATTGTATGGCTGGGTGTTCGACAGCCTGCAGGCGCTCGGGCTCAAGCTCGCTGCAATCGCGCTGTGTGCGTTGCCGGTGATGGGAGGTTGGCTCGTCCTGTCGGCAGCGCTTGGGCGGACACAGGAGCGCCGCGCCGCCCAGATCGGCGCAGCGGCGCAGGAAGGCTGACGATGACCCGGATGACCCGCCGTGAGTTCACCACATTAGCTGCGGCCACGCTTCTGGCGCCGTCCGTCTTCGCGCAAACCACCGGCGCCGGGCCCATCACCCGCGCCATCCCAAGCTCGGGCGAACGCCTGCCGGTGGTCGGCCTCGGCACCGCGAGCGTCTTCGACCGAGACGACGAAGCGACCCGGCGTGCCGCCGCCGAGGTCGTCCGCACTCTGATCGATGCCGGCGGCCAGCTTATCGACACCGCGTCCACGTATGGCGATGCCGAGAGCGTGCTCGGCAGCGTGACCGCAACAGGGGGATCGCGTAACAAGCTCTTCATCGCCACCAAGGTCGAGCAACCCGACATTTCGGAATTCAAGCGATCGCTCGCGCGGCTAAGAACAGCGAAGGTCGACCTGTTGCAACTCCACAATGTGCGAGATCCGCGGCAGTCCCTGGCGCAGTTCCGGGACTGGAAGGCGCAGGGTCTCTGTCGCTACATCGGCATTACCTCGACCTCCCACGGTGCTTTCGCCGCGGTCGAGGCGGTGCTCGAGCGCGAGAAGCCGGATTTCGTTCAGATCGACTATTCGCTCGACGACCGCTTGGCCGAACAGCGCATCCTGCCGCTCGCGGCGGAGGTCAAGGCCGGCGTGTTGACCGCCCTGCCTTTTGGTCGCGCCCGCCTGTTCCGCTCGGTTCGCGGAAAGGCGATCCCCGATTGGGCACAGGAGTTCGCGGGCAGCTGGGCGCAATTCTTCCTCAAATATCTCCTGGCCGACGAACGGGTCACAGCGGTGATTCCAGGCACGTCCAACCCAGAGCACATGGCTGACAACCTTGGCGCCATGCGAGGGCGTCTGCCCGATTCGGATCAGCGCAAGCGCATGGTGGCTTTCATCGAGAATCTCTAACTGCGCCGCCAAGACCCACGAATCTCGTGACCCGGTACCGGCGGCCGACAGGCCGCCGGGCGCAACGCATGGCGGTCGGCGGTCGCTGGTGGAACCGCGATGCCGCTGCGTGCCAGCTAGCGGGAAGCTACGTCGGCCGCGACCAGGATGCTGCAGCGCACGCGCTCGATAAGGACGGCATCGACCGATCCGCGCCACCAGCGAAGCGCAAACGACTTGCTGCGCGGATGGCCGAGGATCAGCAGCTCGATTCCGAGCTCGGCGACCAGCTTGGTCAGCACGTCGGCGGGCTCGCCGACGACCAGATGGTCGGTCACGTTGAAGCCCTTGCCCGCCAGCACGGCGTGCGCGTCTTTGAGGTCGCCCTCCATGTGCTCGCGCTCGTCGGCGAGCGCGACCTCCGGCACATACTCGCCCGCCAGAAGGTAGGCCGACGGATAGTGGACCACCCCGGCCAGGTGCACTTCAGCCGAAGGCCCGGGCGCGAGGCGGACCAGTTCGTCGAGCGCCGAGCGCGACTCGGGCGAGCCGTTGTAGGCGACCAGGATCTTGCGGTACATGGCAACCCCCACCGATGCGATGCCGATGACGATGGCGCGCATGGTAGCCCCTTGCGGACGCGTGCGAAAGCGCTACGCGAACACGGCCTCCTTGCACAGGGCGAGCGTCAGCGTTCTGAGCTCGTCCCACACGTTGCCGCGGCCGATGCCCTTGGCCAGCGCATCGAGCGTTGCGAGCTGCACGAGCAAGCGCGGCAGCGCGTCGGGCTCGACGCGTCGCGCCGCCCGCTCCAGCGCTGCCTGGCGCTTGCCCCACGCGCGCACCGTGCGCGCCGCAACGGCGACTGGGGTCCCACCGGAGGTCGCGGCCAGCACCGCGGCAAGCGCGTGCAGATCTTCGCCTAGCTGCCACAAGATGAGCGGGACGGCCTCGCCCGCCGACTCGAGCACGCCGAGGATGCGCAGCGCGCGGCCGGCGTCGCCGGCGAGCCAAGCCTCCGAGAGCTGGAATACGTCGAAGCGCGCCACGTCGGCGACCGCCCGCTCCGCCGCGTCCGGGTCGAGCTCCCCCTCCGGCAGCAGCAGCGCCAGCTTGTCGATCTCCTGCTGCGCCGCGAGCAGGTTGCCCTCGGTGGAATCGGCGAGAAGCCGCAGCGTGTCGGCGGAAGCCCGCTGGCCGCTGCGCTTGAGGCGCTCGGCGATCCACTGCGGCAGCTCGTCGCGCTCCACCGGCTGTACGGCGACGACTACCGCAGAGCGCTCCAGCGCCGCGAACCAGGCGCTTGCTTGTGCTGCGCGGTCGAGCCGAGGCAGCGTGATCAGGGTGACGGCATCCGGGTTGGGATCCGCAGCGAAGATCTCGAGCGCGCGCCCGCCCTCTACACCCGGTTTTCCCGAAGGGATGCGCAGATCGATCAACCTGCGGCCGCCGAAAAGGCTCAGGTTGCGGCTCGCCGCGGAGAAAGCGTCCCACTTGAAACCGGGCTCCGCCACCAGGACTTCGCGATCAGCGCACTCCGCGGCGCGCGCCGCGGCGCGTATTAGGTCTCCGGCCTCGATGGCAAGCAGCGGCTCGTCGCCATGCACGACGTAGAGCGGCGCGACACCCTTGGCCAGATGCGCGGCGAGCTGGGCGAGGCGGAGTTGCATCAGCGTTAGCAGGCCCCAGGCGCGAACCTCAGGCGACCGGCTTTTTCGCGGTCTGCAGGCGCCTCACGAGCTGCTGAACCGCGTCGGTCTGCATGTCGCGCCACAGACGCTGCTCCTCGTAGGTCTTGGCCAGGACTTCCGTGTCGCTGTACGTGTAGGTGCGGCGGACCAAGATCTCTGAGGTTGGCAGCCAGTCGTTGCCTTCGTTGTCGTGGACACGAAACAGGATGCGCTTGGTGAGCAGGTACTCGAAGACCTTGCCGCCGCCGGTCAACGAAAGGATCTGCTTGTTGTCTTCGACGGTGCTCAAATCGAGCACTACCTGCGCCTTGTCGGCCGCCGCGACGAGTTTCGCGCTGCCCGCTCCTTCGAGCGCACGCTTGAGCTCCGGTGTGATCGCTGCCGTCGCCGGCGAGTTGAGGTAAAGCGACTCGAAGGTGTAGCTCGCCTCGCCGCGCAGATGGAATCCGCAGGAGGCGAGCCCTCCGGCGAGAACGGCCGTGACAAGCAGGCGCGCGATGGGCGACCGGGAAACGCCGCCGGGCACGCGATCGCGGAGCACCGACCCGCTATTCGATCTTGGCGCGCGCCAGCGACTCCAGGCGCTTGAGTTCCTGCTCGGCATCGACCTTTTCGCCGTCCGTGTACGAAATCTGCGTCGGGTACGCGCTGATCTGCACCGCTCCGCCGTCGAGGATGTACTGGTGATACTTGGCGTCCAGCGGAAGCATCTGCACGCTGCGCGCCGTCTCGCCGGCGAGCAGCGCACCCTTGAGCTCCAGCGTCGGAATCGCCGCGACATACTTGCCCGACGAGTCTCGGAACTCCACGCGCAGCCCGATCGCTTCGATGGCGCGTTTACTGCGGTTTGCGATCTCCAGCACGTAGCGCAGCGACTTGCCGGAGGGGGACTTGTCGGATTTGACCACCGTCTGCTCTCGCAGGTTCACGCTGAGAATCGACCTCGCTGCTTCGAGACGCTCCCGGATGAGCTTCTGCGCTTCGCCGACCTCGCCGTCGTAGGCCCGCTGCCGCTCGATCGCCGCAGCAAGGGTGATCTTTGGCGGCGGCCCGCCGGCGGTCTCCTGAGCCTGAACTCGCGCCAGAAAGCGCGCCAGCAGTCGGCGTTCATCTTCGCTCAACTTCGCGCTCTGGGCGTCGACGAACTCGCTTCGTGCCTTAGCGTCCAGTGGGATGGCCTGCTCCTTGGGCTCTGTCGGTCGTAGCAGGAGTATGGCGACTGCGATGCCGACGACTGCCAAGACCGCCAGCGCGATGCCGGCAACCCGTCGACGCGAGCTCGCTGCCTTGGCTGCCTGGTGTTTTTTTGCCTTCTGATACTCCTTCCACACCGTCGTGGCTTCGAGCGGGTGCGGTTCAGGTCGAGACTTGCGGGATCCGAATATGGACTTCATGCGGATATCGGAGCCAGAACGACGTTGACCAGCCGATTGGGAACGACGATCACTCGCGACGCAGCAAGTCTCGCTCCAGCGCTCGCGCCGTTGGCCTCGGCCAACGCGCGCTGAACCGGCGTGGAAGCGATCGCGGCCGCCTCAATCGCGGCGCGATCGGCGCTCGCCGCCACGGTGAGCTTGCCCCTCAGCTTGCCGTTGACCTGCAGCACCAGCTCGATCTCCTCCTGCGCGAGCGCGGCTTGATCGACCTGCGGCCATGCGGCGTCGATGATGTCACCGTGCTTGGCCGCATAGCCCACGTCCTCCCACAGCACGTGGGTGATGTGGGGAGCGACGGGGTTGAGCACGCGCAACAGCAGCGACAACCCCTCGCGATCGAGTTCGATGCTCGCAGGGGTGCCGTCGTGCGGTGCGTCTTCCAGCGCGTTGAGCATCTTCATCGCCGCGGAGACGACCGTGTTGTACTTGACGCGCTTGTAGTCGTCGCTCGCCTGCTTCAGATGCACGTGGAGCTGGCGCCTCGCTTCGCGCAGTCCCGGAGCTGCTCGAGTCCAGTCGATCTCGACCGGCGCCCGGGCAAGCGCCGCGGCGCGCTCCTGGGCGTAAGCCCACAGGCGCTTCAAGAACTTGAACTGGCCTTCGACCGCGTCGTCCGACCACAGGGCCGAATCCTCGGGCGGTCCGGCGAACATGGAGAACAGCCGCGCCGTGTCCGCGCCATACTTGGCGATCATGTCGTAGGGATCAACACCGTTCTTCTTGCTCTTGGACATGGTGCCGGTGCCGCCGTACTCGACCGGCTTGCCATCGACCTTGAGCTTGCCACCGGTGATGCGGCCCTCGGCGTCGTGAATGGGTTCGACCTCCTCGGGCGGGAAATAGTCGATGCCTCCCTTGTCGCTGCGCCGGAAATAGCTGTGGTTGAGCAGCATTCCCTGCGTCATCAACCGCAGGAACGGCTCGTCGAACTCGAGCATGCCCATGTCGCGCATCACCTTGGTCCAGAACCGCGCGTAGAGCAGGTGCAGGATCGCGTGCTCGATGCCGCCGATGTACTGGTCAACCGGCATCCAGTAGTTGGCGCGCTCGTCCACCATCGCTTTCGCCTGGTCGGGGCAGGCATAGCGCGCGAAGTACCAGGACGAGTCGACGAAAGTGTCCATGGTGTCGGTCTCGCGCTTCGCCGGCTTGCCGCAGGCGGGGCATTTCGTCTCGAAGAATTCGGGCGACCTGGCGAGCGGATTGCCGGTGCCGTCCGGCACGAGGTGCTCGGGCAGCACCACTGGCAGCTGGTCGTCCGGCACCGGCACGTCGCCGCAGGCCGGGCAGTGCACGATCGGGATCGGGCAGCC
>DASPTZ010000188.1:0-24238 GCA_035623155.1 Casimicrobiaceae bacterium | reverse complement strand
CCCAGCGGAGGAGTTTAACGTCGAGGCGCTGCGGCGAGATGTCTCCAACGATCTATCGATTCTTAGGAGCTACGCTGCCGCCGCACACAAAGTAAGAGCAGACCACGATCCGAAGCTCGCGCGCCTTGTTGAAGAGCTCGTAACGATTGCGACGGAGGCTGGTATGCGTGGCAATCGTTCCGGGCACGTTTTCGCCGCCATCATCGATCAACGAATATACGTTCGTTTTGTACCTCTGGCAGCGGACGAGGTTGTGGAGGCCGAGCTTGGTATCTGCCTTCGGCTAATTGAAGCCACACCGGAGGCGCCCACTTTGTTGTCCGATGAGATGCGCTCGGCTGCGTTCCCTGGCTAACCCATTGAAGGATTGGTGGGCCGTGAAGGGATCGAACCTTCGACCAACGGATTAAGAGTCCGCTGCTCTACCAGCTGAGCTAACGACCCACGACCGGAAGCGATTGAATGGCGGCCGGACCGCCAGTGAAATTCTTCTAGGACGGGCAACAAATTATACGCGGCGCCAGTAGAGACGCCAATCGATGAGCAGCCGACGCTCATCGTTTAGCCGCATGCGTCGATATGTTGGGACCGGCCCGCTACGGTCCCTGCACGGTCAGCGGGCAGCGACTCTGGATCCCCGGGGCTGCCTGGCGATGATCTCGAACGCGGTCCAGACGAAATCAGCCTGGGGCTCGAGAGGCTCCTTGAGCCGCAGCGTGTAATTCATCGAGGTCGAGAGCAGCACCATTCGGCGACCCGGCTCGAACTCGCGCGCCGGCAGGAGCAGGGTCTTGATGGGTACCTTCGGATGCTGGGCGCTTCCCCGAAGAAAAAGCGCCGAAAAGCGGTCGCGTTTTTCCGTCGACCCCTGAGCCGAACAGCCGTTCTCCGGATCGGCCGCGATGGTAACCCCTTGCGGGTTGCATCCCATGTGTTCGACGCCGATTTCGACATTGCTGCGCATTATTCTCTTGAGGCGTCGAACCACCGCTATGGTCCACTGTCCGTCGCTGCGCCCTCGAAACGCAATCAGCGACCCCGGAATCACGCGATACGGATCGTCGACTCGCCCCCGGAGCAGAGTGCCGGACTCGCTCCGGTTCTTGATCCGCCACGCATGCTCTGCTGACGCGTCTCCGGCTGTCGCCGGCAGGGTGATCGCCCGGGGATCGTTGCTCGCTCCGTCGGCCGTTTCGCGCCAGCACCCGCCTACGTCAGTGATCGTTATTTCCTCCACGAATGGTCCCGGCAAATGCCTCACCGCCTGCACCCGCTCCCATTCGTCGTGCAGCGTACGAATGATCGTGGAAAGTCCGGGAACGACATGCGCCGTGATCAACTCTGAAGCTTCTCGCTCCCCGCGCCACTCCATCCTCACAGGCCGCGAAGAGAAGAGAATCTTGAGTTTGGGCAGCAGAGACCGCAGGACGGGTTGCACGTCCGGCGTCGACCCGTCGATTGCGGCCGAATCGCCAAGCGAGTCGATCTCTTCGTCGATCGACGCGATGACGGGACTCAGATCCAGGTAGAACAGCGCCTTGGGGGACTCGATCGGCGGTCGCCTCAGACCTTCGCCGCTGCTGAGATCGACGACGAATCGCTCGTCGCCCGAGCGCTTGCCGTCATCTGCATCGGCCGATACCAGAGAAACCTCGGTCGACCAGCCGGCAATCCGCCTCCGCGCCCAGAACACCTCGCGCGGGGTGAACTCTCCGTTGTTCATCAGTTGCAGCAGCAGAATCTGAAGATACTCCCGATCCATCGTGCCATCGGCAGCGCGCTTCCGCTTGTCAAGACCGACCGACGAAGGAGTCTTCGAAAGCTGCAACGTCCGTCCGAACAGATACGCTTCGTGCAGCTCGCGCCAGCGAGCGGGTGCCAGCTGCTCGTACCGGAACACCGACAACAGGTTCTCGACCTGCCAATGCCGGAAGAACTGAATCAGCACCCTTGGCACGCTCTCGAGCCAGACCTTGTTCGTCGGCTTCTCGCGCGGCTGCCGCAGGAAGTGTGCATAGGCGCGTCCGAACGCGCTGGCCAGTTCGAGCAGCCCTTGCCAGACGGTGTTTTCCGGCGGCCAGGAACGCAAGCCACGCTCGACTGAATTGTGCAGCAGCTCTTCGCACAGACGCTCGGTGCGCAAGTCGAGAGTGAGCAACACCCCGAGTTGCTCGACGTCGGGGTCGGACTTGCCGGTAAGCGTCGAAAGCGCCGTGGACAGCGCCTTCAAGGTCTTGAGTGGATCGTCGAGCGGCAACGAACGGGCGAACCGCTCCGCCGTTTCGTGATTGGCGAGCGGATCGGCGTCACTCCCGCCGTGCCGCGTCAGAAAGCCGAACAAAAGGATGTCTCCCTCGTGATGTAAAGCCGTATCAAGCAAGGGGCGTGCCATCGAGCCAGCGACCCCGGCGCAGGGGAGCTGGTGCCGAGAGTCCTGCGCCCGCGATCAGCCGCGCTGCGCAGCCGCTATGATCAAGCGCGTCGTGCGGCGGATGATTTCGATGCCGCAGAAGCCCGCGTCTGTGAGGATCCTTGCGAGCAACCGCGCGTCACCGCCGGCAGGAAGCGGTGCGAAGCTGAACTCCGACGGACCGACCACAACCGCGACGCGGCCCCCGGGTTTGAGCGCGCGATGCGCGCGACGGAGACATCTCGGGTCCACAGCAAGGCCGGTCATCTCGCACAGGTAGACGGCGTCGAAGCTGCCGCTGCCGAACCCGAGATCTGCGCCTCGGGTAGTGTCAGCGCGTTCTCCACGCCGTGAGCAGAGCATGGTCAGGCCAACGCTCGCGGGAATGCGGCGGCGATCAAGCGGCTGAGGCGAAACGACCAGCACGCGGGCCTCCCCTAGCGCGGACACGTCGCTGACCAGCCAGTCCTCGAACGCTTCCGCGTCCGTAGCTGCGTCCGTGGCTGCGCGTTCCGGAGATGGAGCAACGGTGCCCATGCAGGCCAGCATACCCCTCCCGTCGTGGGATATGTCCCATTATTCTGCCCACTCTTGTGTTGGGCAGCCGCAAGCTGGTTAAATGGCGGCAGCAAGGGAAGTCCCGATGCAGGACGCGCTGCGAAACAGAACGCCCTCCCCCCGCACTCGACGCACGGACAACGACCGGCTTCTGGCCGAGATCGCGGCGTTCTGCCAGCGCGCCGGAATGGCCGAGAGCACCTTCGGACGCCGCGTGGTCAACGACGGCAAGCTGGTGTCGCGCCTGCGGTTCGGCGGCCGCGTCACGACGGAGACGGTCGAGCGCATCAACTCCTTTATCGCCCGGGGGCTCGCTGAACGAGGCGTCGCGCCATCCCCAGGCGTCCTGAGAACAAATCTGCACGGCGCTGCGCGCGCATCGCGCCCGCCCGCCGCGGGTGAGGCCGATGCGCAGACGCGTTTCCGCTTCTACGACAACAGGCAGAAATACCTGCTTTTCGTCAGCACCTGTACCGAGAAGTGGGTCGTCGCACAGCGCGTCGATGCGGAGCTAGGCACTCTCCGTCCGCGGCCGCCGGCGCTGCGGGTCTTCGACGCGGGCTCGGGCGACGGCACGGTGCTCACACGTCTCATGCGCTCGATGCACGACAAGTTCCCCACCGTGCCGTTCTGCATCGTGGGCAAGGAGATCAGCCTCGAAGACGTTCGCCTCGCGCTGGAGAAGATGGCGGATCGCTTTTACGAGCATCCGTCGACCGTGCTGGTGATGACCAACATGTACTACTCCGAGGCGCCGTGGCTGCGGCCGAACTCGCTGGCGGCCGCGAGCGGACTGGTGTGGCGGGAAGTGGCGCTGACCGGCAGCACCTCCGGCCAGTTCGAGCGGCAGATTACCGACCTGCAGGGATTCCTGTCCGAGAACTGGACCGCGAAGATCAGCAAGGTGACGGGCAATCCGATCTACGAGCGCCCGGTCGTTCTGGTCATCTATCGCGACGACCACAAGTTGCTGCTGGACGGCGTGCGCCCCAGGCACGGCGCGGTGCGGGCCGATTTCGATCTGGTCATCGCCTCGCAGCCGTACCGCGCACGGGCGCCCGTCGAATTCAAGGCGTCGAAGGTCGTCGCCCCGCTCTCGCGCGCGCTGGGCCCGGGCGGGAGGCTGATCGGAATCCATTCCTGCGGTGGCGATCCAGGGCTCGAGATCATTCAGCGAGTGTGGCCCGGGGAAAGCCCCTTCCAGATGGATCGCCACCAGTTGCTCAGGGCCACCAAACAGGTCCTGGGTCCCGAAGCGCGGGGGCTCAACTTCAACGCCTACTCCGACCAGCGAGCGCTCTTCCGCTATCGGATGCACACGCTGCCCTCGGAAATCAGCTCATCGATCGGAACTTCGACGCTGCTCGCCGCGTGGAACGCGGCAATCTACGTAGCGCAGATCGAGGACGAACGCCTGCAGGCGGTGATGATGGACGGGCGCTACCTCGAGGCGACGCGAGAGGTACTGCAAAAGCATGGCGGCCTCTGGTTCCAGAACGAGTCCTATGTCATCTCCCGCCACCGCTTCGCCGCCTAACGTGGTGCGCGGGCTTGAAGACGAAGCACGGACGATCGCCGCGCTGGCACAGCAGGCGTCGGTCGAAACGACATGGCACGACCGCGATCGTTTCGATGCATGCAGTCGACACCTCGCCCGCGGCACGCCGATGTACGTCAGCTTTATTCCCGGGCAGACGTGGGAGCGGACGCTGTCGACTTGCGTTGCGGTGCGCGCGGCCGGGCTCGAGCCGGTGCCCCATGTCCCGGTTCGGGAATTGAGGGGCCAAGCCGCGCTAGAGCATCTCGCGGCAGAGTTGGTCGATCGAGCCAATGTCGGCCGCGTGCTCCTGATCGCCGGCGATCGAGCCAAGCCGCTCGGCCCCTACGCGCAAAGCCTCGACGTGCTGCGCAACGGCGTGCTCGCGCGCTACCACATCCGCCAGGTCGTGGTCGCCGGCCATCCGGAAGGACATCCGAGCGTTAGCATCAGCGAGCTTCGGCGTGCCGAGCGCGAAAAGCTGCGGTTCGCGGCGGAGGCGGGAATCGAACTGAGCTTCCTCACCCAGTTCTTTTTCGATCACGCGCCCTTTCTTGCCTGGGTGCGGGAGTTGCGCGCGCACGGCGTGCGTGCGCGAATCGTGGCCGGGCTCGCCGGGCCGGCCAGGCTCGCGACGCTTTTCAAGTACGCGCTTCGCTGCGGTGTGGGCGCATCGATCCGGGCGCTGGGCGCGCGCCCAAGCTCAGTTGCCGTGCTGGTCGGCGAGCGTGGCCCCGAGAGCATCGTGCGCGCCATCGCGCGCGCGAGACGCGAGCCCGGGATCGAGCCCGTCGGAATTCACCTGTACTCCTTCGGCGGCCTCGAGCGAACCTGCGCCTGGATCGGCGCCGTGGCGCGCTGCCGGTTCGCGCTCGACGACCAGGGGGGCTTTGTCGTCGAGGAGCGCTGACGCTACGGCGAGTTATCGCTTATTTCTTCTCAGCGCACTTGAGGTTACCTGAGCTCGGCGCGTTGGAGGCATTGGCCGTGACGCGCACGGTGTCGGATTTTCCGGGCTGAACGGTCACTGTCGACGCCGGGGCAGGACTGGCTCCGCCATAAGTGAGGGTGCACGCCACCACCTTGGTCGTCTTGTTGGTGATCCTGATTGCGTCCGGACTGTCTCCGGGCTCCATCGCAACCGTGAGATCGAGCCCGCCAAGGTCCTGCTTTAAGTCCAGCTTTCCCGCGTACGCGCAGGCCGGCAGCAGGCTGGCGGCCATAAGCATGATCAGTTTCTTGTTCATGCGAGTTCCTCCCTTGGCTAGTGAGACATGTACTGCGGCGTTCGATCGATCTTTGCATCGAGTAACTTCGTGGGGCTTAACGCTACACGCTTGCAGGCAATTTGCGCCCTTCCTGAGAGAAGGGTAACACTTCATTCCAATGGGATGGACCCTTGCTTTGCTGGTAGGCCGTACTGGATTCGAACCAGTGACCAACGGATTAAAAGTCCGCTGCTCTACCAGGCTGAGCTAACGGCCCCACGAAGGGCGCGGATTATATCGTGAAGTCGCACTTCGAGGCGTGTTGGCAGAACCAGCAAAGCCGACGCGACTCGCGTCTACTGCAAATCGCGGGTGAGAAACGCGGGCAACGACAGGAAGTCGATCCCCTCCTCGCGCAGCGCTTCGGCCTCTTCGCTCGTTGCCTGGCCGCGGATCGCGCGCTTGGGAACCTCTTCGTAGTGGATCTTGCGCGCCTCGTCGGGGAAGGCCGCGCCCACATCGGCCGCGCTCCGAACCATCTTGCGCAGATGTTTCAGCAACTCGGCTTCACCGCTCACCGCCACCGTTTCGGCTGGCTCGGTGCTGGGCGTCGGTGTCGCGGCAGGGGCGGGCGCAGGCGCATGCCCGACCTGGATGTTGGCCGAAGGCCTGCGCTCGATGGCGGCGTCGTCGCACATCGGGCATCGGATCATGGCGCTCCGGCGCTGGCGCTCATAGTCCTCCGCCGAGGCAAACCACCCCTCGAATCGGTGTAAATGCGCGCAGGCGAGTTCGTAAACGATCATCGATTCTCAGTCCCAGGTCAGGATCCCGCCTCCACCCTCCAATATTGGTACTTGAGCGCCGCCGCACAACCGCCAACGATCGCCAGCAGAGCGAGCACCGACCCAAGCGCCAGGGTCGAAATGCCGCTCAGCCCCTGGCCAATGGTACAGCCCAGCGCGGTGACGCCCCCAAAACCCATTAACATGCCACCGGCAATATGGTTGACCAGATCTTCGGTCGACGCAAACCCTTCCCAGCGGAAGGTCCGGGTTACCAGGGCCATCGCCGCCGATCCGGCGACCGTGCCCAGCACGCCGGCGATGCCGAAGGTCAAGATCCGCGACTGGTCGCTCCATAGCATCAGCAGTTCCAGCAGGTAGGCGTTCGGGGCGACGAATGAGAACGATTCCGCTCTTCCTGAATTGGTCGCGACAAACGCTTCTTCGAGCGTGCGCGGGTCCTCGGCGACGTAGCCCAGATGTCCCGAGACATACCAGCCGCCTACGATCACCGCGCCGATGACGAGGCCTCCCACGATCATCGTGCGCGCGGCGCGGAAGTCGCGGCTGGCCAGCGCGAACGCGGCGAGCGCCACCGCCACCGCGAGCGGCAGGCCGGAGCGGACCAGCGAACTGTCGCCGACCAGCGCCGCGACCACGGTCGCAAGATCCGAATGCGATGCACCAATGGCACTCGTGTCGAATCGCACGGGATCGAGCGCGCTCACACGCCAGACCGCGAACAATCCCTTGAGCGTCATGTACGCGGAGATCGCCAGCACGATGAGCACGACCAGCGATTTGAGATTCCCAGCGCCCAGGCGCATGAGGTTCTTGCTCCCGCAACCCGAAGCGAGCGTCATGCCGAACCCGAAGAGAAAGCCGCCCAGAAGAGACGAAAGCCAGGCCACGCGCGGGCCGGTGTAGATCGTCTTGCCGAAATCGACCTGCCCTGTCGACCCGAGCAGCGCAACGCCGGCGATCGCCACGGCCATGGCGAGCAGCCACATGCGCATGCGGCGCCAATCGCCCACGTGGATCGCGTCGGTCACCGCGCCCATGGTGCAGAAGTCGACGCGATGGGCCACTGCCCCGAAAACCGCCGCCAGGCCGAATGCCAGCCAGGCGACGAGCAGAGCGATGTGATCGACGTTGTCCATGCCGAGATGTTCAGCGCAATTATGGCATCCGGCTTCCGCTAACCCCGCGGCGGCCTGCCCGTCGTTCATACCACATCAACATCCGGCCGCGAGCGGCCCAGGGAGCCAAACATGAGCAAAGCATGGAAATGCTGCACAGCCGCTGCCATCGCCGCCTGCGCGCTCGCGAGCGGAGGCTGCGCCAGCGCGCAGTGGCCGGCAACGCGCGTGAGCGTCGAGATCGTCGACCGCAACGAGGGGCGGGTCCTGCCCGTCTACGCCCATGCGGGGCGACGCTTCGTCGTCGGCAAGCCTGGAAACGAATACTCGATTCGCGTGCGCAACACGAGCGGCGAGCGCATCCTCGCCGTGATGAGCGTCGATGGCGTGAACATCATCACCGGCGACACGGCCTCGCCTGCGCAGTCGGGTTATGTGCTCGCGCCCTACGAGACCGCCGAGATCGCCGGCTGGCGCAAGGACATGTCGCGCACAGCGGCGTTCTACTTCACGGCGCTGCCCGATTCCTACGCGGCGCGCACGGGCCGCCCGGACAACGTCGGCGTGATCGGCGTCGCGGTGTTTCGCGAGCGGCAGCGCCCGATCCCTTACGGCTCGATCTCCAAGGACCGCGCGAGCGCCGATCGCATGGAGAGCAGCGCCGACCGCCCCGGTGCCGCGGGCACGCCTGCGCCCGCGGCGCCGCTTGCCGAGAGCGCGCCCTCGAAGCAGCAGCTCGGCACCGGTCACGGACGCAGCGAATCCTCGTATGCGCAATACACGACCTTCGAGCGCACGAGCGACTCGCCCAGCGAGACGATCGCGATCTATTACGATTCGTACCAGAACCTGCTCGCGCAGGGTGTGCCCGTCGGCGCGCCGCCGCTGGCGCGCTATCGGCCGGACCCATTCCCCGATCGCGGCCGATTCGTGCCCGATCCGCGTTGACGGGCTGGTTGCCGCATGCTTTCCCTCACCCCGCAACCCCTCTCCCGGGGGAGAGGGGCCGGCTCTTCGCCTCTTCCCGTGGGAGAGAGCCTGCCCCCGACCTGATCGGGGGCCGACGCGCGGCAGCGCGGCGGGTGAGCGAAGACGCCTCAACCATCCGACTCATTGCAATGCTGCGGCGAGCGCGGCGCTTGTCACCTCATGGCCCCCTGCGCATACTGGGCAGGCCATGCCCGCCTCCGCCGCGCCCAGCGACGAAGACTTGATGCTCGCCTACGCCGCCGGCGACGGCGCGGCGTTCGACACGCTGTACGAGCGGCACAAGGGCGGCGTCTATCGCTACTTGCTGCGGCAATGCCGACACGCCGGCGTGGCCGACGAACTGTTCCAAGACGTGTGGATGAATCTCATCCGGGCCCGCACCGGCTATGCGCCCATCGCCAAGTTCACGACCTGGCTGTATCGTCTCGCGCATAACCGCCTGATCGATCATTACCGCGCCAGCGGTGTCGCGACGCTGGTGTCGGCCGACGACGATGCGCACGCCGATGCAGTGGCTGCGATCGCTGCCGACTGCGGAGACGAACCGAATGCCCGCGCCGAGAATCGCGAGCTCGGCGAACGGCTGAAGAGAGCGGTGACCGCGCTGCCGGCGGCGCAACGCGAGGCTTTTCTGCTGCACCAGGAAGGCGGCTTGTCGCTCGGCGAAATTGCCGAATTGACCGGCGCGGGTGTGGAGACCGTGAAGAGTCGGCTGCGCTACGCCATGAACAAGCTCCGGAGCGATTTGTCCGATCTGTACGAGCCCCTGCGATGAGCGAGATCGATCGCGAACTCGAAGCTGCCTGGCGTGCGGCTAGCAAAGAGCAGCCTCCGGCGGCGCTGGATGCTTCTGTCCGCGCTGCAGCACACCGCGCTGTCGACGCTCGCCCCGGCAAGCCGAAGTCCTGGTGGTGGGTCAAGACGTACTGGGCGCCGCTGGCTGCCGCGGCCATGGTGACGATCATCGCCGTCGGCATCGTCCAGCTCACCCCGCCGGAGCAGGTCACCCCAGGCGTCGTCGCGGAGCGAGCGGCTCCGCCGCAACCCGCCGAGCAGGATTCGCGCAAACCTTCGGTGCCGCCGCCCACGGCCGCCGAACCGGCGCGCCGCGATGCCGCCTCGGCAACCGACGAGCTCGCGCGCAAGCGCGACGCCGAGGATGCGCGCAAAAAGCTCGCGCAATCGCCGTCCCCGACGCAGCCGGCTTCGAACGTAGCCGCAGTAGCAGAGCAAGAAAAAAAGCGCGCCTCGACCGTGCAGTTCGCGGCAAAGGAGGAGCAGCGACCCGCCGCGGCGCCCGAGGGCGCGCCCGCCGAGGTGAAGACTCAAAGCGCGGGCGTGCCCGCCCCGGCTGCGCGCAGCGAGCCTTTCCCGGCGGCACAGGCGCCGGCGGAACGTGGTCAAGCGGCGGTCGCTGCGGCGGCCCCGGCAGCTGCGCTTCGACGCAGCGAACCGTTCCCCGCCGCGCAGCCCCAGGGAATAGCGGCCGGTGCTGCGGCGCCTACCTTGCGCGAGGCCGCGCCCGAAGCCACCGCCAAGCTCGAGGCGGCGGGCGACAAGGCGCCAGCGAAACCCGAGCTGGCCAAGATGGCAACCATGGATCAGGCCCGCGCCAAGGACGCTGCCGCACCGCGCCCGGCCGATGAATGGATCAAGCTCATCCGCAGGCTGCGCGCGGAGGGCAAGAGTGAAGAGGCTGCTAAGGAGCTTGCCGCGTTTCGCGCAGCTTACAAGGAGCGCGCCGACGAGCTGCTTCCCGCCGATCTGCGCGCAGCCAAGCCGTAGCCTGGGTTGAGTCGTTGTAGCCTGGGTTGAGCCGCGCAGCGGCGAACCCCGGGGCCGCTTTCGCGACGCTTGCGGCCGCCCCCGGGATTCGCGTCGCTCATCCTGGGCTACCCGATGCAAACGAGCGCAAGAGCTTCTTGATTGGCGCTGGCAACGCGGCGCCCGCAGCTTCGGCGAATGGCAGCCAGACGAGTCCAGGCTCCTCGGCGTGCATCGGCCAGCGGCGCACCATGCAGCGCTGCGGCGTAAGGGTCAGGCGGAAGTGAGTGAACGCATGCTCCAGCGCCGGCAGCGCTTCTCGCGGCATTACATCGGCGCCGAAGCGCTTCCGGCAATGCCTCGCCGCATCCGCGTTCGGCTCAACCTCGGGCAGGCTCCACAAGCCTGCCCAGACCCCTGTCGACGGGCGCCGCTCGAGCAGCACTTCGCCGGCGCGTTCGATGATCAGCGCCTTGACCGCGCGTCGCGGAAGCGCTTTCTTCGGCCGCGGAGCGGGCAACTCTTCGATGCGAGCGCTGCGCCTCGCCTCGCAGTCCGCCGCGATCGGACAGGCCGAGCAGCGGGGCGCCTTGCGCGAGCACACGGCCGCGCCGAGATCCATCAGTCCCTGGGTGTAGGTTGCGACGTCACGAGCCGGCAGCAGCGCCTCCGCGCGCGCCCACAGCGCGCGCTCGACGCGAGCTTCGCCCGGGTAGCCCTGGATGCCCTCGTGACGCGCCAGCACGCGCTTGACGTTGCCGTCGAGAATCGCGGCGCGGGTGCCGTGCGCAAGCGCGGCGATCGCCGCCGCGGTCGAGCGGCCGATGCCGGGCAGCTCGGCTAGCGCCTTGGGGGTGCGCGGCATGACGCCGCCGTGCTCGGCAACGATCGCATGCGCCGCGCGATGCAGCAGATGCGCGCGCCGGTAGTAGCCCAGCCCGCTCCACAGCTCCAGCACGCGGCCGAGCGGAGCATCGGCGAGAGCCTGCACGTCCGGAAATTCGGCGACGAAGCGCTGGTAATACGGGATCACCGTCGCAGCTCGCGTCTGCTGCAGCATGATCTCGGAGAGCCAGATGCGATAGGGGTCGCGCGTCGCCTGCCACGGCAGATCGTGCCGGCCGTGCGCTCGCTGCCAGGCGATCAGGCGTGCGGCGAGCGGCTTCATTCGTTGACCAACCACTCGAGCGAAGCGGGCGGATGCCAAGCGTGACGAGCAAGCCCGCTGCTAGGCCGCTCGCTAACCCTTGGCGAGGCGCTGGCGCGCCTTTTCCGCAGCTTCTGACTTCGGGTACCTGCTGATGATCTCTTCGAGCGTTCGCTTCGCCGGTGCGGCTTCGCCCAGGTCAGCCTGGCAACTGGCGATGTTGAGCAGCGCGTCGGGCACCTTCTGGCTGTCGGGGTAGGTCGACAAGAGTTGCCGCTGCGTGCCGATCGCCCCGCGGAAATCGCGCTGCGCGTACTGCGCGTTGCCCGCCCAGTAAAGCGCCGACGGCGCGAGTGGACTCTTCGGATAGGTCTTCACGAACGACTGGAAGCTCGCAATCGCCGCGGAGTAGTTGCTGCTCTTGAACTGCTCGAGTGCGGTATCGTACGCGCGTTGCTCGGCGCCCGCGTCGCCGGGCTTGCCCGTCGCCGGCGGTGCGGCCGCCGTCGCTCCGGGAGGCGAGACGGTGTCGCCGCTCGCGCCCGCTCCGCTTTCGAGCTTGCGCAGCCGCGTGTCGAGATCGACGTACAGATCGCGCTGGCGCTTCTGAGTCTGCTCGAGCTCGTAGCTGAGCACCTCGTACTGGCCGCGAAGCTTGGCGACATCCGCCTTGATCTGCTCGACGTCGCGCAGCACGTCGACCAAGCCCGCGCTTTTTGCTTCGAGCGTGTCGAGGCGCTGCAGCACCGATCGCTCCAGCTGGTCCACGCGAACCTTGAGCGCGTCGATGCGCTTGCGCGCCTCGTCGTCGTCGAACAGCGCGGCGCGCGCCGGCATCGAGGCGAGCTCGAGCGCCAGCATCAACGCGGCCGCAACCGAGGCGAGTCGCACAAATCCCGAGCCTCCCATCGAACGCTCGCCTCCGTCCTGTCGAGGCTCAGAAATCGCTTGCGTACACGATCTCGTCGCGCCGGTTCTGCGCCCATGCAGCCTCGTCGTGGCCGTCGACCCGAGGCTTTTCCTTGCCGAAGCTCACCGTCTCGATCTGCACTTCGCCGGCGCCGAAGATCAACATCATTTTCTTCACCGCGTCGGCGCGTCGCTGGCCCAGGGCGATGTTGTACTCGCGGCTCCCGCGCTCGTCGGCGTTACCCTGAATGGTCATGCGCGCGTTGCGGTTCGCCTGCAGGTATCGGGCGTGTGCCTCGATCAGCGGCTTGAATTCGTCCTTGACCACGTAGCTGTCGAAGTCGAAATAGATGATGCGCTTGGAGAGGATGCTGCTCGGATCCCTGAGCGCACTCTGCCCGGCGCCCATGGCGGTGCCAGTAACGCCGCTTCCGGTCGTACCCGCGGTGGTGGCGCCGGCGGCCCCCGTCGCGGGAGTGCGATCCTCGACCGGCGCCCCTTCCTCCTTCGGTGGCGTGCTCTGACATGCAACGAGGCCGAGCACGATCAATGCAGCGAAGAATGACTTGTTCATTGGGTTCTCCTTGGAAGCCTGTTAACGCCGAAGCTAGACCGCCGGCCTATTTCGCCAACGGGCCCCACGCCGGCTCGCGAACGTCAATTGCTGCGGCGGTCAATCGCTGCTTGACGCGTCCATCGCTGGAGACCGCGGCCAATATACCACGCCCTCCGCTGTTCGAGGCGTAGAGGATCAACTTGCCGTTCGGTGCGATGCTCGGCGATTCGTCGAGCGTTCCCTGCGTGAGCACTTGCACCTGGCGAGTTGCAAAATCTTCAAATGCGATGTTGAACTGATTCCCGTCGCGGCGAACGAACACGAATCCCTTGCCGTCGGGCAAGTGCCGGGGCGACACGTTGTAGGTCCCCTCGAAGGTCATTCGCTCGATGGCGCCGGTGGCGAGCGTCAATCGATAGATTTGCGGGCTGCCGCCACGATCCGACGTGAAAAGGATCGACCGCCCGTCCGGCGCGAAGTTCGCTTCCGTGTCGATGCCGGCCGAGCTCATCAGGCGCTGCGCGCCGCTGCCGTCGACGTTGATCAGATAGAGCTGCGAGCCGCCGTCCTTGGACAGCGTCACCGCCAGCTTGGAGCTGTCCGGCGACCACGCTGGCGCGCTGTTGCTGCCGCGGAAGTTGGCCACCACCTGCCGCACACCGGTCGAGAGCGACTGCACGTAGATCACCGGTTTCTTGTTCTCGAGCGACACGTAGGCGATTCGGGTCCCGTCGGGCGACCACACCGGCGAGAGCAGCGGCTCGTTCGACGTCACGATCGTTTGCGGGCTGTAGCCATCGGCGTCGGCGACAATGAGCTCGTAGCGCGGTCCCTGCTTCGAGATGTAGGCGATGCGCGTGCTGAACACGCCAGCGTCGCCGGTGAGCTTTTCGTAGATGACGTCGGCGATGCGATGCGCCGTGGCCCGCAACTGCGTCGGTAGAACCGCGTAGGTGAAGCCGGCAAGCTGGGTCTGCTTGACGACATCGAGAAGCGTGAAGCGGACTTCGATCCGGCCGCCGTCCACCTGTGGGCCCACGCTGCCGACGACGAGCGCGTCGGCGCCGCGCGAAGTCCAGTCGCCGAAGCGCACTTCCTCGGGGCCCGAGGGCCGCGGGTTGACGCCGCCGGGATCGATTAGCCGGAGCCGCCCGCTGCGCTCCAGATCCGCGCCGACGATCGAGCTCACGCTCGCCGGGTATCCGGCTTCGCCGCGAAACGGCACGATGGCGATCGGAATCGCGGTCGCGCCGCCGCCGATGATCTCGATGGTGAGCTGCGCCCGCGCGGTGCTCGCCGCCAGCAGACAGAGCAGCGGGAGGATGCAGCACAGGAATCGGGGCATCTGGCGGGAAGTCGCGGGGTCGCGGTTCGTGGTCCGGCAACGACGCACCGAGCCCAGGAGCATGGCGATTATAACGGACCGTTCCACGATTCCAGGTTGCGACATCGCTCTGTTCACTGCGCGCGCACCACACCGTCGAGGCCGAGCGCCGCGCGCAAGCGCTCGGCGCTTCGCGCTGCGTCCTCGCGCGTCGAGTAGGGTCCGACGAAAACGCGGAACCATCCATCGGATTGCCGCACCTTGGCTTCGACGCCGAGTCCCGAGGTTTGGTTCGCCACGCTGGAGACGAAGTTCTGCGCGTTGGCGTTGTTGGCGAAGGCGCCGAGCTGCACGACATAGCCTCCGGTCTCGGCGGCGACCGGCAGCGGGGCCGTAGCGGCGGCTTCGGCGACCGCAACCGGCGGCAGCGTGACCGCCACCGGGAGCGGCGCATCGGCCGGCAGGACGCTCTCGACCTCGACCTCGCCGCTGCCTCTTTGCGCGATGCCGATACGATCCGCAGCCGCGTAGGAGAGATCGATCACTCGACCCGGATGAAACGGCCCGCGGTCGTTGACGCGCACCACAACGCTCTTGCCGGTCGCGAGGCTGGTCACCCGCGCGTACGACGGCAGCGGCAGCGTGGGATGCGCGGCAGTCATCGCGTACATGTCGTAGGTCTCGCCGATCGCGGTCTTCTGGTTGTGGAACTTGCGCCCGTACCAAGAGGCGATGCCGCGTTCCCTGTACGGCGCGAGGCTCGTCGCCGGGACGTAGTTGACGCCGAAGACCGAATACGGACGGTTGGCGAAGCGATGCAACGGCTCGAGTCGCGGAACTGCGTCGGGAATGCTCGCCAGATTCGCAGGCGGGTTCTCGCCGGGGCCGTCGTCCTTGTAATAAGCTCCGGGCTTCGACGGCGCTGTCGCCGGCTTGGGCGGCTCACGCGGCGCCGGCGCCTGGCAGGCAGCGAGTGCCAACACCATCGCAGCGATCAGCGGCCGGTTCTGGCAGCAGATGCGTTTCAGGTCTTCACCAGCTTGCGGTTCGCCTGCACGTTCATCAGGATGCCCAGCCCGATGAACAAGCTCACCAGCGCGGTGCCGCCGAAGGAGACCAGGGGCAGCGGAACCCCGACGATGGGAAGCAGCCCGCTCACCATCGCCATGTTGACGAAGGCGTAGGTGAAGAACATCAACGTGATCGCCCCGGCGAGCAGGCGGGCGAACATCGTCGACGCGTTCATGGTGATCACGAAGGCGCGAGCGATCAGCAGCAGGTAGAGCACCAGCAGAACGGCATTGCCGATCAGCCCGAACTCTTCGCCGAACACCGCGAAGATGAAGTCGGTGTGGCGCTCCGGCAGGAAGTCGAGATGCGTTTGCGTGCCGTTGAGCCATCCCTTGCCGACGATCCCGCCCGAGCCGAGCGCGATCGACGCCTGCGAGCTGTGATACCCGGCCCCCAGCGGGTCGCGCGCCGGGTCGATGAAGGTGAGGATGCGCTCCTTCTGGTAGTCGTGCAGATGAGTCCAGATCAGCGGCGCAGCGGCGCCGGCGCCGGCGGCCAAGCCGACCATGATCTTCCACGACAAGCCGGCGAGATAGAGCACATAGAAGCCCGATGCGGCGATCATCAGCGCGGTGCCCAGATCCGGTTCCCGCTTGATCAGCCACACCGGTGCCACGATCAGCGCAGCGGCGATCAGAAAATCGCGGAAGCCCATGCGTGTCTCGTGGCGCTGAAAGTACCAGGCGAGCATCAGTGGCAGCGCGATCTTCATGAGCTCCGAAGGCTGGAACCGTGCGACGCCGATGGTGAGCCAGCGCCGCGATCCGTTGACGACCGTGCCGCCGAGCGCCACCGCGCAAAGCAGCAGCAGGCTGAGTGCGTAGAGCGGCACCGCGGCACGCAGAAGCTGCTGCGGCGGCACGTTGGCGACGATCCACATCAGCGCCAGCGCGAGGCCCAGTGCGCCCGCCTGGCCGGTCACCCGGGCGACACTCTGGTCGGACGCGGAAAACAAGGTCACCATCCCGACGCCGACGATCGCCAGCGCCGCCGCCATCAAATAGGCATCGACGCGGCGCGCCAGCAATTCCCAGACGCGGGCGAGGATGGCGAGAACGGTGGACATCGGCGTCATGCGCGGGGCCTAATCGCTTTCGTCGTCGGGCTCGCGCGGCCCAGCTCCCGGCGCCGCCGGCAATCCGGTCTGCTCGCCCAGCAGGAAGTAATCGAACACGGCACGAGCGACCGGTGCCGCGGCCTGAGCGCCGAAGCCGCCGTTCTCGACCAGCACCGCCAGCGCGATCTGCGGATGGTCTGCTGGCGCGTAGGCGATGTACCACGCGTGGTCGCGCAGGCGCTCCTCGACACGTCCCGCCACATACTTGGTGTCGGTCTTGAGTGAAAACAGTTGCGCCGTTCCGGTCTTGCCGGCCGAGACGTACTTGGAGCCGACGAAGGCCTGTGCGCTGGTGCCTTCCTTCGGCACGCCCATCAGCGCGTTCTTGATCACCGCGAGATGTTCCGGCTTGACCATCAGGGTGCGCAGCACTTGCGGCGCAATTTCGCGCGTCTCACCGCTTGCCACGTTCTCGATGCTCTTCACGACGTGCAATCGGAACAAGACTCCGTCGTTGGCGATCATCGCGATCGCCTGCGCCTGCTGCACGGGGGTGAACGCGTTGTAGCCCTGGCCGATACCTGCCGAAATCGAGTCGCCCAGGTACCACTTGCGGTGCTCTTCCCGGTAGTTCTTCCCCGAGAAGCGTTCGCGTTTCCACGCGCGCGAGGGCAGCACTCCGGGCAACTCGCCCTCGATGTCGATCCCGGTCTCCTTTCCGTAGCCGAACTGCGACATGAACGCGAAGGTGTCGTCGATGTCCGTCTCACCGGCGAGCGTGTAGTAGTACGTGTCGCAGGAAACGATGATCGAGCGTGGCATGTCGACATAGCCATGGCCGCCCGGCTTGTCGTCGCGGAAGCGATGCGCGCTACCGGCGATCTGGTAGTAGCCGGGGTCGAGAATCGCCTGCGTCGGTGTGCGCTTGCCCGAAGAGAGGGCGGAGAGCGCGAGGAAGGGCTTGATGCTTGACCCGGGCGGATACGCGCCGCGCAGCGGGCGGTTCAACAGTGGCTTGTCGGGGGATTCGTTCAACTGCTCCCAGCTCGCCGGATCGATCCCGTCGACAAAGAGGTTGGGATCGAAGCCCGGCTTGGACACGAAGGCGAGCACTTCGCCGCTCGCCGGGTCGAGCGCCACCAGCGCGCCGCGACGCTCGCCGAAGGCGCGCTCGGCGACCTGCTGCAGGCGGATGTCGAGAGCGAGCCGGACATTGTTGCCGGAGACCGGAGGCGTTCGCGAAAGCGTGCGCACGGCGCGCCCGCCGGCGTCGACTTCCACTTGCTCCACGCCGGTGATGCCGTGCAGCTCGCGCTCGTAGGAGAGCTCCACGCCGGATTTGCCGATGTAGTCGGAGCCCTTGTAGTTGGCCGTCTCTTCCCATTCGTCGATGCGCTTGACGTCGCGGTCGTTGATGCGGCCGATGTAGCCGATCAAATGCGAGGCGACCTCGCCGAAGGGATACTGCCGGAACAGCCGCGCCTTGATCTCGACGCCCGGGAAGCGGTAGCGGTTCACCGCGAAGCGCGCGACTTCCTCGTCGGTCAATCGCGTGCGCAGCGGGAGGCTCTCGAAGTTCTTCGACTCCTCGAGCAGCTTCTTGAAGCGCTTGCGGTCGCGCGGCTGGATGTCGACGAGGGTCGAGAGCTCGTCGATCATGGCGTCCAGGTTCTTCACCCGCGATGGCGTCACCTCGAGCGTATACGCCGAGTAGCTCTGCGCGAGCACCACGCCGTTGCGGTCGGTGACGACGCCGCGGTTGGGGACGATCGGCACGATGGCGATGCGATTGCTCTCCGCGAGCGTCTGATAGTGCTGGTGCTCGATCAGCTGCAGTTGGACGAACCGTGCCAGCAGGCCACCGAAGGCGACGATGATGATGACGCCCGCGATGCTCATCCGCCGCCGGAAGTATTGCAGCTCGCGCTCCGGGTTCTTGAGCTCGGGCGGTTGGAGAGCGTTGCGGCGAAAGCGCTTGGCGAACAGGCGACGCATTAGCTACCTTTCTCCCGGGGAGCGCGGCGGCCGCTGCGGCCATTGCAGCAGCACGGTGAGCGGCGGCCACAGCAACGCGCCGGTGAGCGAGCCCACCGCGTACGTCCACCGCGGCAACGGCGCGCCGCCCACGACCCGCACCAGCGCCACCAGCGCCGAGCAGAACAGCAGCAGCAGCGCGACCTGGGCCGCCTGCTGCCACAGCGGAAAGCGCAGCACGCGCCGGCGAAAGTACTCGGCCCCGTAGGCGAGCACTGCGTAGGCGAGAGCGTGCTGGCCGAACACGGTGGCGTCGGCGACATCCATCAGCAATCCGAGGCACCAGGCGATGCCTACCCCGATCAATCGCGGCTCCTGGATGCACCAGTACAGCAACACCAGCGCCAGAAAGTCGGGCTTCAGGGCAAGCGCAACAGCGGAGAGCGGAAGCATGTTCAGCACCAGCCCGGCAAGCAGCGTGATCAGCACGAACCACGGCTTGACTGGGAGCAGAATCTCCTCAGGACGCGCCGGGGTGAGAAGGGTCGCCACTGTCAGCCTCGGCGCTTGCCGCGACCCTTCCGCGGCGCGTCGCTTTCCGCGGGCTCCTCGGGCCGCGGCGGCGCCGCGGCCGCCTGTCCCAGGATCAAGAGCTGCCCGCTCGCGTCGACGCCGGCGAGCGGCTTGCAGGTGACGCGCGCGAACATCTGGCCCGTTTCGCGCTCCACTGACGCGACGACCGCGACGGCGAGTCCAGCGGGGTACGTTCCGTCCAGACCGGAAGTCAGCAGCCGGTCGCCCTGCTGGATCTCGGCGTTGGGCGAGAGAAACCGCAACTCGGGCAGGCGCCCCGTTCCCGCGCCGTACATCACGCTGCGCACGCCGCTGCGCTCCACCTTGACCGGCACCGCGTGATCCTTGTCGGTCAACAGCGTCACCTCCGACATCTGCGGGAAGACGCGCGTCACCTGTCCGACGACGCCGAGCTCGTCGATCACCGCCTGCCCGGGCAGCACGCCGGCCGACTCACCCCTGTTGACAAAAACCTTCTGCGTGAACGGATCGCGACCGGAGTAGAGGACTTCCGCCGCCGTCGCCGGGCCGCGCAAGCGCGCCTCGACCCGGGCGAGCGCGCGCAGACGGGCATTCTCCTGCTCGAGCAGCGGATAACCCTGCGCCGCGGGCGCCTGTGCCAGGAGCTGCTCGCGCAGAGTCGCGTTTTCGCTCGCGAGCTCTCTCTGCGAAGACAGATACGAGCCGAAGTACGCCAGCGCCTCACCCGGGAGCTGCTCGGCGCGCACCATCGGATACAGAACGATCGCGACGACCTGGCGGATGTTCTCGAGGTAGCGGTACCGCGTGTCGGCGAACAGCAACGCAAGGGATATGAGACCGAAGAAGGCCAACCGCGTGAGCGGCGACGGGCCACGGTGGAAAAACGGTGGCGGCTCGACGGTGATGTGTCGCATCGATCGAAGTCAGGGCTTGCAGCAGGCCGGACAGCGAATCCTCCCGGCGCGGCGCAGCGGCAAGGGGATCCGTCGTTCCACGCGAGAGAGAATTGTTCAGGTATGGACAAACACGGCCGTCAATCCGATGTGAATATCGTCGACAGCTTTTCCATGTTCTCCAGCGCCCGACCGCAGCCGCGAACGACGCAGGTCAGGGGATCGTCGGCGACGACCACCGGCAGCCCGGTCTCTTCCATGAGCAGGCGATCGACGTCGCGCAGCAGCGCACCGCCCCCGGTGAGCACCATGCCGCGCTCGGCGATGTCGGCTCCGAGCTCGGGAGGCGTGCGCTCGAGCGCGCTCTTCACCGCCGAGACGATGCTGTTGAGCGGATCGGTCAGCGCTTCGAGGATTTCGTTGCTCGACACCGTGAAGCTGCGCGGGATGCCCTCGGCGAGGTTGCGGCCCTTGACTTCCATTTCCTTCACTTCCGACCCGGGAAACGCGGAGCCGATCGTCTTCTTGATCTGCTCGGCGGTCGTCTCGCCGATCAGCATCCCATAATTGCGGCGGATGTAGTTGACGATCGCTTCGTCGAACTTGTCGCCGCCCACGCGCACGCTTCCTGCGTACACCATTCCGCCGAGCGAGATGACGCCGACCTCGGTCGTGCCGCCGCCGATGTCGACCACCATCGAGCCGGTCGCTTCCGAAATCGGAAGATCAGCGCCGATGGCGGCCGCCATCGGCTCCTCGATCAGGTACACCTTCGACGCTCCTGCGCCCAGCGCGGACTCTCGGATCGCGCGGCGCTCGACCTGAGTCGACCCGCAAGGAACGCAGATGATGATGCGCGGGCTCGGCGAGAATAGCCGCGAGTCGAGTACCTTCTTGATGAACTGCTTCAACATCTGCTCGGTCACCGTGAAGTCGGCGATCACGCCGTCCTTCATCGGCCGTATCGCGGTGATGTTGCCCGGCGTTCGCCCGAGCATCTGCTTCGCGGCGAGGCCGACTTCCTGGATCACGCGCTTACCGTTGGGACCGCCTTCCTGCCGGATCGACACCACCGAGGGCTCGTTGAGCACGATGCCCTGACCGCGAACGTAGATGAGCGTATTCGCCGTGCCGAGGTCGATCGCCAGATCGCTGGAGAAATAGCCTTTGAAAAATTCGAACATGAAGCCTTTCGGTTGCAGCGGAAGCCTGCCGGCTCGCCCGCTCATGACAGGGGAATATGATACCCTATCGAGCACCGTTTCCGCATCGTTTCTCCAGCTAAATGCCCCTTTCGCTCGACGATGTGCAGCGCATCGCCTGCTTGGCACGAATCGAGATTACGCCGGCCGAGGCCGAGGACGTGCGCTCGAAGCTCGACGGCATCTTCGAGCTGATCGGACGCATGCGCGCGGTCGACACCGAGGGCGTGGAGCCGATGTCGCACGCCCTGGACGCGGTGCTGCCCGTGCGCGATGACCGGGTGACCGAGATCAACCGTCGCGAAGACTACCTGCGCGTCGCGCCGGCGGTCGAAGCGGGCTTGTACCTAGTGCCCAAGGTGATCGAGTGAGGATTTGCGGCTCAGCGCGGCTCCGGCGGGCTTGAAACCCACCGGACCTGCCGCCGGTTCGGTTCTTCGCTTTCCAACGTGTTTACGGCGCCCATCGCGGAACTCTCCGCAGCGCTCGCAGCGAAGCGCGTTTCCGCTGTCGAGCTGACCACGAGCGCGCTCGCGCGGATCGACGCCGCCAACCCGCAGCTCAACGCCTTCGCGACCATCGACCCCGATGGCGCGCTGGCGAGGGCCCGCGACGCTGATGCTGCGCGCGCCGCCGGCACGGTGGGGCCGCTGGCAGGCATCCCCGTCGCCCACAAGGACGTGCTCATGACCGCGGGCTTGAGGACGACCTGCGGCTCGCGCATGCTCGCCAACTTTGTGGCGCCCTACGACGCCTTCGTCGTGCAGAAGCTGCGCGACGCGGGCATGGTGCTGGTCGGCAAGACCAACATGGACGAGTTCGCGATGGGCTCGTCCAACGAGAACTCGTTCTTTGGCCCGGTGCGCAACCCGTGGAATCCGGACTATGTGCCGGGCGGGAGCTCGGGCGGCTCCGCGGCGGCGGTGGCTGCGCGGCTGGTGCCGGCAGCCACCGGCACCGATACCGGAGGGTCGATCCGTCAGCCTGCCGCGCTCTCCGGCATCTCCGGCTTGAAACCCACCTACGGGGTCTGTTCCCGTTACGGGCTCATCGCCTTCGCGTCGAGCCTCGACACGCCCGGGGTGCTCGCGCAGACGGCGCACGACTGCGCGCTGCTGCTCAACGCGATGGCCGGGCACGATCCGCGCGATTCCACGAGCCTCGACCGGCCCATCGAGGACTACACCCGCGATCTCGCGCGGCCGCTCAAGGGGCTGCGCATCGGGCTGCCCAAGGAGTATTTCGGGGAGGGAACCGAGCCCTCGGTGGTCAAGGCGATCGACGCCGCGTTGGCCGAGTTGCGCGGGCTGGGGGCGACCACGGTGGAGGTGAGCCTCCCCAGCGTCGATCTCGCCGTCCCCGTATATTACGTGATCGCGTCGGCGGAAGCTTCGTCCAATCTGTCGCGCTTCGACGGCGTGCGCTATGGACATCGCGCGGCACGGTACGCCGACCTGGCCGACATGTATCAGAAGACACGCGCGCAGGGTTTCGGCGCCGAGGTCAAGCGGCGCATCCTGGTCGGCACCTATGTGCTCTCGCACGGCTACTACGACGCCTACTACCTCAAGGCGCAGCAGGTGCGCCGGCGGATCGCCGAGGATTTCCGGCGGGCCTACGAGCGTTGCGACGTCATCGTTGGGCCGACGTCGCCCACCACCGCGTTCAGGCTCGGCGACAAGGTCGACAACCCGGTGAAGATGTACCTGAACGATATCTTCACGGTAGCGGCCAACTTGATCGGCGCGCCGGGAATCTCGATTCCCTGCGGATTCGACAGGCAGGGACTGCCGGTCGGCATGCTGCTCCAGGGCCGGCACTTCGGCGAGGCGACGCTGCTGAACGTCGCGCACCAGTATCAGCTCGCGACCGATTGGCACGCCCGAGTGCCGCCGGGGTTCGCGCCATGAAATGGGAAGTGGTCATCGGGCTGGAGACCCACGCCCAGCTCTCCACGGTGTCCAAGATTTTTTCGGGCGCCGCGACGGCGTTCGGCGCCGAGCCGAACACGCAGGCGTGCGCCGTCGACATCGCGTTGCCCGGCGTGCTGCCGGTGTTGAACAAGGGCGCCGTCGAGCGAGCGATCCGCTTCGGGCTGGCGGTCGGAGGAACCATCAACCGCCGCAGCGTGTTCGCGCGCAAGAACTACTTCTACCCGGACCTTCCCAAGGGCTACCAGATCTCGCAGTACGAGATTCCCGTCGTGCAAGGCGGCTCGATTCGCATCGCTTCGCCGATGCGCGGCGAAGTCGAGGTCCGGCTCACCCGCGCCCACCTCGAGGAGGACGCGGGAAAGTCTCTGCACGAGGATTTCCACGGCATGACTGGCATCGATCTGAACCGCGCCGGTACGCCGCTGCTGGAGATCGTGTCCGAGCCCGACCTGCGCAGCTCGGAGGAAGCCGTCGCCTACGCCAAGGCGCTGCACTCGCTCGTGCGCTGGATCGACATCTGCGACGGCAACATGCAGGAAGGAAGCTTCCGCTTCGACGCCAACGTGTCGGTACGCCCTGTGGGCGAGCCGAAGCTCGGCACGCGATGCGAGATCAAGAACCTGAACAGCTTCCGCTTCCTGCAGCAGGCGATCGAATTCGAGCTGCGGCGGCAGGTCGAGCTGATCGAAGACGGCGGCAGGGTCGAGCAGGAGACGCGACTCTTCGACCCCGACCGCGGCGAGACGCGCTCGATGCGCACCAAGGAGGAAGCCCACGACTACCGCTACTTCCCCGATCCCGATCTGCCGCCGCTGGTGATTGAAGAGGCGTCGATCGAAAAGATTCGCAGCCAACGCGGAGATACGCCTGACCAAAGGGAGCAACGCTACATGAAGGATCTGGCGCTACCCTCCTATGACGCGCGTTCCTTAACGGTATCACGCGACATGGCCGATTACTTTGACGCCTTGTGCGACGCGTTTGCGCGCAAACTCGATGTCGCACTCGTTCTTCCCGAGTCCGCAAAGACGTGTGCGAATTGGGTTACAGGCCCGGTCGCCGCCGCGGTGAACAATGCGAACGTGGATTTCGCACACTGTCCAGTGCGGCCCGAGCAACTCGCGGATTTGCTCAAGGAAGTGCATGACGGGACCCTCTCGCTCAAGCAGGCGAGAGACGAAGCATTCCCTGCCATATGGGCGATGCCCCCTGGGAAAGCGACCCC
>DASPTZ010000187.1:0-18672 GCA_035623155.1 Casimicrobiaceae bacterium | reverse complement strand
TGTTGAGAAAGATGAGGATGGATGTCAGCGCCTCTGCCGCGGCGGAGTTGGCCAGTGCACCGCCATGCAGCCCGCGTAGTCCCGCTCGCTGCGCCAGCTCGACGGCAATTGCCCGCGCCTTCTTGTCGTCCCCGAACACCAGCACGTCGCAATCGATCGCTTCGTCCATCGCCAGCTTGTGCGCGGCGACGTTGTGAAAGGCGGAAACCAGTCTCACCTCTGCTCCGAGAAGCTGCTGGGCGCGGAGGGCGGCGCTGCCTTCGCGCGGCAACTGCACCCGCATGATTTTGGGCGGCACCAGAGGCACGGTCGTGTCGATCAACACTTTACCGGTCAGTGCTGGGCGAATCTCTTGGAGGACCTGCAGCTGCGAGGAAAACGGCACCGCGACGACGACGACATCGGCCTGCCGCGCCGCGTCGAGATTGCCTGCCCCGCTGACGTCAACTCCCAACTCGTTCGCGAGTCGTCCGGCCGCTGCGCTCCCCTTCGACGGATCGCGGGATCCGATGACGACGCGCCGGCCTGCCTTGGCCCAGCGGCGCGCGAGCGCCGCTCCTAGATTGCCGCTGCCGCCAATCACTGCGATCGTGCCTGCCATCTTCTACTACCGATCAATGGAGGCCCGCGCGAGCCCTTCGTCGAGACGTGCTGGCGAAGCGTCACGCTGCGTCACGCGCATACAACGTCTCCGCACCCAGGATGAAGCCGTCGAGTCCCGTCAATGCGGCGAGCCGGAACACCTCCAGAATCTCATCGCGCGTCGCGCCCTTCTGCAGCGCGTGCCGGATGTGAATCACCAGGCCTGGCTCGAACATGTGAGTGACTGTGCAGTCGATTGCGATGCAGATCAACTCCCGGTCTTTTTCGGTCAGCGAGCCATTGATCCATGACTCCATAGATACCTGCGACAAGGCTGCGAAGTAGTCCGGCATCATCCGGACGATCACATCACGCTGCTCGTTCCAGAAGCCCCGGGTGCGCACGAACTCGTCCTTGAGCGCCTGCGCTTCGGGCGTCACCGGTGGGAGCTCGGCATCGGGATGATCAGTAGCCTGCAGCTCACGCATGAGGACCGGAACGGCGAAGTAGAGTGCGTGGTTCGCGGCGCCGACGATCGTGATGAGGACATCGAGCACGTCGCGCTCCGTTGCGCCCGCCGCGAGCGCGCGGGCGACATGGCGCCGGACACCGTCGCTATCGAGGGTGGTCGCCGTTGCATGAAGCGCCACCAGCACGAGCTCTCTCATGCGCGGTGAAAGCGCGGGAGCGGTATGCGCCGAACGCCAAAAGCGCGCCGCCGCTGCATACGCCGTCGGGGACGCCTTCTCGAGCCGCGCTGCCACCTCTCGGTTGCTGAATACCTCCGCGAGGTCCGCAAGGGCCCCGTCCCCGGCTGTCGCCTTTCCGTCGATCGACACGCTAGTCACCTGAACTTTCTTGTTTCGGCGCTGCAGGTCAATCGCAGCCACCTTTCTACGCACGAAATTACAGCAAACAAGGTGTTTGACCTTGCCAACGAGCGGAAAGCACTTTGCCGTCGGCACCGATTGTGCGCGTCCGGAGTCGCGCCTAGAGTCACCCGTGACTACCGCATTCCTTCGATCCATCGGGGCGGCACGCATCGGGGCGTCAGCCGGACGCGTCGCTAACGCAACTGGAGTCTAACGTTCACGAGAGGAAGCAATGAACAATCCGGAGAAATCTCGACTCGTTCTCGAACGAATGGAGCGCGACCGGGGTCTGGTTCGAAACTGGCCGCGCTTAATGGCCGAACGCGACCCGGATTGGTTGGAGCATTGGCACAACCTGACGATGCATGTGCTTGCGAAGACCGACAACTTGCCACGCAAAGTCAAGGAGCTGATGCTGATCGTCGCCGACGCCGTCACGTTCTACGATTTCGGTGTGCGCGTGCATACGAAAGGCGCATTGGCTGCAGGAGCTACCGAGGCGGAGCTCATCGAGACGCTGGAGGTCGCGAGTATCGTCAACCCCCACGGATTGACCTCGATGATCGAGATCGTTCTCGAGGAGGTCAAGGCGTTCGAGACGTCACGAACGAAGTAAGTGCGTGCGAGTGCGTGCGCTGCTGCGCTAATGCCACTGCTGTTGCCTGTAGTGGCGGATGACTTCTCCCCAGAGTCGAATCGAGGCTAGCACCTTTGTCTCGTCGGGACCCTGCGGCGTGCGCCCGCGAATGAACAGCGCGTCGATCCCGAACTTGTCTCGGTAGAAATCGATTTGCCGGATGCAATCTTCCGGCGTCCCCACGATAAAGTTGATGCCCTCCCCGAGGGGATCGGAAAGGTCTCGCAGCTGAGCGCCCGTATTTTCGGTCGCTCCCGAGTACTGTTCGAGAATCCGGTAGTGCTTGAGGAGCGCCTCGCCGTAAACGGTCTTGGCTTCCTCCATGGACTCGGCTACCCACGCATTGCGACACAGGGCTATATAGGGCTTTCGAGCCGCCTTCTCCGCCTCCTGTCGATACATTGGGGCGAGCTGCTCCAACTGGCGAAGCCTGGCGTTATTCGATACGACCCAGCCGTCGCACAGCCGCGCCGCCCGCCGGATCGCTGCCTCGGCGTTACCACCGCCCCAGAACGGGATCGGCTGCTGAACGGGTGTCGGAGTGACCTTGACGTCCTTGTACGTGAATATCTTTCCCGCGTACGAGAAGGGCTTGCCCTGCCAGGCGAGCGGCAGGATCTCCATGATCTCGTTCATGCGCTGTCCGCGCTCACGCATGGGCACGCCCATCGCTGCGAAGTCCTTCTCCTGGTAGCCGACACCTCCAGCCAGAAACAGGCGACCTCCGGATATCACATCGAGGTTCGCAGCATCTTCTGCGAGGCGAATGGGATGGTAGAGCGGAGGCAGGATCACCGTCGCGCCGAGTTTGATGGTGCTCGTTCTCGCAGCGAGCGCCGCGAGCCACACCAGGGGCGAGCTATATTCGTCGAAATCGGCCTGGTGATGCTCGATCAGCGAATAGTAGTCGAATCCGGCATCTTCGACCGCCTGCACCTCTGCGCACACTCGGTCGAGAACTCCGGGCTTTTGACTCTGCAGGGCGGTATAGCCGAGGAATCCAAACTGCATGTTGCTGTCCTCTACTTTTTGACGATCCGGCCGAGCGTCAAGCAATGACGCGGTGGCGAGGGGCATGCGAATGCGGCTGCGACCACCATAGTCGAGCCACGCGTGATACGTCCGGGGCGTCCTCCAGGTTGAGGAGCAGCGTCGTGCGTTCGGCGATCGACGCCGCAGGGAGCACGCGATCGGCGTTGTGCTGGAACTTTGTGCACACCCTCGGCCCTCGATTGGTGGCTCAGCTTTCGCCTTTAATGCCCGCGTCGGCGATCACCTTGGCCCATCGCGCAAATTCTCGTTGTATCAACTCGGCGAGTTGCTGCGGTGAAGAGTCCACCACTACCTGGAAACCCTGCCCCGTCATTTGACGCTGCACTTGCGGGTCCGAGAGTGCCTCTCTGGCAGCAGTCACCCATTGCTGCACGACGGGGGCTGGCGTGCCTTTTGGCAACAAGATGGCTTGCCAAAGGGTAAACTCGAATCCCGGAACGCCGCTCGCCTGGATCGTCGGGAGGTTCGGCAAGCTGGGATTGGGAGTCTTACCGGTGACCGCGAGAGCGCGCAGCTTCCCGCTGGCCGCGAAACTCAGGGCACTCGGAACGATATCGAAAAAGACCTGGATGTCTCCGGCCAGTAACGCGGTAGTGGCAGGACCGTTGCCCCGGAAGGGCACGTGCTTCATCTTGGTCCCCGCCATCTTGTTGAACAGTTCGCCCACGAGATTCTGTGCCGAGGCGACGCCCGCCGAACCGTAGAACAGGTCGGCGCCTTTCTTGCGGGCGTATTCGAGGAACTCCGGAAAGGTCTCCACCGGCACGGACCGATTCACAAGCAGGACGAGAGGAGCCTCAACCAGCTCGATCACAGGAGTAAAGTCGTTGCGTGCGTCGTATCCAGCGTCCTTGAGGAGACTGGGCTGGATGACGAGCGAGATGCCGGCCAAGAACAGCGTATGACCGTCGGGAGCAGCGCGCGCGGCCTCTCGTGCGCCAATTGCGCCTCCAGCGCCCGCCTTGTTGTCGATGACCACGGGCTGGCCTGCTGCCTTGGCGAGCGCGGGTCCGAGAATCCGCGCGACCAAATCGTTCGATCCGCCGGGAGGGAAGGCCACGATCATCTTGACGGGCTGAGACGGCGACCAGCCTTGGGCAAGGCCGGAGAGCACGCGCGAACCGAGCAAGAGAGCTCCTGCGGATGCCAACAGTTGACGTCTGTTTAGGGTCATTTGGGTTGTCTCCAAGAAGGTCAGCGAAACCGGCGACGTCAGCTCCGCGACGAATAGAGCAAGCGGTAGACGGACGGCTGCATAGCGGGCGTCAGCGCGGCGAGCTCGGGCAGCGCCGTCAGCGTCGACAGGTGATCTGAAACGGCCGCCTCGTACGAGCCCTCCACGACGACCGCGAGCTGCGCGGTACGCTGGGGATCAGGCCGAAGCTTGGCCTCGGGGTTCGGTACATTGGTTGCAGTCGCATTTGCCTCGAAAACGCGCACGCGCGTGATGCGAGCGTCCTTTGTGACCTCACCCAGCGCAGCGTCGATCGCGTGGCGCGCAGCTGCTCTCTCTTTCTCGCCTACATGCTCGTACGGCGCCGTCGCGACAAATCCGCCCGTGCCATCGCCGCGATCCACGGTGACGTTTGCCGCCACGCGAATGAGCCGCCGAAAGTGCGGCATGATGCGCCGCGTCCAATCGGTGACGTCTCGCAGCCGCGCGAGGTAGGCGGATGACGTGGTGACCTCGATCGAATCGAGGTCGGAAAAGGTGAAGTACTGCCGGCCATCGCCGAGCACACGCCCGTAACGACGGCAGCTTCGAAAGCCCGGCACGCCAACGCGGTCGCGTAGGTGGTCGCGCTGGTACCAGGCCTCGTATTCGCCCTCGATCTCGGCGTCGATGTCGTTCCAGATGGCCAGCACCGCCGTGGACAACTCAGCTTTCGACTTCTGCGGCGCTGAGATGCACGATTCATTTCCAGCGGTGGATCCGCGTGCGTCGGACTTGCAGGCATCCACGCTCCAACGGCGGTCCTTTATCTTCGTTATGGCCTTTGTTTTCATGACAGGAGCAGGAAGCGCACGGCGCGACTCGCGACTCCTTCGTTTCATCCGACGAAGGGATTGTAGGTAGCCGTCGGGACCCGCGTACGTGACCCAATGGCAAGGAGTGTTGCGTCAGGTGCGAAGCTCGCAGCCGTGCTACAGCAACGCCGCCCGACGATCGCCTCGTCGCCGTCGCCTATGGGCGGAACGAGTTACTCGTGCAGGGCCGCCGACGTGAGCGCTGCGCAACTGCGCCGCGGATGCGCGTCCGCGTTACGCCGTCCGTACGCCGCCCCATCAGGCCACCAACGAGCAGCAAGATCGGATTGCTCAAGCAGGCCGAGGGCCATGCGTGTGGTTGAGGAGCCGTGTCACAGGAAGGGGTTTGGCGCCCGGTCTCCATGTGTCAGGACTTGGCTATTCCTGGGCTAATTCCGCTGCTGTCCCCCTGTAGTGGTGGATCACTTCTTCCGAGAGTCGAATTGAGACTAGAGCCTCGGCCTGGTCGGGCCCCTGCGGGGTGCGCTCGCGAATGAACAGCGCGTTAATCCCGAACTTGTCTCGGTAGGTATAGCCGAGGAATCCAGACTCCATGTGGCTGTCTTCCACTCTCTGGTGGCTGAACTTGCCGGATCGGGACGAGAATGCTTATCCGCGCACCAGGCGCTGCAGTCCGACTACTCGCTCGGCGAGCAGCACAATGGCCATCGAGAGCACGACCATCACAACGGACAACGCCGCTGACATAGGATCGTTGTCGTTTTCGATATGTGACAAGAGCTCTACCGGGAGCGTCTTGTACGTCGCGCCCGTCAAGAAGATCGAAAGCCCGACGTTGTCGAACGATACGATGAACGCGAAGATGGCTCCGGCGACCAATCCAGGCCGCAGCTGCGGCAGCGTAACGAGTAAGAACGCCTTCAACGGACTCGCTCCAAGGTTCCGTGCGGCGAGCTCCTGGTTGAGGTCAAAGCCGGTGAGGCTCGCGGAAATAGCCCTCACAGCATAGGGCAGCGTCAGCGCGCAGTGCCCGATGTAAAGGCGGCTGGGCTCGCTGCCCCAGCCGACTGCCGAGGAGAAAATCAGTATCGCCAGGCCGGTCATGACCATCGGAATGAATAGAGGCGATGTGACGGTGAGTCGCACCACCTCCCGCCCCGCGAATCTGTAACGAACGATCGCCAACGAGGACAGGGTTCCAAGAACGAGTGCCGTCGCGGTCGCCTCAAGCGCAAGGAGCACGCTGTTCCAGCCGGAGTCGAAGAACTGCGACTGTTGCAGCAGCCGCGCGTACCAGCGCAGCGAGAGTCCGTTCTTCGGCAAGCTGATGTAATCGAGTGGCGTAACCGATACGGCGAACATCGCCGCAAGCGGTGCGACGATATACACGCATACCAAGGCTGTCCACGCGCCAAGCAGGCGTGGTGCGATTTGGTGTCCGGTCTCCCTCGCCGCGCCCATGCGCGGCCTCTTTGTCGTCGCGGGGAGACCGCTGCTGTCGTCCGGTTGCGGCGTGCATTCGCGACCAGCCGCGATGCTCGCTCCCGGGCTGCCTGGCGCGCTCACTCGAACACCGCCCGTCGCCGTCCTGATTCGGCGAGACGTGTGCCGCCCCAGACCACCATGGCGATCACGACGAACATGATCGTGGCGAGTGCCGCGGCTTCGTTCCATTCGAGATAGTTGATCGTTAGGTCGTAGATCTCCATCGCGACCACCTTGGCGGAATTGCCCCCGAGGAGCAGCGGCGTCGCGTACGAGCTTGCGCTCATGCTGAAGACCAGCACCGATCCGGCGAGCATGCCCGGCAGCGACAACGGCAGGATGATCTTGGTCAGCACCTGCCAATTGCTCGCGCCGAGGTTGTTCGCGGCAAGTAGCAGGTTTTCGTCAATCTTCAGCACGGAGGTCATGAGCGACAAGACCATGTAGCCAAAGAAGACATGGGTGAGTCCGATGACCACTCCCGTTTCATTGTAGATGAGCCTGACCGGGTCGATGCCTAGCGATACGAGCGCTGCATTGACAAGACCCCTCGGCGCCAGCAGGATCACCCATGCGAGCGTGCGGACGACAACGCTTGTAAGAAGCGGTGAGATGAGCACGAACGAGATCAGCATTCGTGCCCTGGGCGAAATCTGGCGGAGGTACAGCGCGACAGGAAAGGCAAGGACAAGCGTCAGCGCTGTAGTAATGAAACTGAGCTTCAGCGTACGCCACATCATCAGCGCCTCGCGCGGGTCGGCGAAAAGCCCGGCATAAACCTTGAGCGTAAAGTGCCCGCCGGCCCCTAGCTTCGCCGAGGAGAATCCGACGAGCACGAGACTCGCTACCGGCAGTACGAAGAGCAGTCCGAGGAACAGCAGCGCGGGCAGGCTGAGCAGGAAGGGCGTCCAACCGAGGTTCGTCCTGTCGGACATATCAGGCGGCCCCCGCATCGATCTCGATCATGTCTGCGCTACGCCACGACACGTACACCTCGTCGTCCTGCTGCAAGGCGAGGAGATCGGCCGAGGCGTGCGCCTCGCCATGGAATGTGTGGTCGGCAATCCGCACCTGGAACTGTACGGTCGGACCCAGATAAGCCAGAGAAGCCAGTCGCGCTGGAAAGCAGTTTTCTTTGTCCGGTGCCTTCGCGCCGATGGAAAGCAGGTGACTGGGGATCGCAAAATGACCGGTGATCCGTGCGGGAGCCGAGCGGGGCAGGCGCACCAGGGCTCCGCCGAATTGGAGCGATGGCGCGCCGGTCGCATCGCAGACGAGCGGTCCTTCGACGATGTTCGCGTGGCCGACGAAATCGGCAACGAAACGGGTTCGCGGCCGCGTGTAGATCGCAACCGGCGTATCGAACTGCTCGAGGCGCCCGTGGTTCATCACGGCAACGCGGTCCGAAACCGAGAAGGCTTCCTCGATGTCGTGCGTGACGAAGAGGGTCGTGATTCCTGAGAGTCGGTGAATCTCGAGGAACTCGGCGCGCAATTCCTTGCGCAGCTTGGCATCGAGATTAGACAGTGGTTCGTCGAGCAGCAAGAGCTTGGGGTCAAGAGCGATGGCACGTGCCAGTGCGACGCGTTGCTGCTGGCCACCGGAGAGCTGACGCGGGTAGCGCGAGCCGAGCTGAGGCAGGCGAACGAGCTCCAGCGCCTTCTCGACCTTGCGGTTAACCTCGGCCCTCGGAACCTTATGCATCCGCGGACCGAAGGCAACATTGTCGAATACGGTCAAGTGGGGGAACAGCGCGTAGTTCTGGAACACCATCGCCGCACCACGCCGATGACTCGGAACGTTGTCGATGCGCTCGCCGCCAAGCAAGAGCTCGCCCCGGTCGGGTTGCATGAAGCCAGCGACGATCCGAAGCGTCGTAGTCTTGCCGCAGCCCGACGGACCGAGGATGGAGACGAACTCGCCCTTGCGAATCGACAGCGACAGGTTATCGACGACCGTTGCCCCGGCAAACGACTTGGTTATGCCGCGCAGTACGAGCATCTCCGGGCCGTTGGTCATGGCCGAACCAGTTGCGCAGCCAGGTGTGACACCACGCACTTGCGCATCTTCGCTATTGCATCGCCCGGTCGAACTGCCGTACCCATTCCCGCTGGCTGTCGGTGAAGACCTGGGGCGGGACGAAGACGGAGCGCTTTACTAACTCCGCGTCTGGCACGCCTAGCTCGACCAGCGGTTTGGGTACCGTCACCGTCGCGTTCGTCGGCCCGGAGAACGTTTTTTCCATCAATTGCGCTTGAACCTCCGGCCGCAGGATCCAGTTGCAGAACTGCTGCGCGAGTTGCGCGTGAGGAGCATTCTTGACCGGCGCGACACCTGCCGCGTACATGAGCGCGCCCTCGTCAGGAACGACGAATTTCACCGGAACTCCCTTCTTGCCCAGCGGGATGACCCGAACAGAACCGTGTACGCCTATCACGTACTCGCCCAGCTCCAACTTTTCCTCCAGCTTGGCCGCCGTAGGCTCGAACACCGGGATACAGTCCTTAGCCGCGGCGAGCTTTGCGATGCCTTCGCCGACCTTGGCGGGGTCACCGCCGCCTAGCATGATCAGCACATGTGTCCCGTACGAGATATTCGGGTGATTGATCCCGACTCGGCCGCAGTATTTCTTGTCGAGCAGATCCGTCCAATGTGTCGGCGGCTTCCAGCCACGCTTCTCGAATTCCTTGACCGCGTAGAAGAGTCCCGTGGCAACGAACCCGAAGTACACGATGTCGTGACCTGCACTCTTGGCTTGCGCCACCTGGTTCTTGTAGTTGGTGACGACCTTCTCGTCGATCTGCGCCCAGATTCCCTGACCGGAACCTTTATCCAGACTGACCATGTCGCCGAACACGAGGTCGAACACGGGCTTATCCCTGGTCGCGATAGCCCGCGCCACCATTGCCATCGAGGCGCCTCCGACGTCCCAGCGGATCTTGACGTTGTACTGCTTCTCGAAGGGCTCAAATGCCTCTCTGATCGACTGGCCGTACCCGCCACCGAGTGCCGCGACGACCATTTCGGTCGGAGCCGCAGCCGGCTGCGCGCGCCCGGGCGAGGCCAATGTGAATGCCACTGCCGTGATAATGGAGGCGGCGAGCGGCCTCCACCCAAAGCGATGCATCGACTGCCTGATATCCATCGAATCCTCCTTCATGGCCGCGTGCGCAGATTGACGCGCCTTCAGCAGCTGAGACGCAGCGCGGCCGCATCACGACGGCTGTTGCGTGAGTTGCCGAATGCCTCCTCCCGGAAATCCTAGCGATCCGGCCTTGCAGCGGCACATTCCCCAGCGACAAGCACCTTTGCCGTGGGCGCGAGGATCGCCTGGGTCGAGGGGCGCGGCGACGGCTGCCACGCCCAATCTCCTGGTCGAAAAAGACATGCTCCTAAACGCGAAGATCGTCGCCGACGCTGGCATCGCCCCCGATTGCCTGCCGAATCGAGCGGAGGCTGACGTTCGCGGCTCCAGCGCCACCGTTCCTCCGGCACGCTGGCATTCTCTTGCGGCAACGGCCGCCCGCACGCTTCCTTGAATCACCGTGGGCTGCATCTGCGCGGGATCGAGCGCGCCTGCGAACCTGCTCCACGGGCCGTCGGTATTGGCTGACGCGCCCCGCAATGATGCCCTGAAGTCGCCTCGCCTTCCTTCGCTTCACAAGCGAAGGCAAAGCGGCGGATAACGGCACCTGGACGCAGTGATCGCTCAGACGCACTCCAGGACGACGGCGATGCCCTGCCCGACGCCTATGCACATGGTGCACAGCGCATAACGGCCCCTGGTCGCGTGTAATTGGTTCACCGCCGTCGTCGCGAGGCGCGCACCGGAAGCCCCCAGCGGGTGACCGAGAGCGATAGCGCCGCCGTTGGGATTCACGCGCGGATCGTTGTCCTTCAGGCCGAGCATGCGCAGGACTGCCAGACCCTGCGCGGCGAAGGCCTCGTTCAGCTCGATCACGTCGATTTGCTCGAGTTTCAGCCCGGTCAGTGCCAGCACCTTCTGCGTGGCCGGTGCCGGGCCGACGCCCATGATGCGCGGCGCCACGCCCGCGGTAGCCATGCCGACGATTCGCGCGCGCGGCGTCAAGCCGTTTTTCGCGGCGGTCGCCTCGTCGGCCAAAAGCAGGGCGCAGGCACCGTCGTTCACGCCACTGGCGTTTCCCGCAGTCACGCTGCCGTCCGGCTTCACGATTCCCTTGAGCGTTGCCAGCGCCTCGAGCGAGGTCTCACGTGGATGCTCGTCCTGGCTCACAACAACCGGCTCGCCCTTCTTCCGTGAGAGGGTCACGGGCGTGATCTCGGCGGCGAAAAAACCTCTCTTCCGCGCGGCGGCCGCCTTCGCCTGGGAGGCGAGCGCCATGCGATCCTGCGCCTCGCGCTCGATGTTGTAGTCGAGCGCGACGTTCTCCGCGGTTTCCGGCATCGAGTCGATGCCGTACATGTCCTTCATCAGCTTGTTGACGAAGCGCCAGCCGATCGTAGTGTCGTACACGGCGTTGTCGCGGGAGAAAGCGCTTTCCGCCTTCGGCATCACGAACGGCGCCCGGCTCATGCTCTCGACACCGCCGGCGATGATCATGGAGGCTTCGCCGGACTTGATCCAGCGCGCGGCGCTACCAAGCGCGTCGAGGCTGGAGCCACAAAGGCGATTGATCGTCGCACCCGGAACCTCGGCCGGGAGTCCCGCGAGCAGCGAGGCCATGCGCGCGACGTTCCGCGTGTCCTCGCCCGCCTGGTTAGCGCAGCCGTAGAGAACGTCGCTGAGCGCGTGCCAGTCGACGGCGGGGTTACGCGCCATCAGTGCCTTGATGGGAATGGCCGCGAGGTCGTCGGCGCGGATCGTAGCGAGCGCGCCGCCGTAGCGCCCAAAGGGCGTTCGAATGGCGTCGCAGATGAAGGCGTGTCGGTTCATGGCAGTCGTTGGCCCGAAGCGATTCGAGAGTTGATTCCGTCTAATCCCGCACGACCTCGTGCAGCGGTCGCCGCGCGCGCTGCCGGCCAGGGCCTTCGGGCACGCCGATGGTCACCAGAGCTTGCGGCTGCCAATCGGCGGGAAGCTGCAGCGCGTCGCGCACGACTTCGGGACAAAACAGCGGTGCGCACATCCAGCAGGCGCCGAGGCCCGCGGCGGCCGTGGCGAGCAGTAAGTTCTGCGCCGCCATTGCCGTGCTTTGCATCGCCATGGCGGCTTCAGCGCTGCGCCGCTTGGGGTCGGGATACGAATCCATGTCCCGCAGCGAGCATGCAATGAGCACGACGAGCGGCGCGCTGGTGATGCGCTCGAAGGAGCGCCGGACGTCGGCCATGACCGTCATGGGCGCGTCGCCATCCATCAGTCGGTCGCGCCGCAGCCGCTCGCCCATTGCCGAACCGAGGCGGGCCTTCGCCGCAGGTTCGCGCAACACGGCGAATCGCCAGGGCTGACGGTTGTGCGCCGAAGGTGCGCGGGTGGCGCAATAGAGCAGTTCCTCGATCACCTCGTCGCCGATCGCCGCCGCGGCGTAGCGCCGCACCGAGTAGCGGCCCTCGAACAATCGACGCGCTTGCGTCAGACGTTCGTGGTTGATTTTCGCCGTTGCGGAGACCGGCACCATCGCGAAGAGTCTCCGTTATCCGATCGTGAGTCCGCCATCGGCGGCAAGCACTTGGCCCGTGACGTAGCTGGACGCTTCAGACGCGAAGAACACGAACACCGGCGCGATCTCGTCCGGATCGGCCCAGCGCCCGAGGGGAATGCGGTCGAGGTACTTGTCGCGAAAGCGCTCATCGGTGCGGATCGTCTCCGTCATGGGTGTCGCCGCGGCCGGCGCGATAGCGTTGACCGTGATGCCGTGGCGCGCAAGCTCGCGCGCCGCAGACATCGTGATGCCGACGATCCCTGCCTTGGCCGCACTGTAGTTGATCTGACCAATCGTGCCGTGCATGCCGGCCGTCGATGTGACGTTAACGATGCGCCCGTAGCGCTGGGCCATCATCGACGGCACGACGGCCTGCAGGCAATGAAACGTGCCGGCCAGATGCACGTCGAGCACGGTCTGCCACTGCGCCTCGGTCATCTTGTGCAGCATCGCTGGCCGCGTGACGCCCGCGTTGTTCACCAGGATATCGATCCGGCCGAACGCCGCCAGCGCTTCGCCGATTGCGTGCTCGACCGCGTTGCGATTCGCGACGTCGCATGCGACGCCGATGGAATCGCGACCGATATCTTCGGCGATGCTGCGTGCGTGTTCCGCGGCGATGTCGGCGATGGCCACGCGCGCACCGTGCGCGGCGAACGCGCGGGCGATCGCCTCGCCGATGCCCTGTCCGCCTCCAGTGACGAACGCCGTCCTGCCTGCGAGCTGCATCTTGCTGTGCGCTACGCGGCCGAGGACGTCGCAGCCTCACTGCGCGCGTCGGGCACGCCTCCGTAGAGCTCCCAAGTGCTCGCGGCCAGCCAGCCGGCATCGATCAGCAGGTCCGTGCCGGTGATTGCCGAGGCGCGGTCCGACGCCAGGAATTCGATGCTTTCCGCGACCTCCTCCGGCTGGATCCGCCGCCCCAGGGCCATGTGCTGCATCATGTCCTTGGCGTAACGATCCTTCGAGCGGGTGGCATGGCGGGCCACGACCGTGGAACCCGGTGAAACCGAATTCACGCGTACACCCGATCTTCCCCATTGGCTCGCCAAGCCCTGAGTGAGATTGATCACCGCGGCCTTGCTCGGGCCATAAGCATGAAGAGGAGACGAGCCGCGACCCACCACGGACGCCGTGTTCACGATGCTTCCCTGGCCGCGGCGCGCCATGCGGAAGCCGAACACCCGGTTGGCGTTGAAAGTGCCCTCGACGTTCACTTGCATCACCTTCCGCCACTGCTCCATGGGGAAATCCTCGGGCGAGAAGCGTTCCTGAAAGGCCGCCGCGGTGACGACAAGCGAGTGCACGGGGCCGCCGTCACGCTCGATCGTATCGGCAAGCTCCTCCATCGCGCTCAGGCTGCTCATGTCGACGCTGTAACCCCGCCCGCCGATCTCGCGGGCAACGCTTTCCGCACCTGCAGCGTCGAGATCGACCACCGCGACCCGCCATCCGCGCTGCGCCATCACGCGGCAACATGCAGCGCCGATGCCATTGCCGCCGCCGAGCACCACGGCCAATTTCGATGTGCTGTCGTTCATGTATGCCTTTCCTTTGCGGTCGACACCCTTCGTCGCAGCATTCTACGAAGCAACATTGCGCATACACGCACTCTCTCGGTAAGGTCCTTTGCGTGGGCGGCGAAGATTTGCCGCGATCGTTGGGCGACACCGATCGGCACACCGCGCATCTTCTCGTCACGCGACAAACTCCTTCCCAGGTTCTGCCGTACGCGGGAAGCCGGAGCTGGGTTAGGCTACCGAGCACTCAATCGCACGCCGGACGACCTGTGGTCGCAGCGCCGCGGCACAACTTGCCTAACCAAACATAAGGGTCCAGCCTTGTCTACCATCATCGAACAGCTTGCCAGTTTCGCGAGCGATACATCATTCGACGATCTCCCTGCGGCGGTCGTCCAGGAGTGCAAGCGCCTCATCCTAGACTCGCTAGGTTGCGCGCTCGCGGGCACCGATCATCCCAAGGGCCGCATCGGCATCGAGTACGGTCGCCTGATGGGCCTGAACGGCGATGCGACCATCATTGGCACGACCGACAGGGCGTCCGTTCTCGGTGCGGCGTTCGCGAACGGTGAACTGATCAACGCGCTGGACATGGACGCGATATTGCCGCCGGGTCACGTGACCCCATACGTGCTTCCCGGCGCCCTCACCATGGGTGAAGCGTTGGGGGCCTCCGGCAAGGGCGTCATCCGCTCTGTCGCGGTTGCGCACGAGATCTCGTGGCGCATGGGCAAGGCGATGGACTACCTGCGCGACACCAAGGACGGGCAGTTGAATACCCCGCCCGTGTTCGGCTACAGCAGCACGATGTTCGGTGCAACCGCCGCCATCGGCATGCTGCAGCGGCAATCGCGCGAGGTTCTGGCGCACTCGCTCGGAATCGCGGCGTGCATCGCCCCGACGCAGCCACTGATCGCCTTCTTCAAGCATGCGCCCGGCACGACGCTCAAGTACCAGATGGCCGGCGCGTTGGTGCAGGCCGCCATGCTCGCCGCCCACATGGGCCGGCTGGGGCACCGCGGCGACATCGAAATCCTGGACGACCACGAGTACGGCTTCGCCCGTTTCATCGGCACGCGGCGCTGGGAACCCGCCAAGATCACCGACGAGCTCGGCAAGCGATGGGGATTCGTCACGGAGCAAACCTACAAACCGTATCCGCATTGCCGTTGCCTGCATGGGCCTCTGGACTGCCTGCTGGACATCGTCGAGAAAAACGACATCCGCCCCGAGGAGATCGAGGGCATCAAGGCCCTGGTGGAGAGCTACAACCTGATGCCGACCTGGGTAACAAGAGACATCCAGCATGTGACCGACGGCCAATTCAGCATCGCGCACGGACTGGCCATCGGCGCGCATCGCCTCACGCCAGGCAAGGACTGGCAGGACCCGAAGAATGTCTTCAGCCCCTCCGTGCTCGCGCTGATGGAGAAAGTCACGTACGACGTGCACCCTGACTACGTCAAGGCACTCAATACCCACGGTCTTGCGCGGCCCACCAAAGTGGAGGTTCGCGCGCGCGGTAAGACGTTCGTCGCGGAGAAGATCTTTCCCAAGGGCAGCCCCACTCCCGATTCGGCCACATTGATGACCACCGACGAGCTGGTGCGGAAGTTCCGCCACAATGCGAGCACCGTGCTCAGCCCGGCGGCGATCGATGGTGTGGTGAACGAGGTCATGGAGCTAGACACGGTGCCGAGCTTTGCGACGGTGATGCGTCAGGTGGCGCGCAGTCGCTTCGAGTCGTCGTTGCCCGAAGCGACGAACGCAGCCAGCGAGGCGGCAGTTGCCGCCAGGAGCGAGCGCGTAATCGCATGAGAGCCCCAGCGCGTTGCCGCGACATTTTGACGGCCTGCGCTTTGCGGCCCAGAAACAGGTAAACACATTATGCTGCGAGAAGATCTGACGATTGCCGAGGCGGCATGGCGCGAGAGGCATGCCAGCGAGCTCGCCGAAACGACGGCCAAGCCGGTGACCTGCGAAGACGGGCTACCGCTGAAACCGCTCTACACGCCGCTCGACGGCGGCTCTGACTACCTCGAGGAGATCGGCTTCCCGGGCGATTTTCCGTACACGCGCGGCAACGATGCGACCGGTTACCGCAAGAAGCTGTGGACGATCAGCCCCTACGCCGGGTTCGGCAGCCCGCGCGAGACCAACGAGCTCTTCCGCAAGTTGATGGACCACGGCGCGCTGCCGCCGTACATGGCGTTGGACCTGCCGACGCAGCTCGGCCTGGATCCGGACGATCCTATGGCGGCCGGCGAAGTCGGTTTATCCGGTACATCGATTGCTTCGCTGCGCGATTGGGAGACCGTCTTCGACGGCATCAGGCTCGAGCAGACATTCGCGGGGACGGTCGTCAACGCGCCGGCCGCCGTGATCCTCGCGATGCACGTCGTGTGCGCCCAGAAGCAGGGAGCCGATCTCACGAAGGTGCGCGGCAACATCCAGAACGACATCCTCAAGGAGTTCACGGCACGCGGGAACTTCATCTTCCCGGTGGAGCCGTCGATCCGCCTGCTCGTGGACAGCGTCGAGTACTGCGCCAAGCATCTACCTTCGTACTGGCCCGTCAACGTCACGGGCGGGCATTTCGCCGAGGCCGGGGCCAACCGGGTGCACGAATTGGCCTTCGCGTTCTCCGACGCATTCACCTACATCGAGCGCATCATGGCGCGCGGGGTACCCGTCGATGCGTTCGCGAAGAACATGTTCTTCCTGATGAAGACGAACCACTTCGACCTGTTCGAGGAGGTGGCGAAGTTCCGCGTAATGCGCAAGGTCTGGGCTAGACGGCTGCGCGACCGATACGGGGCGCGCGACCCGGAAAGCCTCAAGTGCAAGATTCTGGGCGCAAGCGGCGGCTCGCAGCTTACCCGGGAACGTCCGGAGCTGAACATTGCCCGTACCACGCTCGCCTGCCTCGCCAGCGCCCTCGGCGGCGTCCAATTGGTCAGCCTGCGCACGATGGACGAGGTGTTCGGGATCCCGAGCCACGAAGCCGAAATGATCTCGATCGGCACCCAGCATGTCGTGGCCTACGAGACTGGCGTGCCGGATGTGACCGATCCGCTCGGTGGCTCGTACTACGTGGAATCGCTGACCCGCGAGTACGAATCGCGGGTCCTTGCCGAAATCGAGCGCATCGAGGCGGAAGGCGGCATGATCCGCGCAGTCGAGACGGGCAGTGTGCGCCGTGCCATCGCGCAGGACGCCTATCAGGCGCAAGTGGCGCTCGAGCACGGCGAGAAGGTCAAGGTGGGCGTCAACAAGTTCCGCATCGAAGAGGATGAGCGGCCTCGCCGGCCCTACATCCTCCATCCGGAAGAGGAGGGCCGTCGTGTCGCCGAAGTACAGGCGCTGCGGCGAGAGCGCGATTCCACCGCGGCGGCGGCGGCGCTCGACGAGATCCGCCGTGTGGCCCGCCTGCCGGAAGGGTCCGACACGAACCTGATGTACCCGATTATCGAGGCCGTGCGCAGCTACGCGACCGTGGGTGAGATCTGCAAGGCGTTGAAGGACGTGTTCGGCGAGTACGACGAGCGCGGCCGCGTTTGACGAGGGCATACAGCATGGAAAAGCGCATTCCACGAATCCTGATGGGCAAGCCGGGCCTGTGCGGACACGACCGCGGCATCATGCTCGTCGTGATGGCGCTCCGCGACGCGGGCATGGAAGTGATCTATTCCGGACGTCACAACTCGCCCGAGCAGCTCGTGAAGGTCGCCATTCAGGAGGACGTCGACGTGCTGGGTGTCAGCGTGCTGTCGGGAGCGCACCTTTCCATGTGTGGGCGCGTCGCGACGCTGCTTCGCGAGCAGGGAGCGGAGGACATCGTGCTGCTCGCCGGAGGCTTCATTCCTCCCGAAGACATCCCCAAGCTCAAGGCCCTCAATGTTCGCGAAGTGTTCACCGAGGGCGCCAAGCTCGACGACATCGTCGCCTTCGTGCGTCGCGTGAGCGAAGAGCGGCATCAGCGTGTCCACGGAATGGCTGCGTCATGAACCTATCGGAATGGCTGGACAAGAGCGCTGAGCGCAACCCCGACGGCGCGGCGATTCACTTCGAAGGCGCGACGATCACCCACAGCGGGTTGCTCGCTCGCGTCGAAGCGTTCGCTGCAGCGCTCGCCTCGCTCGGCATCCGACCCGGGGACCGCGTCGGGTTGTATCTGACCAACGCGCCGGAGTTCCTGATCGCCCGCTGGGCCGCGTTGCGCATCGGCGCCACAGCCGCGCCGATGAACATCATGTACCAGGCGCGCGAGGCGCAGTACGTGCTTAACAACGCGTCGCCGCGCGTTCTCGTCAGCGAGACCGAGCGGCTTCCGCTGATCGAGCAGATCTGGCCCGAGTGCCCGCACCTGCAGCACCTGATCCTCGTCGACGCAAAGGTGGAGGGAACGCTCGCGTTCGCAGAGCTCGAGCGTCGCTTCGCGGGACAGCGCGTCGAGATGCGCGATTGCGCGCCGGATGACCTCTGCGACATCTACTACACGTCGGGCACAACCGGCCGCCCCAAGGGCGTCATGTGCTCGCACTTCAATTTCGCGAGTCTCCTGCGCGCCGAGCAGATGATGTGGGGCGTGACCGCGCAGGATCACACGATGGTCGCGCTGCCGCTGTTCCACGCGAAGGGGCTCATCGTCCCCTCGCTGCTCGCGAGCTACGTCGGCTGCCCGCAGACGCTGCTGCGCCGCTGGGACACGAAGACGGTGCTCGAGCTGATCGAGCGTCACCGCATAACGTTCATGGCCGGCGTACCGACGATGTACTCGTACCTCAACGCCTACGAGGACTTCGAGCGCTACGACATCAGCTCGATCCGGGTCTGCCGTGTCGGGGGCGCGCCGATGCCGATCGAGCTGCAGAAGGTGTTCCAGGCCCGCACCGGCGCCGCGATCATCGAGG
>DASPTZ010000186.1:0-7027 GCA_035623155.1 Casimicrobiaceae bacterium | reverse complement strand
GACAGCGAGAAGGGTGGCAGCGAGCACGCCGAATCGCCCGAATGCACGCCGGCCTGCTCGATGTGCTCCATGATTCCGCCGATGGCCACCTGCTCGCCGTCGCACAGGGCGTCGACGTCGACCTCGATGGCATCGCTCAGGAAGCGATCGAGCAGCACCGGCGAGTCGTTCGACACGGCCACTGCCTCGTGCATATAGCGCTCGAGGTCGCGCGGCTCGTGCACGATCTCCATCGCTCGCCCGCCGAGCACATACGACGGACGCACAACCAGTGGATAGCCGATCTCGTCGGCGACCTTCATCGCCTCGGCTTCGGTGCGCGCGGTGCGGTTGGGCGGCTGCCGGAGCTTGAGCCGGTGCAGCATCTGCTGGAAGCGCTCGCGGTCCTCCGCCATGTCGATCATGTCGGGAGAGGTGCCGATGATGGGAACGCCGTTCTTCTCCAGGTCGCGGGCGAGCTTGAGCGGCGTCTGCCCCCCGTACTGGACGATCACGCCGAAAGGCTTCTCGACGTGCACGATCTCCAGCACGTCCTCCAGCGTCAGCGGCCCGAAGTACAGGCGGTCGGAGATGTCGTAATCGGTGGAGACGGTCTCGGGGTTGCAGTTGACCATGATCGTCTCGTAACCGTCCTCGCGCAGCGCGAGCGCCGCGTGCACGCAGCAGTAGTCGAACTCGATGCCCTGGCCGATGCGGTTCGGCCCGCCCCCGAGCACGATCACTTTCTTGCGGTCGGTGGGAGCAGCCTCGCACTCCTCCTCGTAGGTCGAATACATGTACGCGGTACGCGTCGCGAACTCGGCGGCGCAGGTGTCGACGCGCTTGTACACCGGGCGGATGCCGAGCGCGTGGCGGCGCTGCCGCACCTCGCTCTCGGTCGACTTGAGAAGGTGTGCGAGGCGCCGATCGGAGAAGCCCATGCGCTTGAGCGCCCTCAACTCGTCGCCCGAGAGCTCACCGAGCCTGCGCTTTTCGATAGCGAGCTCGGTGTCCACAATTTCCTTGATCTGCGCCAGGAACCAGCGGTCGATCTTGGTGTGCTGGTAGACCTCGTCCAGCGGCATGCCGATGGCGAGCGCATCGGCGACGTACCACAGCCGCTCCGCTCGCGGATACGCGAGCTCATCGGCAATGGTGTCGGGGTCTACCGTCTTCAGGTTGAATCCGTCGACTCCGGTCTCGAGGCCGCGCAGCGCCTTTTGCAGCGACTCCTGGAAAGTGCGGCCGATCGCCATCACCTCGCCCACCGACTTCATCTGCGTGGTCAGGCGGTCGTCGGCCGCCTGGAACTTCTCGAACGCGAAGCGCGGCACCTTGGTGACGACATAATCGATCGTCGGTTCGAAGGACGCCGGCATGCTTTGGCCACTGAGTCCCCCGGTGATCTCGTTCTTGAGCTCATCCAGCGTGTAGCCGACGGCGAGCTTCGCCGCGACCCTGGCGATGGGGAAGCCGGTCGCCTTCGACGCTAAGGCGGAAGAGCGCGACACACGCGGGTTCATCTCGATGACGATCATGCGGCCGTCATCGGGGTTGATCGCGAATTGCACGTTCGAGCCGCCGGTATCCACCCCGATCTCGCGCAGGATGGCGATCGAGGCGTCGCGCATGATCTGGAATTCCTTGTCCGTGAGCGTCTGCGCCGGAGCGACCGTGATCGAATCGCCGGTGTGAACTCCCATCGGATCGAGGTTCTCGATCGAGCAGACGATGATGCAATTGTCCTTCTTGTCGCGCACGACCTCCATCTCGAACTCTTTCCAGCCGAGCAGCGATTGCTCGATCAGCAACTCGTGCGTGGGCGACTGGTCGAGTCCGCGCTTGGCGAGCTCTTCGAACTCCTCCTTGTTGTAGGCGATGCCGCCGCCGGTGCCGCCGAGGGTGAACGAAGGCCGGATCACCGCGGGGAATCCGATGGCGGCCTGCACCTCGTGAGCCTGCTTCAAGTTGTGCGCGATCCCCGAGCGTGCGGAGTCGAGCCCGATGCGCGTCATCGCCGCCTTGAATTTCTCGCGATCCTCTGCCTTGTCGATCGCCTTTTTCGTCGCGCCGATCAGTTCGACATCGAACTTGGTCAGAACACCCTCGCGCGCGAGGTCGAGCGCGCAGTTGAGCGCGGTCTGCCCGCCCATCGTCGGCAGCAGCGCGTCCGGACGCTCGCGCTCGATGATCTTGGCGATCATCGGCCAGGTGATGGGCTCGATGTAGGTGACGTCCGCCATCTCCGGGTCGGTCATGATGGTCGCGGGATTGGAGTTGACCAGGATGACCTTGTAGCCCTCTTCGCGCAGCGCCTTGCACGCCTGCGCGCCAGAATAGTCGAACTCGCACGCCTGTCCGATGATGATCGGGCCGGCGCCGATGATGAGAATGTTCTCGATGTCGGTGCGCTTAGGCATGATCTGTGCGCGCAATCATTCTGCCGCTGCCTGCATGCCGGCCCGCTCCAGCATCCGCACGAAGCGGTCGAACAGGTAACCGATGTCGTGCGGGCCCGGGCTCGCCTCCGGATGACCCTGGAAGCTGAACGCGGGCTTGTCGGTGAGCGCGATCCCCTGAAGGCTGCCGTCGAACAGCGAGACGTGGGTTACGCTTGCATTCCCCGGCAGCGTTGTGGCGTCGACGGCGAAACCGTGGTTCTGGCTGGTAATGAGGACCTGGCCGGTGCCGGTATCGAGCACCGGATGGTTGGCGCCATGGTGGCCGAACTTCATCTTCACCGTGCGCGCTCCGCAGGCGAGTCCGAGGAGCTGGTGGCCGAGGCAGATGCCGAAGGTCGGGATGCCCACTCGAAGGAACTCGCGGATCGTCTCGATCGCGTAGTCGCAGGGCTCGGGATCGCCGGGGCCATTGGACAGGAAGATTCCCTGGGGCTTGAGCGCGAGCACCTCGGCCGCTGTCGTCTGCGCCGGAACCACCGTGAGCCTGCAGCCGCGTGCGCTGAGCATGCGCAGGATGTTGTGCTTGATGCCGAAATCGAAGGCCACGACATGAAATCGCGGGGGCGGCGCACTCTGATATCCGTCGGAGAGCGCCCAGGTGCCGGCGCTCCAGGCGTACGGCGCAGCGCAGGTCACCACCTTGGCCAGATCCTGTCCGACCATCGATGGAGCTGCTCGCGCGCGCGACAGAGCCTCCCGCTCGTCGACGTCGGCATCCTTCGGGCCGGCCATGATGCAGCCGTTCTGTGCGCCCTTCTCGCGCAGGATGCGCGTGAGCTTGCGCGTGTCGATGTCGGCGATGCCGACGATTCCTGCAGCCCTGAGATACGCGCCGAGATCGTTCTCGAGCCGCCAGCTCGACGCCTGCCGGGGAAGATCGCGGACGATCAGGCCGGCGGCGAAAATGCGCTTCGACTCGACGTCCTCGGCGTTGACTCCGGTATTGCCGACATGCGGATAGGTGAGAGTGACGATCTGGCCGGCGTAGGACGGATCGGTGAGGATCTCCTGGTAGCCCGTCATCGCCGTGTTGAACACGACCTCGCCGGCGCTGGCCGCGTGCGCGCCGATGGCGCGGCCGCGAAACAGCGTCCCGTCGGCGAGCGCGAGGATCGCTGGGACGGGCGCGGTCGACACCGTAAATTCCCCTATAGGCGGCGGCAGATGTGCGAAGCGGGAAAGGCTTGGCTCGCCTTCCCCGCTCCGAAGGCTGTGAATTATACCGTGTCGTCGCGGCTGCTTCAATCGCGACGAGCCTGCCACCGACGAAACTAATACGCGGCGCTGAATCCGCCGTCGACCGCGAGCAGATGCCCGGTGACATAGTCGGCCGCGCTCGACGCGAGGAACACGGCTGCGCCTGCGAGTTCCGCCGGCTCAGCCCAGCGTCCTGCCGGCGTGCGCCGCTCGACCCACGCCGAGAACTCGCGATCCGCGACCAGCGGAGCGTTCATCTCGGTGCGGAAAAAACCCGGGGTGATGCCGTTGACCTGGATATTGTACGGGGCGAGTTCGACGGCGAGCGCGCGAGTGAACATTTTCAATCCGCCCTTGCTGGCGGCGTAGGGGACGATGTTGGGACGGCCGATGTCGCTCGCCAGCGAGCAGACGTTGATGATCTTGCCGCGACGGCGCGACTTCATCGCCGGGATCAGCGCGCGGGCGACGAAGAACGGGCCGTCGAGGTTCCCCGCGAGCAGCGCGTGCCAGTCGGCGTCGGAAAAGCTGTCCAGTGGCGCGCGCTGGTTGACGCCCGCGTTGTTGACCAGGATGTCGATCGGCCCGAACTTCTTTTCGATCTCGTCGATCGCCGCGGTCACCGCCGCGGGTTGCGTCACGTCGAAGATCGCGACCCGCGAGGGCGCGCCCTCGGCGGAGAGCGTCTCCGCCGCCCGGCGAGCCTTGTCCGCGTTGCGTCCGTTCACGACCACGCTCGCTCCGGCGCGCACCAGCCCCTGGGCGATGGCGAAGCCCAGCCCGGACCCCGCGCCGGTGACGAGCGCGCGTCGGCCCGTCAGATCGAAGGGGTGCGCGGTGGGCATGCTTGGGACGCCTCAGCGCAAACCGAGAACGTCCTGCATGTCGTAGAGGCCCGCTGCGCGCTGCGCGCGCTTGGCGGCGACGAAACGCACGGCGCGCAGCGCTCCCTGCGCGAAGGTCATGCGCGACGAGGCGCGGTGGGTGAGCTCCACGCGCTCTCCTGGTCCGGCAAAGACGACGGTGTGATCGCCGACGACGTCGCCGCCGCGCAGCGAGGCAAAGCCTATGGCCTTCGGCTTGCGCTCACCGGTGACTCCGCGCCTAGCGTATACGGCGTCGCTCTCCAGATTGCGGTGCAGCGCTGTTGCAACTGCCTCGCCGAGCGTGAGCGCGGTGCCCGATGGCGCGTCGATCTTGTGCCTGTGATGCATTTCCAGGATCTCGACGTCGTAACCCTCGCCCAGCCGTTGCGCCGCGATTTCGACGAGCTTGGTTAGCACCGTGACGCCGACGCTCATGTTGGATGCGAACACGATAGGCACGCTGCGCGCGGCTTCGGCGAGCGCGCGGCGGTCGGCTTCCGACAGGCCGGTCGTCCCGACCACCGCTCCGACGCCCGCCTTGGCGCACGCCGCGACGTGGGCAAGCGTTCCGGCGGGCCGGGTGAAATCGATGAGCACGTCCGCGGTCTCCAGCGCCGCCGAAACGTCCGCGGCGACGACGACGCCGGTTGCCCGACCGAAGCGCTCGCCAGCATCGTGTCCGATCAATTCGCTGGCCGGCACTTCGAGCGCCGCCGCGAGCGCGAGATCTTCGGCGGCAAACACGGCCTCGAGCAGCGTTTCGCCCATGCGTCCGCCGCTGCCGGCGATGACAACGCGCGCCGCCGGTTCGCTCACTGCCACCAGCCGAACTTCTTCAGCAACTCTACGAGCCAGTTGTCCTCGCCGGTCTTGGGCGCGGTCGACAGCGACTTATCGAGCACGGCGTCGCCGCCTCCGGAGCGCGCCACTTCCGCGGGAGGCGGCGGCATCTCGTCCCCTTCCCAGCGGGCCAGCCGGTCGTCTACGAAGTAGACCGCGAGCCGCCGCTCCTCGAGCACCTTGCCCTGGCGCTCGAATGCGTAGACGTAGTCCCAGCGGTTGGCGTGGAAAGGATCGGCCAGCAGCGGCGTGCCAAGCGCGATGCGCACCTGCTGGCGGGTGAGCCCGACCTTGAGCCGGTCGACCTGGTCCTGGGTGACGTAGTTGCCCTGGTTGATGTCCAGCTTGTAGACACCGAAGGTCTGCCAGGTGAAGTTCTGCCAGGAGCAGCCCGACGCCGCAAGGGCGAAGGCGACGGCGCAGAGCATGGATCGCATGGACAAACCGGGGGCGATACGCGCTGCCAAAACAGGGGTGGACACTATATCATAGGCGGACGAGCATAGAGCGGACTCCAACCATGTCCCCCTCTCATGACCTCAAGACCGCCGGTCTCAAGGCAACGCTGCCGCGGCTGAAGATCATCAACCTGTTCGAGCAGAGCAAGGTGAGGCATCTCAGCGCCGAGGATGTCTACAAGCAACTACTCGCCGAGGGACTCGACGTGGGGCTGGCGACGGTTTATCGCGTGCTTACCCAGTTCGAGCAGGCAGGCCTGCTGATGCGTCACCATTTCGAGTCCGGCAAGGCGGTGTTCGAGCTCAATCAGGGCGGACACCACGACCACCTGGTCTGCGTCCAGTGCGGACGGGTGGAGGAGTTCTTCGACAGCGACATCGAAAAGCGGCAGGCCAGGATCGCACACGACCGGGGTTTCAAAATCGCCGAGCATGCGCTCTACCTCTACGCCGAATGCGTCAAGCCCGATTGCCCGTATCGCAAGCAGAGCGGGCATCTCTGATCTGCATCGCGTAGATTCTCTGCCTTGGGGTTCCCCCTCGCCCGGCAGGCGATCAGGGTGGCTCGCGACGGTTGAAATCGGCGAACCGGAAGCCCAGTAGCCACAGCGCACCGAAGTACGCGAAGGCGCCCGCGATCATCACCAACGCGAGGCGCCACACCTTTGCCCACAGCCCCGCGCTCACCCAGAAATCGTCGGCACCCGCGGCGAACCACAGGGTGGCGCCGAGAACGCACAGGGCGATGGCGACGCGGGCGAGGAACGAGCGCCACCCCGGCAGCGGGGTGTAGACGCCGGCGCGGCACATCGCTGCGTAGAGAAGCGCCGCGTTGAGGCAAGCGCCGAGCGAGGTCGACAGCGTCAGGCCGGCGTGGCCGATCTGGAACATCAGGATCAGCGCAAGCGTCTGCGTGAACAACACCGCAAGAAACGCGATCTTCACTGGCGTCTTCATGTCCTGGCGCGCGTAGAAACCGGGCGCGAGGATCTTCACCGCGATGAGCCCCAGCAACCCGACGCTGTAGCCGAGGAGCGCGGCGCGAGTCTGCCATACGTCGTTCACCGTAAAGCGGCCGTACTGATAGAGCGTCGAGATCAGCGGCACCGCGATCACCGCCAAGGCAAGTGCCGCCGGCAGCGCCAGCAGGAAGGCGAGCCGCAGGCCCCAATCGAGGAGCTCACGGTATTGCGCATGGTTGGCGTCGTGGTGATGCTTGGCGAGG
>DASPTZ010000185.1:0-18898 GCA_035623155.1 Casimicrobiaceae bacterium | reverse complement strand
CCTCGTGCCTGGCAATCGCGTGCTGCTGCGCTCGCCCAACAACCCGATGATGGCGGCGTGCTGGTATGCGGTGGTCAAGGCCGGCGGCATCGTGGTCGGAACCATGCCGATGCTGCGCGCCAAGGAGCTCACCGACATCGTCACCAAGGCCGAAATCTCGCACGCGCTGTGCGATGCCAGGCTCGGCGCTGAGCTCGACTCCGCCTTGCCCGCGTGTCCGACGCTAAAGCGCCGCGTGGATTTTCACAGCGACGCCGCTGACGGTCTCGAAGCGCGAATGAAGGTGAAGGCGGAGACTTTCGCCAACGTCCTCACCTCCGCCGACGACACCTGCCTGATCGCGTTTACCTCGGGCACCACCGGCAAGCCCAAGGGAACGATGCACTTCCATCGCGACATCCTCGCTGCGTGCGACTGCTGGCCGCGATCGACGCTTCGCGCCAGCGCTGACGACGTGTTCGGCGGCAGCCCGCCGCTGGCGTTCACCTTCGGCCTCGGCGGACTGCTGCTGTTTCCCATGCGCATCGGCGCTGCGACGCTGCTTCTCGAGAAGCCCGCTCCCGAGGCGTTGCTCGCGGCGATTCCCGAGCACCGCGTCAGCGTGCTGGTCACCGCACCGACGTCGTACCGCGCGATGGCCGCCCACGTGCCCGAGTTCGATCTGCGCAGCCTGAGGAAGTGCGTATCGGCGGGCGAGGTGCTGCCGGCGGCGACGCGCAAGTTGTGGAAGGACGCGACCGGCATCGAGATCATCGACGGCATCGGGGCCACCGAGATGCTGCACATCTTCATCTCCGCGGACGAAGCCCACTCGCACCCGGGCGCCATGGGCAAGGCGGTGCCAGGGTATCGCGCCTGCATCATGGACGACGCGGGCAACCCGCTGCCCGCGGGCCAGGTCGGCAAGCTGGCGGTGAAGGGGCCGACCGGCTGCCGCTACCTCGCCGATTCGCGCCAGACGACCTATGTGAAGAACGGCTGGAACTATACCGGCGACGCTTGTCTGGTCGATCAGGACGGCTACTTCGTCTACCAGGGACGCGCCGACGACATGATCATCAGCGCCGGCTACAACATCGCCGGACTCGAAGTCGAGGCTGCGCTGCTCGCGCATCCCAAGATCGCCGAGTGCGGCGTGGTGGGCACATCCGACGAGCAGCGCGGCGAGATCGTCAAGGCGTTCGTCGTGCTCCGCGAAGGCGTGCAGGAATCGCAGGAGCTGGTCAAGGAGTTGCAGGACTTCGTCAAGCAGGCGATCGCGCCGTACAAGTACCCTCGCGCCGTCGAGTTCCGCAAATCGCTGCCCCGCACCGAGACCGGCAAGCTGCAGCGCTTCAAGCTGCGCGCAGGGACGTGGTGATCTGCTCCGCACGATGATGCGCGTATTGCAGCCGCCCGGCTGGGCCAAGCCGCGCGGCTACTCCAACGGCATCGCCGCGCGCGGCACGCTGGTCTTCGTCGGCGGACAAATCGGCTGGGACGAGCAGCATCGCTTTCCCGGCGCGGACTTCAGCGCCCAGGTCCGCCAGGCCTTGAAGAACGTCGTCGCGGTCCTGGCCGAGGCGGGTGCGAAACCCGAGCACATCGTGCGCATGAACTGGTACGTCACCGATAAGCGCGAGTACCTGGCGGCATACAAGCCCATGGGCGTGGCCTATCGCGAGATCATCGGCAGCCACTATCCGGCGATGACCGCGTTCGAAGTGGCGAAGCTGATCGAAGATGAGGCCAGGGTGGAGATCGAGGTCACCGCGGTGATTCCAGACGGATGAGCCCCTCTCCCCCGGGGAGAGGGGTGGGGGTGAGGAAGAATTGCCGTCAGTCAGGTGGCCCGGGCTTCCCCTCACCCGCCGCGCTCTCGCGCGGCGGCCCCCGATCGGGTCGGGGGCAGCCTCTCTCCCAGAGGGAGAGGCGACAACGCATAGAAGCGTTCGGCATTGCCGCCGCGGATTGCGGCTTGCTCGGCAGGCGACAGCCCGGCGAGCAACGCGTCGGTCGCGGCGACCCAGTCGCCGTAGCTCGCGGCGAGCGTGACCACCGGCCAGTCGCTCCCCCACATCACGCGCTCGGCGCCGAAGCATCGCAACACGTGCTCGACGTAGCGTTGCAGCGCGTCGACATTCCAGCCCGCGCCCGCCTCGGTCACCAGTCCCGAGAGCTTGCAGCAAGCCGGAGTATGCATCGCGATCGCCTTCAAGTCGTCCGCCCACGGCTGCCACGCGCGAGTCGCGATGTCGGGCTTCGCGCAATGATCGACAACCACGGCGAGGTCGGGATGGCGCTCCAGCATCTTGAGCAGCGGCTTGAGCTCACGCGGCTTCACCAGCGCGTCGAAGCGCAGCCCGAGTTGCGGCAGCGCCGTCAACGCAGGCTGCACTCCAGGTCTCACAATCCACTCCGGGTCGGCGAGATCCTGCAGCATCGGCCGAACGCTCTTGAGCAGCGCATCGCCGGCAAGCTCAGTGAGCACAGTCTTCGCGTCGCGCGCCGCGAGATCGACCCAGCCGACCACTCCGCGAACCAGTCCAGCGCTCTCGCGCGCGACGTCGAGCAGATAGCGCGTCTCGGCGACGGTCGGCGCCGCCTGCACGAGCACCGTTGCCTCGACGCCGGCATCGCGCAGCAGAGGTCGCAGGTCGGCGAGCGAGAAGTCGCGGCAGATCGTCGAGAGCTGCGGCGTGGGCTCGAGCCATCCGTAGTCGCCGCGAGCAAGCTTCCAGACGTGATGGTGCGCATCGATTCGCATCTCAGACCGGCAGCGGGGCTTCGGGCGCGATCACCCCGCTGTCGCGCAACGCGTGCCAAAATTCTCCGGGAATCGGTGTCGCAGCCATGCGCAGATTCTCGTCGAGCTCGGCGATCGACCGCGCACCCGCGAGAACGCAGGCGACCGCCGGGTGCGCGCGTGGAAACTGCAGGGCAGCGGCCTGCAGCGGAATGCCGAACTCGGCGCAGACGCGTTCGATCGCCGCGACTCTCTCGACCATCGCCGGCGGCGCCGGAGCATAGTTGAAATAAGGAGGCGATCCGTCTTTCGGCTTGGCGCCTGTGGCGAGAATGCCCGAGTTGTACGGACCGCCGAGCACAATGGCCACTCCCCTGCGCTCGCATTCGGGCAGCAGTTGCACAAGCGCCGACTGATCGGCCAGCGTGTAGCGCCCCGCGAGCAAGATCATGTCGAGGTCCGCGTAGCGCAGCACTTCCAGGCAGATCGCAACGTCGTTGACTCCAAGCCCGTAGGCGCCGATCGCGCCGTCCGCCTTTAGCCGGGCCAACGCCGGCAGCCCTCCGTCGAGCGCATCGGCGAGGCGTCGCGGATGCGCCTGCCTATGCGTCTCGCGATCGATGTCGTGCACGTACACGATGTCCACGCGAGCGAGGCCAAGCCTCTGGAGGCTATCGTCCAGCGACCTGCGCACGCCGCCTTCGGTGTAATCGTAGCGTTGCACGAAGGGCAGCGTGTCGACATAGCCGTGCTGGTCTCGAGGAGAGTCGGCACGCGGTTCCAGCAGCCGTCCGACCTTGGTCGACAGCAGGAAATCGTCGCGCGCAAAGGTTCTTAGCGCGTCGCCCATCCGCCTCTCCGATCGACCGTGGCCGTAATGCGGCGCGGTGTCGAAATAGCGAACGCCCGCGGTGTAGGCGTGGCGCACCAGCGCAGTCGCTGCTTCGTCGCTTACCGCACGGAACAGGTTGCCGAGCGGCGCGCCGCCGAGGGCGAGCAGAGACTGCGCCAGGCGCTGCATCAGTTCGCCGGAATGCTTGGTCATTGGCGCACCGCTCTTAAAGATCGCACAACGATGCTATCCTAACAGCTCCGTGCTTCCCGCTTTGCCCGCATCCCGCGTGCTCTTCTCCCGTGCCTGAACGTATTCGCGGCGTATGGTGCGCCACGCTCACCCCGCTCGATCGCGCGGGCGCGCCGGATCACGCGCGTCTGGCGGCGCACATCGCGCGCCTGATCGCCGCGGGAGTCGACGGGGTCGCGCTGTTCGGCACGACCGGCGAAGGCCAGTCCTTCTCGATGTCGGAGCGCCGCGCCGGCCTCGATGCCGTGCTGGCGGGCGGCGTTCCCGCCGCGCGCATCATCGCCGGCACCGGTTGCGCTGCCCTCACCGAGACCGTCGAGCTCACTCGGCATGCGGTGGCGGCTGGTTGCGCCGGGGCTCTCGTGCTGCCGCCGTTTTTTTTCAAGGGCGTCAGCGAGGAGGGGCTGTATGCCAGCTACGCGCGACTGATCGATGCCGTCGCCGACACTCGACTGAGGCTCTATCTGTACCATATACCGCAGGTCACCGCCGTGCCCATCGCGCACGAGGTGGTCGCGCGGCTGCTCGCCCGCTATTCCGACGTGGTGGCCGGCATCAAGGACAGCGGCGGGGACCTTCAGCACACGCGCCGGCTGCTCGCGCGTTTCGCCAGCCTTGCCATCTTCGTCGGACATGAGCCGCATCTGCCGGAGGCGCTCGCCGGCGGCGGCGCAGGCACCATCTGCGGCATCGCCAATCTCTATCCGCGGTTGATGCGGCGGCTTCATGACCTCTCGCTCGGCGGCGATCCCAGGGAGGAGCTCCGACGCATCGATGCCTTCCTCGCGCGACTGGAGCGCTATCCGCTTTTCGCTGCGTTCAAGGCGCTGCTTGCGGACTTGACGGCTGATCCAGCGTGGGAGGCATTGCGACCCCCGCTGGTCGCGCTCGATGCCGCCCAACGTCGCGAGTGGATCGCCGCGGTCGCGGAAACCGGAATCGTCGCCAAGCGCGACGCCGCATGAGAAAGCCACGATGAACACCGATGCATTGGACCCGAAAGATGTTGCGGCATTGGCTGCATTTGACACGCCGACGATTTGCAACGCGCTCGAAGTCGTGGTCCCCGAGCGACGGGGCAGCGGCTACACGACGCATCCAGCCATCTGCGGGTTTCCGGAATTGGAGCCAATCGTCGGCTTCGCGCGCACGGCACGGATCCGTTCGCGCCAACCGCCGAGCGCGGTCGCGGCTGCCGTGCGCAAACTGCGCTACGACTACTACCGCTATGTCGACGCGGGGCCGAAGCCTTCGATCGTCGTGATCCAGGACCTGGACGGAGCCGAGACCGGCTACGGCGCGTTCTGGGGCGAAGTGCAATCGGCGATCCACCGAGGGCTGGGCGCGCTGGGAGTCGTCACCGACGGCTCGGTTCGCGACATCGATCAATGGGCGGCCGGGTTCCAGTTTCTCGCCTCGAGGATCGCCCCCTCGCACGCCTACGCGAATGTGGTCGATTTCGGCGGCGAGGTCGAGGTCTTCGGCATGCGCGTTCGCTCTGGGGATCTCATCCACGCCGATCGTCACGGCGCGGTTGTCGTTCCCGGTTCGGCCGTTCCCAAGCTGCCCGCGGCCGCGCGGCAGCTGGCGGCGCGCGAAGCGCGCATCCTCGCGGTGGCTCGCGCACCCGGTTGCACGGCGGAGCGGTTGATCGAGGTTTTCGATCGCGAAGACGAGATTCACTGAAGCGCCGCGAAAGCTTGGACTCTGAGCCGACGCGACCGTGCACCGATGCGGTATGATTTCGCTGTCCCAGCCGCCGTCAAGAAGCGGCGTCGATGCCCGCCTCTGTCGACGTCATAACTCGAAGGAGAATCCGATGACCGACCATGCCGATCCGACTCGCCGCCGCCTACTCCAGGCAGGGGCCGGCGCAGCGCTGCTGGGCGCCATTCCCGGCGTTTCGCTCACAGCGCACGCTCAGGGCAGCTTCGACTGGAAGCGTTTCAAGGGCGAGCCGCTCGAAGTGCTTCTGGTCAAGAGCCCGCGTGGCGATCTGCTCACCAAGTATCACAAGGAGTTCGAGGAGCTCACCGGCATCAAGGTCGGCTCCGAGATGGTTCCGGAGCAGCAACAGCGGAACAAGGCGCAGGTCGAGTTCCTTTCCGGCAACCCGAGCTTCGATGTGATCGCGCTTTCCTATCACGTGCAGAAGCGCCAGTTCGCGAAGGCCAACTGGCTTACCGATCTGCGGCCGATCCTCGCCGACAAGTCGATGACGGATCCGAATCTGGACTTCGATGATTTCGCCAAGGGCGGGCTCAACTACGCGGTGGAGCCGGACGGGCGCGTCAACAGCCTGCCGCTCAACCTCGATCCCTGGGTGGTGTATTGGAACAAGGAGCTCTTTTCCGCCAAGGGCGTTGCCTACCCGAAGACCTTTGCCGAGATGGTCGACGCGGCCGCCAAGCTCAACGACCCGGGCAAGGGAATCGCGGGATTCGTCGGACGCGGTTTGAAGAACGCCAACGTTCCAGTGTGGACGAGCTTCCTCATGGGCTACGGTGGCGGATTCATTGACAAGAACGGCAAGCTCCTCACCGATTCGCCGGAAGCGATCGAAGGCGCGAAGATGTATCAGACCTTGCTGGCCAAGTACGGGCCGCCGGGAGTCGCCGGCTTCAATTGGAACGAGGCGCAGAGTTTGTTCCTGCAGGGCAAGGCGGCGATGTGGCTCGACGGCATAGGCTTTGCGCAGCCGCTCGAGGATCCGACCAAGTCGCGAGTGGTGGGCAAGGTCGGCTACAGCGTGATGCCTGCCGGACCGAAGAAGCAGGTGTCAGCGCTTTTCGGTGACGGCGAAGGCATCTCCACCTACAGCAAGCACAAGGGGGCCGCCTGGTACTACGTGCAGTGGGCTTCGAACAAGGTGAATCAGACGCGCATGCTGCAAGCGGCCGCCGGCGCCCCCGTGCGCAAGTCCGCCTATGCTGCCGCTCAGCAGTCCTCCGACTTCAAGGCACCCAAGGAGTGGGTCGAGTGCATGCTCACCTCGGCGAGCATCGCCGAGCCCGGATTGCCGATCATCGCGCCGGTGACTGAATTCCGCGATGTGTTCGGCGTCGCGCTGACCAACATGATCAACGGCGCCGATCCGGCTGGCGAGCTCAAGAAGGCCACGGCCGAATTCCAGCCGGTACTCGACAAGAGCGAGAAGAGCTGAGGCCCTGACACTCGCGGACAGGTAGCGAGCTTGCGCGACGGCATTGCCCTCACCCCCACCCCTCTCCCGGCGGGAGAGGGGTTCAGGTTTGTCGCCTCTCCCCCCGGGAGAGGCCGCCGCGCGAAGCGCGGCGGGTGAGGGAAAAGGCATCCAACCACGCTCCATGGCCTCGATTGTCGTAGCCGCCGCCTCGCGTCCCGGCTTCCTCGCGCGCAGGCGGCGCAGCTACGTCCTGTTCATCGTTCCCGCGCTGCTGGTGGTCGGCGCGGTGATCATCTTCCCGTGGCTGTTCACGGTCTGGATGAGCGCCTTCGACTGGACCATCGGTTCGGTCGCGCACTTCATCGGCTTCGAGAACTACATCAAGCTCGCGACCAACCAGCGCTTCCACGAGGCGATCGTTCATACGCTGTATTTCACGCTCCTCGCGGTGGTCGTGCCGCTGGTCCTGGGCACCGTGGCGGCGCTGATCTTTCATCGCGAGTTTCCCATGCGCGGCCTGCTTCGGTCGGTGTTCACCATGCCGATGATGGCCACGCCCGTCGCGGTGGCGCTGGTGTGGACCATGATGTTCCATCCCCAGCAGGGCGTTCTCAACTATCTGCTGTCGCTGGTCGGCCTGCCTCCTTCGCTGTGGGTGTACTCGCCCACGCTGGTCATTCCCAGCCTGGTGCTGGTGGAAATCTGGCACTGGACTCCGCTGGTCATGCTGATCGTGCTTGGCGGATTGGCTGCGCTGCCGACCGAACCCTACGAAAGCGCGCGGCTCGACGGAGCGTCGGAGTGGCAGCTCTTCCGCTACATCACGCTGCCGCTGCTGGCGCCGTTCCTGGTCGTCGCCGCAGTGATCCGCACCATCGACGGTGTCAAGGCTTTCGACACCATCTACGTGATCAGCCAGGGAGGGCCGGGCACCGCGTCGGAGACGATCAACCTGTACCTCTACCTGCAGGCGTTCGCCTTCTACAACGTCGGCAACGCATCGGCGGTGGTCGTGGTGTTCTTTGCCATCATCCTGGCGCTGGCGTTGCTGCTGCCGTACGTGCGCGAGCGGGCCAAATGGACGTGACCGCATCGCTCCCCGGCTCGTCGCTGGCGTCGCGGGCCAGGTGGCGCCGCAGGCTGCGCAAGCTCGGATTCGCGGCCTCGGTGGTGGTCATCGTCTCGCCAGCGATCCTGGTGTTTCTGTGGATGCTCTCGCTATCGCTCAAGACCGAGATCGATAACGTCGCCTATCCTCCGGTGTTCATTCCAAACCCGCCGACGCTGGCCAATTTCATCCAGGTGTTCGCCGAGAACTCGATGGGGCTGTACTTCTGGAACAGCATCGTCGTCTCTGGCTTGGCGACGCTAATCGCACTGGCGGTGGGGATTCCTGCGGGCTACGGAATCGCGCGAGCCCAGGCGCACAAGCTCACCGTGCTGATCCTGATCGCGCGCATGACGCCGGCGCTGTCCTACCTGATCCCGCTGTTCATCGTGTTCCAGTTCTTCGGGCTCAACAACACGCTCACCGCCCTGGTGATCACGCACCTGGTCATCACCGTGCCGATCATCGTCTACATCATGGCCGGTCACTTCGAGACGTTGCCTCGCGAGCTCGAGGAAGCGGCGCAGATCGACGGTGCCAGCGTATGGACGACCTTCCGTCACGTGGCCATGCCGCTGGCGCGCCCGGGGATCGTGGTTGCTACGATCCTGGCGTTCATCTTTTCCTGGAACAACTTCGTCTTCGGCGCCGTGCTCGCCGGGCGCGCCACGCGCACCCTGCCAGCCGCGGTCTATAACGTGCTCACCTTCGAGCAGCTCGCGTGGGGTCCGCTCGCTGCCGCGGCGATCGTCGTGACGCTGCCGGTGCTGCTGCTGACCGTCGTCATCCAGAAGGAAATCGCGGTCGGGATGACCGCGGGCGGCGTCAAGGCCTGAGGCTAGAGGCGTGCTCAAAGGCATCCATCCCCTGCTCCATGCCGAGCTTCTGCACGTGCTGGCGTTGATGGGCCACGGCGACGAGCTGGCCATCGTCGACGCGAACTTCCCGGCGGCAGCGGTCGCGCGGCGGCTCATTCATCTGCCAACACCTACTGCGGCGCAGGCGCTCGACGCCATCCTGACGCTTCTTCCCCTGGACACGGTGGCGTCACCTCCGGCCCTCACGATGCAGGTGATCGGCGACGCGGCGGCGGTGCCCGAGGCGGTTCGCGACTTCGCCGCGGTCCTCTCGCGCCACGGTGAGAGGTCGGACGCGCTGGGAAGCCTCGAGCGCGAGGCGTTCTACGAGCGCGCCCGCCACGCGTTCGCCATCGTGCGCACTGCGGAGCTGCGTCCCTACGGCAACATCCTTCTGGTCAAGGGCGTGGTCAACCGCTACCCACCGAGCTAGCGGTCGATGGTCGTCGTCTTCGGGTCGATCAACCTCGATCTGGTCAGCCGGGTCGAGCGCTTTCCTGCGCCCGGGCAGACGCTCACCGGGAGCGCCTTTGCCACCTTTCCCGGAGGCAAGGGCGCCAACCAGGCCCTTGCGGCGGCTCGCGCCGGCGCCGACGTTCGCCTCTATGGAGCGGTGGGACGCGACCTCTTTGCCGACCGCGCTCTGGAATTGCTCGCGGCAGGCAACGTCGATCTCACGGGCGTAGCCCACGTCGACGGTGCAACCGGTTGCGCGACGATCATGGTCGATGCCCAAGGTCAGAACTGCATCGTCGTCGTTCCCGGCGCCAACGCGCACGTCGACCCGTCACGCGTCCCCGACGCCGTCCTCGCTCCCGAGACTGTCGTAGTGCTGCAGCAGGAAGTGCCCGCCGCGGCGAACGAAGTGCTCATCCGCCGCGCGCGGAATAAGGGTAGTCGAATCGTGCTCAACGCGGCGCCGGCGCGGCCATGCTCGGTCGAACTGCTGCGCATGGTCGACGTGCTCATCGTCAACCAGGACGAGGCTGCGGCGCTGGGAGCGCAATTCGGTTGGCCTGTGGCAGCGGAAGCTTTCGCTCGAGCGGCCGGCCGCGCGGGGACGCTCGTCGCCATCGTAACCCTGGGCGACCAAGGCGCTGTGTGCCAGATCGGCGGCGAGACGCACTACGTCGCCGCCCCTGCGGTGGACGTCGTCGATACCACCGGCGCGGGAGACGCATTCGTCGGCTCGCTCGCGGCAGCGCTGGACGAAGGCTCTCCCATTCCCGATGCGCCACGACGCGCGGTCGCCGCAGGCACGCTCGCCTGCACCGCGCGCGGAGCTCAGCCTTCCCTACCCTATCGCCACGCCATCGAAGCGTTGTTACCTTCGGTTACAACGCGCCGCGCCTGACGCTGCTAAACTCCGCACTTTCCGTATTTCTGCCAATAGACATGCTCATGCGACTTTTGTTTGCTCTCTTCCTGCTCATTGCTGCCTCGGGCGCGACCGCGACGGACTATACGGATATCTACTTCGTGGCCTTGGAGCCCGGCTCCGGCTACAACGTCGTGCAAAGCGACACCTTCATGTTCATCACATTTTTCATCTACGGACCGCCCAAGTCGCCCACCTGGTACACCGCGCAGCTCACGCAGGATGCCAGCGGGAACTTCAATGGACCGCTGTATGCAACGACCGGAACCTATTATGGAATGACGTGGAACGTCCAGGATCAAACGATCACCCAGGTCGGCACCGCGTCGTTCCAGCCCACCAGCCCGTACACTGCTAACCTCATCTACACGGTCACGACACCGCCGCCTATGGCGGCCACCGTCAATAAGGCGCTTCAGCGCCAGACGCTGACCCCGATAACAATCGGAGGTACCTATGTGGGCGGTCAGTCAGGTGCCTATTCCGGCTGCACTAACTCCGCCAACAACGGTCCGTACAGCGACTACTTTGATTTGCAGGTTACGCAGCTTACGAGTGGCAGCGTCACGTTCCAGTTCGACTATCTGTTTGACAACCCGGAACTCACGTGCACGTTTACGGGCACGCTCGTTCAATACGGGCAGCTCTACACGGTTCCCTCCGCCAATTACAGCTGCTCCGACGGACTCAACACCACCGCCAGCATGTCGGAGATCAGGGCGACCTCGCTGGGCATCGAGGGGCGCTATTCCGCCCCGAACGTTGGCGGCGGCTGCAGGGAGGACGCGACCTTCGGCGGGCCCTTGCATTAGCCGTTCCCGTCTCGAGGGGGTGTCTATCGCAAGCTTGCCGACAGGTCGCGCGGGTAGCATTGCTAGCGTCCTTACATCCGTGGGGGTAAGCCATGAAGCGCTTGATTGTTGCGTTTCTGTTCGCGATGGCCGCGTCCAATGCCACAGCACTCGAATACACCGACGTCTACCTCGACGTCGCCGAGCCGGGCTGGGGAGCTTTCCTGGTTCAGAGCGACACGTTCCAATTCATCGCCTTTTTCATCTACGACAAGAACGGCAATGCGACCTGGTACACCGCGCAGATCACCGACAATGGCAGTGGCAGTTATACCGGGACGTTGTACGCGATCACCGGGACCTATTTCGCCAACCCCTGGCAGGGCTACGGCATCAATCCCGCTGGCACGGCCACGTTCACACCCACCGACATTTACCACGCCACGCTGACCTACACGGTCAATGGGGTCGGCACCATCACCAAGACGATCCAGCGCCAGACACTGACGCCGTATCTGTTGGCGGGCGACTATTCCGGTTCGATGGCGGGATCGATCAGCGGCTGCACTAACAACCCAGCGAGCAACGACCCCGCGTTCCGTGCAACATACGGCCTCACGGTCACCACCGGTGGTGATGCAACAGAGGCGACCACGCGGACGGCCACACTGGTGTTCACCTTCGTCGACACGACTCACAGTGGGATCGTGTGCACCGTGACCGGGCCGCTCACGCACTTCGGGCGGATATACCAGATGGCTGGTGCCACGACCATAGCGTGTACGGGTCCGGGACTAAACCCCAATCCGCGGACCGCGACGATTGATTCCCTCCACCCGACCGGGCAGGGCATCGAAGGCAAGATCACTGGCAACGTCGGCGGCGGCTGCACCGCATCGTGGCATTTCGCGGCCGTGCTCAACGTCAACAACTAAGGTTCGCGCCGCCGCACGAACTCGAACAGGCATACGGCGGCGGCGGCCGCAGCGTTGAGCGACTCGAAGCCTCCGGGCATCGGGATGCTCACGCGGTGTTTGGCGACCGTGCACAGTGCGGCCGACAAGCCTGCCCCCTCGTTGCCTATGGCGATCGCGACCGGGGCAGAGAGATCAGCGGCGTAGATGGATTCCCCTGCCGCAGGGACCGTAGCGACGAGGTTGCCTTGGTAGTCGCTAGCCCAAGCCACGAGATCGACGTCCTCGAAGATGTCGAGATGGAAGTGCCCGCCCTGCCCGCCTCGCAGCACCTTCGGCGACCACGCGAACGCGCAGCCGGGTGACAGAAAGACCTGCGTCACCCCCGCGGCGGCGGCGCTGCGAAGGATGGAGCCGACGTTGCCCGGGTCCTGCACGTCTTCAAGCAGCAGGCAGAATTCGCCGGTAGTCTTGAACACCGGCGTCGGCGCCGTCACCACCGCTAGCGCCCCCACCGCTTGCGGCAGAGCGAGATCCGGCCAGCGGTCGTCGCCGACCACCAGCGCGATGCGCGGCTCGACCTGCTGCAGGATCGCCTTGATTTCCGGTGTCTCCAGCGCGGACTCGCAGACGACCAATACTTCCGGCGCGCCGTAGCGTGCGCAATAGACGGCGATCAGATGCTCGCCCTCGAGGACGCAGCGGCCCGTCTTGCGGCGTTCGCGCGACGATCCGATGAGCCTCGCGACAGCCTTGAGTCGGGGATTGTCGCGGGAGGTTACGCGCGGCATTGTATCGAGATCTGGGCCCCGGGTTTCGCCTGCGGCTCAACCCAGGCTACATCCGCTGTCCCTGGTCTCGCAGGCTCGACCCAGGCTACTTGCCCGGGGCTGAGAGCGAGCCTTTCGGCGCCGCCGGCGAAGCGGGCACCGCGAGCTGGAAGAACACCTCGTCGCGCCGGATCATTCCGAGCTCGGAGCGAGCGCGCTCCTCGATCGCCTCGAAGCCTTGCTTCAAGTCGCGCACGTCGGCGTCGAGCGCGGCGTTGCGAGCCTTGAGCTCCTCGTTGACGCGGGCCTGCGCCTCGACCTGGCGGTCGAGCTCGCGCACCCTGAGCCAGCCGCCCCTGCCCAGCCACATCGGATACTGCAGCGCCACGACCAACAGCACAAAGATGACGGCAAGCGTTCGCAAGGTGATCGCTACTTGAGCTGGCGGAACGCGGCGCGCCCGGCGTAGGTGGCGACGTCGCCCAGGTCCTCTTCGATGCGCAGGAGCTGGTTGTACTTGGCGATGCGATCCGAGCGCGAGAGCGACCCGGTCTTGATCTGGCCCGCGTTGCTGCCCACGGCGATGTCGGCGATCATGCTGTCCTCGGTCTCTCCCGAGCGGTGCGAGACGACGGCCGTGTAGGCCGCGCGCATCGCCATGTCGATCGCCGCGAAAGTCTCGGTAAGCGTCCCGATCTGGTTGATCTTGATCAGTATCGAGTTGGCCACACCCTTGGCGATCCCTTCCTTGAGGATCCTGGTGTTGGTGACGAAGATGTCGTCGCCGACGATCTGAACCTTCTTGCCCAGCCTGTCGGTCAGGAGCTTCCAGCCGTCCCAATCCTCCTCGGACATGCCGTCCTCGATCGAGATGATCGGATACTTGTCGACCCATTTCGCCAGGTAGTCGACCATCTGCGAGCGGGTGAGCTTGGCCTTCTCAGCGTCGAGCTCGTACATGCCGTCCTGGTAGTACTCGGAGGCCGCGCAGTCGAGAGCGAGCGCGACGTCGGTGCCCGGCGTGTAGCCTGCCTTCTCGATGGCTTCGATCAGGAGCTGCAGCGCCGACTCGTTGTTGGGAAGGTTGGGTGCGAAGCCACCTTCGTCGCCAACCGTGGTCGTCATCCCCTTGCCGTCGATCAGCTTCTTGAGCGTCTGGAAGACTTCCGCGCCGTAGCGGAGCGCCTCACGGAAGGTCGGCGCGCCCAGCGGCACCAGCATGAACTCCTGCATGTCGATGCTGTTGTTGGCGTGTGCGCCGCCGTTGATCACGTTCATCTGCGGCACGGGAAGCGCCATTTCACCTGCGCCGCCGAGATATCGGTACAGCGGAAGCGAGGATTCCTCGGCGGCGGCCTTGGCGACGGCGCAGGAGACGGCGAGAATAGCATTGGCACCGAGGCGGGACTTGTTCTCGGTTCCGTCGAGATCAATCATGGTGCGGTCGATGAACGCCTGCTCGGTCGCATCGAGCCCGAGGATCGCTTCGCAGAGCTCGGTGTTCACGTTCTCGACCGCCTTCTGCACTCCCTTGCCGCCGTAGCGCGCGGCATCGCCGTCGCGCAACTCGATCGCCTCCTTCGAACCGGTCGAGGCGCCCGAGGGCACTGCGGCGCGGCCGCTCACGCCCGACTCCAGCACCACGTCGGCTTCGATCGTGGGATTGCCGCGGGAATCGAGAATCTCGCGGGCGATGACGTCGACGATGGCACTCATGCTGTTGTTCCCCCCTTCGACTTCGTTGTTGGGCTCATGACGCGGCGATAAGGTCCGTTTCCGGGAATCCGGCGCTCTTGACCGTGCGATCGAGCTCGACCAGCGTCTCCAGCAGCTCGCGCATGCGCCCGAGCGGCCACGCGTTGGGCCCGTCGGAAAGAGCATGCGCGGGATCCGGGTGCGTCTCCATGAAGATCCCCGCGACGCCGGCCGCGACCGCCGCGCGGGCGAGCACCGGAACGAATTCGCGCTGCCCGCCGGAAGCCGTTCCCAACCCGCCAGGGAGCTGCACGGAATGGGTCGCGTCGAACACCACCGGGCAGCCGGTCGCGCGCATGATCGCGAGCGAGCGCATGTCGGAGACCAGGTTGTGGTAGCCGAAGGAGGCGCCGCGCTCGCACACCATGATGTTGTCGCGCCCGCTCGCCTCGCGCGCCTTGGCCACGACGTTGGCCATGTCCTCGGGCGCGAGGAACTGCCCCTTCTTGATGTTGACCGGCTTGCCGGCCGCAGCGACGGCGCGGATGAAATCGGTCTGGCGGCACAGGAAAGCGGGCGTCTGCAAGACGTCCACCACCTTCGCGACCTCGCCGATGTCTTCCTCGGTGTGCACGTCGGTCAGCACCGACACGCCGACCTTGCGCCTGACCTCGCCGAGAATGCGCAGTCCCTCGGCCATGCCGAGCCCGCGATACGACTTCGCGGAGCTTCGGTTCGCCTTGTCGTAGGAGGACTTGAAGACGAGCGGCACCTTCAGCGCGGCGCAGATCTCCTTGAGCCTCCCTGCGACGTCGACCTGCAGCTGCTCGGACTCGACGACGCACGGGCCGGCAATGAGAAACAGAGGCCGGTCCAGGCCGACCTCGAAGCCGCAAAGCTGCATGGTCAGGCGACGAGCTGGGGCCGCGCGCGGGCGGGCTCGCCGCGCGTGGCTCGTGCTCGCGCGAGCGCCGCCTCGATGTACGCGATGAACAGCGGATGGCCGCGGCGCGGGTTGGAGGTGAATTCGGGGTGGTACTGGCAGCCGAAGAACCACGGGTGATCGGCGAGCTCGATCATCTCGCACAGATCGCCCGCGAGCGGACTCTTGGCGCGCGCTCCGACGACCAGGCCCGCGGCCTCGAGCCGCGGCAGGTAATGGTTGTTGACCTCGTAGCGGTGCCGGTGCCGCTCGGCCACGCTAGTCGTGCCGTAGATGCGATGCGCGAGCGAGCCGGGAACGACTTCGCAGGGCTGGGCGCCCAGGCGCATCGTTCCGCCCAGATCCGACTTGTGATCGCGGCGCTCGATCGTGCCGTCGCGATTCTGCCATTCGGTGATCAGCGCAACCACCGGATGAGGCGTATGGGGATCGAACTCGGTGCTGTTGGCGTTGGCGAGTCCCGCCTTGTCGCGCGCGTACTCGATGATGGCGAGCTGCATGCCGAGACAAATGCCCAGGTACGGAATCTTGTTCTCGCGCGCGTAGCGGATCGCCTTGATCTTGCCCTCGACGCCGCGCTTGCCGAAGCCCCCGGGCACGAGAATCGCATCCATTCCCTTGAGCGCGTCGATCCCGTCGCGCTCGATCGCTTCGGAATCGACATAGTGGATCTGGACCTTGCTGCGCGTGTGGATCCCGGCGTGAACCAGCGCTTCGGACAGCGACTTGTACGATTCGGTGAGGTCGACGTACTTCCCGACCATGCCGACATGCACCTCGTGCTCCGGATGCACCAGGGACTCGACCAGGCGGTGCCACACCGAGAGGTCGGCGGGTTTCGGGCTCAAGTTGAGCTTCCGGCAGACGATCTCGTCGAGCCCCTCGGCGTGCAGCGCGAGGGGAATCTTGTAGATCGAGTCGGTGTCGAGCGCGGGAATCACCGCCTCGGGCGGGACATTGGTGAACAGCGCGATCTTGCGCCGGTCGCCGTCGGGCAGCGGGCGGTCGGCGCGGCACATGACGATGTCGGGTTGGATGCCGATCTCGCGCAGCTCCTTCACCGAGTGCTGCGTCGGCTTGGTCTTCATCTCGCCCGCGGTGGGGATGAAGGGCACCAGCGTCAAGTGGATATAGCAGACGTTGTCGCGGCCGAGCGTGATGCCCATCTGGCGGATCGCCTCCAGGAACGGCAGCGATTCGATATCGCCCACCGTGCCGCCGACCTCAACTACGGCGACTTCCGCCTCGGTTCCGTTCATCGCGCTCGCGGCGGTGATCCAGCTCTTGATCTCGTCGGTGATGTGCGGGATCACCTGCACCGTGCCGCCCAGGTAATCGCCACGGCGCTCCTTGCGAATGACGCTCTCGTAGATCTGGCCGGTCGTGAAGTTGTTGCGCTTGCCCATCTTCACGTCGACGAATCGCTCGTAATGGCCCAAGTCGAGGTCGGTCTCGGCCCCGTCTTCCGTGACGAACACCTCGCCGTGCTGGAACGGGCTCATCGTTCCAGGATCGACGTTGATATAGGGGTCCAGCTTGAGATTGGTGACTCGGATGCCGCGGGAGGCGAGGATCGCGGCCAGCGACGCGGCGGCTATGCCCTTCCCCAGGGAGGAAACGACGCCGCCGGTCACGAACACGAACTTGGTCATGGGCGACAAGTTCTGGAAATTGATAGTTTACCGGAACGCGCTCCTCCGCACAAATTTCAAAGCCCCAGCCCTCGCGCCATGCGCTCGCGCACCTTGTCTCGGCCGAGCAGCGCGAGCACTGCATCGATCGCGGGTGTCGATGGGGTGCCGGCGACCAGCACGCGCAACGGCATCATCACCTGCGGAGGCTTGAGCCCGTGCTGCGCGGCCGCTGCCTTGAGCGCCGTGGAGATCGACTCGCGGGTCCAGTCGACGCTGGCAAACCTGCCGTACAGGTCCACGAGCGCGGGGCGGTTGGCTTCGGTCATCTGCGCCGCGACCTGCTCCGTCGACGGCACCGGCGTGACGTAGAAATACCGCGCCGCATCGGTCATCTCGGCAAGCGTCGGCGCACGATCGCGCAGCAATGCCCCGACCGACGCCACATCAGGGCCGGCGCCGATATCCAGACCGGCGCGGGCGAGGAACGGCTTCAGACGCGCGCCCAGATCGGCGTCCGGCAGGCGCTTCAAGTGCTCGTGGTTGAGCCAGCGCAGCTTGTCCAAGTCGAAGCGAGCCGGTGCCGGATGGATGTGTGCGACGTCGAACCATTCGACGAGCTGCCTGCGCGTGAAGAACTCGTCGTCTCCATGCGACCATCCCAGGCGCGCCAGGAAATTGACCAGCGCTTCGGGGAGGAAGCCGTCATCCGCGTACTGCATGACGCTCACCGCGCCGTGGCGCTTGGAGAGTTTGGTCCCGTCGGCGCCGAGCACTGTAGGCAGGTGCCCGTAGACCGGCGGTGTGGCGCACAGCGCGCGGATCATGTTGATCTGCCGCGGAGTGTTGTTGACGTGGTCGTCGCCGCGGATCACGTGGGTGATGCGCATGTCGAGGTCGTCGACGATCGCGCCAAAGTTGTAGGTTGGCGTGCCGTCCGAGCGCGCGATCACCAGATCGTCGAGCTCGGCATTGGCAATCTCGATGTGGCCCTTGACCAGATCGTCCCAGCTCACGCTTCCCTCGAGCGGATTCTTGAACCGGATCACCGGCGAGACGCCGGGCGGCGGGGTCTGCCCCGGCTTCAGGTTCTCCGGACGCCAGCGTCCGTCGTAGCGCGGCTTCTCGCCGCGTGCGAGCTGCGATGCGCGCAGCGCTTCGAGCTCCTGCGGCGAGGTGTAGCAGCGGTACGCGAGCCCACGCTCGAGCATTAGGGCAAGCGCCTGGCGGTAGCGCTCCATGCGCTGCATCTGATAGTACGGGCCCTCGTCGTAGTCGAGGCCAAGCCACTCCATTGCGTCGAGGATCGCCTGGATCGCCGCGGGCGTCGAACGCTCCGTGTCGGTATCCTCGATGCGCAGGATGAACGCGCCGCCGTGGTGGCGGGCGAACGCCCAGGCGAACAGCGCGGTGCGCGCGCCACCCAGGTGCAGGAAGCCGGTGGGGCTCGGTGCGAAACGGGTGCGGACCGATGACGACGGCGTGTTCATCCGTGATGCGTCTCCGGCATCCAGCGCAGATCGAAATGCTTGCCCGGCTCGACGTTGAGCGAACAGCCCAGGATCAGCGTCCGGCAGTGCGGAGCCGGCCTCAGTCTTGTCTCGTGAGGCGAAAGGCTAACCAGCCGGTCGAAACGGTAGGTGGTGCGGTGCTGCAGCGCGACGCGGATGGCCATGCGGTCGGGGACGGCGGGACGCCCGTGACGCGGCGTCTGCGCTAGGTCCAGTCGGGATTGGGCAACTGGGCGAAGACGGCGCGCAATCCCTCGCCCCACTGGGTGTGGATCATCTGGAAGTAAGGATCGGTTTCCTCGATGCGCCTGTGCATCTTGAGCCTGAGGCCGTCGGTTTCGTAGAC
>DASPTZ010000184.1:0-2134 GCA_035623155.1 Casimicrobiaceae bacterium | reverse complement strand
CCCGTCGCTCGACGGCGCGCGCTGGGTCGCCTGACCTGCGCCAGATTGAGGGACGGGCCATCCCATAAACTTCGCCGCGCGTGTTGCGGACATTCGCCAGAACCTCCCGCCGGGCACGCCGATAGAGGTCTGGTTCCAGATGCTATGGGGACAGGCGAGCCGATATTTCGGCCGCTCGAACCAAAGCAAGGGAGCCGCCGGCATGCAATCGCTCGCACGCGTTGAACCGAACATCTATCTGGCGATCGAACTGAGCGCCTCGACTTGGCTTGTTGCCGCGCAGTTGCCGACGAGCGATAAAATCGGCATGCACCGGATAGATGCCGGCGATACGGCATCGCTCCTCGAGCTGATCAGGAAGCTGCAGGCGCGCGTCAGGACGAAGCTTGGTTGTAACGAAGTGACTGTGGCGAGCTGTTTCGAAGCTGGCCGCGACGGGTTTTGGCTGCACCGTTTTCTTGTGGCGCATGGCATCGCGAACTACGTGCTGGAACCCACAAGCATCCTGGTCAGCCGGCGCGCCAGGCGGGCGAAGACGGATCGGCTCGACGCGCAAGGCCTGCTGCGGGTGCTGGCTGCTTACCGACGAGGAGAGCACCACGTCTGCAGCGTGGTCCGTGTACCGACCCCTAACGAGGAAGACGCAAAGCGCCAGCATCGTGAGCGCGAACATCTGGTTCAGGAAAGGGTCCGCATCGAGAACCGGATCGAAGCGCTGCTGGCGACCCAAGGCGTCAGGAAACGACCATCACTGCGCTCTTGGGATCGTGACCTGGAAGGTCTGCGGACTGGTGACGGGCGGCCAATTCCCGTGCATCTGCGTGCTGAGCTCGATCGCCTGCGCCGCCGGCTTGTGATGACGATCGAGATGATTCGCGAGGTGGAAGCCGAACGGGCGCAAGACCTCAACGAGGAAAAGGACGACCCTGCAAACAGCATGATCCACGCTCTTTGCCGCATTCGTGGCATCGGAGAGAACGTCGCCGCCGTGCTGACTCGCGAGGTGCTCTACCGACCATTCAGCAACCGCCGACAGATCGCGAGCTATGTCGGGCTGGCGCCGATGCCCTTCCAAAGCGGAGAGATCGACCGTGACCGGAAGATCAGCCGAGCAGGCAACCCCCGGGCGCGCACCACGATCATCCAGTTCGCATGGCTGTGGCTACGTTATCAGCCCGACAGTGCGCTGTCGCGCTGGTTCCGCGAGCGGGTCGGGGCATTACAGGGACGTACCCGTCGCATCGCCATCGTCGCCATGGCGCGCAAGCTGCTGATTGCGATTTGGCGTTATGTGACACGAGGGATCGTCCCTGCGGGCGTTCAGATCGCCGCATAGGAGTAGTGCCGTCGGCGAGTCATCGCCGCCGGCCGTCCGGGAGGCGTGACCGTTTTCGTCATTGGCGGCCGATTGGCGCCGCGTTTCAGGTGGGTCACGTTCTGTCGGGGTCGCCGCCTCGTGCATGAGGCATCCTGGTGCGGGCCAATCGCCGGCCTGACCGCATGTAAGGTGACGCGGCGCTCGTCGCGCAAACGTGCCGACCTCCGACCCGATCAATATCGAAACGAAGAAAAACCGGAAATCGAGAGAGGCAACATCGCATGGGGCCTTGACAATCAAACCTTCATGTAAGGACGAGATGCGGGTCGGTCAGAAGAACAAGCTGACCTATCGGTGGGCGCGGACCGGCTCGCGGCCCCGCGCTGCGCACGATCAACGCACGCAGTCGACCTATCTGTTCGGTGCAGTCTGCCCCGAGCGCGGGACTGGATCAGGCCTGGTCTTGCCGGTCTGCAACGCCGAAGCCATGCAGTTCCATCTCGACGACATCGCCGCCAAGGTCGCGCCGCGCGCCCATGCCATCCTGATCTTCGACCAGGCTGGCTGGCATGGCGCCAAGGCGCTCAAAACGCCATCCAACGTCTCGCTGATGCCGCTGCCGCCACGTTCACCAGAACTCAATTCCCAAGAAAACATCTGGCAGACCGTATGTTCGTTGCTGGTGCGGATGTGGCTCGCCCTCTATGCGAGAGCGAGGAGTGCGTCGGATGGGCCGACGCCGAGCCTCACGCACAGAGGACGAGCCACGTCGTCGATCCGGCATCAATCGCGACCTCGCGCCGACGGCGGCGAGCG
>DASPTZ010000183.1:0-27354 GCA_035623155.1 Casimicrobiaceae bacterium | reverse complement strand
CACCAGCACGTCGATGCCGCGTTGCGCCAGGTCGATCGCCGCCGTCAGCCCGACCGGGCCCGCGCCGGCGACGATGACCGGCCAATGGCGCGTCGCTCCGCCGCTGAGCTCCGCGGGCCGCACGTAGGGATAGACAGGGCTGGTGTACGTTTTCAATCTGACACGCCTTATTTGGCGAATCTTCCCTCACCCCCGGCCCCTCTCCCCAGGGGAGAGGGGTGCGACTCTGCGAGAGCGCGGCCACACTGCTGAGCCCCTCTCCCGCCGGGAGAGGGGTGCGCGGCAGCGCGGGTGAGGGAAGCTAACTCTCAAGCGCCTCCCACATCTCCCTGTCGCGCTGCGCGGTCCAGATGCGAGGATCGCGATACTTGGTCGCTTCGTCGTAGGCCCGGCTCACATCGAACGGCAGGCAATGATCGAAGATCACCCAGTTGCCGAACTTGGGCTTGAGCGCGGCGTAAGTCTCCTTGTACGTCGTGCGCAGATCCTTCCCGCCGGCGGCGGCGCGCTTTACCGCGCCGAACATCTCGGTGATGAATGCGCGCGTGCCGTCGAGCCCCGCCTTCACCTCCCTCGCGTTCGTCAGCGAAGCGCCGCGTCCCGGCACGAGCTTTTCCGGCTTCAACGCGGCGATGGCGTCCAGCGTCGCCGGCCATTCGCTCAAGTAGGCATCGCCGGTATAGGGCGTCGCGCCGTACTCGACCAGATCGCCGGAAAACAGAATCCTCTCCTGCGGCAGCCAAACTACCGTGTCGCCCTTGGTGTGACCGCGCCCGAGCTGCATGATCTCGACCTGCAGTTTTCCCAGCCAGAGCGTCAATCGCTTTTCGAACACCAGCGTCGGCCAGGTCAACCCGGGCACCGATTCGACCGCCCGGAACAGGCGCGGAAAGCGCTCGATCTCGCTCTTCATGTCCGCCTCGCCGCGCTCGACGATGAGATCGTAGGTGTCGCGGCTGGCAATGACGTGCTGGGGCTTGTACGCCGACGCTCCGAGAACGCGAACGGCGTGGTAGTGCGAGAGCACCACATACTTGATCGGGACCTGGGTGACCGCGCGAATGCGGCGGATCACATCCTGGGCCATCACCGGAGTGGCCTGCGTGTCGATCTCCATCGCGGCGTCGTCGCCGACGACGATCCCAGTGTTGGGGTCGCCCTCGGCGGTGTACGCGTAGGCGTGCCCGGAGAGCTTGTCGAAGCTGACCTGCTTCTCCTCCAGGTCGGCCTGCGAGGCGAATTTCTTTTCGCTCATGCTTCAAGTCCCAAGGGCAATTGCGCGTACCCTGGACAGCAGTGTAGCCCGGGTAGAGCCGCAGGCGAAACCCGGGGCAATGGCACCCGACAGTCCCGGGTTTCGCGCGGTGCGCTTAACCCGGGCTACGAAGCTGCGATACGGGATCGGGCCTGCAAGATTCGAACACAAATTCTACGCCCGGGGCCGAGAACCGCGGAAAAAAAAAGCCGTGCCCCGAAGGCGCGGCGTCGGAAGCGATGAAACCGGTCAGCCGCCGTTCTTCTTGATCAGCGCCCTCGCATCTTCGAGCAGCGCCGGGCCGTTGCCGCCCTTTTCGGAGACGTCCTTGAACCATTCGGTGGCAACTCCCTCGGTCGCCTTCTGCCACCGCGCGTACTCAGCAGGCGAGAGCGTGTCGAATACTCCGCCGGCGTCGGCGGCAAGCTTCCTTCCCGGCGCGGTCGTCCCGTCGAAGACCTTCCCGATCAGCTTCGACCACTCGAGCCCCGTGTTGGCGTCGATCACCTTCTTGACGTCCGGAGGAAGGCTGTCGTACTTCGCCGGGTTCATAGCGATCACGAAGATCGAGTTCGACATCTTGGGCACGCCGACCTCGGTGTCGACGTGATACTTGGTGACCTCCTGCAGCTTGAGCGCAGGCGCGACCTCCCACGGCACCATCGCCCCGTCGATCACCGCCTTGGCCAGCGATTCCGTTACCTGCGGCACCGGCATCTGCACCGGGGTCGCTCCGATCGCGGTCAGAAACTTCGTTCCGATGCGCGTGGGCGCGCGAACCTTCAGCCCTTTGATCTCATCCATATTGGTCACCCGCTTGGACGAGAAGTGCAGCAGCGACCCGTCGTGGACGTGCGCTGCCAAGAGTTTGACGCCCTTGAACTCGTCGAGCGAATTCTTCTGGATGTACTCCCACAGGGCGGGACTGCCGGTCTCCGCGCTCTTGGCCATGAACGGCAGCTCGAACACCTCCGACTTGATGAAGCGTCCGGCCTGATAGGTCGGGATGGTCCAGATGATGTCGGCCACGCCGTCGCGCGCCTGATCGAAGAGCTGCGGCGGCGTGCCGCCGAGCTGCATCGCCGGGTAGATCTGGCACTTGATCTTCCCGCCCGACTCCTTGCCGATCTTCTCGCACCATGGATTGAACACCAGCGCCTGGATGGTCGACTGCGGTGGCAGGAAATGGTGGATCTTGAGCACGACCTCCTGCGCCTGAGCCGCGCCGAAGGCGGCCGCGCAGCCGAGCGCCGCGGCAAGTTGCATGAATCTCGTTGTGTTCATGTTGCTCCCCAAGCGAAGTGGACAGCTAACGGAAGGTATGCACCAGGTACAGCGAGATGATCGGAAAGAACGTCAGCAGGGTGATCCGCACGAAATCGGAAGCCAGGAACGGGATCACGCCCTTGAACGTCTGGGTCAGCGGCACATCCCTGGCAAGCCGGTTGATGATATAGACATTCATCCCCACCGGGGGATGCACCAGCCCGATTTCGACGACCATCAGCGCCAGGATGCCGAACCAGATCGACTTGTCGGCCTGCGACATACCCCAGTAGTCGAGGCCCATCACCATCGGATAGAAAATGGGGATCGTGAGCAGGATCATCGCCAGCGCGTCCATCACGCAGCCGAGAAAGATGTAGATAAGCAGAATCATGACCATCACCAGCAGCGGCGAGAGCCCGCTTGCCTTGACCCACCCGGCCAGCTCGCTGGGCATCTGAGAGAGCGCGAGCGATGTGTTCATCATGTCGGCGCCGAGGAGCACGAGGAAGATCATCGCGGTGGACTGCGCGGTACCCAGGGCGCTGTCGACCAGCCCCTTGCCGCCCATCCTGCCTACGACCACGGCGAGGAGGCCGCAGGCGGCGGCGCCGATGGCCGCCGCTTCCGTGGGATTCGCCCATCCGCCATAGATGCCGATGGTCACGACGACGAACACCAGCAGCACGGGCAGCACGGTGAGCAGGCTGCGCAGCCTTTCTCCCCAAGCCACCACGGGTCCGGCCGGACCAGCCTTGGGACTCACGGTGACGATGATGCGCACCACCAGCATGTAGCCCAGCATGGCGATAATGCCCGGCAATATCGCGGCCATGAAAAGCTTGCCGATCGATTCCTGGGTGAGGATGGCGTAGATCACCAGCGGCACCGACGGCGGGATCATGATGCCAAGCGTGCCGCCGGCGGCGAGGGCACCGGTGGCGAGCGATCCCGAGTACCCCAGGCGGCGCAATTCCGGGAGCGCGACCTGTCCCATGGTCGCGGCGGTGGCCACCGAGCTGCCGCAGATCGCGCCGAACGCGGCGCAGGCGCCGATGGCGGCGATCGCCACGCCGCCGCGGAGGTGTCCCATGTACGCGCCCACGAATCGGAAAAGCGCCCGGGAGAGGCCTCCGTGAGTGGCGAACTGACCCATCAGCAGGAACAGCGGGATCACCACCAGATCGTAGTTGGAGAGTCGCGCATACGCCAGGTTCTTGAGCGAATTCAAGAGCGCGTTGAAATTGCCGCCGGTCAGATACGCATAGCCGAAGAACCCGACCGTGAACATCGAGATGCCGATGGGCACGCGGATCACCATCAGCGACAGCATCACGCCGAACATGATGAAGCCGATTTCGATGCCGGTCATCGTTTCTTGCCCGCCGCGATGCGCAGCTCGTAAGCGCAGAGGTAGAAGCCGGCAATCGCCAGCAGCAGGAAGCTCGGCACCATCAAGGCTTGCGCGATCCACACGGGAAATCCGAGCACCGCGGAGGTCTCGCCGACTTCCTTGATCGCGAGCGCGCCGGCTGCCGTGCGCCAGGCGATCAACGCGCCGAAGGTTCCGACCAGGAACGAGCCGAGCGCATCAAGCGCCGCGACCTTGCGCGGCGCCAGGTTGTGGGTGAAGAAGTCGACTTTGATGTCGCCGTTGACCAGATGGCAGTAGGCGAAGAATGCCGACGCTGCGAACGCGGCGCACATCTGCAAGAGCTCCACGTCACCGGGCACCGGCCAGGAGAAGAGCTTGCGACCGGTGATCGAGACGATCGACATCACGACCAGGCCGACGAAGACGAGCCCGCCGCCCATGGCGAGGTACTTGGACACGGCGAGCAGGAACTTGCCGCCCTTCCCGAACGACCTGCCCGCGGCGACCGGGGAAGCGGTCATTTCCTGCATCGAGTCCCCCCTATTTTTCGACCATCCGCGGCGCGATTGACGAGTCGCGCGTCGCGCGATGCTTTGCTTACTTCGCCGGCTCGGATGCTATGTCTTCCTTCTGCCCGAGCGCCGGAGGCAAGTCGCAAAGCTTGCGAATGTTATCAGGCATGGGCATGGCCTGGATGCGCCTGGGGTCATCAGGGTGCCGGCGCGCGAACACCCGGACTTCGCGGCCCTCGACCAGGAGCTCGCCTTCGCGCCGTATCAAGTGCCTCATGACAAAGCTCTTGCCGAGCAGCACGACGACGGTCGTTTCCACGTCGATCATGTCGCCGTAGCTCGCGGGCCGGATGAAGCGCGCCGAAGCGTCGACCAGCGGCGCGCCGATAATCCCGGTGGATGCTTCCATCTCCTTCCACGACGGAACGCCGCAGGCGCGGAAGAATCGCAGGGTCGCAGCGTCCATCCATCGAAAGAAGTTGGGGTAGAAGACGATCTGCGCCGGGTCGCAATCCCCGAATTCGACGCTGAAGTGGCTCAAGTGGCTCTTGCTCATCGCAGTTCCGGTGAGTTGCTCAGGAAATCGTCGTCGGCGATGCCCAGGTCTCGGGCACACGCATGAAGCGCCTCGCGTGTCCGCCGAGCGAGCGGGATGCCGCTCAACTCCCGCTCTCGCGCGGTGATGCGCTCGGGCTCGCCGGGAAGAAGCACGCTCGCGCCTTCGCGCCGTGGCGACGCCTTGAGCCACGCGCCGAGCCGCTCCACTTGCAGAGCGAAGGTGTCGCGGTCGACCAGCTTGTCGGGCACGAAGACGAGCGACAGCATGTTGTTGATCATCGGGTTCGGGCGCGGATGCTGGTGCTGCACCCGGCCGCCCGAGAGTGCGCCGCCGAGAAGCTCGCACATCACTGCCAGCGCGTAGCCCTTGTAGTCGCCGAACGGCAGGAGCGCTCCGATCGGGTCCTGGAACATCACCGCGGGGTCGTCGGTCGGATGCCCGGCGGCGTCGATCAACACGCCGCTCGCCACGCGCTCGCCCCGGTCCAGCGCCACGCGCACCTTGCCCAGCGCCATCTTGCTGGTCGCGTAATCGAGGATGATCGGATGCGGCTGGTGCGGCACGCCGACGCAAAAGGGATTGGTACCCAGCCGCGCATCGGTCCCTCCCCAAGGCGCCGCCAGCGGTGTCGACAAGACGTTCACGAAGTGCACCGAAGCGAGGCCCGCGTCGGCACACTGCTCGGCCCACTGGCCGATGCGGCCCAGGTGATGCGTGTTGGCGAGGCCGACCATGCAGCAGCCGTGCGCCGTGGCGCGCTCGATCGCCACGCGCATCGCCGCTTCGCCGATCGACTGGCCGAGTCCTTTCTGTCCGTCGAGGCCGACGATCGCGCCCTGATCGGTGACGACGCGCAACGACTGCCTGGCGCGCGCCAGCCCTGCCTTGAGATTCGCCACGTAAAACGGCGCCAACTGCACGCCGTGCGAATCGTGCCCGTACAGGTTGGCCTGCACCAGCCCGCGCGCGACCTGGCTTGCTTCTCTCGCCGAGCATCCGGCCGACGTCATCAGCCGCTCGATCGAACGGATGAGCGAATCGACCGGCACCGCGACTGGATCGTCGCGCGTCGATGCCGCTGCGATCCGTGAACGGTTCAAGGAGGCCGCGCGGCTACGCTGCACGATGCTCGCCCTTGGGAGGCACAGCGGGTTTGCGCGTCCAGCGGATCGGCTGCGCCACGACGGGCCGCGGCGGAGCGCCATGCTGAATCAGTGCCTGATCCAGCGCCTTGCCCGCCTCGTCGGCCAGCGCCGCCTCGCGCGCCCGCCGGATCGCTGCGGCACGAACCTGTGGCGTGGGGAACGAGCCGTTTTCGGCGAGATGTTCGAGGATGTGCGAGAGGTTCGCCTTGCCGCGCTCGTTGGTCGCGCCGTAGCCCTTGATGAGTCTTCCGGACAACGCGATTTCGTGCGCCAGCGACCAGTCGGCGCTCGCTGCGCGCTCGATCGCCCCGAGCCAGCGCTCGATCATCGCCTGTTCCGAAGCATAGCGCGCACCGCGCCTTCGCATGCCGCGCAGGCTCGCAAGCACCCGTAGCGTCGCAAATCCGATGACGCCGTCGGTGTGCACCAGCAGCGGCATTGCCCAGGACGGCTTGCCCTGCGCAACGCGCTTGCGATCCCAGGCTTGCAGCCGCCGCGCCATCAGCGGCGGCAAGAGGGCGGATACCTCGGGGATGCCAGGCTTGAAGTAATCGACGATGCGCACGACGTCGCCGTCTCCCGCCGCCACTTCGCTGCGAACGCGTGCGAAACGGCTGGTGCGGCACTTGAGATGCGCGACACGCACGATGTCGTCGAACGCCATCCACAAGGCGAGGAAGCGCGCCGTCTCGCGTGTCAGTGCGAACGCGCGCTCCTGCTTGGGGTCGCTCCGGCGCTCCGCGGCGAGCGCGCGCATCAGCCGCTGCAAATAGAGCTTTGCATACGCAGCATCCTGGTATTCGACCAGACGGGCATGACCCGCGGCGATGACGTCGTGCGTGCCTGCCGGAAATGCGCTGGCTATTTCGCGTGCGAGTGGCGAAGCCACCGCAGCGGGCGGCTCGTCGAGCTGCGGTTTCTTCGCGATCGGGCCGGCGATCCGCTCAAATGCCAGCCCGAAACCGCGCAAGCTGCTCTGCACGCCGATGCCGGACGCTTCGATCACTGCCTCGAACTGCTGGCGCCTGAACGGCAGGACGCCGCTCGCCGCGATTGCGCCGAACATCACCGCGCTCACCGCGCTTCCGGCCTCGCGGGCAGTCGCCTCCAAGTCCATAGCGAGCAAGCGGCGGCTGTGTTCGCGCGCGACGGCGTACAGGCGGTCCGAGTCGAAGCGGCCGTCGCCCAGCGGCAGCTTCTCTGCGGTAGTCAGCGTGCGGCTGGTCGAGCTCACCAACACCGTTCGATCGGGACTCACGTATCCGGCCTGCACGCTGCGCGCGGCCTCCAGAAGCTCCGACGCGACGACCAGATCGATGCACCCCGGGAGGGGGAGCAGGCTCAAGATGGGCCGGCGACCACCGAGCGCGGCTTCCGCCTCCGGGAATATCTCGACGTAATAGGTCGTGGCTCCGGTGCGCTGGGCCACACCTGGGATCGATGTGCTCTGCGCCGGATACCCGGCCTGAAGCGCGGTCTCGACCAGCCATTCAGCGAGCACGCCGCCTCCTTCGCCTCCCAGCGCCGCCACGAGAATGGTGATCGGCTGCTTCATCTCATCTTCCCTCACCCCTGTCCTCTCCCGCCGGGAGAGGGATTCCGTTTCTCACGCGGGCTGCATCAAGCGGATGACCGCGTGACGCAATGCCGCGCTCAGGCGATCCCACGCGTTAGGATGGTGGATCACTTCGCCTCGGTAGAACGACGGGCACAGCGTCGCCGCGTGGGCGTTCTCTCCGCACAACCCGCAGCCGACGCAGCCTTCCACGACAGTAGCCACCGGGTCGACCTTCAACGGATCGGAGCTCCTCTTGAGCGTGAGCGTCGGGCAGCCAGAGAGCCGGATGCACGAATGGTCTCCGGAGCAGGTGTCCTCGTCGACGCCGTACTTGACGCGCACGACCCGCTTGCCGGCCTTGAGCAGCGCAGCGCGCCAGGGCTTGACCCGCCGCTGTCGCTCGAGCTGGCATTCGCCCTCGGCGACGATCACCTTGAGGCCCGAGAAGTCCGTCGTGAACGCTTCGTCGAGCGTGCGCCGCATCTCGGCGACACTGTAGCTGTTGACCTTGCGCAGCCACTTCACCCCGATGCCTTCCAGCGTCCGCTCGATGGTCTGGTTGCGGTGGACCACGCTCTGCTGCTTGTCCTCGAGGCGTTGCTTGACCTCCTCGTCCGGTGTCGAAAGGATGTCCTGCGTTCCGGTGGCCGAGGTGTAGCCGTTCTTCATGATCAGCAGCACGGAATCGCCGCCGTTGAACAGCGCCGATTGCACTCCGGAAAGCAACCCGTTGTGCCAGAAGCCGCCGTCCCCCATCACCGCCAGCGCCCTCTTCTTCATCATGGGCGAGACCCCGGCGCGGCTGGCGAGGCTCATGCCGTAGCCGAGTATCGAATGGCCTATGGAGAAGGGCTCGAAGGTCGCGAAAGAATGGCAGCCGATGTCGGCGGCGACGTGAACCGGCCCGATGTCCTGCTGCGCGAGCTTGAGCGCGGCGAACACCGGCCGTTCGGGACAGCCGATGCAGAATTGCGGCGGCCTCGCGGGCAGCGGCCCGGCGAGCTGCGAAGCGACAGCCTCGCGCCGCGCGTCGTTGCGTGCGAGCCACGCCCTTCCCTCATCGAGCGAGAGCGAGGGCTCATGCCGCGCGATAAAGTCGGCGATGCCGCGGGCGATGACCTCGACCGTGTACTCGCCCGCCATAGGCAGCAGGTCCTTGCCGTGGATCGGAGTGTTGACGTCCAGGCGGCGCAGCGTGGCCAGGATCTCCTGCTCGATGAATTCCGGCTGTCCCTCCTCGATGATCAGCACCGCGCGCTTGGAGCAACAGAACTCGCGAATCTGCTCCGGCACCAGCGGATAGGTGACGTTGAGCACCAGCAGCGACGGCTCTGCCGCGCCGAACTCGTCAGCGAGATTGAGTTGCTGCAGCGCGCGGATGAGCGAATTGTACAGCCCGCCCTGGACGATGATCCCCAGATCGCCGCCCCGGCTGGCGAAGACCTCGTTCAGGCCGTGCTCGACGATGAAGCGTCTCGCCGCGGGAAGGCGTTGCTCGCTCTTGAGCTTCTCCTGGCGGAAGGTGAGCGGCGGGTGAGAAAGCTTCGAGTAGTCGAACGCCGCAGGCGCGTCCAGGAGATGGAGACCGGAAATCGCCGGCGCGGCATTGTTCTTGCACGCGAAGGTGCCGCGCACATGACACGCGCGAATGCGAAGCTGCAGCATCACCGGCGTGTTGGCCGCCTCGGAAAGCGCGAAGCCCTCCTCGACCAAGCGCACCATGTGCCCGGGCTCGGGCCGCGGGTCGAGCATGATCAGCGATGACTTGAGCGCGTAGGCATAGGTGCGCTCCTGGATCACGCTGGCGCCCTCGCCATAGTCTTCGCCGACGATGATCAGTGCGCCGCCGACCACGCCGGGAGAGGCGAGGTTGGAGAGCGCGTCGGCGGCGACGTTGGTGCCGACGATCGACTTCCACGTCACCGCCCCGCGCACGGGATAGTGGATCGACGCGCCGAGCATCGCCGCCGCGGAGGCTTCGTTCGAGCACGCCTCGACGTGCACTCCCAGCTCGGCGAGGTACGACTTTGACTGCACCAGGACGTCGAGCAGGTGCGACACCGGTGCGCCTTGATAGCCACCGACGTAGGTCACCCCCGACTGAAGCAGCGCCTTGGTGATGGCGAGAATGCCTTCGCCGTGGAAGGTCTCGCCCTCCCCGCGGCGCAGCATCTTGGCCTCCCTGCTGAACGAGACTTCCATCTAGGGCCTAATTCCCCGGCGCTCGAATTCTATCGCTGCCGCGTCATCTGTCCACGCCCGCGCCGCCCGACTCCGCTTCGCGCGCGGCTTTGCCACGGCTCGGCGCCGTGATCGACTTCGGATGCGCCATTGCGGTTCAACAGCGAGAGCATCGCGTCGAGCGTGCGGTAGGTGTCGCTCAAGGTGTCGACGCCGACCATGCTCTCGATTCGCTGGTATTGCCGGTCGATCAACGGTGACATCCGATCGACCAGCGCACTGCCCTTGGCGGTAAGCGAGATTCGCTGCTTCCTTTGATCGAGCTCCGAGCGGTCGCGATCGATGAGCCTCATGTCCGCCATCCGCGACAAGATGCCGGTGAGGCTGGGCTTCTGGATCTTGCATGATTCGGCGATCTGCCCTGGCTCGAGCCCGTCGCCTGCTTCGCTCAGCACCCGCAGGATGCGCCACTGCTGGTCGGTCAGCCCGAAGCGCTTCAGGATCGGGCGAAAGTGAGCCATCGCCGCCTCGCGGGCGCGCAACAGCAGTAGCGGCAGGTTGCGATGAGTTGGTCTCATGCGGACGGCAGCCTCACTTGGGGTACAGGCCGCGCTGCTGCGCCTGCAGCCGCGCAAGGCCGATCAATGCGTCGAGATAGGGCGTCGGCTCGCCGACCGCCGCGCCGATCTCGCGCGGGGCAGAGAGCAGCACGTCGATCTCGACCGGCCGTCCGGCTTCGACGTCCTGCAGCATCGAGGTCTTGAACGCACCGAGCTTGCGTGTCACGACGTTGCGCTGCTCCGCGCTCTCCGCGATGTCGCACCCGATGCGGGCGCCGATCGCAGAGGCCTCGCGCATCACGGCGAGGCAGAAACCGTTCACCAGCGGATCGTCGAGCACGCGGTCGGCGGTCGCGCCTGTAAGCGCGGACACCGGGTTCATGGTCATGTTGCCCCACAGCTTGTACCAGATGTCGCGCTGGATGCAGTTCGACAGCTCGACGTCGAAGCCCGCTTCGCGGAACAGCGCACCCACTTTTTGCAGCCGCTGCGAGTCACCGCCCCGCGGCTCGCCGAAAATCAGCCGCTTGCCGACCAGGTTCCGCGTCAGCCCTGGCTCGGGCGTCGTGCAGCCGGCGTGCACCACGCACCCGATCACGTGGCGCGCAGGAATCACCGCAGCGATGCGCCCTCCGGGATCGATCGATGCGAGCTGCATGCCGTCGCAGCGTCCGCCAAAGCCCTGGAAGAACCACCAGGGAACGCCGTTCATCGCGGTGACGACGATCGTGTCCGTTCCGAGGAGCGGTGCCATGACCGCGGCAACGCCCGCGAGCGCAGGCCCCTTCACCGAGATCACGACCAGATCCTGCGCACCGAGCTCGGCTGGCGCTTCGGCGACGCGCGCCGGCGCGCTCAGAAGTTTGCCGCCGGTTTCGAGCCGCCAGCCGTGCTTGCGCAGCGCTTGAGCGGTGGCTCCACGAGCGATCGCCGCGACGTCGCAGCCCGCTAGGGCGAGCCGGGTTCCCAGGAAACCGCCGATCGCTCCGGCGCCGAAAATGCAGATCTTCACGACGCTCCGATGCTGTTGATCGACGCAGCTCGCGACATCAGGCAACCTCGGACAGCGCTTCGTCGCCGACGATGGTGTTGACCAGGCGGCCGATGCTGCCGATTTCCGTCACCACCTCGTCGCCCGGATGTACTCCGACCAGGCCTTCGGGCGTCCCCGTAAGGATCACATCGCCTGGGGACAGAGTCATGAACGCCGACAGGTACGCGATCAGGAACGCGATGTCGAAAACCATGTCGGCCGTGCTGCCCCGCTGCGTCACGCTTCCATTGACCGTGGTCGACAGCCGCAGGTTCATCGGGTTCTTGACGTCCGCCGCGTCGACCAGCCAGGGACCGATCGGCGTGCAGCCGTCGCGGCTTTTCACGCGCAGATTGGGAGGGTAGTAGTTCTCGAGGTAGTCTCGGATCGCGTAGTCGTTGGCGACCGTGTAGCCCGCGATGTATCCGTAGGCGTCCGCGCGCGTCACGCGTCGCGCGGTGCGGCCGATGACCACCGCGAGCTCGCATTCGTAGTGCATGTAGGTCGCGTCCATCGGCCGTTGCGTTTGCTCGCGGTGGCCGATCAGCGTGTTCTCGGCCTTGAGGGAGATCAGAGGCTCGTCGGGCGCCTTGAATGCGAGCTCCTTGGCCTGGTCGGCGTAGTTGGGCCCGACCGCGAAGATGGTTCGCGGCCGCTCGGTCGGCGCGAGCGGAGGCAGCCAGGCGACGTCGGCTTCGCCCACCAGCTCCCCGGTGTCCAGACGCAGCCGGCCGCTCGCGTCGATGGCGTCGTGCACGGCGCCCTGCCATAGGACCCGCGCCCGCTTCACGAGCGGCGCTCCGCGATCAGCGCATTCTCCAGCGCGCCGACGCCCTCGATTTCGATTCTGACGCGATCGCCTGCGCGCGCGCGCGGCGCGTTCTCGGGCACGCCGGCGAGCAGCACGTCGCCGGCAGCGAGGGTCATGAACTCGGTGACGTCGGCGATGAGTCGAGCCACGGGACGGATCAAGTTCGCCGTCGTGTTCTCCGAAGCGAGCTTGCCATTGACCAGCACACGCAGTTTGAGGGCCTCAGGCGTTGCCACCTCGTGCTGGGCGATCACCCAAGGACCGATCGGGCAGAAGCCGTCGCGGCAACGCTGCCTGATCGCCGGCCGATGGAAGCTCGCATGAGGCTCGCAGATGTCGTTGACGACGGTGTATCCGGCAACGCAATCCAGCGCTTCGCGTTCGGCTACGCGATGAGCCGTCGCACCGATGACGATGCCCAGCGCCGCGCCGATCTCCACCGCTGCGACGGCAGCGGGGAGCGTTATTTCCGCGCCGAACGCTGCCCAGGTGTTCGCTGGCTTGATATAGAGCACGGGAGCGCGCGGCAGCGCTTCGTAAAGAGCGGCATCGACCGCATTGCCCAGCGCGGCGAGCGCGCCGCGGTAGTTGAGCAGGGTGCCGAACACGGTGCCTCGAGTCGGGATGTCCCACTCCACGCTGCTCGAGTCCGCTTCGCATCCGTCGATCCGCACCGTGCCAGTCGCCGGATCGACTTCGAAGCGATCCGGTTGCGACATCGCTCGCGTTCTTGCCCAGGCGATGGCCAAGGAACCTCCTCTACAATTGCCAGGCGCGATACCGGGTGCAGGCGCCGCGCTCGCGCGGCGTCGATGCCAGAAGTAGTTAATATGTTAACGGTAGGCGCTGGCGCGGCGGCTTGTCAATTCCTCCCTCCACCCGCCGCGCCCTTCCCCGCGGCACGAAAGCGTGGAGACGGCTGACGCGAAGCGCCAAGCCCGCAGCGCAAGCAGCACTCAACCGAAGCACGACGTGGTCGTCACGTGGCGATCGCTGAAGCCGCCTGACGCGCGAGTCCCTCCGACGTTCGGGCTCTACCCGGTTCCCCTGAAGGTCATGTGCCCGGAAAGCGGGCACGGTGCGTGGGCCGCGGAAAAGCGGGATTCCTAGCTTCGGCGCACACGGATTGCGTTGGCGTAGCACAGGAGCGTCGGCTTGTCGCTGCGAAACCATAGCGAACCGCCGGCATCGAAGCAGGTGACGTTGACCAGGCCGTCCGCGCCCAAGCGAGCCGCTTCAGCCTGCAAAGAAGCGACCGCCTCGTCCTCGCTCGGATAGGTCGGAGTCGAAAATGCGGTTCGCCAGGAATCGACCCAGAGATGACTGACGACTTCGTACTGATCGTTGGCAAGCTCGCGCGCCTTGTAGACCGTCACTTCCGGCGCCCGTTTTTCGGCATCCACCTGCGGGGTGGTGGCGCAGCCGGAGAGCACGCATGCAGCACCTGCGAACAGCGCCGACAATATCGAACTGTGAATTTTCATCTCGACTCCACGCTCTTGCTGCCGTGACGCCCTGCGTTCCCATTATAGTGCCGGATGGGGGTTGCGGGCCGGTCAACACCCGCCTCGTCATGGGTGCATGGCCCGACGGACACCTCGCAGCGCCAGTCAGCCACGCGGCGAACCACCAGGGGCCCGGGTCGTTACCGTCATAACGTGATTCGCGGCCGCACTAGCGCTATAGTTGCTGTGTATCACAGCCTGGCATCGGCGCGGCGCGCTGCTCCGAGGGCTTTGGCGGCAACCGTCCAGCATGGACATCATTCGCAGTCCCACGACACGCACAATTCGAAGGACACGACCTCTCACCCCAACCATAAAGGAGGCAACATGATCACGGATTCAAAGTGGTTCGGGCTGCAGGCGCTCGTCTTCGCCGCCGTGACAACGGCAGCGTTTGCGCAGCAGCCTTTGCTGATCGGCGCCCCGCAGCCGATGACCGGCCCGGACGCGCCGTTCGGCGACAAGTTCAAGAAGGCCTACACCATGGCCGTCGAGGAGATCAACGCCAAGGGCGGTGTGAACGGCCGCAAGATCGAAGTGATCATCGAGGATCACCAGGCCAAGAATCCGCTCGCGGCCACCGTGGCCGAGAAGCTGATCACGGAGAAGAACGTGCTGATCTTGACCGGCGGCCGCGCCTCCGGCCAGGCGGTGGAGATCGCTTCCGTGGCGCAGCGCCTGAAGACCCCGTACCTAGTCGACCACCCTTCGGCGGACATCATCACCTCCAAGGGCATGGAGTGGGTATTCCGCCAGAATCCGACCGGCTCGATCTATCCGGAGGCATTCAACAAGTTCATCACCGAAGTGCCGGGCGCGATGCCCAAGTCGGTCGCGGTCGTCTATGACAACACCGTGTTCGGCAAGACCATCGCCAACGCCACCATGCAGTTCCTCAAGTCGAAGAACGTGCCGATCGTCAGCGACGAAGCCTATCCGGTCAACACGCTCGACTTCAAGCCGATCATGACCAAGGTGAAGGCGACCAACCCCGACATGCTGCTGCTGATCGCGGTGTCGACGACCGATGCGATCCTGATGACGCGCCACGCCAAGGAGATCGGCATCGCTGCGCGCGCCTACGTGGGCTTCGGCGGCGGCTTCGGCGTCGAGGATTTTGCCAAGCAGTTGGGCCCGCTCGCCGAGAACGTCTACTCGTCGGCGGCCTGGTCGGGCAACCCCAACGACGAGCTGACCAAGAATTTCTACAAGAACTTCCAGGCCAAGTACGGCATCCACCCGCACGAGCACGAAGTCGAGGGCTATTCGGTGATCTACGTGATCGCCGATGCATTCAAGCGCGCCAAGCTGACCGGCAACGTCGAAGCCGACCGCGAGGCGATCCGCCAGGCGCTGCTCGCCACCGACATGCAGACCGCGTTCGGCAAGACCAAGTTCGGCAACTGGAATGGCCCGCTGGGCGATCCGTACACCAACCAGAACATCTACTCGCGCGATCACTCGGTGCTCGCGCAATGGCGCGGAGGCGAGCTTCTCAACGTCTATCCGAAGGCCAACGCCGAAGTCGCCTACGTCTTCCCCGATCCAAGCATCAAGTTCTGATCGCTTCCCGCCTCTCCCCGCCGCTCGCGAACACCGCGAGCCCGGGGAGTTCTCGCGCGTCAATCGCATGGCAACACTGCTCCAGAGCATCGTCAGCGGCGTGCTGACCGGCTCGCTGTACGCGATGATCGCGGTCGGTCTCACGATCGTTTTCGGCGTCATGCGCATCATCAACATGGCGCACGGCGAGATGGTGATGCTCGGCATGTTCGGCGCTTACTGGGGCTACACGCTGTGGAAGCTCGACCCCTTCGTCTCGGTGCTGTTGTGGGTGCCGCTGATGTTCGTCTTTGGTGCGTCCGTACACCGAATGCTATTGCGCAAGATCATCCCCAGCGGCGAGTTGAACACGCTGCTCTACACGGCCGGCCTGTCTCTGCTGATCGCCAACGTGGCGCTATTCTTCTGGACCGGTGATTACCGCACCATCAACCTCGCCTACGCGCTGACCCCGGCGCGCCCGTTCGGCATCTCGATCTCGCTGCCGCTGGCCATCGCCTTCGCGATCGCCATCCTCGTCACCACCGCGCTGTACCTCTTCCTGTCGCGCACCGATACCGGGCGGGCGATCCGCGCCACCGCGCAGAACCCGGATTCGGCGGCGCTGATGGGCGTCAACGTGGTGCGGATCGACACGATCACCTTCGCGCTCGGAACGGCGCTGGCCGGCGCAGCCGGCGTGCTGCTCGCGCCATCGTTGTACCTCTATCCGACCGTCGGTGAGATCCTGGTGGTCAAGTGCTTCGTCATCGTCGTGCTTGGCGGCCTGGGATCGGTCCCGGGCGCGATCGCGGGCGGCGTGCTGCTCGGTCTGGTGGAATCGCTCGGCGCGGTCTATGTCTCGGTCGCGTACAAGGACACGATCGGCTTCGTGCTGTTCCTGCTCGTCCTGCTGTTCCGTCCAGCCGGTTTGTTCGGCGTCGGAAGATCGTGATGAACCGCGTCCTTGCCGCGATCGGGGTGGCATTCCTGCTCGTCGTGCCGTTCGTCACCCGCAATCCGTTCTATCAGCACCTGCTGATCATGGTGCTGTTCTGGACGCTGCTCGGCATCGCGTGGAACCTGCTCGGCGGCTTTGCCGGACAGGTGAGCTTCGGGCATGCAGCGTTCCTGGGCGTGGGCGCCTATACGACGATGCTTCTGTACCTGAAACTAGGCTGGTCTCCGTGGCTGGGGCTGATCCTTGGCGGCGTTGTGGGCGCGCTGGTGGCCTTGCCGATCGGATTCATCTGCTTCCGCCTGCGCGGCCCCTACTTCTCGCTCGCCACGCTCGCGGTTGCCGAGATCATCCGGCTGGTGGCGCTCAACTGGGAGACCTTGACCGCCGGTCCGACGGGTTTGCTTATCACGCAACTGCCTGCGCTGAACTGGTTTGGCCGTCCCGTCAACTGGGAAAGCAAGCTGCCTTTCTACTACATCGCGGTCGCGCTGGCGCTATTTGCCATGGGCACCACATGGTTCGTCTCGCGCTCGCGGCTCGGCGCGTACCTGCTGGCGATCCGCGAGGACATGGACAGCGCCGAAGCAGCAGGGATCGACACGACGCGAACCAAGGTGGCGGCGCTGGCGATCTCGGCGTTTATCGCCGGCCTGGCCGGCGGCTTCTACGGCCTTTACTTCCGTTACATCGATCCGGATGCAGTGTTCTCGATCTCGATGTCGGTAGAGATGGTGTTCATCGCGGTGGTCGGCGGCATCGCCACCACCGCCGGGCCGATTGTCGGCGCGGTGTTCCTGGTGACCATCTCGGAGTTCTTCCGCGAGCGCTTCCAGGTCGGGCATCTGATCTTCTACGGGGTGCTGATGATGATCGTGATCCGCTACATGCCCGACGGCATCTGGGGCCGACTGCGGCGCTGGCTCCTTGGCGCGACGACGCAATCATGACGCTGTTGCGTGTCGCTCACCTCACCAAGGACTTCGGCGGCCTGCGCGCCGTGTCCGACCTGTCGTTCGACCTGGCGCAGGGCGAGCTCCTCGGGCTGATCGGCCCGAACGGGGCCGGCAAGACGACCGCGTTCAATCTGATGGCGGGCTTCATCGCACCGAGCACGGGTGAAGTCGAGCTATGGGGCGAGAGTATCGTGGGTCTGAAACCGCACGCGGTGGTCCGCCGCGGCATCGCGCGCACGTTCCAGGTGGTGAAGCCCTTTCGAAAGCTCGCCGTGCTGGAGAACGTGACGCTCGCCGCTTTCCTGCACGAACCGAGCCGCGCCAAGGCCGAAGCGGACGCGGCGCGCATCCTCGATATCGTGAACCTAAGCAGCAAGCGTGACAGTCTCGCCTCCGACCTGACGCTGAGCGAACAGAAGCGCCTCGAGATCGCCCGCGCGCTTGCCACGCGGCCGAAGATCCTGTTTCTCGACGAGCCGATGGGGGGCTTGAATCCAACCGAGATCGAGCACGCTTGCGAGCTGGTGAGGCGCATTCGCGACACCGGCGTCACGGTCATCCTGGTCGAGCATCACATGAAGGCGATCATGCGCACCGCCGATCGCGTGATCGTGCTGCATCACGGCGTGAAGATCGCCGATGCGGCGCCGCAGGAGATCGTGCGGCACCCCGAAGTGATCAAGGCCTACCTGGGCGAGAGAGCGGGCTGATGCTCAAGGTCGAGCACTTGCAGGTCGCCTACGGCAAAGTTCAGACGCTGTGGGATATCAGCTTCGAAGTACCTCGGGGCGAGATCGTGGCGCTGGTCGGCGCCAATGGAGCGGGCAAGACGACGACGCTGAAGACTCTCTCCGCGCTGCTCAAACCGAAGTCCGGCGCGATCGCGCTCGACGGCGAGTCGGTGGCCGCGTGTTCGTCGATTGAGATCGTCGAGCGCGGAATCGTGCACGTGCCCGAGGGCCGGGGACTTTTTCCCGAGATGACCGTGCTCGACAACCTGCTGATGGGCGCCTACTCGACGCGCAAAGCCGGCCGCAGCGAACGGCTCGACAAGGTCTATGCCACCTTTCCGATCTTGAAGGAACGGGAGAAGCAGGTGGCCGGCACGCTCTCGGGCGGCGAGCAGCAGATGGCCGCAATCGGCCGCGGCTTGATGGCCGAGCCCCGGCTGCTGATGCTCGACGAGCCGACGCTGGGGCTCGCGCCGATCGTCGTCGAGGAAATGTTCCGCGTCGTGAGGGACATCAACGCGTCCGGGGTGACCGTGTTGCTGGTCGAGCAGAACACTCAGCACGCGCTCATGCTTGCGAACCGCGGCTACGTGCTGGAAGCGGGGCGAGTCGTGCTGTCGGGAACGGGTTCCGAGCTGCTCACCAATGAAGAGGTGCGCAGGGCTTATCTGGGGCTTTGATCGTAAGCGACCCGCTCGTCAACCGGTCGTCCAGCTGATCGGGCCGAGGAACATCCCGACAGTTCGTGTCAGCAGTTGTCTCGAGTAAGATTTACAAGCCGTAAGATCGGCGGGTACACGGTACAGAGCTACCTGCACCCGTTGCCATGACCCGGCTCAGGCTTGACCTGCACGTCCAGATGGTCCGGAACGTTCTCTAAGGCAGTCCCGATACCGGTTTCGGTCGATGGCCGAAGCACTCGCGGATCGTCACTGCATCACGTCTACAGCGATCTGCGAGACTCTCTGCGAGCGCTTGATACGACCGCGGACGCCGGGTCGGCCCGACTTGACGAACTCCCCTCGTTCAAGGCCCAATCCGCCCCATGACGTCGACCCCGATGCCGATCAGGGACGCCGCGCCACGATGGGCGTGGCTGCCCGCGCCGCGGACCTGGAAATACTATGCGCTGCTCGGTGTCATCGGCATTCTGATCCTTGGGCCGCTGGGCGGAGTTGCCGCGTCGTACATGAACTTCTCGCTCGGATTCTTCGTGGGCGGGCAGGTTCTCGCGGGCATTCTCGGCTCTACCGTGACTTACGGCTACGGCGCGCAGGGACGCCACGGCGCGAATTACATCCAGACGACTGCCGCTTCGGTCGCCGGCATGAGCGCCATGGCGGTCGTGATCCAGGCGATGACCTGGCTCGGCTTGCCGCAACCGCCGCTGTGGCAGCTCATCGCCTACATGCTGTGCATCGGCATGTTCGGCGTGGGCGTTGGCATGCTCTACACGCCGATCCTGGTGGATAGGCTGCAGCTTACGTTTCCCTCGGGCCTCGCGGTCGCCAACATCCTGCGCGCGCTGACCGACCCGGAGCTGCTCAGGCAGTCGGTGACGCGATTGTTCGGCGGGATGGCATTGGGTCTCGCCGGCGGGATCGGCGCCGCCAAGACCGCTTTCCTAGGCGCCATCGATCTGTCCACGTCGACGTTCGGTGCCGGGATGATCGTCGGCGCGCGGATCGGCATCGCCGCGCTGGCCGGCGGACTTGCCGGCTGGGCGCTGATTCCCTACTTCGTGTCGATCGGATGGCTCAAGGAAGGCGAGCCGTTCCGCAAGATCACCTTCCTGATCGCGCTCGGCATGATCATGGGCGCGGCGCTGATCGACATCTCGCTGATTCTGTTCCGCGCGTACCAGCGTGCGCGCCAGGGCGCCGCCAAAGTCGTGGAGCAGGAAGACTGGAAGCACACCAACTTCCGCCGGCTCATTCTGTGGGTGCTGTTCTGGGGAGCCGGCATCGTCGTCACCGGATCGCAAGTGCTGCATCAGCCACCCGGGTACTTGCTCATGGCGGTGGCGCTGGTATTCGTGTTCGCGATGGTGAACGGCATCTCGCTGGGCATGGTCGACAGCACGCCGATCTCTTCCGCCTTCGTCGTCACGGTGATCCTGATGGCCGCGGTCGGGCTTCGCGACCCGACGATCGGCATGATGGCGGGCACGGTGCTGCTGGTCGCCGTGGCCGAAGCGTCCGACATGCAGCAGGACCGGTCCACAGGCTGGCGCCTCGGCACCAACCGCACCATCCAGTTCCGCTTTCAGGTGGCCGGCATCGTGATGGGCGCGATCATGGCGGTCATCTTCGCCAAGCTCTTCATGAGCGCGTACCCGGTGCTGCTGCTGGATCAGACCGTACTGCCGGCGGACAAGCAGCCGGAGCGATGGGCCTCTGCGATGACCTACAAGCTGGTCGGCGTGCTGCGCAGCCTTACCGAGGACAAAGCTTATCAGCGCACAGCGATCTGGGTCGGCGTGGGCATCGGTCTCGCCACCGAGATCCTGCGCAAGCTCATCAAGTCGCGACAGGCGTATCAACGCTTTGTGAACTCCGGCCGCGCCGGGTTCAGCACCGACTTCCTTCTCGATGCGGTGGTGCTGCCCTCTCCGTACGCGTCTTCGTTCGGCGGCTTCCTTAATCTCGCGACGTCGGCGTGGTTCGCCGCTGGCGGCGCGTTCTCAAGCCTGTTCAACAGCCTGCCCAAACGCAAGACCGAAGGCGCCGCGCTGCCCGAGGACATGAGCACGACGTCGCTGGTCGGCGGCGGCTTGATCGCCGGCGACGCGCTGGCCGCGCTGGGCTTGGGCATCGCGGGGCTGCTCGCCGCCGCCTTCGGTCGATGAACGACACTGCGTCCGGCACCGCGACGCAAGGCGTCGCCGAGTGGGGCAGCGACGCCGTCGCCGATCTGCTGCGCGCGCTCGATATTCCCTACATCGCGCTCACGCCGGGCGCGAGCTTCCGCGGACTGCACGACAGCCTGGTCAACCATCTCGGCAACACGCGGCCGGAGCTCCTGCTCTGCGTGCACGAGGAGAGCGCGGTCGCGCTCGCCCACGGCTACGCGCGCGTGACCGGCAAGCCGCTCGCGGTCGCGTTGCACTCGAACGTGGGTCTCATGCACGCGACCATGGCGATCTTCAACGCCTGGTGCGATCGCATCCCGGTGCTGCTGCTGGGCGCGGTGGGTCCGGTCGATGCGGTGAAGCGGCGTCCATGGGTAGACTGGATTCACACGTCTCGCGATCTGGGCTCGCTGGTGCGCGGCTACACCAAGTGGGACGATCAGCCGGGCTCGGTGGCCGCGATGCTCGAGGCGATCCTGCGCGGCTATCGCATCGCCATGACTCCGCCGCAGGGGCCGGTGTACGTATGCCTCGACGCGGGGCTCCAGGAAGAGCAGCTGGCCGCGCCGGTCGCCTTGCCTACGGTCGAGCGCTTTTCGTCGCCGAGGTCCGGAGTCGTTCCGCCGGAAGTGGTGAGCGATGTCGCACGGCTGCTCGATGGCGCAAGCCGGCCGCTCATGATGATCGGCCGCGTGTCGCGCGATCCTGCGGATTTCGAGCGGCGCGTCGCGCTGGCCGAGCGGGTGGGGGCGATTGCGCTCACCGACATCAAGACCGGCGCGAGCTTCCCGACCAGGCATCCGCTGCATCCTTTCCCGCCGAGCCTGTACGTGAGCGGCGACGCGACGCAGGCGATCCGCGACGCCGATGTGATCCTTAGCCTCGACTGGATCGATCTCGGCGGCACGCTTCGCCAGGCATGCGGCGGCGACGCGCCCCATGGCAGGATCGTCCACTGCTCGCTCGATCAATACGTCCACAACGGCTGGAACGCGGACTATCAGGCGCTGCCGCCGACCGACATTTCGATGCTCGCCTCACCCGACGCGCTGGTCGAGTCGCTGCTCGCCGTGCTCGGGACACGGACCGCGCACAAGGTCAAGGCGTGGCTCGAGCCGAAGGCTGCCGAGGCGAGGAGCGTGGCGAGCGCCACGAGCGGCGATCGCCTGCCGCTGGAGGACGTAGCCCGAGTCACGACCGAGACGCTCGCGCCGCATCGGCCCTCGTACATCCGTCTTCCTCTGGGCTGGCCGGCCGAGTTCTGCCGCTTCGCGCATCCGCTCGATTACATCGGCTTCGATGGCGGCGGCGGCGTGGGCTCGGGCCCCGGCATGTCGGTCGGCGCGGCGCTCGCGCTTCGCGGAAGCGACAGGCTGCCGGTCGCCGTGCTCGGCGACGGCGATTACCTCATGGGCCTCACCGCGCTGTGGACAGGCGTTCACTATCGCGTACCGGCGCTGATCATCGTCGCCAACAACGAATCGTTCTTCAACGATGAGCTGCACCAGGAACGCATGGCGCGCTTGCGCGGGCGGCCGGTGGAAAACCGCTGGATAGGCATGCGCATGACTGACCCGGCGATGGACCTGGCGGAACTCGCCCGGGGCCAGGGCGCCCGCGGCCATGGCCCGGTACGCACTCTCGACGAGCTTGCTGCCACAATCGAACGCGGCGTCGCCGAAGTTCGAGCGGGCGCGCTCGCCGTGATCGACGTGCGTGTCGCGCCGGAATATGCCCGCGCGGCTTCTTCGTCGCTGCTGCGTAACGTTGGAGAGAAGGCATGACGGGAAGCCGCGTCTTTCGGAGAGTGGCCACGCATGGAATGGCGTAGTTGGTCCGTCTGGCTATTGGTGGCGCTGTTCTCGGTGCCGGCACAGGCGCAGCCGCGTTTCTTGTTCGATGCCACTCCGGGAATCCTCCCGAAGGACGTGGTTCCGTCGGAATATCGCCTCGCGCTGGATCTCGATCCGGCCAAAGCTGACTTCGGTGGCGTAGTCGATATCGCGATCACGGTGCGCCGCAGCGTGGATGCGATCGTCGTGAATGCGTTCGAGCTCGTTCCACGGGATGTCGCGCTGACCAGCGGTGCCGACGCTCGACCGATGAGGGTGACCGACGACAAGGCAAAGCGACAATGGCAAATCGGCGACGGGCGTCCGATCGAAGCAGGTAACTACACGTTGCGAATCGCCTACAGCGGTGTCGTGCATGTGTATGGGCAAGGGCTATACGGCGTCTCCTACACGGCCGAGAGCAAGCCGGCGAAGATGCTCGCGACGCAGATGGAGCCGATCGCCGCGCGCACGGTCTTTCCGGGATTCGACGAACCGTCGTTCCGCGCGAGCTACGCGATCAGTGTCACTGCCCCCGCCGTCTACGAAGTCGTATCGAACATGCCGGTCCAAACACGCGACGTGCAGGGCGACACAATCCGCTGGCACTTTGCACTCACACCGCCGATGGCTTCCTACCTCGTCAGCGTCACCGTCGGCCAGTTCGACGCGCTGGAAGATTCCGTGGACGGCGTTCCTGTGCGCATCCTTACGGCCAAAGGCAAGAGGGAGGAGGCGCGCTACGCGATGGAAGTGACCAAGCAGGTGTTGCCGTTCTATCGCGAGTACTTCGGAGTTCCCTTCATGCTGCCCAAGCTCGATCAACTGGCGATCCCCGGTGGCCGCTGGGGTGCAATGGAAGACTGGGGCGCGATTTCGTACGTCGAATCGCTGCTGCTCTACGATTCCGCCAGAAGCTCGATCGGGACCAAACAGAGCATCTTCGAAGTGATTGCACACGAAGTCGCACACCAGTGGTTCGGCGACCTGGTCACGGCTGCGTCGTGGGACGAACTCTGGCTCAACGAAGCCTTCGCCACTTGGATGGAGCGGAAAGCGGCGGCGCGGTTCAATCCGGATTGGCAAGTTCCGCTTAACCACGTTCTTTGGCGGCAAAGGGTGATGCGCCGCGACGCCGGACCCGCAACCCGGGCGATCCGCTCTGGCCCGGTCGTTGAAACTGCCGTTTACGACGTCTTCGATGGCGTCACCTACACCAAGGGCGGCGCAGTGCTCGAGATGTTGGAGACATACCTCGGCCCCGAGTTTTTCCGGCGCGGGCTCAACGCGTATTTCGAGGGCCAGAAACTGTCGAATGCCACGGCGGGCGATCTCTGGTTCTACCTCGCGAAGGTGTCGGGCGAAGACATCGGCGCCATCGCCGGATCCTGGACCGATCAGCAAGGTTACCCATTGCTGCAGGCGAGCGTATCCTGCACCGGAGGCAAGCAGACGCTGACTGTAGAACAGCGTCGGTTCGGCACGGTTGGCGCAATCGACGATGCGACGACGTGGAAGATTCCGTTCTCGGCGTTCAACGGTTCGGCGACCCCTGCGCGGCTGCTTCTCGCCAACCGTGCGGCCGACTTCGGTGTAGCGCCGTGCACTGCAACTCCGCTGTATGTTGATTCATCCGCCGGCTTCTTCCGGGTGCAGTATCCACAGCAACAGCTGCGCAGGTTGACAAGCGCGTTTCCGGAATTGCCGTCCTCGGAACGGATGGCATTGCTCACCGATACGCTGGCGCTGGGCCAGGCGGGACGACTCCCGCTCGCCGATTATTTCGCGCTCGCGGGTCGGCTGCAACCGACTAACGACTCCGCGTCCCAGGTCCTGTACATGCAGGCAGCGTACGCATTCGTTGATCTCGATAATGCACTGGCTGGGACGCAGGCGCAGCGCGAGCTTCGAAAGTATGCGCGGAGCAAATTGGGTCCCATGCTCTCCCGATTGGGCTGGAATGCATCGGCATCCGAGAGCGCGGTGACGCTCAACCTTCGCAACGAGCTGATCCAGGTCCTCGGGCGATTTGGTGACGAGCCGACGCTGCGCGAGTCGGCCCGACTATTCGCTGCGGAGCGCAACGGCGGACCAGGCATCGAGCCTTCGATTCGTCCAGCCGTCATGGCAAACGTGGCACGCAAGGCCGATGCCGACACCTACGCTGAACTGGTCCGGCGATTGACTGCGGCTGAACGTGCGGAGGATCGCCAGTTGTACCTGTCGGCGCTCGGCAACGTCGAAGATTCACACCTGGCGCGGCGTCTCCTTGCGCTGTCGCTCGAAGACACGCTGCCGCCCGAAATTGCATCGTGGCTGCCGCCGATGCTGGGCAAGTTCCCAGAACATACCCAGCTCGCTTACGCTTTCGCGCGCGATCACTTCGACGCGCTGTCGCGCAAGCAATCCGAATGGGGTCGGGCCTATCTTCTGCCCTCCACAGCCTCCGGATTCAACGACGAGGCGCGAGCCACAGCCTTGTTGGCTGACCAGCAACGACTGGTAGGCGCCGCGGGGGAAAAGGCCGCGAGAGAGGCCGCGGGCGAAATCGAACTCCGCAGCCGAATCAAGAGTCGGAACAGGGCGTCGATTGCAACCGACCTGGCGCGGCAGGCGGACGCGGCGCGCAGATGAGGAAATTCGATGCCCCGCGAGACGCCTGGCCATGCAACGTCCTACTCTCCGCCGCTCATGTGGCCGAACAGCTTGCCGATCATCTCGACGAAGCCGGCAAACTCCCCTTTCGCGTGCAGAAGCGGAAGCAGCGTCGCAATCGAACCCAGGGTCGACCCGACGAGCTGCCCGAAGGAGCGCAAGTCGAAAGGCACGACTCGCATGCGTTCGATGCGCTGGAACAGCGTTCCGAGCGTCGTGAGCTCGGTAAGCTCCCGTATCTCCTCCTGGGCGGAATGGGGCTTGCCGCTGTCCTGCCAATAGCTCTCGGCGCGGCGACTCTGCTCGGAAATACGCGCGCGATACGCAGCCAGCGCGCGCCTCTTGGTGCGAAACAGCTGCTTGGTAAACATGAACAGCGGCAGCGTGAACAGCAGCGGTGCGCCGATGGTGAAACCTACCAGCGGCCCCCACACCGGCATGATCGAAAGATCGTAGTCGAGCACGACGATTTCGTAGCCGACTGTGGCCGCGATGTTGCTCAACCCGTAGGCCAAGATAAAAACCGCGAAGCGGCCCTGGGTCTCGCTGATGAAGCCGAGGCCACCGGTGAGGTCGGGATGCGTGGAGTACAGCTCCAGCTTCAGCCGCGTGATCCGGTACAGGTAGTAGCACCAGATCAGTATCTTCCAGATGAAGCGCAACCAGGTGTAGTTGAGCAGCGGCAGCGCGATGAAAAACTCCCAAACGCCGGCTGCTGTGAGCGAGCGCGCATGCACGTCGCCCTGCGCGTGCCAGCTCGGCAGCGGATTGTCGCCGAACTCGGGCACCAGGATCGCGAACGAAAACACATAGGCAAACAAGACGCACGCGGCATCCGACCACCACGTCTTGCGCGCGCGCTCAACGATCGCATGGATCTCCTCCACTCGCGGGATGTCGTCGGGGTGGATCACGCCGCAGCGGATGAACTCTTCCGCCGCCTCGCGCGTGCTCACGTCGACGATGCGCTCGGCGGCGATGAACAAGGGCAGTGCCACGAGAAACTGGACGTACGCCGCGAAGTCGGCGAAGTAGTTGATCGGGCTCAGCGCCAGTTCGTAGAGGTGCTGGCGCCACGCCAGGATGGCGACGGGCACCCAGGTCAGGAGGACCATGACGATGGAGCGTCGGAGCAGATAGAAGCGGCGATGCGTGCCGAGTCCGAGCTGCACGTAGATGCGATTGAGCAGATCGCCCTCGAAAAGCGAGAATGGGACCGAGACCACGCTTTCCGACCGCTCCGAAGCGGGCGGCGGCACAGCCGGCAGCAATGTCGTGCTCATCGCCCACCCGACGCGTCGCAGCTCATGGTCGCGCACCGCGCCTCCCATTGACGCGCCATCTCGTCGGCGTCGGTCTCGATGCCGAACAGCTGGACGTCCCGTCCCCAGATGAACCGCTGGTAGCCGATGTACCCGCCGAGGCTGTTCTTATAGTTGATCTCACCGCAGACCACCGGTTCCCCGTCCTTGCGCGACACGAAATCGTTGCGGAACCTGGCGCTTTCCGGATCGATCAGCATTTGGCGAATCTTCGCTTCCTCGGCCGCTAGGTGGCGAGCTGTATCGAGCGGCGCGGGCGAGCTCAACGGTCTTGGCGCGCTCGATGCGTGGACGAACAGGAACGCAAAGAACGAGACCAGAACGGCAGTAACGATGATCGGAGTACTGCGCACCGTGCACCTCCGAGACTGCGTCTATCGTGGGGCGACCGATGCGCCGGCAACACCGCTATAACGCCAGCGCCTCGCTGACGCAGAGCGGCGGGCGCAGCCACTCGCTAGACGAGACTGATGTTCTTCAGCGGCAGGCTGCGCACCGGCTTGCCGGTCGCCGCGCAGATCGCGTTCAGCACCGCTGGCGCGACAACCCCGATCGTCGGCTCGCCGACTCCTCCCCAGAAATCGAAGGTGGGAACGAGCACCGTCTCGACCTTTGGCATTTCCGCCAGCCGCATGATCTCGTAGGTGTCGAAGTTCTGCTGCTTGATGCGTCCATTCTCGACGGTCATCTCGCCGTAGAGCGTTGCCGTGAGACCAAAGGCAACCGAGCCTTCGGCCTGCGCCTCGA
>DASPTZ010000182.1:0-9377 GCA_035623155.1 Casimicrobiaceae bacterium | reverse complement strand
CGACCTGCACCGAGACGATTTCCTCGATCCGGTCGAGCAGGCGCTGGTTCCGGAGGTACCCGATCGCCAGCGCCTCGGGCGCCGCGCCCAGCGTCATCAGCGTGAGGATCTCGCGCTTGTCGACGTAGAGCGTCAGCGGATGTTCGCCGGCGATAGGCGTGTCGCGGGTCGTCCCCGTTTCGTCGACCGCCTTGACGCCGAAAGTGGCCGGGCGCGCGGCGTCGGTAAGCACGGGCCGATAGGGCGTGTTGGGGGCGTTCAATCCGATATACGCGCCGAAGGCGCTCAGGAAATTACCCTCTCCCAGCGAGAGAGGGGTGAGGGAATGCGCGCACAGATCCCGAGCCGACCCGCACCTCAGCCGCCGATATAGCTCATCTCGATCTTCGGCAGCGCGACCGTGTTCTCCGAGCGAATCTCCGAATAGCGGTCGGCGCGCTGTAGCCAGATCGCGGCGATGTAGCTGCCGATCTCCGCGTCGCTCCTGCCCCCGCGCAGCATCGCGCGCAGATCGTAGCCGGTCGTCGCGAACAGGCAGGTATAGAGCTTGCCGTCGGTGGCAAGTCGTGCCCGAGTGCAATCGCGGCAGAAGGCCTGCGTGACCGACGAGATGACGCCGATCTCTCCGCTGCCGTCGACATAACGCCAGCGCTCGGCGACTTCTCCGGGGTAATTCGCATCGATCGGCTCGATGGGGAACTCGCGGCCGATGGTGCGGATCACCTCCGCCGACGGAACGACGTCGTCCATGCGCCAGCCGTTGGTGTGACCGACGTCCATGTATTCGATGAAGCGCAGGATGTGCCCGCTGCCCTTGAAGCGCCGCGCCATGGGCAGGATCTCGTGCTCGTTGACGTCTCGCTTGACCACCATGTTCACCTTCACCGGGGCGAGGCCCGCGCGAGCGGCAGCATCGATGCCGGTGAGAACCCTCGCCACAGGAAAGTCGACGTCGTTCATCGCCCGGAATGTGGTGTCGTCGAGCGAATCGAGGCTCACCGTGATTCTCTTCAACCCCGCTGCCTTGAGCTCACCGGCCTTCGCGGCCAGCGCCGAGCCGTTGGTCGTCAGCGTGAGATCGAGGCCGTCGATGCCGGCGAGCATCGCCACGAGGCGCTCCAGGTTCCTGCGAAGGAGCGGCTCGCCGCCGGTGAGGCGGATCTTTTCTACGCCGTGGGCCTTGAAGATGCGCGCGAGGCGTGTGATCTCCTCGAAGCTCAGCAGGTCCGCGTGCGGCAGGAACGGATAGTCGCGCCCGAAGACGTCCTTGGGCATGCAGTAGATGCAGCGGAAATTGCAGCGGTCGGTTACCGAAACGCGCAGGTCGCGCAGCATGCGCCCGCGCGTATCGGCGAGCAGGCCGGTTGGCTCGACGTGGGGCGCCGCCATCGGAGGGGGCGTCGGCCTGCGCGCGTCGGCCAGCGGGATGACCTTGGGCATGGGGAATAGGAAACCCGAGTGGGAGTAGTGATGTTAGCAGACGCCTCGCAGGCCCAGTAGTATGATCGGCCGCACATGGTTATCTGCTTGCCCCCACCCTCGCCCCTCTCCCGCAAGAGCGCCCTCACCCCTATCCCCTCTCCCGCGAACGCGGGCGAGGGGAACTTCGAGCGCGCCTTCGGCGCGGGATCTGGATGGAGCGGAGATTTGCGGCGCAGATCGGCCCTCACCCATCTGCGCGAAGTTTGGTAATGGCCATGCCGCCCTTGCGGTTTCCCGTCGCCGTCACGATCGAGCGCGCGCCGCTCACCAATCGCTGGGTGAGTGAGCAGTGGCGGATTGCCACGGTCGAGCCCGCCGACGATCACGGTCAAACCGCGTGCGAGCGCCTGGCGGATGACGGCAATGTTGCGCGCTGGCGCTGTCGCGGACTCGCCATCGAGCTCACGCGCAGCGAAGCCGAGGGCTACTACCTCAACATCAGCTCCCCGGAGCCCAAGGCGTTCGTGATGTGCCGCATGGAGGAGGGCGGTTCTGGCGCCGATCCCGAGCTCAAGCTGCGAGCGCACCTCGTGACGGTAAGCTACAACGAGGCAGGCAGATTCCTCGATGGCGGCGAGCAAGTCGACGCCGTTGCATTGCACCCCGCGATTCTGGCATGGATGCAGCCTTTCGTCGCCGAGCACTATCGCCCCGAGCCGCGGCGCAAGGTGCGTCGCAACGAGCTCTACGAACGCGACGGCGACGTGGTGCCTCGAGCCAAGCCGGATCGATGACGCGCGATTCCGACGCGAGCAAGGCGACCGAGCGCTTCTCGCTGCGGCGCTGGGCGCAGCGCAAGCTCGATGCGGCGCGCGCCGAGTCGCTACCGAATGCGCCGGCAGCGCCAGCGGTCCCGGCCGCCGGGGTGCCGGCATTGCCCCGGGCCGCAGAGGAGCCCGCACTGCCGCCGATCGAATCGCTCACCATCGACTCGGACTTCACGCTCTTCATGCAGCCGAACGTCGACGCAGCGGTGCGGCGCGCCGCGCTCAAGCAGCTCTTCCGCGATCCGCGCTTCAACGTGATGGACGGCCTCGACACCTATATCGACGACTACACCAAGGCCGATCCGATTCCCGACAGCATGCTGAAGCAGCTCGCGCACGCCCGCGCCATCTTCGATCCCCCGCCCACGATGCTTACTCCGGAGGGACACCTGGTCGACGCACCGGTCGCGGCGTCCGCTGCCGCGGCGCACGACGGAGCGTCACCTGCTGCCGAGGCGCCCGCGTTGCCGGAGCCGGACGCAGCCCTACCGAGCAAGCCGCCTGAGGATTCAACCCAAGGCTCATGAGCGTTCGCGACAAGACGCTGCACCTGTGCAACTGCAATCGCACCATGCCGCTCGACGAGCGGGCCCTCGCGCGCGCGCTCGAGCTTGCCGGGCCGCTGCCGCTGCACAGTCAGCTTTGCCAGAAGGAGCTCGCTGCTTTTGCCGATCACGCCGCAGGCGACTTGATCGTGGCCTGCACCCAGGAGCAACGCTTGTTCGGCGACGTCGCCGAGGAGGCGGGGAAGACCCAGACGATCCGCTTCGTCAACATTCGCGAGACCGCGGGTTGGTCGGTTGAGGCGCGCGCGGCCACGCCGAAGATCGCGGCGCTGCTCGCGGCGGCTGCGCTGCCCGAGCCGGACCCGGTCCCGCGCGTTGCGTTCAAGTCCGAGGGGCAGCTATTGATCGCCGGTCCTGCCGACGCCGCGCTTGCCTGGGCGAGCCGGCTTTGCGAGCAACTCGCGGTCACCGTGCTCGTGACCGGGCGCGCCGCCGGAACGGAGTTGCCTCAGCAGCGCACCTATCCGATCTACAGCGGGCGCCTCGACCGCGTCTCGGGGTGGCTGGGCGCTTTCGAGGTCGCCTGGACGCAGGAAAATCCGATCGACATGGACCTGTGCACGCGCTGCAACGCGTGCATCAAGGTTTGCCCCGAGCAGGCGATCGACTGGAGCTATCAGATCGATCTCGACCGCTGCAAGGACCATCGACGATGCGTCTCGGCTTGCGGCGCGGTCGGAGCCATCGATTTCGACCGGCGCGACGCCGCGCGCGGCGAACGCTTCGACCTGGTGCTCGATCTGGGCCGCGAGGCGCACTTGCGCATGCACCAGCCGCCGCAGGGCTACTGGCGTCCCGGGCCCGATCCAGTCGCGCAGGCAGCCGCCATCGCCGAGATCGCGCTCGCGGTGGGCGAGTTCGAGAAGCCGAAATTCTTCAACTACAAGGCGTCCATCTGCGCCCACAGCCGTTCCAAACAACCCGGCTGCAACTTGTGCATCGACGTCTGCTCGACGGCGGCGATCGCGGCGGACGGCGACCACATCCGCGTCGAGCCGCACCTGTGCATGGGCTGCGGAGCCTGCGCGACGGTGTGCCCTTCAGGAGCGCTCAGCTACGGCTATCCGGCCGTGCCCGACCTGGGCGTGCGCATCCAAACCCTGCTCGCGACGTATCGCGCCGCAGGCGGCCGCGACGCCTGCCTGCTGTTCCATGACGCGGCCGGACGCGCGCTCATCGAGCGTCTGGGGCGGCGCGGCCGAGGGCTTCCCGCGCGGGTGATTCCCGTGGAGCTGCAGCACATGGCTTCTTGCGGCATCGATGTCTGGCTGGGGGCCCTCGCCTACGGGGCGAGCGAAGCGGTCGTGCTCGCTACCGGCGAAGAAGCGCCGCAGTATCCCGAGGCCGTCGCGCTTCAGATGCGCTTCGCCGAAACCATCGTCCAGGCACTCGGCTACCAGGGCGAGCACCTGCGCCTGGTTCGCGGAGCCGATAGCGCAGCGCTGGAGGCCGGAGTCTGGCCTCTGGCCCACGCGCTCGCGGTGCGCCTCCCGGCGACCTTCCGCTGGAGCACCGACAAGCGAACGACGCTCGCGCTGGCGATCGAGCACCTGCTCGCCCATGCCCCGACGCCCGTGACGGAAATCGCGCTGCCTCAGGGAGCCCCGTTCGGAACGATCAGCGTCGACCGCGACGCCTGCACCCTGTGCCTGGCCTGCGTCGGTTCCTGCCCCGAGGGCGCGATTCTCGACCATCCGCAATCGGAGCTCCCGCAGCTTCGCTTCATCGAGAGCCAGTGCGTGCAGTGCGGAATCTGCGCGGCGACCTGCCCGGAGCACGCCATAGCGCTTGAGCCGCGGCTCGCGCTTTCTGCCGAAGCGAAGCGGCCGCGCGTGCTGAACGAGGGCAGCATCTTCCTTTGCATCCGCTGCGGCAAGCCTCTGGGCACCGAGAGAATGATCGGCAACATGCTCTCGAAGCTCTCCGGCCACTCGATGTTCGCTGCGCCCGGCGCGCTGGATCGCCTCAAGATGTGCGCCGACTGCCGCGTCCTCGACATGATGGACAAGGAGCTTCGTCCCACGGCCGACACTGGCGACATCCGCGCCAAGGCGCCGGGCGGGCAATGAGCCGCGCTCCGGCGGGATCCCCGGGAATGCAGGCCGCGCCCGTCGTGTTCACCCACGTTATCGCACCCGAGGACCAGGCGCGGGCCGATCTTTATGCGCTGCTGTCGAGGTTGTACAGCGCAGCTCCCGACGCGGCGCTGCTCGCGGCCATTGCTTCGGCCGACGACCTCGCCATCGACCAAAGGGAACGCGAAACCACTCTCGCCCGCGATTGGACGGCGCTCATCGCCGCCAGCTCGGTCATGGACCCGAATGCTGCCGACGACGAATACCAGGAGCTTTTCGTCGGCGTCGGGCAGAGCGAGATCAGCCTGCACGGGTCGGCCTACGTCAAAGCGTCCGGCGGCAATGCGCTGCTGGTGGATGTACGCGAGGCCCTCGACCAGCTCGGGCTGGCCCGCCAACCCGGCGCCAGCATGTTCGAGGATCACCTCGCAGCGGTCTGCGAAACCATGCGCCTGCTCATCACCGGAAGCGGCCAGGCGCAACCGTGCGACGTGGGCAGGCAGCGCCAGTTTTTCGAAAACAATGTTGCCACTTGGGTTTTCGCGTGTTGCAGCGCAATAATCGCGAAACCCGTTGCCAATTACTACCGGCGGGTTGCACAATTCACGGAATCTTTCATGGCGCTCGAACGTGACGCGTTCGCCATTGAATAGTTGAGTCGACACGACCGTAAAGTCACGAGTTTTTTTGCGCGGAGGAGACTATGCGCTCGACGCAGCGTAACGATGGTCACAACCCGGTCACGCCGGGAAACAAATCTTTCCGCAATGCCAATCTGCAGCGCCGCGGTTTTCTGCTGACATTGGGCGTCGGCGGTGCCGGCGCGGCTGCTGTCGCAGCGCGCAAGATCTCGGGAAGCATGGTCGCACCTGGCGAAGCGCGCGAGCCCGACGCGGACGGCAGCGGTTACCAGATGACAGAGCACGTCCGGCGTTATTACGAGTCGGCGAAGCTATGACGTCGCAAGACCAGACGGTGAAAATGTGAGAAACCGTTTGGAAAAGCGTCACGAGCAGGCCCGAGCGCGCGCGCAGAGACCTGCTCCGCCCGCAGCGAAGCCTCGCAGCGAGCCCCGAGACAGTGCGCGGTGGTACGGCGGGGGGCGAGCGAGGATGCGCCAAGGCGATCGGGCCGCGCAGTAGCTCTAACAACGGTTTCGTAGGAGGAGGACGGATCATGCTGCTCACCAAAACGGCAAACGGCGCACAGGATCGCGCCCCCGCAGCTCGTCCACGTCTCCGCCGCCTCGCGGGAGCCAAACTCCTGACGATGGACCGGCGGACGTTTCTGAAGCGCTCGGGCCTCGTCGCAGGGACCGGGGCGTTCGCCAGCCAACTCCCGTTTGAGCTCATCGGCAGGGCCGGCGCCGCTGCGGAGAGCGCTGCCAAGGTCGAGACCAAGCGCACGGTGTGCACCCATTGCTCGGTGGGCTGCTCGATCGACGCCGTCGTCGAGAACGGCGTGTGGGTGCGCCAGGAGCCGGTGTTCGACTCGCCGCTGAACCTGGGCGCGCACTGCGCCAAGGGCGCGTCGGTGCGCGAGCACGGCATGCACGAGAACTCGCACCGGCTGAAGACGCCGATGAAGCTCGTCAATGGCAAGTGGCAGTCGATGACCTGGGATCAGGCGCTCGACGAGGTTTGCGGCAAGCTGCTTGCGATACGCAAGGAGTCGGGGCCCGACGCCGTGTTCTGGGTCGGCAGCTCCAAGCACAGCAACGAGCAGTCTTATCTGCTTCGCAAGTTCGTCTCGTTCTTCGGCACCAACAACTGCGATCACCAGGCGCGCATCTGCCACTCGACGACGGTCGCCGGCGTAGCCAACACATGGGGCTACGGAGCGATGACCAATTCCTACAACGACATGCAGAACACCAAGTGCGCGATGTACATCGGCTCCAACGCAGCCGAAGCGCATCCGGTGTCGATGCTGCATATGCTTCACGCCAAGGAAACCGGCGCGAGAATGGTCGTTGTCGATCCGCGCTTTACGCGCACCGCCGCGAAGGCCGACGAATACGTTCGGATACGGTCCGGCACCGACATCCCGTTCCTGTTCGGCATGCTCTACCACATCTTCAAGAACGGCTGGGAGGACCCGCAGTACATCCACGACCGCGTCTACGGCATGGACAAGGTCAAGGAAGAAGTGATGACCAAATGGACGCCGGACAAGGTTCAGGATGTGTGCGGCGTTCCCGAGGCGCAGGTCTACAAGGTTGCCGAGATGATGGCCAAGAACAGGCCGTCGACCATCGTCTGGTGCATGGGTCAGACGCAGCACACCATCGGCAACGCGATCGTGCGGGCCTCGTGCATCCTGCAGCTCGCGCTCGGCAACGTGGGCGTGTCGGGCGGCGGGACCAACATCTTCCGCGGCCACGACAACGTGCAGGGCGCGACCGACGTCGGTCCGAACCCCGATTCGCTCCCCGGCTACTACGGCGTCGCAGCCGGCGCCTGGAAACACTGGGCTGCGGTGTGGGGAGTGGACTACGAGTGGATCAAGAAGCAGTACGCCGAAGGCATGATGGAAAAGCCCGGCATGACCGTGTCGCGCTGGATCGACGGCGTGCTGGAGAAGAACGACCTGATCGATCAGGGCCCGAACCTTCGGGCGCAGGTCTACTGGGGCCATGCGCCCAACAGCCAGTCGCGCGGCAAGGAAATGGTCGAGGCGATGAAGAAACTCGACATGCTGGTCGTCATCGATCCCTATCCGTCGGCGACCGCGGCGATGGCGGCGATGGTGCGCAAAGACGGCGTGTACCTGCTGCCGGCGTGCACGCAGTTCGAGACCTCGGGCTCCTGCACGGCGTCCAACCGCTCGATCCAATGGCGCGAGCGGGTGATCAGCCCGATGTTCGACTCGCAGACCGATCAGGCGATCATGCTGGCGTTCGCCAAGAAATTCGGCTTCGACAAGGAATTGACCAAGAACTACAAGATCGTCAAGCCGGACGCCAACAAGATGGAGGAGCCCGAGCCGGAGTCGATACTGCGCGAGATCAACAAGGGGACCTGGACCATCGGCTACACGGGTCAGTCGCCGGAGCGCCTGAAGCTACACATGAAGAACCAGGCAACCTTCGACGTGAAGACACTGCGCGCCAAGGGTGGTCCCTGCGACGGCGACTATTACGGCCTGCCATGGCCGTGCTACGGCAATCCTGAGCTCAAGCACCCGGGCTCGCCCAACCTCTACAACACGTCGGTGCCGATGATGCAGGGCGGAGGCTGCTTCCGCGCCAACTTCGGGGTCGAGCGGGACGGCGTTAACCTCCTCGCCGAGGACGGCTCGTATCCCAAGGGCGGCGACCTCACCAGCGGCTATCCCGAGCTCGACCACGTGCTCATGAAGAAGCTCGGCTGGTGGGACGAGCTCACCGAGGACGAGAAGAAAGCGGCCGAGGGCAAGAACTGGAAGACCGATCTCTCAGGCGGAATGATCCGAGTGTTCATGAAGAACCACGGCAACCATCCGTTCGGCAATGCCAAGGCGCGCGCGATCGTGTGGAACTTCCCCGACGGTATTCCGCTGCACCGCGAGCCGCTGTATTCGCCGCGTCCGGACCTCGTCGCCAAGTACCCGACGCACGACGACAAGAAGGCGTTCTGGCGGTTGCCGACGCTGTACAAGTCCGTGCAGCAGAAGAACGTCGAGGACAAGGTTGCGGAGAAGTTCCCGATCGTTCTCACCAGCGGCCGCCTGGTCGAATACGAAGGCGGCGGCGAGGAGACGCGCTCCAACGCCTGGCTCGCCGAGCTGCAGCAGGAGAACTTCGTCGAGATCAACCCGAAGGATGCCAACGACCGCGGCATCCGGGACGGCGAATACGTGTGGGTCAAGTCTCCGACCGGTGCACAGATCAAGGTCAGAGCGCAGGTCACCGAGCGAGTCGGCCCGGGGACGGCGTTCGTTCCCTTCCACTTCTCCGGCTGGTGGATGGGCAAGGATCTGCTCGAGTACTACCCGGAGGGCGCGAACCCGATAGTCCGCGGCGAGGCGGTCAACACGGCCACGACCTACGGCTACGACAGCGTGACCATGATGCAGGAGACCAAGACGACGCTGTGCCAGGTCGCCAAGGCCTGATCGCGACGAGAGCCAAGGAGGAAAAACCATGGCCCGAATGAAATTTCTCTGCGACGCCGAGCGCTGCATCGAGTGCAACGGCTGCGTGACCGCCTGCAAGCAGGAAAACGACGTGCCCTGGGGCGTAAACCGGCGGCGCGTGGTCACCATCAACGACGGCGTGCCCGGAGAGCGTTCGATCTCGGTGGCGTGCATGCATTGCTCCGACGCGCCGTGCATGGCGGTGTGCCCCGTCGACTGCTTCTATCGGACCGAGGAAGGCGTCGTTCTGCACGACAAGGACATCTGCATCGGCTGTGGCTACTGCTTCTACGCTTGTCCTTTCGGGGCGCCGCAGTTCCTGCAGACGGGCGCCTTCGGCGTGCGCGGCAAGATGGACAAGTGCACGTTCT
>DASPTZ010000181.1:0-22599 GCA_035623155.1 Casimicrobiaceae bacterium | reverse complement strand
ATCGATTCCATGCCCGAGACCGCCGAGAATGTCGCCTCCGAGTTCAAGGTTTCGCGGGAAGACCAGGACGCGTTCGCGCTCCGGAGCCAGCAGCGCGCCGCGGCGGCGATCGCCTCCGGACGCCTCGCCGAGGAGATCGTCCCGGTGGCGATCCCCCAGAAGAAGGGCGATCCGGTCCTCGTGGCGAGGGACGAGCATCCGCGCGAGACCACGCTGGAGGCGCTCGCCAAGCTCAAAGGCGTGGTGCGGCCCGAGGGAACAGTGACACCGGGCAATGCCTCGGGGGTGAACGATGGCGCCTGCGCGGTTCTGATCGCGTCGGAGGAGGCCGCGAAGCGCCACGGCTTGACCCCCAAGGCGCGCGTGGTCGCCGCCGCCGTCGCCGGAGTCGCGCCGCGCATCATGGGCTTCGGGCCCGCGCCCGCCATGCGCAAGGTGCTGGCTCGGGCAGGGCTCAAGCTCGCCGACATCGACTTGATCGAGTTGAACGAAGCCTTCGCCTCGCAGGCGCTCGCCGTGCTGCGCGATCAGGGCATCGCCGACGACGCGCCGCACGTCAATCCCAACGGCGGCGCGATCGCCATCGGCCATCCGTTGGGGGCGAGCGGAGCGCGGCTGGTCACGACGGCGATCTACCAGTTGCGGCGCAGCGGCGGCCGCTACGCGCTTTGCACCATGTGCATCGGCGTGGGCCAGGGCATCGCGACGATTTTCGAACGCGTATGAAACGCTAGAGGAGGAGCAGGCCATGAGTGATCTGGCGAATGGAGCCTCGAAACTGGGCCAGCAGGACCTGGCGATCGGCGAGGTCCTCGGCTACAGGCGACCTTATTTCAGGAGCCAGCCGGAGTATCTGTATCCGCCGTACAAGTCGACGGTCAAGCGTTCGCCGACGCGTCCGCTGGTGGTGCTGCCGCATACGCTCTCCGAGGTCACGGGGCCGGTGTTCGGCTTCGACGACGTCAAGCCCGAAGATGCCGACCTCACTCGCCAGCACGAGGGCGAGCCGCTCGGCGAGCGCATCATCGTCTCGGGGCGCCTGCTCGACGAGAACAGCAAGCCGGTGGCCAACGCGCTGATCGAGATGTGGCAGGCCAACGCAGCCGGTCGCTACCGCCACGCGGTCGACGACCACAACGCTCCGCTCGATCCGAATTTCAGCGGTGGCGGCCGCGTCCTCACCGACGCCGACGGCAACTATCGTTTCCTGACCATCAAGCCCGGCGCGTACCCGTGGCGCAATCACTACAACGCCTGGCGCCCGGCGCATCTGCACTTCTCCATATTCGGGGTCGGTCTCGCGCAGCGGCTGGTGACGCAGATGTACTTCCCCGGCGACCCGCTGATCCCCTTCGACCCAATGTACAACAGCGTTCCCGAAGAAAAGGCGCGCGAGCGGCTGATATCGAACTTCGATTGGGAGAGGACAACGCCGGACTTTGCCCTCGCCTTCCGCTTCGACATCGTGCTGCGCGGCCGCGAGCAGACGCTCATGGAAACCACGCGGAGCTAGCGGCCTGCACACGCATCACCGGACCAACGACTCGCAACCGGACATCGCCATGAGCCTTCTCACCACTCCGTCGCAAACCGTAGGACCGTACCTCAAGATCGGATTCGAGCATCTTTCCGTCGACGACCTTGCCGGGCAGGCGGTGAGCGGTGAGCGCATCGCGATCCAGGGGCGCTTGCTCGACGGCGACGGCAAGGGAGTCAACGACAGCGTGGTCGAGGTGTGGCAAGCGAACGCGTATGGCAGGTACGCGAGTCCCGAAGATCCGCAGAACAAGCCGGTCGAGCCGGGCTTTCGCGGCTTCGGCCGCATCTTGAGCGGGGCAGACGGCGGCTTTCGCTTCACCACCGTGAAGCCCGGCCGCGTGCCTGGACCGGGAGGCGCGCTGCAGGCGCCGCACCTGGTGGTGACGGTGTTCATGCGCGGCATTCTCAAGCATCTTCTGACCCGGATGTACTTTCCGGAGGAGCCGGCCAACGCCGAGGATCCCGTGCTCAAGCTCGTGCCCGCCGACCGCCGTCTGACGCTGGTCGCGCGGCGTGCGAGCGCCGGCGTGCTCGAGTGGAACATCGTGCTGCAGGGCCAGGACGAAACGGTGTTCTTCGATTTCTGAGCGTGCCTCGAGGGAGAAGGACCCGAGCGTGAGCGCGACGCGTTCGCAACGCCTGCTCGACCGTCAGTTCACCACCGACGAGATGCGGGCGGTGTTCTCCGATCACGGGCGATTGCAGGGCATGCTCGACTTCGAAGCCGCGCTCGCGCGTGCGGAAGGCATGAGCGGCGCGATCCCTGCTTCCGCGGTCTGGGCGATCGTCGAGTGCTGCCGGGCGGAGGCCTTCGACGTGGGGGCGTTGGCCGCCGCGGCGGCACCCGCGGGCAACCCGGCGATTCCCCTCGTGAAGGAGCTTACGACGCTGGTGGCCGCAGCCGACCCCGATGCGGCGCGCTACGTGCACTGGGGCGCGACCAGCCAGGACGCGATGGACACCGGGCTCGTGCTGCAGCTCAGGAGCGCACTGGAATGCCTCGCCCGCGACCTCGAGCGGTTGTCGCGCGCCCTAGCCTCACTTGCGCGCGCGCACGCAGCGACGCCATTGGCCGGCAGAACCTGGCTGCAGCAGGGCCCGCCGGTGACCTTCGGGCTCAAGGCGGCAGGATGGCTGTCGGCGATCGAGCGTCATCGTGCGCGTCTGGCCCAGACGCGCGAGCGCGTGCTGGCGTTGCAGTTCGGTGGCGCGGTGGGAACGCTGGCCGCGCTGGGCGAGCACGCTGAAGCGACCGCTGCGGCGCTCGCCAACGAGCTTGAGCTCGCTTTGCCCGAGCTGCCGTGGCACGCGCAGCGCGATCGCTTCGCCGAAGTGGCAACCACGCTCGGCCTCGTCGTCGGCACGCTGGGCAAGATCGCGCGCGACGTTTCATTGCTGGCGCAGACCGAGGTCGGCGAAGCCACCGAGCCGTCGGCGCCGGGGCGCGGCGGCTCGTCGACCATGCCTCACAAGCGCAACCCGGTCGCCTCGGCGATCGTGCTGGCGGCGGCGGTGCGCGTTCCCGCGCTGGTGTCGACGATGCTCGGCGCCATGGTGCAGGAGCACGAGCGGGGCTTGGGCGGCTGGCACGCAGAATGGGACACGCTTCCGGAAATCTGCACCCTGACCGCGGGAGCCCTGGCGCAAACCGTTGCAACCATCGAGGGACTGCGCGTCGACGCGTCGCGAATGGCTACCAACCTGGAATCGACCCGCGGCCTCAATCTCGCCGAGGCGGTGAGCGTCGAGCTCGGCAGGCAAGTCGGGCGCCAGGCGGCGCACGAGCTGGTCGAGCGGGCGTGCGAGCGGGCGGTGAACGAGGGGAAGCACCTCTCCGAAGTCCTCGCCGCGGACGCGAAAGTCACTGCGCATCTCTCGCGAGCCGCGATCGATCGCCTGCTCGATCCGCGCCGCTACACGGGACAGGCCGAGACCTTCGTGGCCCGCGCGCTGGCACAAGCGGAAGGCAAGCCATGACGACGGTCCACATTCGAGGCGGGCGCTTCAACGTCCGCATCGACGGCGCCGCCGCGGCGCCGGCACTGATGCTATCCAACTCGCTGGGCACCAACCTGGCGATGTGGGATGCACAGATACCCGCGCTCACGCGGCGCTTCCGCGTTGTCCGCTACGACGCCCGCGGCCACGGCGCGTCCGCGGTGACAGTGGGTCCGTACACGATGGAACAGCTCTCGCGCGACGTCGTGGCGCTGCTCGACGCGCTCAAGATCGAACGCGCGCATTTCTGCGGGCTGTCGATGGGCGGGATGGTCGGCATGTGGCTTGGCGCCAACGCGCCCGAGCGCATCGATCGGCTGGTCCTGTGCAACACCGCGGCGAAGATCGGTTCGCCGGAGGTCTACAACGCCCGCATCGACGCCGTACGCAAGGGTGGCGTGGCGAGTGTTGCGGACGCCGTGATCGATCGCTGGTTCACGGCGCCGTTTAGGCAGCGCTCGCCCGAGGCCGTCGCCAGGATGCGCGCCATGCTGACGGCGACCAGCGCAGAGGGCTACGCTGCGTCGTGCGCTGCGGTGCGCGACATGGACCTGCGGGAGACGCTGGCGAGGATCAAGCGGCCAACGCTGGTCATCGCCGGCACGCACGACCTCGCGACTCCGCCGGCCGACGGCCAGCGCATGGGGCAGGGCATCGATGGCGCCCGCTACGTCGAGCTCGACGCAGCGCACATCTCGAACGTCGAGGCGGCTGCTGTGTTCACCAAAGCCGTCACGGACTTTCTAACGAATTGAGGAGGTGCAATGGACGAACGCGAGCGCTACGAGGCCGGAATGAAGGTGCGCCGCGCGGTCCTGGGTGACGCGCACGTCGATCGCACCATGACCCGCCGCAACGATTTCAACACCGAATTCCAGGAGCTGATCACTCGCTACGCCTGGGGCGAGATCTGGACCCGGCCCGGGCTTCCGCGGCATACGCGTAGCCTGCTCACGGTTGCCATGATGGTGGCGCTCAATCGCGCGGAGGAGTTCCGGCTGCACGTGCGCGCGGCGTTCAACAACGGTGTGACGCGCGACGAGATCAAGGAAGTGCTCCTGCAAGCGGCGATCTACTGCGGCGTGCCGGCGGCGAACCACGCATTCCATCTCGCCGAGGAAGTCTTCGCGCAGATGGAGCAGGGCTCGCGCTGAAGACGGCGAGAGGTGGGATGCGGAAGCTGAGCACCCAGGTCGGGATCGTGGGCGCAGGCCCGGCCGGACTGTTGCTCTCGCACCTGCTCCATCTGGAGGGCATCGAGTCCCTAGTCGTCGAGAACCGCGGCCGCGACTACGTCGAGCGGCGCGTGCGCGCCGGAGTCCTCGAGCAGGGCAGCGTCGACGTGCTCAACCAGGCGGGAGTGGGTGAGCGTCTCGGGCGCGAGGGCCTCAGGCATCAGGGCATCGAGCTGCGCTTCGGCGGTTCCGGGCACCGCATCGATTTCCCGTCGCTCACCGGCGGACGCTCGATCACCGTCTACGGCCAGCAGGAAGTCGTCAAGGACCTAATCGCGGCGAGGCTCGCCGCCGGCGGCGCGATCCTGTTCGAAGTCGACGACGTCGCCATTCACGACATCGAATCGAGCGCCCCGCTGATCACGTTCCAAGACAAGGGGGAGCTGACCGAGGTCGCCTGCGAGGCCATCGCCGGTTGCGACGGCTTTCACGGGATCTGCAGGCAGGCGATCCCCCCGGGCGTGCTACGCGTATTCGAGCGGACGTACCCGTTCGCCTGGCTCGGCATCCTCGCCCAGGCACCGCCGACGCACGATGAGCTGATCTACGCCTACCACCAGCGCGGCTTCGCGCTCTACAGCATGCGCTCCCCGCAGATCACGCGACTCTACCTCCAGGTTGAGCCGGACGAGGAGATCGCCGACTGGCCCGACGACCGGATCTGGCGTGAGCTGCGCGCGCGCCTGGAAGGCGCCGACGGCTGGAGGCTGAAAGAGGGAGCGGTGCTGGAAAAGGGCGTCACCGGCATGCGCAGCTTCGTCGCCGAGCCGATGCAGCACGGCAGGCTGTATCTGGCCGGCGACGCCGCTCACATCGTGCCGCCAACGGGAGCCAAGGGCATGAATCTCGCTGTGGCCGACGTGCGCGTGCTGGCACGGGCGCTCACCGCATTCTTCAAGACGGGGAGGGGCGACCTGCTCGAAGCCTATTCGGCGACGTGTCTCAAGCGCGTGTGGCGCGCCGAGCACTTTTCTTGGTGGATGACCTCGACGCTGCACCGCTTCCCGGACGACGACGCATTCCAGCAGCGTCTGCAGCGTTCGCAGCTGGACTACGTCGTTTCGTCGCGCGCCGCGGCCGCTTCGCTTGCCGAGAATTATGTGGGCTTGCCCTTTGACTGACGGATTGTTCACGGCCTGCCCCAGGGCATCTTGGGTATCATGTGCTGAAAGACTCGGAGGTGGAGGGTGAGCGACACCGGCTTGTCCACGATCGGCGTTCAGGGCAACGCGCATATGAGGCTGCGCGTAAACGACGAACACGTCGAGGTTTCCTTCGCGCCGTACAAGACGCTGCTCGAGGTGTTGCGCGAAGATCTCGACCTCACAGGCACCAAGCACGGCTGCGAGCTGGGCGAGTGCGGCGCCTGCGCCGTTCTGATGGACGGCGAGCCGGTGCTCTCGTGCCTGGTGCTCGCGCTGGAATGCGAAGGTCGCGCGATCGAGACGGTCGAAGGGCTCGCGCGCGGGCCCGAGCTGCACCCGTTGCAAGCGGCATTCGCCGACCTGGGCGGCGCCCAGTGCGGCTACTGCACTCCCGGCATTTTGATGACCGCCAAGGCGCTCCTCGAGCGGGAGCCGAACCCTACCCGCGAGCGCATCAAGGAAGCGATCTCTGGCAACCTGTGCCGTTGCACGGGCTATCAGCAGATCTACGAGTCGATCGAAGAAGCGGCACGGCGGATGCGCAGCGAGAAGACGGAAACACCGCAAGTGTGATTCCACGCGTGTTATGAGCCACAGCGAACGTTTCTCCGTCATCGGCAAATCGCGCCGGCGCGTCGACGGGCGAGCCAAGGTCACGGGCCAGACGCTCTTCGCCGATGACATCGCGCTGCCACGCATGCTGCACGCGAAGCTTCTGCGCTCGCCGCACCCGCACGCACGCATCGTCTCGATCGACGTCTCGCGGGCTGCGGAGCATCCTGGAGTTCACCTCGTCCTGACCGGCAAGGATTTTCCGACGACGTTCGGCATCATGCCGGTCTCGCTCGACGAATACCCCTTGGCACCCGAGCGCGTGCGCTACGTCGGCGATCCCTTCGCCGCCGTCATCGCCAGGGACGAGCAGACCGCCTGCGAGGCGCTCGAGCTGATCGACGTCAAGTACGAGACCCTCCAGACGATCGCCTCGCCGGAAGAAGCCCTCGCCCACCCCGAGGCCCGTATCCACGACTACAACGACCAAGGCAACATCCACCGCAACCAGGCCTACGCCTTCGGCGACGTCGAGGAGGCGCTGGCCAAGTCGGATCACGTGTTCGAGGACATCTTCTTCTTCGAGGGCAATACGCACCTGCCGATCGAGCAGCATGCCGCGGTGGCGGCAGTAGACGGCGAGGGCAAGCTCACCCTCTGGTCCTCCACCCAGGTACCGCACTACGTGCACCGCCAGATGGCGCGAGTGCTGGGGATCCCCGAAGCACACATCCGCATCATCGCCTGTCCCAACGGCGGCGGTTTCGGCGGCAAGACCGACATCTGCAACCACGAGGCGGTGGTGCTGAAGGCGGCGTTGATGCTCGGGCGTCCGGTGAAGATCTGCCTCACGCGCGAAGAAGTCTTCTACCTGCACCGTGGCCGGCATCCGGTGCTGATGAAATTCCGCACCGGTGTCAACAACAACGGCAAGATCACCGGCATGCACTTGCAAACGCTGCTCGATGGCGGCGGCTACGGTTCCTACGGCGCCGCCAGCACCTTCTACACCGGTGTGCTGCAGACGATCACCTACGAGCTGCCGCGCTACCGCTTCGAGGCGTGCCGCACCTTCACCAACAAGCCACCCTGCGGCCCCAAACGCGGGCACGGCACGCCTCAGCCGCGCTTCGGCCAGGAGATACAGCTCGACAAGATCGCGGAAAGGCTGCGCATCGACCCCGCGGAGCTGAGACTCGGCATGGTCGTCAAGCCCAATACGCTGACAGCGAACTGGCTGAAGATCGGCTCCATCGGACTCGCCGAATGCATCCATCAGGTTGTGGACCGATCCGGCTGGAGGAACAAATACAGGAAGCTTCCAGACGGACGAGGCGTCGGCCTGGCGTGCGGCGCGTACATGTGCGGAGCCGGCTTGCCGATCTACTGGAACAAGCTGCCGCAATCGGGTGTGCAATTGCTGCTCGACCGCAGCGGCCAGGTGACCGTGTTCTGCGGCGCGACCGAAATCGGCCAGGGCTCAGACGACGTGCTCGCGGCGATCGTGGCCGAAGTGCTCGGCATCGATCCTTTTGATGTGCGCTGCGTGACCGGAGACACAGGAATCACACCCGTCGACCTCGGTTCGTATTCGAGCCGCGTCACCGTGATGATGGGCAACGCCGCGATCGACGCCGCCCAGCGGGTGCGCGCGCTGCTCGCTGCCGCCGCCGCACAGGAATTGCAGGCGACGCCGGAGCAGGTCGTTTTCCGTGGCAATCGCGTGTTCCTCGGCGGCGACGCGAGCAAGGGAATCACTTTCCGCGAGGCAATCGGTCTTGCCGAGGCGAGTTACGGCACATTGGGTGCGGTGGGATCCTACGCACCACCGAAACCTCCGGGGCGCTACAAGGGCGGCGGGGTCGGTCCTTCGCCCGCGTATTCGTATACCGCCTGCGTCATCGAAGTCGAGGCCGACAAGGCCACCGGCTGGATCGACGTGCCGAAGATCTGGATCGCGCACGATATCGGACGCGCCATCAACCCGGTGCTCGCCCGCGGCCAGGTCGAGGGCAGCGTATACATGGGCCTCGGAGAAGCGCTGATGGAGGAGCACGTCTTCCGCCGGTTGCCGCCCAAGCTGTCGAGCGCGCTCGTGCACAAGATGCCGTCGCTGCTCGAGTACAAGAGCATCACTTCGCTCGACATGCCCGAGGTGGAGACGATCCTCGTCGAATACCCCGACCCGAGCTGTCCATTCGGCGCCAAGGAAGTGGGGCAGGGGCCACTGCTGCCGGTCATGCCGGCGCTCGCGAACGCGATCTACGACGCAGTTGGCGTGCGCATCGACGAGTTGCCGATCACTCCAGACAAGGTGCTCAAGGCATTGGAGCTGAAAGCACAGGGAAAGGAACCGCGCGTCGGGCCCGATCGCTTTCCTCAGGTGCCGTACCCGGAGCCGATGGTCGTGCCGCCGCCGTGGGAAGGTGGCGACGGTAATGCCGTCAAGGCGCCCGCAAGGAAGTCGACACGGCCAAGCGAGGTGGCCGCATCGTGATGCGCCTGCCGTGGTTCCGGTACCAGGCGCCGCGCTCGATTCCGGAGGCGGCGAAAATCCTGGCCGCAGAAGGCCCGGACGCGATGCTGATCGCGGGTGGAACCGATCTGTTGCCGAACATGAAGCGTCGCCATCAGGTGCCGCGCACGCTGGTGTCGCTGCGCCATGTCGATGAGATGAAGGAGGCGCGCAACGGCAACGGACTCACGCTGGGTAGCGGGCTCACCCTGACGCAGCTCGTCCGCCTGGACATGGTGCGCGAGCAGTATCGCGGCCTGTGGCAGGCGGCGTCGCAGGTCGCGACGGTGCACTTGCGCAACATGGGCACACTGGGGGGCAACCTGTGCCTCGACACCCGCTGCAGCTACTACAACCAGAACTACGAATGGCGAAAGGCGATCGACTTCTGCATGAAAAAGGACGGCGAGATCTGCTGGGTGGCCACGGCGAGCAAGCGTTGCGTGGCGACTTCGTCGACCGACTGCGCACCGGCATTGATCTCGCTCGGCGCGAAGGTGCGCCTCGCGTCGGGAGCAGGGGAGCGCGAAGTGCTGCTCGCAGACCTGTATCGCAACGACGGCATCGACTATCTCACGCGGCGGCCGGACGAGATTCTCACGGAAGTGATGCTCCCCGACGCGCGATCCTGGAAGAGCACGTACTGGAAGTTGCGACGGCGCGGCGCTTTCGACTTTCCGGTGCTTGGCGTCGCAGCGGCAGCGAAGCTGGCTCCCGACGGCACCGTCGAGGAGGCGCGCATTGCACTGGGCGCGGTTTCCTCACACCCGTTTCTCACCCGGGCTGGCGACTTCCTTGCCGGGAAACGATTGACCGACGAGGTCATCGCCGAGGCAGGCGCCATGGTCGCCTCTCGAGCCAAGCCGATGGATAACGCGGATTTCGACGTCTATTGGCGCAAGCACGTGGTGGGCGAGTTCGTGGGTTACGCGCTCCGCGAGATCCGCGGCGACGACATGAGCGCGGTCCGGCGGCGAGTCGCCAGACTCGCTCTGTAGCTTGAGTGGCCGAAACCTCGACCCCGGCCGCCGAGGCGCCTGGAATGCAGCAGTCGCGGCAGAACTCTGTGTAACGGAAGCTGACCGCGCATTGGATTGCGCGATGTCTGCCCGAGCTGCATCGAACGTAGGTGTCGTGGCAACTAGGGCAGGGGGAGCAGTGGTATGAACGCTGCCGAAGGCTTGTTGTCGGTGGCGCCGACGACGCCACGCGCTCGAGTGCGGCGCAGAACGGATCGCATATCCACCTCCGGCGGCTTTGGTCGACTGGCAGCCTGGAACTCGGCCTTCTACCGAGAGTACAATTCCGCTCCATGATCAGACCTACGGGAGTTTCCATGCAATTCTGTAAGCGCGCGAGGTTGGCGTTACTTGGCGCGAGCCTGATGCTTATGGTGGGCTCTGCCCACGCGCAAGGCGTGGTGAAGCTGGGGATGGTGGGAGAGTTCTCCGGGCCTTTCGCTCAGTATGGGCAGCAGATCCTCGGTGGCATGAAGGCGTATATGAAGTTGAACGGCGACACGGTCGCAGGCAGGAAGATCGAGATCGTGCAGAGGGACACCACCGGGCCATCGCCGGATGTGGCCAAGCGCCTGGCACAGGAGCTGGTCACTCGGGACAACGTCGACATCCTGGTGGGCTTCGGGCTAACCCCGAACGCGCTGGCGGTAGCGCCAGTAGCCACGGAGGCGAAGAAGCTGATGGTGATCATGAATGCAGCGACCTCGATCATCACCACCAAGTCGCCCTACATCGTGCGGGTGTCGATGACGTTGCCACAGGTGACTCAGCCGATGGCGGTGTGGGCGGCGAAGAACGGGATCAGGAAGGTGTACACGGTGGTGGCCGACTATGGTCCGGGGCTCGACGCGGAGAAGGAGTTCACAACGGCGTTCAAGGCGGCCGGCGGAGAGATCGTCGGCAGCATCCACACGCCGCTGCAGAACCCTGACTTCGGCCCCTTCATCCAGCGGGTGAAGGACGCCAAGCCGGAGGCAGTGTTCCTGTTCCTGCCGGCGGGCGAGCAGGGGATCGCCTTCATGAAAGGGTACGACGAGCGCGGGCTTGCGCAGGCCGGGATCAAGCTGATCGCCACCGGTGACATCACCGACGACGGCGTGCTGCAGCAGATGGGGGACCCGACGCTGGGCTTGATCACCAGTTTCCACTACTCGGCGGCGCACTCTTCCCCGGAAAACGACGCCTTCAAGAGAGCCTATGCCGAGGTCAACGGCGACAAGCTGCGGCCGAACTTCATGGCCGCTGCTGGCTACGACGGTATGGCCGCGATCTACGAGGCGCTCAAGAAGACCAACGGGTCGACCGACGCCGACAAACTCATCGCCGCACTGAAAGGGATGAAGCTCACGAGTCCGCGCGGTCCGATCATGATCGATCCTGAGACGAGGGATGTCGTGCAGACCGTGTACATCCGCAAGGTGGAAAAGGTGGGCGGCGGCCTGTACAACGTGGAGTTCGACAAGTTCCCCGATCAGAAGGATCCTGGAAAGCAGTAACTCCGGCCTGGTTCGGGTTTAGGTGCCCCACTCCTAGGGGAGACGGGGTGAAAGCAAGCACCTGGGGCGACGAGTCCCTCTTCGGAGTGAAGAGAGCCGCGGGTTACGCTTCCCAGACTTCTCGTGCGGTCTCGACCACCAGTCGCAGCTTCGCCGCCTGCGCCTCGCGTGCGATCACGTTGCCGTGCACCGTGCTGGAAAAGCCGCATTGTGGGGAGAGGCAGAGCTGGTCGAGCGGCATGAGCTTCGCCGCCTCGTCGATCTTGCGCTTGAGCATGTCCCTGGATTCGAGCTGGTCGAGCTTGGTGGTCACCAGCCCTAGCACGACGATCTTGCCCCTGGGCACGAAGCGCAGCGGAGCGAAATCGCCCGATCGCGCATCGTCGTACTCCAGGAAATATCCGTCGACCTTGAGGTCGTTGAACAGCACTTCGGCGACCGGCTCGTAGCCGCCCTCGGCGACCCACGCGCTCTTGAAGTTGCCGCGGCACAGGTGCACGCAAATGGTCATTTCCGGCGAATGGCCGGCGATCGCGGCGTTGATGAGCCGCGCATAGCGCCGCGGCAGCTCGTTGGGATCGTCGCCGCGCTGCCGTGCCCCCTCGCGCATCTTCTCGTCGCAAAGGTAGGCAAGGTTGGTGTCGTCGAGCTGTAGATAGCGGCAACCCGCCTCGGCCAGCGCCCTGATCTCGGCGCGGTAGGCTGCGGCGACATCGGCGAAGAACTTCTCGAGGTCGGGGTAGGCTTCGCGGCTGATCGCCTCGCGGCCGCCACGGAAATGCAGCATGGTCGGCGACGGAATCGTTACCTTGGGCGTGCGGCGCGTGACCGACTGCAGAAACCTGAAGTCGTCGACCTGGATGGGTTTGACATGGCGCACCGGCCCGGTGACGTGCATCACCGGGGGCGCGAAATCCACGTCGCCCTTGGCGCTGTGGAAGTGAAGCGAGATGCCGCCCTTGGTTTCGACTCCTGCGAGCTGCTCGAGGAAGTCGACGTGGAAGTAGGTGCGCCTGAACTCGCCGTCGGTGATTCCGGTGAGCCCCAAGTCCTCCTGGAAACGCACGATGTCGCGGATCGCGGTGTCCTCGACTGCCCGCAGCGCTTCGCGCGAGATCTCGCCCTTCCGGCGCCGCTCGCGCGCATCGAGCAGCTCGGGCGGGCGGAGAAAGCTGCCTACGTGGTCGGCGCGGAAAGGCGGCTTCGAGCGGGCGGACATCGACGATCCTCCTTCGAGTTCGGTTACGATGCCATTGATGACCGACCACGAGGGGGTTGTCAAGCGCGCTGGCGGTTCGTGATGGCGCAGTCGAGCGACGAGCGACCCGGTATGAGCCCGGAGTACGCTATGATTAACCGCCGTGCCGGAGCAGCCGCGCCAAGCTACGTCAAGATGAGGCCATTCCAACTATGACCCATCCAGGGAGGATGACCATGAGCAGTCGACTCGTCGCCTCGCGGCGCCATTTTCTGGCAAGCCTTGCGTTTGCTGCAGCAGCAGCGTCCGCGTCGCCATTCGCCTGGGCAGCCGACCCGCTCAAGATCGGGTTGATCCTGCCGCTGACGGGACCTTTCGCGTCGACCGGGCGCCAGGTCGAGGCGGCGGCGCGGCTGTATATCGCACGCAACGGCGACACCGTCGCGGGACGCAAGGTTGAGTTGATCGTCAAGGACGACGCGGGCGCGCCGGACGCGACCAAGCGAATCGCCCAGGAGCTCGTCGTGCAGGACAAGGTCAACATTCTAGCCGGTTTCGGGCTGACGCCGCTGGCGATGGCGGTGGCGCCGGTAGCCACCGAGGCGAAGGTGCCGATGGTCATCATGTCCGCGGCGACCTCGATCATCCCAACGCGCTCGCCGTTCATCGTGCGCACGAGCTTTACGCTGCCACAGGCGACAGCGCCGATCGCCGAATGGGCGCTCAAGAACAACATCAAGCGCGTGGTTACCATGGTCACCGACTACGGTCCGGGGCAGGACGCGGAGAAGGCTTTCGTCAAGCGCTTCAGCGAAGGCGGCGGCACCATCGTCGAAAGCATTCGCACGCCGCTGCAGAATCCGGACTTTGCGCCGTTCCTGCAGCGCGCCAAGGACGCCAAGCCCGACGCACTGTTCATATTCGTGCCGTCCGGGCAGGGGACCGCAGTGATGAAGCAGTTCGCCGAGCGCGGCCTCGCCGCGGCGGGCATCAAGCTGATCGGCACCGGCGACGTCGTCGACGACGATATTCTCGACGCGATCGGCGCGCCAGCATTGGGCGTGGTGACTTCGTTCCATTATTCCGCCGCGCATCCCTCGCCAGAGAACAAGGCTTACGTCGAGGCGTTCATGGAGGCGAACAACGGCATGCGACCCAACTTCATGTCGGTCGGCGGCTACGACGGCATGAACCTGATCTACGAGGCTGTGAAGAAGACCGGCGGCAACACCGACGGCGAGAAGCTGGTCGAGGCGATGAAGGGCATGTCGTGGACCAGCCCACGAGGGCAGATGACCATCGATCCGGCGACGCGCGACGTGGTGCAGACCGTGTACATCCGCAAGGTCGAGATGAAGGACGGCCACTACTGGTCGATCGAGTTCGACAAGATCGATAACGTCAAGGATCCGGGAACCTGAGTCCTTGCAGACGAACTGGGCCGATCATTGAACAGTGGCCTTCCCTCACCCCAGCCCTCTCCCGGCGGGAGGGGGGTGCGCGGCAGCGCGGGTGAGGGACAACGCCTGCACGCCCGCATGAACGCCTGACCTGGCCCACTCGATGCTGGGCAACTTCATCGGAGTCCTGTTCGACGGCGTTGCCTACGGCAGCCTGCTGTTCATCATCAGCATCGGCCTGTCGGTGACGATGGGCCTGATGAACTTCGTCAACCTCGCGCACGGCGCGTTCGCGATGGTCGGCGGCTATGCGAGCGTCGTCGTCATGACACGGCTCGGCGTGCCGTTTCTCGCGTCGCTGCCGATCGCCTTCGTGGTCGCGGCGGCCGCAGGCGTCGTGCTCGAGCGCGCCCTGTATCGCCGGCTGTATCGCGCCGCCCACTTGGATCAGGTGCTCTTTTCCATCGGCCTGGTGTTCATGTCGATCGCGGCGACGACGTACTTCTTCGGGCCGCAGCAGCAGCCGGTTGAGCTCCCGGCATTCCTGCGGGGGCAGGTCCACGTGCTGGGGCTCGACCTGGGCGCCTACCGCATGTTCCTGATCGCGGTGGTCCTCATCCTCACGCTGGCGCTCACCTGGCTGGTCGAGCGCACGCGCTTCGGCGCGGAGATCCGCGCCTCCGTCGACAACCAGCAGGCCGCCGCCGGCTTGGGCGTCAACGTCTATCGCGTGTTCACTCTGACCTTCGCGCTGGGGTCCGGGCTTGCGGGCCTGGGCGGCGGGCTGGGCATCGACGTGCTCGGCCTCGACCCGACTTTCCCCCTCAAGTACATGGTGTACTTCCTGCTGGTCGTCGCGGTCGGCGGCGCCGGGACCTTCAAGGGACCGCTGTTCGCGGCGCTGATGCTTGGCATCTTCGATGTGGCCGGCAAGTATTACGTGCCTCAGGTCGGCGCATTCGTGATTTACGTCGCGATGGTGGCGATGCTGCTTCTGTTTCCGAACGGCCTGGTGGGGCGGCGGACATGAGCGCAAGCGGTGGCGAAACGCCTGTGAACGTCTTGCCGACCCAGCGCTGGAGCAAGCTGGAGATCGCCTTCTGGCTGATCCCCATCGCCGCCTTCTTCCTCTTCCCGAAGTACCTGACGCTGGGTAGCCAGATCCTCATCACTGCCCTGTTCGCGCTCTCGCTCGACCTGATCCTGGGTTATGCCCGCATCATTTCGCTCGGCCACGCTGCGTTCTTCGGGCTGGGCGCGTATGCGGCAGGACTGCTGGCGAAGCACGGCTGGGGCGAGCCGTTCACGGGGCTGCTGCTGGCGGCCGTGGTAGCCACCTTGGCGGGGCTCGCGACCAGCTTTTTGGTCGTGCGCGGTCACGATCTCACCCGCCTGATGGTGACGCTGGGCATCGGTCTCATGCTCTACGAAGTGGCCAACCAGGCCTCGTGGCTTACCGGCGGTGTGGATGGGTTGTCCGGCGTCGAGATGAAAAAGCTTTTCGGCGTGTTCTCCTTCGGCCTGGACGGCAGGACAGCATATCTGTACAGCCTGGCCGTTCTGTTCGTGGTGTTCTGCTTCGCGCGAACGCTGGTGCGCTCGCCCTTCGGGTTGTCGCTGCGCGGAATACGCGAAGGCGAGCGGCGCATGCCGGCGATAGGCGCTTCGGTGCCGCGCAAGCTCGTCGCCGTGTACGCCGTCGGCGCGGGGATCGCCGGCGTCGCCGGGGCGCTGCTGGCGCAGACCACCCAGTTCGTGGGCATCGACACCCTCGGCTTTCCCCGCTCGGCGGATCTGATGATCATGCTCATTCTGGGCGGCGCGGGTTATCTGTATGGAGCGCTCATCGGCGCTGCGGTGTTCATGCTGCTGCAGGACTACCTGTCGAACCTCAATCCCGTGTACTGGCAGTTCTGGCTGGGTTTGCTGCTGGTCGTGATCGTGCTGTTCGCGCGCGGTGGCCTGATGGGAGGCTTGATCGCGCTGCGCGGCCGTCTGACGAGGCGCAAGACGTGAGCGCGGCGCTTCGCACCGAGGGCTTGAGCAAGTCGTTCGGCGCGATCAGGGCCAACGCCGACGTGAGCCTCTCGTTCGCAGCGGGCGCTCGTCACGCACTGATCGGGCCCAACGGGGCGGGCAAGACGACCTTCATCAATCTGCTCACCGGCTCCCTGCGGCCGAGTAGCGGTGAGGTCTATCTGGGCGAGGAGAAGGTGACCACGCTGCCGCAGCACGCGCGAGTGAGGCGCGGCATGACGCGCACATTTCAGATCAACACGCTGTTTCCGGGATTGAGCGTGCTCGAGTCGGTTGTGCTCGCCTGCTGCGAGCGGGAAAGGCGCGGCGGGGTGTGGTGGCGCACCGTCGCCGCCGAGCGCGCCGCCATCGCCGAAGCGGCGGATCTTCTTGCGCGGCTCAACCTCGGTCGCGACGCGGGAACGCAGACTCGTGCGCTGCCCTACGGAAAGCAGCGCCTGCTCGAGATCGCTCTGGCGCTCGCCAGCCAACCCCGGGTGCTCCTGCTCGACGAGCCTGCGGCCGGCATTCCCTCGGCGGAGAGCGCCGAGCTGTTCGGCGTCATCGCGGCGCTGCCGCGGGAGGTGACGATCGTGTTCATCGAGCACGACATGAACCTCGTGTTCAGGTTCGCCGAGCGGATCACCGTGCTGGTCGGCGGCACCGTGCTCACCGAGGGCACCCCCGAGGAAATCTCCGGCGACCCGCGGGTGCGCGAGGTCTATCTCGGCGAGGCGCAGCTTGGCTGAACTGCTCGCCGCCGAAGGTCTCGTTGCCGGGTACGGCGATTCCGTGGTGCTCGGCGAGCAGCAGATGCTGGCGATCGCGCGCGCCGGCGAGTTCGGTGTCATCCTCGTCGAGCAGCACGCGCGCCTCGCGCTGGAGTTGACGCAGCAGGTGATCGTGCTCGATCGCGGCCGGGTCGTGCATCGCGGCGGGAGCGGGGAGCTCCTGCGCGACCCGGCGACGCTCGGCCGTCTGGTCACGGTTGCGTGACGCGGTGCAGCTCGTCGTCAAGGCGCTTAGCCGCATCCCGCTGCCACTGCTCTACCCGTGGGCGTGGCTCATGTACTTCGTCGCGTTTCGCCTTCTCAGGTGGCGCCGCGACCAGGCGCAGGCCGACGTCGCCGAGGCGTTCCCCGACAAGGATCCCGCCGCGCGCGCACGCATCGTTCGCGATGCGTTCCGCAATCTCGCCGATACGCTGGTCGAGGCCTTCTGGGGCTTCGGCGCCAGCGCCGAGGCACTAAGCAAGCGTGTTGGCTTCGAAAACCCGGGGCTCGTCGATGAGTGCGTCGCCGCGAATCAATCCGTCGTATTGCTGGCGGCGCACTACGGCAACTGGGAGTGGCTGTCTCTCGCCGCCGGGGTGCGCTTCGGAATCCCCATTGACATCGTCTACCAGCAGCAGCGCGTCGCCTGGGTCGATGCGTTCTTGCGCGAGGCGCGCACCCGCTTCGGCAGCCGGCTGATCCCGCGCGAGGAATTCATCTTCGACCTGATGAGCCGCGCCGGGCAGCCCCGCGCCTACGCGCTCATCGCCGACCAGACGCCGAAGCAGAAGAACGATCCGAGGCAATGGACCCGCTTCCTCGGCCGGGACGCCGCTTTCTTCAAGGGTGCGGGGAAGATCGCGCAGTTCCTCGACGCAAAGGTGCTTTACGTCACCATGCGCCGGCTCCGGCGCGGGTACTACTCGGTGCAGCTCACGGTCCTCGCGCAGCCGCCATACGACTCGGATGCCGATGCCATCATCGTCGAGCGCTACGTGCAAAGCCTCGAGCGCGACATCCGCGCGAGCCCGGCGGACTGGTTGTGGGTGCAGAACAAGTGGAAGCTCAAGAAGCCGGCGGCGGAGGCGACCCCTCTTCCCGCGGGAGAGGGGCAGAGGTGAGGGCGATCGATTCCTTCCCGGGGGCTACTCGCTTCGCCACACTGCAACGGTCGCGATGAACTCATCTGGCACCGCGACCGCCAGCAGCCGCCAGCGCTCGGGAATATAAGGAGGCGGCCCGTCATTGAGTTTGATCGCGTCGCCGAGCGCGACGTCGATCCGGCGGAACGGCGCAGAGAGCGCATCGCCGGTCGCCTTGCTCATCGCCTCCTTGCACGTCCACAGCCGAAGGAAGCGCTGCCGCCGCGCGTTGGCATCGAGGGGCGCAAGCGCATCGCGCTCGCGCTGAGTAAGGACTCTGCGGGCGAGTCCATCGGCGTTCACCTTGCGGTCGGCGCGCTCGATGTCCACCCCGATGCGCTCGCCTGGCGGCAACGCGACGCCGATGCCGATCAAGGCGACGCTGCCGGTATGGGACACATTAAAATCGGGAGCGTCGGGCATGTCGAGCTCGGGCCTGCCGCGAACGCCGCGACGAAGCGGCACGGCAGCCGGGTCGATGTTGAGCTGCTGCCCGAGCAGCGCTCGGAGCGTCGCCCTGCCGGCGATCCAACGCTGTCGCAGCGCTTCGGTGCCGAAGCGCGCGGCGCGGGCGCGATCTTCAGTCGATAAGCGCCCAGTCGACTCATCGACTCCTTCCAATGGTCGGTCGAGGTGACACAGCCAAAGTGCAACTGATGGATCTGCGTGTGCCAACGCATGCAATCCGGTGCGTGGATCACCATCGCTGGATGCGGTGGCATGGTCGCGTGCCTGTAGAGGTCCGTTGGCAAAGTTCATCTCGCCCGAATTGTAATTCCTGGCCGCGGACAGCTGCCTTCGAGCTGCGCTTCTCTCCTTGGAGGCGACGTAGTTCACGCAAATTCGCGACACCGAACCGGTCAGTACCCCCAGGCCTCGATTTCAACGAGGTGGGAGTAGAGGCCGAGGGCATTGGTGACGTAGATGCGAATGCGATCGGTGGTGTGGGGCAAAAAAGTAACAGTGCGCTTCACCAGATTATTGCCGCTGACGGTGGCCAAGACGACCCAGGTGGCGCCGTTCCAACCATCATGCCAACTACCGTCAGCGATTTGACCCGACGATATGACTCAGTTCGAATAGGCCTCGTTATCGTGTCCGATGCCGAGGCTGATGCCACAATTTGCGTGAGCCACGACCTGATTGTCGTGAACTTCTACGTAAGCGGTTGTCGTTGTGAGGCTGAAGTGACGAATAGGCACGATGCGGCTGCCGGAACCCTAACCGCGCTACGCATGCCTTGCCCTCCGAGAGAGGGGCTGTGAAAGATGGTGTAAGGGACCCAAGCACATGTCAAGAACAACCGGATCGGTCGCGCTAGGGTCGGCGTGGGCATCGTCGTTGGCCTATCGATGCGACATTGTAATAATTTAGCGTGCGCTCCGGCGCCCATGCGCTCATGGGGTTAATTTCCTCGAATCGGGAAGGTGCGTTGAGTCCCACCCACCGGCGGCGATCCTAACTTGCCCGCTGTCGACATGTCGAGGCATCGTTCCGGAGGTCCGAGTCAATGCATGTTCACTGGCTGGGTGTTGACCAGACATACCCAGCATTGGCCAGCTGCCGCAGCATTGATGAGCGTCGAGTAGGTATTGAGGTGCGGCGCGAAGCTGTCGGCGGAAACGTAGCTAGCACTCCCATCGCTCTGCTGAGTTAGCGTCCACGTCATGACCGGCGCGTGCGGCAAGGTACTAAAGTTGATCCAGTTGAGATTGTTGCTGTAAACCTGGATATTGCCGGCGGAGCTTACGATGTTGGGCGACTCCAGATACACCCCTTGGAAGGTCTTGCCAGTAGTGGTCCAGCCCTGATTGAGGACGACGCCGTTCAGATCCAGCGTGCCAGAAGCTTTTAGGACGATGCCGCCTGGGAAGACGAAGTCGTTCGACGCCCCCCCCGACAGGCTCATGTTGCCCGTCGCCTGCACGATAATGCTGCCGCCGCCGTACGCCGGTTCTGCAGCGCCGGTGGGTCGGCTATTCGGGGGAAGGATCGGCAGGTTGTTGGGAGGCAGGCTGGATCCGGTCGGCCACGCCGACGGCATCTGCACCGAGGCGTTGCCGTTTACCATGAGGTTGATAACTTGCGGTGCCTGACCGTAGTCATTGAGAGTCAACGTAACGTCGGTGCCGGTGCTCGGATAGAGTTGCAACCCATTAGACAGGAAGTGTGCACCGTTGACCGGATTGTTGGCGTTGCCGGACGTGCCGATGAGGATCGAGTCTCCCCTATATGCGCCACTGCCGTTGAGGCTTGGCGCAAGCAAACTCAACCCTCCCCCGCCGTCGACTGCTCCCTGATTGACGAGTGGCTGCCCCGCGACCGAGTTGCTCGCAAATGTGTCCAGCGTCAGGCCCGATGGTGCGCTGATTGTCCCCGTGGGAGAGATCGTGATGCCACTCGGATTGCCAAACTGGAGCATGGGTGGTGGGGCTCCATTTCCTCCTTGTGTCTGCAAGCTGCCCCCGATCGCACTCATCGTGCCACCGACATCACTAAGCACTACCGTCTGGCCAGGCGCGCCGGATTGAATGGTTAGCGTATATCCCGTCGCGAGATTGAAGCCCTGAAAGTCCAACTCCGCGAAGGAACCGTTACCTCCCGGCGTATTGCCCAACTGAATGACCGCATTGTTTTGCAGATTGGAAAGGGTGCTGCCGTTCAAGGTGCCTGACTGGACGTTCAGCGCGCCATAGGGGTTGCCGACGACCGTGGCGGCACCCGGCATCGCCGCGTTTGGGCCATTGACGACTTGGGAGAGCGTCGCGCTCGTCGAGGCGTTGTTGGCGGCGTCGCCGCTATAGGAAGCGACGATGCTGTGGCTGCCGGCGCTGAGGCTGCTGGTGCTGCAGGTGGCGGTCTTGCTGTTGGCGCTGCCGGCGGGGAGCGCTACGGCGGAGCAGCCGCTGATCGTTGTGCCGCCGTCGCTGAAGGCGACGGTGCCGGTGGGCGCCGAACCGGTGACGGTGGCGGTGAAGCTAACGCTCGTGCCAACGGTGGAGGGGTTGAGCGAGCTGGCTATGCTGGTGGTACTTACCGTCAGGTTGTTGACGACTTGGGAGAGCGTCGCGCTCGTCGAGGCGCTGTTGGCGGCGTCGCCGCTATAGGAGGCGACGATGCTGTGGCTGCCGGCGCTGAGGCTGCTGGTGCTGCAGGTAGCGGTCTTGCTGTTGGCGCTGCCGGCGGGGAGCGCTACGGCGGAGCAGCCGCTGATCGTTGTGCCGCCGTCGCTGAAGGCGACGGTGCCGGTGGGCACCGAGCCGGTGACGGTGGCGGTGAAGCTAACGCTCCTGCCAACGGTGGAGGGGTTGAGCGAGCTGGCAAGCGCCGTCGTGCTGCTGGCTTTGACCACCTGCGCGAGTACCGAGCTCGCCGAGCTATTGTTGGTGGCGTCGCCGCTATAGGAAGCGACGATGCTGTGGCTGCCGGCGCTGAGGCTGCTGATGCTGCAGGTGGCGGTCTTGCTGTTGGCGCTGCCGGCGGGGAGCGCTACGGCGGAGCAGCCGCTGATCGTTGTGGCGCCGTCGCTGAAGGCGACGGTGCCGGTGGGCGCCGAGCCGGTGACGGTGGCGGTGAAGCTAACGCTGGCGCCGACCACGGACGGGTTCACCGAACTCGCCAGTGTGGTCGTGGTCGCGGTGCCGCCGCTCATCGCTACAGTGACCGTTAGCGCACTTGCCGTCGCGCTGTTGACCGTCACGTTGACGCCGTAGCTACTGTCCGTATAGGTTTGCCCGGCGACCAGCGTAGCGTCGTAGAAGCCCCCAGAGCTTCCCGGAGTCATGTCGAGCAGCTCCGTGTCATCCCCACCGCAGCCACTGCAAGGGTAGTCGAATGGGCTAGCCACCCGGATCTGCGCCCCGTTATTGGGGTAGAAAGCAAGCCCGCTGTCGAAGCCGATCGGCTGGCGGTACTCGATCCAATAGGTTCGGTTGGTGTCCGCCGCGACGGGAATCTTCACCGCATACGTGGACTGACCGGGGGATTCGAGCGGGGAGAGCGTGTAGGTGACTGTGCCCGAGGAGTGGGTCTTCACCGAGCTGCCAGGGATCCAGTTCAGAGCGGCCTTCTGGGCAGCATTGAAGTGCATCTGCTGGCCCGCCAGCGAATTGTTGCCCATGATGTCGAACCGATCGCCGTACTCGGACACGCTGCAGGTGCCGCCGAGGACCTGTGGGCTGCAGTTGACGCCACCCGCATGCCACAGCGTAAAGTTGTGCCCCAGCTCGTGCCCGTAGACCCACAGGGCGTTGTAGCCATTACTCCACGCCTGATAGGGAGCGCCGATGTAGGCGAGCCCCGCCCAGCCGCATGCGCCGTTGTAGGGGATGACGTAGAAGCGATTGTTGTAGTTGGCAATGTTGTAGCCTGCGGCTGTCGCGGCCTGATCGGCGAGGTTGCCCATAGTGGTGAAGTCGCAGCTGGCTGGGGTGGACGAGCCTGAAAGCAACCAGCCGCCGACTGAAGTGTTGGACGCGCACCCTGCCGGAACAGTCGTCGAGCAGGCCACGGTGATGTTGAGCAGCTGCTGGCCGTACGACACTTCGTTGTAGTACGCGGCGACGCTGTCG
>DASPTZ010000180.1:0-15060 GCA_035623155.1 Casimicrobiaceae bacterium | reverse complement strand
ATGACCCGGTGCGCCACCTTGCGCGCGAAGCCCATCTCGTGGGTGACGACCATCATGGTCATGCCCTCTTTGGCGAGCTGAACCATGACGTCGAGCACCTCGTTGATCATCTCCGGGTCGAGCGCCGAGGTCGGCTCGTCGAAGAGCATGCAGATGGGATCCATCGATAGCGCGCGCGCGATCGCGACCCGCTGCTGCTGTCCGCCCGAGAGCTGCCCCGGGAACTTGTCCTTGTGCGCGATCAGCCCGACACGGTCGAGCAGCTTTATGCCGCGTTCGGCCGCCTCTTTCATACCGCGGCCGAGCACCTTGACCTGCGCCAGAGTGAGGTTCTGCGAGACCGTCATATGCGGAAACAGCTCGAAGTGCTGGAACACCATGCCCACGCGCGAGCGCAGCTTCGGCAGGTCGGTCTTCGGATCGCCTACCGAGATGCCCTCGACGGTGATCTGGCCCTTCTGGAAGGGCTCGAGGCCGTTCACGCACTTGATGAGCGTGGACTTGCCGCTACCCGAAGGCCCGCACACCACCACTACTTCCCCCTTTGCGACTTCGGTGGTGTTGTCGGTAAGCACCTGGAAGCTTCCGTACCACTTGCTGACGTTCTTGATCGAGATCATGGGATTTCGGGCTAACGGATCACTGCAATCTTAAACTGGAGCCTCTTCACGAGATACGACAGGCCAAACGAAATGACGAAGTAGACCACCGCCGCGAACGTGTACATCTCCACGAGTCGGTAGTCGCGATTGGCGATCTTGGCTGCGGCGCCGAGGAAGTCCGTGGCGGATATCACGTACACGAGCGACGTATCCTGGAAAAGAATGATCGTCTGCGTGAGCAGCACCGGGATCATGTTGCGGAACGCCTGCGGCAACACGACGTAACCCATCGTTTGCCAGTAGTTCAAGCCCAGGGCGTAGCCCGACCACACCTGCCCGCGCGGAATCGACTGGATGCCCGCGCGCATGATTTCGCAGTAATACGCCGCCTCGAACATCGTGAAGGTGACCAGCGCCGAGTAGAACGCGCCCACCTGGATCGGGCGGTCCGCGCCGGTGATCCACGCGCCGATGTACGGCACCAGAAAATAGAACCAGAAGATAACCAGCACTAACGGGATCGAGCGCATCAGGTCCACGTACGCGCCGGCAGGCAGCGAGACTGGCTTGAAGCTCGACAGCCTCATCATCGCCAGCAGCGTGCCGAAGATGATGCCTCCCGCCATCGCAAGCACCGTGAGCGTCACGGTAAAGCGCATGCCTTCCAGGAACAGATAAGGGAGCGAACGCTGGATGACGTTCCAATCGAAGCCTTCCATCGCGCGCCCTCAGTGCCCCGCCTGCGGCGCGCCACCTGCCGCGATCAGGCCCGGCACGCGCACTTTGTGCTCGAGCGCGCGCATTCCGAGCACGACCACGAGGTTGGTCAGCAGATAGATCACGGTGGCCGCGGCGAAAGCCTCGAAGACCTGGAAGGTGAGTTCCTGCATCGCGCGGGCGCGGCCGGTGAGCTCGAGCAGCCCGATCGTCAGCGCCACCGAGGAGTTCTTGATGATGTTCATGAACTCCGACGTGAGCGGCGGCAGGATGATCCGGAATGCTTGCGGCAGGATCACGTAGCGATAGGTCTGGTATTGGGTCAGCCCCATCGCGGTTCCCGCCATGCGCTGCCCGCGAGGGAGCGACTGGATGCCTGCCCGCACCTGCTCGGCGACCCGCACCGAAGTGAAGATGCCCAGGCACAGCACCGCGGGAATGTAGGATCCCCACGGCGGCGGCATCTGCTTGATCGCATCGCCGAGGCCCGTCGGAAGGAACTCCGGAAACACGAAGAACCAGAGGAACATCTGCACGATGAGCGGGACGTTCCGGAAAATCTCGACGTAGGCATTGCCGATCCGCACCACCCACGGCATCGTCGTCGTGCGCAGCGTTCCGACGGCCGCGCCGATCGCGAGAGCGATCACCCACGCGGCGAGCGCAGTGGCGAGCGTCCACACGAGCCCGACCAGGAGGTAATGCAGCCAGGTGCCAGTTCCGCCCGGCTCCTGCGCGAAGAGAATTGCCCAGTTCCAGTTATATCTCAAGGCTCGCCTCCCGACGAGGCGTCACGGGGCCCATCGTGCGCCCCGTGCGTTCTCTCACCGGCTACTTGTAGGCGGCCGGATCACCGGAGTCGGTGGGATTCGCAACGACCTTCTTGAACTGGTCGCTCATCGGCACGTTGAGGTTGAGGCCTTTGGGCGGCACAGGCTTCAGGAACCACTTATCGTAGATCGCATTGATCGCCCCGGACTTGTAGGTCTCTGTCATCGCCGCGTCGACCACCTTCTTGAACGCTGGATCATCCTTGCGCAGCATGATCCCGTACGGCTCGACCGAGAGCGCATCCTTGGAGATCTCGTAGTCGCCGGGACTGCGCGCCTGCGCGACGAGGCTGTAAAGCAGGATGTCGTCCATCACGAAGGCAACCGCCCGTCCCGTCTCCACCATCTGGAAGGCCTCGGGGTGGCCGTTGGCCGAGATGATGTTCATGCCGAGGTTCTGCGCAGTATTGATCTCGGTGATCTGCTTGATGTTGGTGGTACCCGCGGTCGAGACGATCGTCTTGCCCTTGAGGTCGGCGAGTGTTTTCGCGTTCGAGGACTTCTTCGACGCCCAGCGATTGGCCGTCACGAAGTGCGTGATCGTGAACGAGACCTGCTTCTCGCGCTCGAGATTGTTCGTCGTCGATCCGCACTCGAGATCGATGGTGCCATTCGCCATCAGCGGGATGCGGTTCGCCGACGTGACGAGCTGGTAGTTCACCTTGAGATCCGGCATCTTCAGCTCTTTCTTCACCGCATCGACGATCCTCATGCAGAGGTCGAGCGCGTAGCCCACGGGCTTCTGCTGGTCGTCGTAGTACGAGAAGGGGATCGAGGCGTCGCGGTGGCCGATGGTGATCGTCCCGGTGTCCTTGATCTTCTTCAGCGTGCCATCCTGCGCTGGGGCGGTGGCGGCAACGACAAGCGCAATCAGACCCAGCAGTACCCTAGGGAACCACTTCATCGAAACCTCCCATTGAAAGAATCGGAGAATACCCGCGGCATCCGGCCGCCTCTCGGGGGGCAAGCTTACCGGCGTGCCCGAGTCGGCGCAGCGGCTGCAGCGGCGCCGGCTTGTGGGGCTAGTGTAGCGATTGGCCCGCCGGATGTCCATTTCCCTCCGGGCATCTCGGGTCGGTAAGGGTCAGGCCCTATAATCGCCGAATGCAGCCCGATTCAATCTACCGCGTCGCGGAATTGCGCGCGGTCGAAGCCCAAGCAGCGGGAGCGCCGCTCATGGAGCGAGCCGGCCTCGCAGCCGCGGGTGTCGCGCGCGAGCTACTTGCAGGACGTCCGGCGCACGTGCTGGTGCTCGCCGGACCGGGGAACAACGGTGGCGACGCATTCGTCGTCGCGCGATGGCTCAAGTCGTGGTTCTTCGATGTGATGGTTGCCTTCCGTGGCGACGCGGCGAAGTTGTCCGCCGATGCAGCCGCTGCGCTTCGCGGCTGGCTCTCGAGCGGCGGCACGACGGTGGCCGACTGGCCGGAACGAAGCGATTGGGGAGTCATCGTCGACGGCTTGTTCGGGATCGGACTCACACGATCCGTCGAAGGCGAGTATGCCAAATGGATCATGCGGGCCAATGACGCGGGTGTGCCGATTCTCGGCCTGGACGTTCCCAGCGGGCTCGATGCCGACACGGGCGTAGCCCATGCGCCGACGGTCCGTGCCGCGGCGACGGCGACCTTCATCGCGCTCAAGCCGGGACTGCTGACCGCCGACGGTCCGGATTACTGCGGCGCGCTCAGCGTCCACGCGCTCGAGCTCGACGCGCCGAGCTTGGCTCCGCCTCGGGGCGAGCGTCTGCGGTGGGAGTCGCTCGCATCCAGGCTGGCGGAACCCTTAAGGCGCGCGCGAAAGAACGTTCACAAGGGCAGCTTCGGCACGCTGGCGATCGTGGGCGGCAGCGACGGCATGGTGGGCGCGGCTCTGCTCGCCGGTCGCGGGGCGCTCTACCTCGGTGCGGGCAAAGTCTGGGTCGGACTCGCTGCAAGCGCGCCGCCGGCGATCGACTTCGAGCAACCCGAATTGATGCTGCGCGGCGCCGACCGCGTGATCGAGGACGGCCCCGATGCGATCATCGTTGGGCCGGGGCTCGGAACCAATGAACGCGGCGAGCAGCGCCTTCGCCGCGCGCTCGCCACGTCGTTGCCTTTGGTGATCGACGCCGACGCGCTGACGCTCATCGCGCGCGATGCGGCGCTCGCTGCCACGGTGGCATCGCGAAAGGCGCCCACCGTGATGACTCCCCACCCTGCGGAAGCCGCGAGACTCGCAGGCTCCACCGCCGCGGCGATCCAATCCGACCGGCTGGGTGCGGCGCTGTCGCTCGCCGTGAAGCTCAACGCCGCGGTCGTCCTCAAAGGCGTGGGCAGCGTGGTGGCTTTCCCCGACGGAACCTGGGCGATCAATGCCAGCGGTAATCCGGGGCTCGCCAGCGGCGGCACCGGCGACATTCTCGCGGGGATGCTCGGTGCATTGCTCGCTCAAGGACTGAGCGCGAAAGAAGCGGCTCGCGTGGGCGTGTGCCTTCACGGCGCGGCGGCCGACGCGCTCGTCGCTGGCGGCGTAGGTCCCGTGGGCCTCACCGCATCGGAGCTCGCGCCCGCCGCGAGGCGGCTCGTCAACGCCGCGCGCTCGCCGATGTAGCCTAGGTTGAGCGCGGAGCGCGAAACCCAGGGCGGCAACGGTAATGACGCGGTTACCCCGGGTTTCGCCCTGCGGGCTCTACCCGGGCTACGGCAGAAGGACCGTCGAGCCGGTGGTCTTGCGCGACTGCAGGTCGCGGTGCGCCTGCGCCGCGTCCTTGAGCGCATAGGTCTGCCGTGCGTCGTTCTTGATCTTGCCGGCGAGCACCATCGAAAACATCTCGTCGGCCATCTTCAGCAGATCCGCGCGCTTGGCCGCGTAGGTGTACAGAGTCGGCCGCGTCACGTACAGCGAGCCCTTTTGCGAAAGCAGCAGGATGTCGAAAAGCGGTATGGCTCCCGAAGCGTTGCCGAAGGATACGAACAGCCCGCGCGGACTCAGGCAGTCCAGCGATGCCGGAAAGGTGTCCTTGCCCACAGCATCGTAGACCACCGGCACGCCTTTGCCGCCGGTGAGCTCTTTCACGCGCTCGACAAAGTTCTCGCGGGTGTAGACGATGGTGTGCGTGCACCCGTTCGCCTTGGCGAGCGCTGCCTTGTCGTCGGAGCCGACCGTGCCGATCACGGTCACGCCCAGCGCGCGTGCCCACTGGCAGGCGATGAGCCCGATGCCGCCGGCGGCTGCGTGCAGAAGGATCGTCTCGCCGGACTTGAGCGGATAGGTCTGTCGCAGCAGGTACTGCACGGTCAGCCCCTTTAGCATCAGCGTCGCGGCAACCCGGTCGGAGATTCCGTCGGGCAGCTTCACCAGTCGATCGACAGGCATGAGCCGCGCTTCGCAATAGGCTCCGATCGGCCCGCCGCTGTACGCGACGCGATCACCGACCTTCACATCGGTCACACCGGGTCCCACCGCCTCAACCACGCCCGCCGCCTCGCTGCCGATGCCAGTCGGCAGTGGAACCTTGTAGAGTCCGCTTCGGTGGTAGGTGTCGATGTAATTGAGCCCGACCGCGGTGTGGCGTACTCGAGCCTCGCCGGGACCGGGATTGCCGACGCTCACGTCCTCCCACTGCATGACTTCGGGACCGCCGGTCTGGTGAATGCGTATGGCATGAGCCATTTTCTTTGCTCCGTGTCATGGGTGACGCCCTCAACGCACGATCGTCGTCGTGCTCGTTCTGCTGGCAGGCGCGGTGGCGTCGGAGTCGCTCCGTTCGATCAGATGATGCGGCAGGAAAAAGGCGTTGGCAATCAGCGTCGGGACGACGGCGCTGCCGATCACCGCTGCGATCAGGAACGAGTACTGATCCTGAGTGACGATCCCGTGGCTCAACCCGAACAGGGCGGAGATGCTGCCGAAGGTGAGGCCGGTCGACATCAGCATGGTCGTGTACAGACCTTCCCTCCGCTGCGATCCGAACACGCGCGTGAAGGGGTACACCCCGATGAACTTGGTGACCATCTTCGCGGCGAGCAAAATGAAGAACGCGAGTGGCGCCGCGATGAGCGCAGGCACCGAAACGAACGAGCCGGCACGGATGAAGTAGAACGGCGTCAGCAGGCCGAAGGTGACGGTGCGGAGGCGGCGCACCAGGGCGTGGTCCTTGCCCACCGTGCCCGCCAGCACCATGCCCATGACGTAGGCGGGCAGCACTGCCTCACTGTCCGCCCACGCCGCCAGCGCGCCCAGGCCGAACAAGCAGAGCAGCAGGAATTTGGCTTCGAGCTCGGACGGCCGATTGCCGAAGCGGCTGAAAAAGCGAGGCGTAACCCATGGCAATACCGCGAAAGCGGCGACGCTTGCTGCAACGAATATGAACGTGCGGTACGTGAACGGCGAGAACATCAAGCCGAGTGCGATGACCGTCGCCAGATCATTGATGAAGCACGCGGCGAGCACGGTTTTCCCGTAGTGGGTCTTGTTGAGCCCGAATTCCAGCATCACGGCGTAGACGACGGCCACCGAAGTCGTCGACAGAGCGATGCCGGCGAGCCAGCTCGCATCGACGGTCCAGTGAAGCAGCCAATGCGCTGCCGCAGCGCAGCCGAGAAACGGCGCGAAGAACGCGACGAGGCCGATCGCGCTCGTTTCCTTCCAGCTCGCTCGAAGCACTGCCGGATCGAGCTCGGCGCCGGCGAGAAACGTGAGCAGGATCGCGCCGGTGCTCGCCAGGAACTTGACCCATGACTGGTCGGTGCCGAGCGCAGCACCACCGACCAACGCGCCGATCGCCAGTTGCGCTACCGTGCCGACCACGATTTCCGACATCGCTGTGGCGATACGCAGCCAGATCGACAGCAGCGTCGCGGTCAGCGCGAGTCCCAGCCAGAGCGCAGCAAGCGCGTAGATATCGGTCATCTTGTTCTGTCCCGCGGACTAGCGATCACCCTCGACCACGCCGTACTCCCCTTCCACCCGGGTGTAGAAGATGCTCACCCGTTCGCTGCGCAGCAGCGCGAGCAGCTTCTCCGCCTCTTGCTCAGTGACGACGAACTCGATGACGACGGTCATGTCGGCCGAGAGCTCGAAGAAGTGTTCCTCGTGCAGGATGCCGTGACGCCCGAAGCCCGCGATCGAACGAAACGCCGACCCACCGTGGATGCCGAGCTTCTTGGCCTGTTCGAGCAGCCATTCGAACAACGCAATGTGCCGGTGCGTTCTGTTTTCGTGGACGTAGAAGCGCAGGATGGTGCCCTTCATGATGTCCCCCATGCGTAGAGCGCCCGGATAAGCGCGATGCCGAGGATGGTCATCGCCAGTGAGCCGACGACGTGCGCACCGACGGCGATCGATCCCCACAAGTATTCGCGGCGCGCGAGCAAGGTGACAACCTCAGCGGAAAACGTCGAGAAGGTCGTCAGGCCGCCGAGAAATCCCGTCGTCACGAGAAGTCGGGCTTCGGCTGGGAGCACGGCGTGGCGGGTCAGCAGTTCCATGGCGAAGCCCATCAGCAGACCGCCCATGAGGTTGGCGGTGAGCGTTCCCATCGGCAGCGTCGGGAAAAGCGGGTTGAGCGCAATACCGAGCCCCCAGCGCAGCCAGGCGCCGACAGCGGCGCCACCACCTACGGCTGCAAATCCGCTCCAAACCATGCTGCGTCTCCGTCGCGCACAGGCGCGACACTATACACGCGGCGACAACGCGATCGTTGCTTTCAGCGGCTACGAGGATGCCAGCGAGGTGCTTATGCGCAGGATTGCCGTGAATCTGGCGCCAGCCTTGCGAATCGCGGACAACAAAGAACCGCCTTGCCAATGATCGCGTTCACGCATGTCGGTACCGCAAGCACGGTACCCACGTAGGCATCATCAGCCGTCAGGCGGTTAAAGGAGAATGCCATCTCCCGCGGCAGACTATAGCCGACCTCAGGCAGCCAGGGCAAGCGGCGCTGGATCGGACGTTCACGCGGGCTCGGGCGCTATATTCTTCCGCCGGTGCTCTGCAAGAGTTACAGTGTGACCGCGCAATCTGCACTCAAGCGAGGAACTTGATGTTTCAGAAGATCCTAGTCGCCTACGATGGCTCGGCGCCAGCGAAAAAGGCATACGAGGTAGCGCTGGACATGGGCCAGCGATACCGGGCTCAACTGCACGTCGTGGCGGTGGCGCGCCCGCCGGATTTCGCCGAGGACGTGGAAACGGAAGCGGCGCTGGAGAGCGCGCGCGAGCACTTCGGCAAGCAATTCGGCGAACTCGAGAGCATGGCAGCGCGAGCAGGCCTCAAGCCGCATCTGAGAACCGTCACGGGTCACCCCGCGGAGCAGATCGTGCGCGTGGCGGAAGAGCACAAGATCGATCTGATCGTCCTCGGACACCGGGGCCACGGCGTGTTCGAGCGCTGGCTCCTGGGATCGGTCTCCCGTGCCGTCATCGCCTACGCGCACTGCGCCGTCTTGGTCGTGCGCTGAGCGTCGTGCACCCGCCCTAGCGTAGATAAGCAAGCAACGGCGAGGCAGGCTGCCGCCTGATGAGCGCGCTCTCCGCTTCGCGCGCTTCGCGCGGCTCGAGCCGATCGATCCATTGCACTTCACCGCCGCTCAATGCCGCCACCGCGACACCGTCGCGATAGAGCACTCGATTGCCCGTGAGCGCGGGCACTTTCGCGCCGGGAACGATAGTCCCGACCAGGTTGAGAGGATCGGCGGCGCTCAGCGAAAGCCACACGCCCGCCAGCGGCGCTCGCCGGGTTTCACGCAGCAATGTCACTGCCTCCGGCAAGGCGAACTGTTCGCCGGTGAAGCCGGCGACGAAGCGCCCGCCACGGATCTCGCCGCGCGCCTCGAAACGGCGCAGCACGCGCAGCAATTCGCGCCATGGTGGAAGCCATGCTGCCTCGCGTTCGAGCAACCTCCAGAACACGACCCCGTAGCGGCGCAGCAACGTGCCTGCGATGTGCTCGACGACGCTGTGCTCGCCATCGCTCGAGCCGACCGCGGAAGTGGGGTGCGCGTTACGGCGCAGCAACCCCCAGCGTCCCGCGTCCTCGATCCCGAACAGCGCCGTGCGCCTGCGGCGCTTGCCACCAGCCAGCGGCTTGCGTCGCTCCGAGGGCGTGAGCAGCGCGCGCAAGCCCGCGAAGCTGTCCGAGTGCACGAGTCCCAGCACGACGAGCTCGGCCAGCGCGTCTTCGACCTGGGTTCGCAGCAGCCCAGTGCCCTCGACGATCTCGTCGAAAAAGCACGCGCCGTGATGTTTGAGGAAGTCCGCCACGGCTTGCGCTCGCGCGCTCGGCGTGACCGGCTGCGGCGCCGCGGCCACGGCTCGGTTCCACAACGCCAGGTTGCGCCGCGGCAGAATCGACACCGGTGTCGTGCGGATCGGGCCTGCGCTCTTCGCCGTGATGCGTGAGGGCATGGTCAGCCGGGTCCAGGCAGCGCGCCCGGCAAGGCACAAGTCATCCAGCCAGGTGAAGTCGTAGTTGTCGAGCCGCGCCGGAAGGATCTCGGCCTCCCACGCCGCAGCCGGCGCCTCGAAGCCTTCGAGCTGCGTGATCAGCGCCGCCAGCGCATCGGGACCCTGGCGGCGCTCTTCCGGAATCACATGCTGCCAGCGGGTGAGAAAACGCATGAAGTCGCGGCTCGACACGGGCTCGATCTCCTGGCGCAGCCGTCCGACGGTGTAGCGGTGAATCCGCGCGAGCAGCGCCCGGTCGCACCATTCGTTCGGCGCAGAGCCAAGTGTGAACGACCCCTGCATGGCGAAGCCTTCGGCGGCGAGCCTGGCGAGCGCCGCGTCGACGTCGGAACGCGGCAAGGCCATCGACTCCGCGATCACTTCCACGGCGACCGGGCCAAGTCCTTCCAGGCGGCTGCGAACGATTTCGACCAGTGCCTCGTCGCGCGTCCACGTGCGCGCTGAGAACTCTGCCGGCGCCTCGATCGCCGGCACGCATGGCGCCTTCCCGAACACCGATTCGAATTGCGGCAGTCGCTCGGCTGCAACGGCGAGCGTTCGCGCTCCGGCGTCTGCCTCTGCGAAAGCAACGCTCACGCGTGTTGCGCGCCGCGCTTGGGCGAGCTCCGCCAAGAGCGAGCGCCAGCCCGCGTTGGTGTCGAGCTCATGCTCGGTAATGAAGGCCAGGCCCAGCAGCGCGTCGTGCAACTCGTCGGCGTTGGCGGCGCTTGGCCATGCTTCCGATCGCACGCGCTCGATCGCTTCTGCATCGAGCCTGCCCAAGCCCGCGGCAGCCTCCTCGTCGAGCCAACGCCGACTGATTACTGCTCGCGTGCGGCGCTCCTCCAGCGGCGCGTCGTCGAGGAAGGCATAAGGCCGCGCCGAGAGGATTTCCAGCGCGAGTGGAGAGGGCTCGGTCAGATCGCGATCGATCACCCTGATCTCGCCCGCTTCCAGCCTCTTCAACAGACGCTCCAGGCCTTCGACATCCATGGCCTCGTAGAGGCAATCGTGCACGGTTTGATTGACCAGCGGGTGATCCGGCACTTCGCGCTCGCCGACGATGTTCTCCGCGCAAGCGATCTGATCGGGGAACACCGCTGCCAGCAGGTCTTCGGAGGCCATCCGCTGCAGCTGGGGCGGGACCTTGCGGCCCGAGCGGAAGCGCGGCAAGGCGAGCGAGGTCGTCGCGGCCCACCGCCATCGCGCGGCGAACATCGGCGCAGCGAGCAGTGCCTGGATCAGCAGGGGCCGTACGCTGTTCGAATGCAGGTAGCGCGCGACTTCGGCGAGCGGAAAGCTGTGGCTGGTCGAAAGCGAGAGCACGATGGCATCTTCGGTGGCCGCGGCCTGCAGCTCGAAGTTGAACTTGCGGCAGAAGCGTTTGCGCAAGGCGAGCCCCCAGGCCCGGTTCACGCGGCTGCCGAACGGCGAATGGATGACGAGCTGCATCCCACCCGACTCGTCGAAAAAGCGCTCGAGCACGACCGTGTCGAGCGTCGGCAAAGCGCCCAGCGCGGCGCGCGCTGCGGCGAGGTATTCCACGAGCTGCGCCGCTGCGGATCGATCGAGACCGAGCCGCTGGACGAGGTCTTCGCTGGCCGCGCCCTCCTCCAGACGCGCCGACACTTCCTCGCGCAGGCGCGACACCGCGAAGGAAAGCTCCTCGGTGCGTCCCGGTGCTTCGCCCAGCCAGAAGGGAATGGTCGGAGGCTGGCCGTGGGCATCCTCGACACGTACCCGGCCCGCCTCGACGCGCAGGATACGGTACGAAGCGTTGCCGAGCTGGAAGATGTCGCCCGCGAGGCTCTCGATGGCGAAATCTTCGTTCACGGTGCCGATCTGCTGTCCCGCGGGCTCGAGCACGACGTCGTAGTCGGCGGTGTCCGGAATCGCCCCGCCGGAAGTGATCGCGGTGAGCCTCGCGCCGCGCCGTCCGCGCAGCACGCCGTTGACGGCATCGCGATGGAGGTACGCGGCACGGTGTCCTCGCCGCGTGCTGAAGCCCTCCGCGAGCATGCGCACCACCGCTGCATATTCCTCCCGTTCAAGACCAGCGTAGGGGTAAGCGCGCTTGAACATCGCAAAAAGCGCACTCTCGCCCCATTCCTGCGAAGCGACTTCGGCGACGATCTGCTGCGCCAGAACGTCGAGCGGCTTGGCGGGAATCGACACGCGATCGAGTTCGCCGCGCCCGACCGCATCGAGAAGCGCCGTACATTCCACCAGCTCATCTCGAGACAGCGGAAACAGCCGCGCCTTGGGCATGCCGGCGACCGAGTGATTCGCTCTTCCGGCGCGCTGCAGGAAGGTCGCTATCGAACGCGGCGAGCCGAGCTGGCAGACGAGCTCCACGTCGCCGATGTCGATCCCCAGCTCGAGCGATGCCGTAGCGACGAGCGCACGCAGCTCACCGCGCTTCAAGCGCTGCTCCGCATCGAGCCGGCGCTCCTTGGCGAGGCTGCCGTGATGCGCCGTCACCTTGTCCTCGCCGAGCAGCTCGGACAGATGCCGAGCTACGCGCTCGGCCATGCGTCGAGTGTTCACGAAGACGAGCGTGGTCCGATGCTCGAGCGCGAGTTGGGCGAGGCGGGCGTAGACCTCGAGCCAGACCTCGCCCGACATGACCGCTTCGAGCGGGGACGCAGGCACCTCGATTGCAAGGTCGCGATGCCGCACATGGCCGGCGTCGACGATGGTGCAGTTTTCGACCGCAGAGCTCATGCCCGTGAGGAACCTCGCGACTTCCTCGATGGGCTTTTGCGTCGCCGAGAGCCCGATGCGCACCGGCGGGGCCGGCGTCAGGGCAGCAAGACGTTCCAGCGACAGCGCGAGGTGGCTGCCGCGCTTGCTCGGCGCAAGAGCATGTATTTCGTCGACGATCACCGTGCGGGTCGTCGACAGCATTTTGCGGCCGGAGTCCGACCCGAGCAGGATGTACAGCGACTCGGGCGTGGTCACCACGATGTGCGGCGGCTGGCGGCGCATCAGCGCCCGCTCGCTCTGCGGCGTGTCGCCGGTGCGCACCAGCGTGCGAATGCCGACATCGGGAAGCCCGAGCGCCAGCAGCTCGGCGCGGATCCCGGCGAGTGGCGCTTCGAGGTTCTTCTGAATGTCGTTGGACAGCGCCTTCAGAGGAGAAACGTAGACCACCGCGGTCTCATCGGGGAGCGGCACGTCGACACCGCGACGCACCAGCTCGTCGATTGCAGCCAGAAACGCGGCGAGCGTCTTTCCCGACCCGGTGGGCGCGGCGACCAGAACGTTGCGCCCACGCTGAATCTCCGGCCAAGCTTGTGCCTGCGCCGGCGTGGGCGCCGGGAACGTCTTGCGGAACCACGCTTCGACGGCCGGATGGAAAACGTGGGTCACGACGCTATCCGCGGTTGCGTGGCTGCGCCGGCGGTCTCGGCGGCGGCGCCTCCGGATTCTTGAATCCAACTTCTGGCTCACCTTCCGACTTCAGCGCCGCCACCAACTCTGCAACCTCCCGATCGACATCGCGATCCTTGGGAAAGGGACGTCCCGCGCGTCGATACCAATAGCGGGAGTTGCCGAGATCGCCTTCGACCATGTGAACGATGCCGTGAGCCCAGCAGCCGAGTTTCGACTCGTCCTGCTGCACGATCGCATGGGCCTTGTCCCACTCGCCCTTTTTCAGATGCCGGATTGCGGTCCCGAGCGGCATGGTTGTCCCCCTGTTCGGATCATCTCCAAGAGCATTCGATCTGCATCACGCCGCCTTGGCGAGAAACGCCGCCACATCGGCGTGCCGAGGCAGCGGCGCCACGGCTCCGTATCCGGTGGTCGCCAGTGCAGCGGCTGCATTGGCGTAGCGCGCTGCGGCGAGCGGCGGATCGCCTGCGATAAGACGCCTCGCGAATGCGCCATCGAAGCAGTCGCCTGCCCCAGTGGCATCGACGGCGTGCACGCGGTGACCGGCGACGTGCTCGCGAGAGCTCGCCGTCGACACCCAGACTCCGGCCGCCCCCATTTTAAGCGCAACGACCGATGCGCCTGCCGCGTGACACCAGTCGAGAATCGCCCTCGGGTCGCTTGCACCCGAGAGCTGCGCCGCTTCCTCGAGGCTTGGCACGAACCAGTCGCACAACCCTATGGTCGCGGTGATGACCGCCCGCGCCCGTGCGAGTGGCCACAGCTTGAGCCGCAAATTCGAGTCGTAGGAAATTCGCGCTCCTGCGCCGCGTGCCGTGTCGATCGCCGCGAATACCGTGTCGCAGGCGCTGGCGCTGATCGCCTGGCTGATCCCAGATACGTGCAGCACCGCCGCGGACTGGATCACCGCCTGCGGCAGGTCGCCCGGGCGCATGCGGGAAGCGGCCGACTCCGCGCGCAGGTAGCTGAATTCGTGCCCGTGCGCACCGTGCGTGACGAAATAGATGCCCGTGGGGGCATCGGGATCGATACCGACTCCGCTCGTATCGACCCCCTCGCGCCGCCACAGGCCGAGGAACATCCGCCCGAAGGCATCGTCACCCAAGCGGGTGATGTAAGCGGCTCGCGCGCCGAGGCGTGCCGCGGCGATGGCGGTGTTCGACGTATCGCCGCCAAAGCCTTGCCGGTAGCCGGTCGGCTCTTCGGGCCGTACCTGATTGAACTCGACCAGCGGTTCGCCGAGCGCGACCAGATCGAGGCGGGACTCGAACATCAGTTCACCCGGCGAGGAAGCGCTGCAAATGCCGCGGCATAAGAAGCGGCTACCGTGCGTATCTTCTCCACGGGCGCGCCGGGCGTGTAGAGGTTGGATCCGGTACCGAAGCCATCCGCGCCGACGGCCCAATAGGGAGCCATGTTGTCCGGGCGAATGCCACCCACTGCGAACACAAGCACGTCCTTGGGAAGCACGGCTCGCCACGCCTTGAGCGCGGCAGGCGAAAGCTGCTCCGCGGGGAACATCTTCAAGCCGTCGGCGCCAGCGCCGAGCGCGGCAAAGGCTTCGGTCGGCGTGGCCACACCCGGCACGCACACCAGTCCCAGCCGCCTGGCTTCACGCACGATCGCGACATCGCTGTGCGGCATTACGATCAGCATGCCTCCCGCAGCGGCCACGCGAGCCACGTCCGCGACCTCGAGCACGGTCCCCGCCCCGGTAAGGCAACGGCTGCCGAAGCGCCGGGCCAGGCGCCCGATGCTGTCGAAGGCGTCCGGCGAATTGAGCGGAACTTCGAGGATGCGAAAACCGTTGTCGGCAAGCGCATCGGCAACGGGCCCGATTTCCTCGGGCGTGATGCCGCGCAACACCGCGATCAGCGGCAGCGGCTGGAGATAGGTTCGCAGGCTCGGCGGACTCATGAAGCTACATTCATTGGGGCCTGCTAACGCTATGGGCGCATACGCGAACGGGTGCCCTGGGGCGCCAATCAAGGCGCAGGACGAAGCCAAGACTAGCGGTCTTGGCGAGGACGGCAACACCGAGTGGCGCCCCAGGACGCCCGTTCCCTTCGGGTTGCTGCCGAAAACGCC
>DASPTZ010000179.1:0-16965 GCA_035623155.1 Casimicrobiaceae bacterium | reverse complement strand
CTATTCGGATCATCCTGACTACCAGCGGCTGGCGGAAAAATATTGGTATGAGGGACTGCGCAAGGCGGGGATTCCAGAGCGATAGGTCCCAGGGGCTGCGGCGGGTGTAGCTGTGATGGAGTTCTTCGCGAGCGCGGATAGCGCTCACGGCGCAACTGTGCCGATTTTCGCACACTTATCCCCAGACTTTGGAACCGACTTTGGAACCGCCGGGCACACAGCTAGACGTCGTCGCCAGCAAACCATTGATGACGCTATAATTTGCGCCCGCGGAGAGATGGCCGAGTGGTCGAAGGCGCCTGACTCGAAATCAGGTTTAGGGCAACCTAACGGGGGTTCGAATCCCTCTCTCTCCGCCAGTTTCCCTGGGTCCGATCCGGAGACATGGGTTACGGATCGGTCCGATCCGGAGACATGGGTTACGGATCGTACCTAAGACATAGGTGACAACCGCGTGCCGAACGGGTTGTCCAGAGGCTGCAAGGTCTTCTGCTCCAGGTCGATGTAGCCGAGATCGTACCGCATGAAGCTGACGATCCTAAATGCCCTCGTCGACTTCCTTGATGCCGACGCGCTGACCGGCGAGCACCGTCGAGAGATTGATGCGCTTGCGGTGCATGCAGATGCGCCCACGGGCGGTGACGACGACCTCGCGGTCGTGCAGTAGGTAGCTGAGGTCGGGCAAGCCGTCGTGGGGCTGGGCGGAGGCTGAGTACAGTTCGGCTGGTGTGTTAATACCCAGCGCCTCGTGCGGGCGCTCGTGCGCCTCGACAACGGCGCGCGCAGTTTCGTTCAACACGGTCAGTCGGTCCTTCGCGTTCTTCACGTGATCACCCGCAATGGTGTCCGGGATCCGCTTTCGCCCCAGCGTCCCCTGTGGGCTGCGAGCCCTTGTCGCACATTAGTCGCTGGACGCTTCCAAGGATAGTCCAGGCGTATCGATCTCCTGCACGCTTACTGCTACCTCGAGCTTCTGGCTCGCCGCACCCAGGACCACACCGCGAAGCGGCGTTACGTCTGAGAACTCGCGTCCCCAGCCCAGGGTAATGAATTCGGCGTCCGCGATCTTCCCGTTGGTTGGATCGAAATCGACCCAACCGACCGAGGGGCAGTAGCTTGCGATCCACGCGTGCGAGGCGTCAGCGCCGGCCATGCACAGCGCTCCCGGCCGGGGGCGATTGAGCACGTAGCCGCTCACGTAGCGCCCGGGCAAGCCGAGGGAGCGCAAGCACGACAACATGAGGTGCGCGAAGTCCTGGCACACGCCGCGCCGATGCTGCAACACTTCGTCGATGCCCGTGGAGACGGTCGTCGCCTCGGGGTCGTACACGAAGTCAGCGCCGATCCGCCGCGTGAGTTCCAGTACTGCCTCGATCCAGGGACGTCCTGGTGCAAAGCTCGGCTCCGCGTATTCGCGCGTGGCCGCGAGCAGCGGAACGGCCGGGGAGGTAACGCGGTACTCCTCCACCTCGAGATCCACGCCCGGGCCCCACGTGCCAGGTTTCGCGAGTGCGCTCTCCCAGGGTGGCGAGTCCGCTGTCGAGCGCGGGGCGTGGGAGTCTACCTCGACTATCGATTCGGCACGCACCGTCAGCGTGTCGTGTGGCAAGTCCACCGACAGGCACACGATCTCGTTGCCGAAGTAGTCCCGTCCCTGTATGTGCTCGGTCGGCTGCGGATCGGTATCCAGGCGATGCGACATCACGCGCTGCCAGCGAGTCGCGCGCGGCGCGAGATGTGCGAGCTGCTGTGCGCTAGTAACCGCGGACGAGTAGCTGTAACGCGTATCATGAACCACTCTATAGCAGGCGGTCGTTTCCATGCCTTTTCAGTAGGTCGACCAGAGCCATCTTTGACCGTGGGTGAAGAAGCGCTGCGTAAGCCAGTCGTTGACGTCGAAGGCCGACGCACGCAGAGCGTCAATCGACCCACGCAGTGCAGGGCTGCTGGGCAGCAGGTCGCGCGAAGAATCGATTGAGTCGAGCGATTCGACGCGCTTGCGAAACAAGTCGGCACCACAGGGTCCGTAGGCCGCCTCCAGCTTTTCCAGGTAGCCCAGGATGCCGCTTGCCTGGAACATGACCGAGCGTGGGTTGCTGCCATCCAGCACCAGAAGGTCAAGGACCGGAAGCCATTCCGGGGTCGCCATGTACCGCGAACGGTAGGTGACGATCGAGTCGGCGAGCTGCAGAAGCCAAGTGAGACCCGAGGTGGCGTCGTGGCGGAAGGCTACCTGCAGCGCCAGACACTGGAAGGTGAGCCTCTCGACGCGCCTTCCAATGGACAGGAACTTCCAGCCATCGTCGCGCGTCATGCCATCGAGCGCGTAGCCCGAGAGAGTCATCAGGCGAGTGATGGCGGAATCCAGCCAGGCGAGATTGTCTTGAACCGAGAGCGTGCGACCAAACGGCGCACCCTGAATGAGGCCGTTGATCGTGCGCCAGTTGTCCAGGGACATGCGCTCCCGGAGGTTGAATGCGACCTGCTCCAGCGAGCGCAAATTGCTCGGAAGCCCGAACGGGTTTGTTTCCAGCGTGGCCGCGGCCAGCAGGGCTGCCTCGGCGTCCTCATCGTCCCCGATTAGGCCGAATTCCCGGCTCAGCGCATGGATTGGCTGCTGCGCGTTCTCCTCGTCCTCGCTTTCCTGAAGTTGCTGCTTGAGGGCGAGACGAAGCAGGCGAGCGGCGTCGTCGCAGCGTTCTTCATAGCGTCCCAACCAAAAAAGGTTCTCCGCCTGCCGCGAGGGCAAACCCGACGGATTTCGCACGAGCTCGGCGGCAGTGACCGTCGTGCGAAGCAGGCTGAAGGCCGCGTCCACCGGACCTCGCGACATCACCCACGTGTCCTTGGATCCGCCGCCACGCTGCATTGAGACGACTCGCACATCCGCACTCCCTGCCACCCGCGTGAGTCCGCCGGGCATTACCTGGTAGCCGGACGGCGTTGCTACTGCAAAGACGCGAAGCCCGACGCAGCGCGGCTCTATGCGGAAGCTATCGCCTCGCCCGAGCACGGGCGCCCGCGAGACCCGGACCAGTTCCTGCGCGACGAATGCCTCGGGCCGCGCCGCCAGTCGCGCGCGGAGATCGGCGAGGCCGTCCTCGTCGAGGTCCTCACCGAAGATTGGCTCGAAGGAGTTGGACGGGTCGGCGGGTTTGAACACCAGATGCTCGACCTGCTCCATTGCGTCGCGCAAGGCTGCCGGTTCGCCGCACCACCACGTGGCGATGGAGGGTAATCGCAAAGCCTCCCCTGTCAGGTGCTCGGCGAGCCTTGGCAGAAAGCCCAGCAGGGCCCCCGATTCCAGCACCCCGGCCCCGAGTGCGTTGGCGATCAACACCGACCCGCGACGCGCGCAGTCGGTGAGCCCCGCCACGCCCAGCGCCGAGTCGCTGCGCAGCTCCAGCGGATCGCAGTACGTGTCGTCCTGGCGGCGCAGGATGGCATGCACGCGTTTCAGTCCCCCGATCGTCTTTAGCCACACCCGGCCCCCGCGCACGGTGAGATCGCCGCCTTCGACCAGCGGGAAACCCAGGTAACGCGAGAGAAGCGCATGCTCGAAGTAGGTCTCGTTGTAGGGGCCGGGCGTCAGCAGCACGGTAAGCGTCGGTCCGTCGCCTTTCGGTGCAAAATGCATCAGCGAATCGCGCAGCGTCGCAAAAAAATGCGCCACGTGCTGTACGCGCAGGTCACGGAATAGACTCGCGAAAGTGCGCGACACAACGAGCCGATTCTCAAGTGCGTAACCCGCGCCCGATGGCGCCTGGGTGCGGTCTGCCATCACCCACCAACGGCCATCGGGTGAGCGAGCGAGGTCAGCGACGTACGCGTGGAGATGTATGCCCCCAGGAACCGCCGCGCCATGCACCGGGCGCAGGAAACCGCTGTGCGCAAAGATGAGAGGCGCGGGGATCAGACCGTCGCGAAGCAGCTGCTGGGCACCGTACAGGTCGACCAAAATGCGGTTTAGCAGATCGGCACGCTGGACGATGCCCAGTTCGATTTGTCGCCATTCGTCCGCCGCAATGATGAGCGGCAGGACGTCGAGATCCCAAGGACGATCCAGACCATGCGGTTCGGCGTAAACGTTGTACGTGACGCCACTGTCGCGGATCTGTCGCTCGGCAGCCGAGCGCATTTCTCCGATGTCGCCGGCCGAGCTCCGCGCCAGCGTGGCATAGAGCCCGGACCAATGCGGGCGCGGGCGGCTTGGCGCTTCGAACAGCTCGTCGAAGCGTCCGTCCGGATCGGGGTAAGCGGCGAGCATGTCCTCCGGCATGTATCGTTGCCCGATCACCACCGCAGTGACTGCGACCGCCTCATGCTGTCGCCCGGCGCAGGTCCAATGTGAATGGGTAGTTGGGATTGAACGGTTCGGTCGCAACCCTGACCCGACCCGGCGAATGTCCCATTCGGAAGAACCGGGCGAGCCGCCTCGCCTCGGCCTCGTAGGCGTTTACGGGGAACGTGGAATAGCTCCGGCCCCCCGGGTGCGCCACGTGGTATTGGCAGCCTCCCATCGAGCGGTTCATCCAGGTGTCTACAAGGTCGAACGTGAGAGGCGAGTGCACGCCGATGGTCGGGTGCAGGCTGGAAGCGGGAGCCCAGGCTCGATAACGCACGCCGGCGATGAACTCCCCCACGTTTCCGGTGGGATGCAGCGGCACGCGTCGAGCGTTGCAGCTGAGCACATGGCGCTCGTCGACCAGACCGCGTACCTTGACCTGCAGGCGTTCCAGCGACGAGTCCACGTAGCGCGCTGTACCGCCGACGGCACCCTCCTCTCCCAACACATGCCATGGCTCCAGCGCAGCTCGCAATTCGACATCGACGTTGCGCGCCGCGAAGTCGCCCAGTTTCGGAAATCGAAACTCGAAGTGCGGTGCGAACCATTCGTCCTTCATCGGATAACCGAAGTCCGTGATCTCCTCCAGCACATCAGCGAAGTCGTCCCAGACGAAATGCGGCAGCAGGAAGCGGTCGTGCAGCTCGGTGCCCCACCGCGCGAGCGACACCGGCTGGTAGGGATGCTGCCAGAAGCGCGCGACGAGGGCCCGAAGCAGCAGCTGTTGGGCGAGGCTCATGCGGGCATGCGGCGGCATCTCGAAGGCGCGCATTTCTAGCAGCCCGAGCCTTCCCGCAGCGCCTTCCGGCGCATAGAGCTTGTCGATGCAGAACTCGGCGCGGTGCGTGTTGCCGGTGACGTCGATCAGGAGATTGCGAAGAATCCGATCCACCTGCCACGGTGTCTCGCCGAGGCGGTCATCGCGTTGCAGACGTTTCATTTCCCGAAAGGCGATCTCCAGCTCGTAGACCGATTCGTTCCTCGCCTCGTCGACACGCGGAGCTTGGCTGGTCGGGCCGATGAAAAGCCCCGAGAACAGGTAGGACAGCGACGGGTGGTTGTGCCAATAGGCGATGATGCTGGCAAGCAGGTCGGGGCGACGCAGGATCGGCGAATCGGACGGTGTCGGGCCGCCGAGAACGAAGTGATTGCCGCCACCGGTGCCGGCGTGGCGGCCGTCCACCATGAACTTTTCTGTCGAGAGGCGCGACTTCCGCGCGGCTTCGTAGAGAAACTCGGTTTGCTCGACCAGCTCGTCCCAGCCGGTCGCCGGATGAACGTTCACCTCGATGACGCCCGGGTCCGGCGTTATCCTCAGGTGGACGAGCCGAGGGTCGCGCGGAGGCTCGTAGCCCTCGAGGACGACTCGCACACGCATCGATTCCGCGGTGGCCTCCACGGCGGCGAGCAGCTCCAGATAGTCCTCCAGTGCCGCGGCGGGCGGCATGAAGACGTGCAACCGCCCGTGGCGCGGTTCGGCGCACATCGCGGTTCTCGCGATCCACCCTGCCGATTCGAAGGGCCGCGGTTGGCGGTCCGCGTCCAGGATGGGGCTTAGGCGCTCCACCTCGCCGTGCTTGATCCCGGATAATCCTTTGCGGTCGCCGCGATTGCGCACCCGTTCGGCTGAACCAGGCGCGTCCCTAGCCGGCCCTCCCGGCTGGAGCTGGCGAATGACGCGGTAGGGAGCCAGCGGCGGGAAGGGCTGGAACGGGTCGGGCGGATGTATCCACGGGTAATCCACCGCGGAAGCCCACGGCTGCGAATCGAGCGGCAGCCGGTATCCGAGGGGCGAGTCCCCGGGCATGAGGTAGCAGCGCTCGTCGCGCAGGAACCAAAGGCCGCTGCGCCAGCGCGCGCGGCCCTCCTTTGCCACCGGCAGCACGTGGCCAACGATGGTATCGAGTCCCTGAGCGAAAACTCGGCGCAACCGTTCGCGTTCCATTGGATCGTCGATGCGTGCGTCGAACGGGTCGACGTTGCTCGGCAGACGCCGTTCGCGCCAGAGGTAGTACCAGACATCTTCGTACGCAGGGAACACATGGCCTGGCTCGATGCCGAGATGACGCGCCACGGATGAAAGAAAGTCGCGCGCCTGCGCCTCGGTCGCCCCGCAATCGACATTCTCGTCCGCGAACAGGGCCGGATCCGACCAGAGAGGCTCTCCGTCGCGCCTCCAGATTGCATTGAGCGACCAGCGCGGCAGCTGCTCGCCCGGGTACCACTTGCCCTGACCGTAGTGCAGCAGCCCCTTCGGCGCGTAGTGTGACTTCAGCCGCAGGAGCAAGTCTGCCGCCAACATCCGCTTGCACTGGCTCAGCGCTTCGGTGTTCCACTCAGCGCCATCGCGGTCGTCGACCGAGACGAACGTTGGCTCGCCGCCCTGCGTGAGTCGCACGTCGTGCGCCTTGAGATCCGCATCAATACGGTGTCCGAGGGCTTCGATTTCGACCCATTGATCCTCGGTGTAGGGGCGGGTAACGCGCGGCGCTTCCCAGACCCGCTCGACCTTCATCGAGTGGCTGAACTCGACCTTGCATTCGTCCACGGCGCCGGTGATCGGTGCCGCCGAGGACGGCTCGTGCGAACAAGCGAGCGGGATGTGGCCTTCGCCGGCGAGCAGGCCCGAGGTCGGGTCAAGTCCGATCCACCCGGCGCCTGGCAGGTAGACCTCGCACCACGCGTGGAGGTCTGTGAAATCGGCGGCAGGTCCAGAGGGACCGTCGAGCGCCTTGACGTCCGGCACGAGCTGGATCAGATAGCCGGAGACGAACCGTGCCGCAAGGCCGAGGTGGCGGAGCAGTTGCACCAGCAGCCAACCCGAATCGCGGCAGGAGCCCGATCTCTTTGCCAGCGTCTCCTCGGGCGTTTGTACGCCGGGTTCCATTCGGATGATGTAGTCGATATCCCGTTGCAGCGCCTGGTTGACCTCAACAAGAAAGTCCGTGGTCTGCTTCGGCTCACGGCCGATTCGGGCGAGGTAATCCGCAAACCGTGGCTGCGGTGCGAGCTTAACGAGATACGGAGCGAGCTCACGCTTCTGGTCGGCCGTATAGCGAAAAGGGAACTGTTCGGCGTAGGGTTCGAGGAAGAAGTCGAACGGATTCAGCACCGCCATCTCGGCGACGAGATCGACCTCGACGCGGAGTTCCCGCGTGGGCTCCGGGAAGACCAGTCGCGCGAGGTAGTTCGACTGCGGGTCCTGCTGCCAGTTGACGAAATGGCTGGAGGGCTCGACTCGCATCGAGTAAGCGAGTATGCGGGTGCGGCTGTGCGGCGCAGGGCGCAGGCGTACCACCTGGGGTGACAAGCCCACCAGCCGGTCATAGCGATATTCCGTGACGTGGTTCAGTGCGACGTGGATGGACACGCGGAAGCGCTCAGACCGAGGGGATTACTCGGGAGACGGGTTGATTCGCGCCGGGGTCACCGGGCCTCTACCCTGCCACCGCTTGTAGCGCGCCCGGTAGCTCCCCACCCGCTTGCTGCTCGTGGAAGTGGAAATACTGCCGCGCAATCTCATCGTGGATGTGCCCGAGGTCTGCCTGGATCGCGTCGAGGTATTCATGGCGCAGCACGGGCGACAGGTTCTCCAATTTCATGCCGTCGATCCGGCGGTCCGTAGTGCGCAACGCCCGCAGCGAACTCGTGTTGTGCGGCAGCTCGGAGAGATGCGACTCGATCTCGTCCAGGCAAAAGCGTACCGATCGCGGGAAATGCGCATCCTTGACGAGGTAGTTGACGACACCGGCGCTTTTGACCTGAGGGAAGCCGTGGCGGCGGTACATCTGATAGGCAGAGAGCGACTTGAGCACCCCTACCCACAGCAACGCGATGGCCGGGTCCTCGGGGATCTGTTGTCGCGGCACCAACACTGCGGCGTGTATGTCGACAATGCGCGTGGTCATGTCAGAGCGTTCGATGTATTCTCCTAGGCGGATAAACTGGTAGGCGACATCATGGCTCATGCACTCGGAGAGAAGCCCCGCCACTGAATGTCGGCCCCGAATCAGTTCTTCCAGCACGCGGCGACGGTCGGCGCGACGAGTGATTCGCGCGCTACTGCGCTGCAGGGCGAGGTACATCGTATTGACCTGCTCCCAGGCTTCGCGCGGCAGGACGTCGCGCAACCTGCGGCAGTTCTCCCGCGCGAACTGCATGCACGAGAGGACGGAACTCGGGTTGCGCAGGTCGGAGACCAGGAAGCGCATGACGTTCGCTTCGTCGTGCGAGGGATACGCTTCGTCGAATAACTGGTCCAAGCCGGCCACTCGCGTGAGCACGTCCCACCCGAACGACGCGCCGCGCGGCAAATCAAGCAGAACGTGCGAGATCGCATTGATGAGACGTGCGGTGTTCTCGGCGCGTTCGAGATACCTCGCCATCCAGTACACGTTTTCCGCTACGCGAGAGAGCATCAGTCCGTCGCCTCCACGATCCAGGTATCCTTGCTGCCCCCGCCCTGCGACGAATTGACCACAAGCGAACCTTCACGGAGCGCTACCCGCGTGAGTCCGCCGGTGGTGACGTAAATACCGCTGGATTGGAGTACGAAGGGCCGCAGGTCCAGGTGACGCGGCGCGAGCCCGTCGCCGACCAGCGTGGGTGCGGTCGATAGCGTGAGCGTGGGTTGCGCCATGTAGTTGCGTGGGTCGGCGCGCACGCGCTCCGCACATTGCGCACGCTCCGCGGGGGAGGCATGCGGTCCGATCATCATGCCATAGCCCCCGGATTCGTTTGCCGGCTTCACTACCAGGGTGTCCAAGTTGCTGAGAACAAATTCCCGCTCGCTGTCGTTCATGCACAGGTAACTCGGCACGTTGGGGATGATCGGGTCCTCGTCCAGGTAGTACCGGATGATCTTCGGAACGAAAGCGTACACCACCTTGTCGTCAGCGACTCCGGCGCCGGGAGCGTTTGCGATACCCACCTTGCCCTTCCTCCAGGAACGCATCAACCCGCACACGCCGAGCGCGGAGTCGGGCCGAAAGGTCTCCGGGTCCAGAAAGTCGTCGTCGATGCGCCGATAGATAACGTCCACGCGGCGCAGGCCATCGATCGTCTTCATGTAGACGCAGTCATCCGCACCGACCACCAGGTCTACCCCTTCCACGAGATCGGCGCCCATCTGCTGTGCGAGATAGCTGTGTTCGAAGTACGCGGAGTTGTAGACACCCGGTGTCAGGACCGCGATCACTGGACGCTCGCCAGGCCGGGGGGAGAGCGCGGCGAGCATCTCGTACAACTGCGCAGTGTAGCCATCGACGGGATGAATCCGGCAGGCCTCGAAAAGCTCGGGGAAAGCGCTTTTCATGAGTAGGCGGTTTTCGAGCATGTACGACACGCCCGAAGGAACGCGCAGGTTGTCCTCCAGCACATAGACCGTTCCGTCGCGGTCGCGCACCAGATCAGTGCCACAGATATGGGCCCATACGCCAAAACGAGGTACGAAGCCTACGCACTGTTTCCGGAAGTTGCGGGAGCCCGCCAGCACCTCAGCCGGAAACACCGCGTCGCGGACGATGCGCTGTTCGTTGTACAGATCATTGATAAACAGATTGAGCGCGGTCAGGCGTTGTTTCAGCCCACGCTCGATGCGTTGCCATTCCGTGCGGGGCATGACTCTCGGAATAAGGTCGAAGGGCCAGGCACGGTCGATGTTCTCGCCGTCGCTGTAGATCGTGAACGTGATGCCCATGGTTACGATTGCGGCGTCGACGGCGGCACGCCGGGTTTGCAGTTCGGACTCGTCGAGATCCTCCAGGTACCTCAGCAGCGCCTGCGCGGCCGGCCGGGGCACGCGTCCTGGACCGACGAGTTCGTCGAATGCATTCCCCATCGGGTACTTCTGCAACTCCAACTTCATGGTCGCCCTACCGTCGGGAACACGATAGCACAAAGCGTGGTTGGAGAAGATGTGGTCCAGAACGTCGTCGCCGTCGATCTGGAAGTCCGGCCGTCCCATCTCGACGGGTGCTCCACCTAAAACTCGACCTCGAGTTCTTCGAGTTCGTCGGGTTCCGCTTTGGCCGCCTTGAGCCACTCGAGCATGGCTGGCCATTTGAGAATCCTCTTGCTGTACGCGGTGCACTCGGGGTTGAGTTTGACGTCATAGGTGAGGAATCGCGTGCAGACGGGTGCGTACATCGCGTCGGCCATACAGAGCTTGCCGAACAAGTAAGGTCCGCCGTATTTCTGCAGACACTCTGTCCAGATCATTGTGATGCGATCGATGTCGGCCTGGGCGCCGGCCCATACCTTGAAGTCGGGGTACCGGGCGCGAAGGTTCATCGGCAGAGCCGAGCGCAGGTTTTGAAACCCCGAATGCATCTCGCCGCAGACCGACCGGCAGTGTGCGCGTGCCGCTCGGGCGGCAGGCAGCAACCCGGCTTTGGGCCTGATCTCGTTGAGGTACTCGCCAATGGCCAGCGTATCCCATACGACGATTCCTTCGTGTGCAAGGCGCGGAACCAGGAACGAAGGCGATAACAGCAGCAGCTCCGCGCGCATTGAAGGGTCCTCGGGGGGCACGATTTCTTCCTCGAACTCGAGGCCCACCATCTTGCACAACAGCCACGCGCGTAGCGCCCACGAGGAATAGTTCTTGCTGCTGATGGTAAGGATGGCTTTGGTCATGTGTCTGACTCCGTGCAAGGGTAGTCCGCGCAGGACGCGCGATTCGCTAGTCGCCGCGCGCGCTTGGCTTGTCACGGTGCTGGCTCGTTCGCAAGCGTGGTCAGCGTTTCGTCGGGCCAGCGCGAGATCGCCTTGCACCAACTCGGGCCGTTTTAGCAATGACCCGCACCAAAAAAGCCCGCGCCGGACGCCCTTCGATCATCGCGCGCTTCCTCGCACGACCTGTCAGCAACATCCGTGCCGATGAACGATTCGCCCATCGATGGCGCTCGCGTCGCGCCGCGCCCGCGAGCACTGCGCTAAAGCGATGAGCGTGCTCTACGCGACATATCAAACCCATGCGGATGCGATCTATCCGGTGCGGGAGATCGCGCGCTGGATGGGTGCCGGGCTCGAAGGCGTTCGCAACGGAGCGCGTGCGAGCTCACTGGTACGTGCGCTGGTCGCGGTTTACGCCTTGCTGAGTCGCTCGGGCTTGAGCCACCGGCGGCCGCCCTTCGGTATCGACAGCGTTCGCGTGGGCGACCAGGCCGTCGCCGTGCACGAGGAGTGCAAGGACGCGACGCCCTTTGCGACGCTGCTGCATTTCCGCAAGGCGAGCGACCTCTCGCAGCCGCCGGTGCTGCTGGTGGCGCCACTGTCGGGGCATTTTGCGACGCTGCTTCGTGGCACGGTCGAGACACTGCTTCCCGACCACGACGTCTACATCACCGACTGGCAGAATGCACGCGACGTGAGCCTCGCCTATGGGTCTTTTGGTTTCTCCGACTATGTTGCCCACGTCATCCGGTTCCTCGAGGCGATGGGCCCAGGCGCGCACGTCTTGGCGGTCTGCCAGCCTTGCGTGCAGGTGCTCGCTGCCGTCGCGATCATGGCCGAGGCGAACCATAACGCGCAACCGAAGAGCATGACGCTGATGGCGGGTCCCATCGACGCCCGTGTGAATCCGACGAGGGTCAACGAACTGGCCACGAGCCACTCTATCGAGTGGTTCGAACGCAACCTCATCAGCACGGTACCGCTTCGGTTCGCCGGGGCGCTGCGACGCGTCTATCCGGGCTTCGTCCAGCTCGCCGCGTTCATGAGCATGAACCTCGAGCGCCACTTGAAGGCCTTCGCCGACATGTTCGACGATCTGGCGAAAGGCGAGATCGAAAAGGCGAAGGCGACGCAGGCGTTCTACGACGAGTATTTCGCAGTCTCGGATCTCCCGGCGGACTTCTACCTCGACACGGTGCGCATCGCTTTTCAGGAGCACCTGCTTCCACGCGGGCGGCTCGAGTACAACGGTCGGCCGGTCGAGTTGCGCGCCATCCGACGTACCGCGCTGCTCACCGTCGAAGGAGAGCGCGACGACATCTGCGCGGTCGGGCAGACGGCTGTGGCGCACGAGCTCTGCGGCGGGCTCAAGCCTTACATGAAGCGCCATCACATGCAGGCGGGAGTCGGCCACTACGGTGTCTTCAGCGGAAAGCGTTGGGCCGCGCAGATTTACCCCGTGGTCAGGAACGTGATCCTTGCAAACCGCTGAAACAATGCTCCAGGCGGCACTCGGGCGAGGCCAGGGGCCGCAATGGAAATCATCGACCCGCCGACCTACAGCTATCGAACCGCCTTCTTGCTCTCAGGAGCGGTTTGCGCGATTTGCCTAGAGCGTTCTCGGGCGCGAACGAATCCCGCTTTTCGCCATGAACGCCGCCACCGACAAGGACCTCCCGCTCAAGGAAGACACGCGACTCCTTGGCCGAGTGCTGGGCGACGTGCTGCGCGCGCAGACCGGCGCCGAAGGATTCGAGCGCATCGAGGCGATCCGGCAGACGGCAGTCAAGCTTCGTCGCGCGGCGCCGGGCGAAGACGCGGCGCACGTCAAGGACGAACTGACGCATCTGTTGAACCCGCTGCCGATCGCCCAGGTACTGGAGGTCATTCGTGCCTTTAGCTACTTCTCTCATCTTGCGAACCTTGCCGAGGACGTGCACCAGACGCGCCGCCGGCGGGCGCACGCACTCGCCGGATCGCCATCACAGCCGGGGAGCGTCGCGCATGCGTTCGAGCGGCTCGCGAGCGCCCGGGTCCCGGGTGACAAAATCAGCGCCTTCTTCGCCGACGCGCTCATCGCGCCGGTGCTCACCGCGCATCCGACCGAGGTGCAGCGCAAGAGCATCCTCGACTGCGAGCGCGAGATAGCACGGCTGCTCAAGTGGCGAGACCGCAGCGTGCTCACGCCCGAGGAGGAGAGCGCGATGCGCGACGCGCTGTATCGCCAGGTCCTCGGGCTGTGGCAGACCGCGATGCTGCGGCTGAACAAGCTCGACGTGCGCGAGGAGATCGACAACGGCATCGGCTACTACCGGCTCACGTTCCTCGCCGAGATCCCGCGGCTCTACGCCGCGCTCGAAGCGCACTGCGCCGAGCTGACCGGAACCGCGGAGAGGCTGCCGTCGTTCTTCGTCATGGGCTCGTGGATCGGCAGCGATCGCGACGGCAATCCGTTCGTCGGCGCGTCGACGCTCGAGTACGCCAGCCGCGCGCAGGCTGCCGTGGCGTTCGCGCACTACCTCGACGAGGTGCACGCGCTCGGCATGGAGCTTTCGCAATCGACGCGCCTGATCAAACCCGCCGATGCGCTCCTCGCACTCGCCTCGTCCGCGCACGACGCGAATCCCCACCGGCGCGACGAGCCGTACCGGCAGGCGCTTACCGGGATCTATGCACGGATTGCCGCGACCGCGAAGACGCTGATCGGCTACACGCCGCCGCGCGCGCCGCACGTCGAGATGCCGCCGTACGCGAAGCCCGAGGAGCTGCTCGCCGATCTGGACGTCGTCGCCGCTTCCCTCGCATCACACGGCTCGCAGTCGCTCGCCGACGGGAGGCTCAAGTCGTTGCGCCGCGCCGTGGCGGCGTTCGGCTTCCATCTCGCCGCGCTGGATCTCCGCCAGAATTCCGACGTGCACGGCGAAGTGGTCGCCGAGCTGCTCGCGCGCGCCGGCCTGCACGCCGACTACGCCGGGGTTCCCGAGCGCGAGCGCGTGGAGCTGCTGGTCCGGGAGCTCGAAAGCCCGCGCCTCCTCGACACGCCGCACGTCGTGCGCTCGGAGCTGCTGGACGCCGAGCTTGCGATCCTGCGCGTGGCGGCCGACATTCATCGTCGCTTCGGCTCCGCCGCGCTCCCGAACTACGTGATCTCCAAGTGCCAGTCGGTGAGCGATCTCTTGGAGGTGGCGCTGCTCCTGAAGGAGGTCGGACTCGCGAGCCCACGGCGGCTCGCGATGAACATTGTCCCGCTGTTCGAGACAATCCACGACCTCGAGCGGTGCGCGGACATGATGGGCGCGGCGTTCCGGCTGCCGATCTATCAGCGCTGGCTCAACCTGCGCGGCCGCTGGCAGGAGGTGATGCTCGGCTACTCCGACAGCAACAAGGACGGCGGCTTCGTCACCGCCAACTGGATGCTCTACCGGGCGGAACTCGGGCTCGTCGACGTGTGCCACGAATTCGACGTGAAGCTGCGGCTCTTCCATGGGCGCGGCGGCACGGTCGGGCGCGGCGGTGGCCCGAGCTACGACGCGATCTTGGCGCAGCCCGCTGGCAGCGTGAACGGCGCGATCCGCATCACCGAGCAGGGCGAAATCGTCGGGCACAAGTATTCCGACCCGGAGCTGGGCCGCCGCAATCTCGAGACGCTGGTGGCGGCGACCATCGAGGCGACGCTCCTGCCCGGTACGCACAGCGACGACGCGAACGCGGAGTTTCACGTGGCGATGGACGCGCTCTCGCGCCACGCCTGCGCCGCATATCGCGCGCTCGTCCACGAGACGCCCGGGTTCCTCGACTTCTTCCGTGCCTCGACGCCGATAGCCGAGATCGCAGAGCTGAACCTGGGAAGCCGTCCGGCGTCGCGGAAAGCTTCGGACCGCATCGAGGATCTGCGTGCCATCCCCTGGGTGTTCAGCTGGAGCCAGTGCCGCGTGAGCCTGCCGGGCTGGTACGGCTTCGGCTCCGCGGTCGACGCGTGGCTCGATGAAGCGCTCGGCGAGCGCGAGACGCGCCTCGCCCTGCTGCGCGACATGCATGCGCACTGGCCGTTCTTCGCCAGCATGCTCTCCAACATGAGCATGGTGCTCGCGAAGACCGATTTCGCGATCGCGTCGCGCTACGCCGACCTCGTGCCCGACGCCGCGGTGCGCGAGGCGATCTTCCCGCGCCTCGCAGCCGAGCACGAGCGCTCGGTGCGCTGTTTGCTCGCGATCTCGGGGAAGACGGCGCTGCTCGAGGACAACCCGACGCTCGAGCGCAGCATCCGGAACCGGTTTCCATATCTAGATCCATTGAACCACTTGCAGGTCGAGCTGCTGCGGCGCTACCGAGCGGGCGAGACGGACGAGCGGACGAAGCGGGGGATACATTTGACGATCAACGGGATGGCGGCGGGATTGAGGAATAGCGGGTAGGAACAGGGGCGGTCAGCCGACATCAAACATCAACTAATCGATGGCTCTTTGGCGATCAACAGCAGCGAAAGTTGAAGGTTCAAATGCCTCCAACGTCCTCAGGAGCCGGCATTGGGTACGCGACGGCCTACGATGATGTCCAAACAAGCTATCGACTAGCTACGACGCTCTGGCGACAGACTGGCCTTGCACCGGAATGCTTCTTGCTCCCGCGGCGATTCGTGGCGGCACCCTTGAACAGCCGGAACGACCCGAAGCGGAAGTTCGGAACCACTGAGAGCGGTCGCTCACGCCAGGAGGACCGTGCACACGCGCCGCCATTGGCGGGATGTCCGTGCACGCAGCCGTGTCAACGGTGAGGAGCGCCGCCGCGCCATGCTTTGATCACGGTTGCGTTAGCACCGCCGCCGCCGGCCCCGACATCTTCCGGGATTCGTGTGCGGCCCCCTCTACGATTCGGACTCGCCAGCCCAAGGCAACGTCCATTTCCGTGGCGCGTGCCTCGGCCTCTGTGAAGAACGCCCGACCACGCTCCAAGCGATTAGCGCCTTGCGCGAGTGCTTGGCGAGTCTTGCGCACCTCGGGATCGTCGGGATCAGTATCCCTGTCACCCAACATAAGAACGAAATCTCGCCCGAGGCTCGTCTTCAACGATGCCTCGGTTACAGGAGACCCATCTAAGCCATAGGGAAACTTGATGTCGAACCTTGGCATCATGTACCAGCCGGGATTCGCAGCAACCGCTTTGGCATAGCGTGCTGTGGGCAGTAGTAGGACAAGGCGATGCACGAACTGGCCACCCTCGGAAAATCCATACAGCAGGTAGCGGGAACTTTCATTGCCTGTCGCCGCCTTGACGGCGTCGAAGAGGCGCTCAATAACGGTGTACGACCACTTCGAAGCATCCCGAATCTTGCCATCTCTGCCAATAACGCTCGCGTAGGAATATTCCCCGCTGCCCCATGTCTCGGCGTCGAAAAGCGGTGCAAGCACCATGAAGCCGTACTTCTCGGCATGCTGCGCCCAGTCGTCGCGATAGCCTTGCGCGGTGCGGTGGTGACCGTGTAGGACGAAAACAATTGGCGCCTCCTTCGCTTTGACGCGTGCGGGAAGGTACGCAAAGACGGTGATCTCACGGGTACGGTCGCCCTGGCTGTCGACGAACCGAAAGCTGCTGGCACCCTGTACGATGCTGATCTCCGGACCGGCGACCGCGACCGGCGACTGCGCCAGTGCCCAGACCAGCAACATCAGTAATAGCGTGCTCAACTGCGATGGCTGAATACTCTTTCGGATTGGCATGGAGGGGGTTATTCCACGAAGCGACTGCGTCCGAATCAACTGGCGAATACGTCCCGGGACTTGCAAACGCTTGCATGAAAATGGGGTCTGTTCCAATGGGATGGACCCCTCCTCACCTTACGGCATCGATGTGCCAGACTGGAAGTGTCGTCCACCAGTCACAGGGAGGAGGAGTCAGCATGAAGCTTATTCGCGTTGGGGTTGATTTGGCAAAGAACATCTTCCAAG
>DASPTZ010000178.1:0-34801 GCA_035623155.1 Casimicrobiaceae bacterium | reverse complement strand
CTTGGAAGATGTTCTTTGCCAAATCAACCCCAACGCGAATAAGCTTCATGCTGACTCCTCCTCCCTGTGACTGGTGGACGACACTTCCAGTCTGGCACATCGATGCCGTAAGGTGAGGAGGGGTCCATCCCATTGGAACAGCGCGTAGTGCTGGAACACGAAGCCGACCTGGCGCTCGCGCGCGTGCTTGTCGGTGGCGTCATCGCCGTGGAACGCAACACTGCCCGCGTCGGGCGCTTCCAGACCCGCGATGATTCGCAGAAGTGTCGTCTTGCCCGATCCGGAAGGTCCAAGCAAGGCAACGAGCTCCCCGGCAGCGATGTCGAGATCGACGTTGTCCACCGAAACGAAAGCGCCGAAGCGCTTGCAAACACCACTCAACTTGATACTCATCGGGTTACCTCTCCCTCGGGAGCGCTTCGCGCGGCACCTGGTGCTCGACGAAGAACTTGAGCGCCAGCGTCACCAGCGCGAGCAACGCGAGCAGCGACGCCACCGCAAAGGCCGCAGCGAACTGATACTCGTTGTACAGAATCTCGACATGCAGCGGCAGCGTGTTGGTCGCGCCGCGGATGTGTCCGGACACGACCGATACCGCGCCGAACTCACCCATCGCCCGCGCATTGCACAGGATGACGCCGTAGAGCAGGCCCCATTTGATGTTCGGCAGGGTGATTCGCAGGAACGTCTGCCAACCGCTGGCACCGAGCACGACGGCTGCTTCCTCCTGCTCGCTCCCCTGCGCCTGCATCAACGGGATCAATTCGCGCGCGACGAACGGAAAGGTGACGAACATTGTCGCCAGCGTGATGCCCGGGACCGCGAAAATGACCTTGAGGTCGTACTCCCTGAGCCAGCCTCCGAGCCACCCCTGCATTCCGAAGACGAGCACGAAGATCAGGCCCGACACGACCGGCGAGACGGAGAAGGGGAGGTCGATCATCGTGGTCAGTATGCTCTTGCCCGGGAAGCTGAACTTGGCGATCGACCACGCCGCGGCGATGCCGAATACGACGTTGAGCGGCACCGCGATCGCGGCCGTAGTCAAGGTCAGCTGCAACGCCTCGAGCGTGTCCGGCTCCGTGATCGCCGCGATGTAGACACTGATTCCCTTGCTTAACGCCTGCCAGAAGATGAATGCGAGGGGTACCAAGAGAAACGCGGTAAGAAAAGCGAGCGCGAGAGCTGTCAGAACGTAGCGGACCCATGCAGGCTCGTGAATGCTGGCGGGCCTGGTTGCGGCTGCGGCGCCTGACATGTCGGGCCTCAAGCTCCGTGACGGCGTCTGGTCCACGCCTGCAGGGCATTGATCAGAAGCAGCAGAACGAAGGAAATGATCAGCATGACGACGGCAACGGCGGTGGCTCCGGCGTAGTCGTACTGCTCGAGCTTGGTGATGATCAACAGCGGCGTGATCTCCGACACCATCGGCATGTTGCCCGCGATGAAGATGACCGAGCCGTATTCGCCGATCGCGCGTGCGAAGGCAAGCGCGAATCCGGTCAGGAGCGCCGGCGTCACGATCGGGAATACGACTCGCCGGAAACTTTGCCAGCGCGAGGCGCCGAGCGTCGCCGCTACCTCCTCGAGCTCGCGCGGCAGCTCCTCAAGCACCGGCTGCACGGTGCGCACGACGAACGGCAGGCCGATGAACGTCAGCGCGACGAGCACGCCCAGCGGCGTAAACGCCACCTTGATTCCAAGCGGGACGAGGAGCGCTCCGATCCAGCCCTTGGGTGCGAACAGGCCAGCTAGCGCAATCCCTGCGACGGCGGTCGGCAAGGCGAAGGGCAGGTCGACCACGGCATCGACCAGGCGTTTGCCGGAAAACTGATAGCGATCGAGAACCCAGGCCACCAACAGACCGAACAGCGAATTGATCGTCGCAGCAGCAAGCGACATGCCGAAGGTGAGCTTGTAGCTCGCGAGGACCCGCGGCGCGGTCACGATGTCGACAAAGGCAGGCCAGGTGAGCTGCGCTGTCCTGATGAACGCGGCCGACAATGGGATCAACACGATCAGCCCGAGATAGAGCAGCGTGTAACCGAGGCTCAGGCCGAACGCCGGCAGAACATTCGGGCGCCGCCTGGTGTTGCGATGACGACGCGCTGCCTCGCGATCGGCATCAGAGGTCCGACTGATCGGCAAAGCCGGGGCGCCGGCGACGGCCTCGCAGTTTGCGGAGAGTGTGGTCATGCCTGGGGACACGCTTCAGCGGTCGTGGGGTGGCCAGCGTTGGCCCCTACGCTCATGGTTACTGTGTGGCCTTGTAGATCTGGTCGAAGGTGCCGCCGTCGGCGAAGTGCGTTTTTTGCGCCTTTTGCCAGTCGCCGAAATACTCCTCGAGCCTGAATAGCGACACCTTTTCGAACTGCCTGTCGTATTTCTTCGCCACGGAGTCGAGCGTCGGACGGTAGAAGTGGCGCGCGGCGATCTCCTGCCCTTCGGGCGCGTAGAGATACTGGAGATAGGCCTCGGCGACTCTGCGCGTGCCTTTCTTGTCGACCACCTTGTCGACCAGCGCCACCGGTGGCTCGGCCAGCATGCTTACCGAGGGAACGACGATCTGTACTTTGTCGGGCCCGAGCTCCTTGACTGCGAGATAGGCTTCGTTCTCCCATGCCAGCAGCACGTCGCCAATGCCACGCTCGACAAACGTCGTGGTCGAGCCGCGTGCGCCGGAGTCGAGCACGGGCACGTTGGCGTAGAGCTTGCGCACGTACTCCTTCGCCTGCGCTTCGCTCGCAGTCTTGCGCTGCGCGTAGCCCCAGGCAGCGAGGTAGTTCCAGCGGGCGCCACCGGAAGTCTTCGGGTTGGGCGTAATGACGGCGATGCCGGGGCGCACCAGATCGTCCCAATCCTTGATGCCTTTGGGATTGGCTTTGCGCACGAGAAAGACGATCGTCGAGGTGTACGGCGAGCTGTGGTGCGGCAAGCGCGCCTGCCAGTTTTCGGGCAGCAGCCTGGCTTTCTCGGCGATCGCATCTATGTCGTAGGCGAGCGCAAGCGTCACTACGTCCGCATCGATGCCGTCGATCACGCTGCGCGCCTGCGCGCCTGATCCGCCGTGCGACTGCTTGATCGTGACTTTTTCCCCGGGTTTCGCCTGCCAGTACTTGACGAAGCTCGCATTGAAATCCGCGTAGAGCTCGCGAGTCGGGTCGTAGGAGACATTGAGCAGCGTCGTGTCGGCCTGCGCAGCGAAAGGCATAGCGGCGAACACGAGGGAAAGAAGTGCGAGGAGCCGGAACGATTTCACAGGAATCTCCATTGGGTATAAGTCAGCGTCGTAAACGAACTATTGGCTATATATTTGGCCCAGCAAAGGCCGCACTCAGGCGGCCTTGCGAGCGGGGAGCCGCGGATGCCCTCGCTGTGTCACCCGCTGGCCCGATGTGCAATCACCTCACATCGTGCTGCGTCGGGCTGTGTGTGCGCCCCGTGACAGACGCGATATTGCTCACCGATGAAAAGCACAGCGGGGCCGCTAAGGTTCTCTCCTACGATCGACGGCAGCTCGCTGAGCGTCACGAGAATGGTGCGTGCGTTCTCCAGCGACGCATTTTCGACAACTGCGACCGGCGTCGAGCCCGGCACGCCTTCAGTGCGCAGCGCGTCGGCGATTTCTCGCGCCTGGCCGGCTCCCATGTAGATCGCACCGGTATCGGCGGCGGCGATGCTCCTTGCCCAATCATTCGGACGTTCACCCGCGCCTACGCGCGGAGTCGCGAAGGCAACGCTCCGAGCGAACCCGCGCTGCGTGAGCGCGACCCGCATCTCGGCGCTCGCGGCAAGCGCTGCGGTCACGCCGGGCACGATTTCGCAACGAATGCCCGCCGCCTCGAGCGCAGCGATCTCCTCCTGTGCGCGCCCAAAGAGCATCGGGTCTCCACCCTTGAGACGAACGACGGTCGTGTACCTGGCGGCGGCATCGATCAATCGCTTGTTGATGAAACGCTGCGCGGTCGAGTGCCTGCCGCAGCGCTTGCCCACGGCGATCTTCCGGGCGCGGGCAGCGATCGCCAGTGTCCCCGGATGCACCAGAGCGTCGTGGAAAACCACGTCGGCCAGCTCGAGCAGGCGCGCTGCGCGCACCGTGAGCAGATCAGGCGCGCCCGGGCCGGCGCCGACGAGATACACCGTGCCGCTCATTCCTCGGCCTCCTTGCGCCGGCACTGCCATATGGCTGCGATCACGTGTCGGCCTCGCGTCAGTCGCTCGCCGTCGCGGCCTTCGGCCCTTCGCTCGGCCCCGCCTCGCTCGGCTCGCTCATTCCACGAGCCCCGCAGCCACTGTATTGTTCGTCGCTTCGTCGATGACGATGAAGCTGCCGGTGGCGCGATTGTCGGCGTAGCGATCGCTAAACACCGGCTGTGCGAGCGCCAGCTCGATCCGGCCGATGTCGTTCATTCTCAGCGCCGGCGGCGCGGGCTCCCGCTGTTGGGTGGTCACATTCCATAGGTGATCGATGCGACTGACCCGCGCCCGGACCTCTCGCGTAGTGTGTCGCAGCAGGTACTTTCGGCTCGGGTCGAGCGGAGTCTCGTTGAGCCAGCAAACCGTTGCCGCGAGTGAGCGCGAAACCGAAGGCGGTTTATCGTCGCGCACGATCATGTCGCCCCGCGAGACGTCGATCTCGTCCTCGACTTCTAACGTGATCGCCGAATGCAACCCGGCAGTGTCCTGCTCACCCTCGAAGGTCCGGATCGCGCTGACGCGCGTCGTGAGCCCGGCGGGCAGCACGGTGACCACGTCGCCAACGGCGATGGATCCCGACTCGACGCGTCCCATGTAGCCGCGCCGATGCGCTCCGTCGGCGCGTGCGACACATTGAACGGGAAATCGGAAAGGCGCGTTCTCGAGGGCATTGGACACTTCTGCGCTCTCCAGGACCTCGAGCAGCGTCGGCCCTTCGTACCAAGGCAGGTTATCGCCGCGATCGACGACCATGTCGCCTTCGAGCGCAGAAATCGGCACGAAGCGCACATCCGGGATGCCAGCGCGAGTGGCGAAGACGAGGAAATCGTCAACGATTCTCGCGAATGCCTCGGGTCGGTAGTCGACGAGATCCATCTTGTTGACCGCGACCACCAGGTGCGGAATACCGAGCCGATGCGCGAGCATGGCATGGCGGCGCGTCTGGGTCACGACCCCGTGGCGGACGTCCACCAGAAGAATCGCCAATTGCGCAGTGCTCGCCGCGGTCACCATGTTGCGGGTGTACTGCGCGTGTCCCGGGGCGTCGGCGATGATGAACTTGCGCGACGGCGTTGCGAAATAGCGGTACGCAACGTCGATGGTGATGCCTTGCTCGCGCTCGGCGAGCAGGCCGTCGGTCAGGAGCGAGAGGTCGAGCCCGCTGCCGCGCTGCTGCGACGTGCGCTCGATCGCGGCGAGCTGGTCGGCCAGAATCGCCTTGGTGTCGTAGAGAAGCCGCCCGATGAGTGTGCTCTTGCCGTCATCGACACTGCCAGCGGTGAGGAATCGCAGCACGCCATGATCAGCGGTTTCGATCGCCGCCATCAGAAGTAGCCTTCCTTCTTGCGCAGCTCCATCGACGCCTCGGCGGTCTGGTCGTCGAGCCGCGTCGCTCCGCGCTCGGTGAGCGTGGCTGTGGCGGTCTCGGCGATGATCGCCTCGATGCTCGCTGCGCGAGAGGCGACCGGCGCGGTGCAGCTGATGTCGCCGACGGTCCGGAAACGCACCCACAGCTTCTCGACACGTTCGCCGTCGCGCGGCGGCGTCAGCTCCGTCACCGGCACCAACGCGGTGCCGCGGCGGGCGACCGCGCGCACGTGCGCGAGATAGATCGACGGGACTTGGAGGCGCTCGCGCGCGATGTACTGCCAGACGTCGAGCTCGGTCCAGTTGCTGATCGGAAACACGCGCACGTGCTCGCCGGGTGCCACGCGGGCGTTGTACAGATTCCACAGCTCCGGGCGCTGGCTCTTCGGGTCCCACTGGCCGAAAGCGTCGCGGAAGGAGAAGATTCGCTCCTTGGCGCGCGCCTTCTCCTCGTCGCGGCGCGCGCCGCCGATGCAGGCGTCGAAGCCGAACTCGGCGATCGCGTCGAGGAGCGTCACGGACTGGTGCCGGTTGCGACTCTCTGCAGGATCGCGTAACACGACGCGCCCGCTGGCGATGGAATCCTCGACCGAGCGCACGATAAGGCGCTCGCCCAGCTCGGCCGCTCGACGGTCGCGAACGGCGATCACCTCGGGAAAATTGTGCCCGGTGTCGATGTGCAGCAAGGGAAAAGGAAAGCCGCCCGGCCGGAACGCCTTTTCAGCCAGGCGCAGCAGCACCAGCGAGTCCTTGCCGCCGGAGAAGAGCAGGGCGGGGTTGCGGCACTGCCCGGCGACCTCGCGAAGGATGTGAATGGCCTCGGACTCGAGCCAGCCGAGATGGTCGGCGTCGGCGGGCCGCAGCGCGCGCGCCGAGGCGGCGGGACCGGGACGCTCCAGCAGCGCAGTGTCGCTCATGCGCGGACGTCCGTCGTATCTACGCGCACGGCGATGTCCAGCGGGCGCCGATGCAGGCCGCACTCCTTGTGCTCCGCGTTCTCCCACCACCAGCGGCCGGCGCGCATGTCTTCGCCGGGAGCAATGGCGCGCGTGCACGGGGCGCAGCCGATGCTGGGATATCCGCGATCGTGCAGAGGGTTGTAGGGAACGTGACGCGCGCGAAGGTAGCCCCAGACGTCGGCGTCGCTCCACTCGGCCAGCGGGTTGAACTTGGGCAGCCCGTGCACCGTGTCGCGCTCCTCGATCGCGATGTCCTGCCGGGTGACGCCTTGCGCGCGACGCAGCCCAGTGATCCAGGCACGCCTGCCGGCGAGCGCCCGCGACAGCGGTTCGGTCTTGCGGATGGCGCAGCAGCGCCGGCGAAGCTCCACCGAGCGATAGAACGCGTTGACTCCGTTGTCGCGAACGTAGGATTCGAGCGCACGGCGGTCCGGGTAATACACATCGATCGCCAAGCCGTAGTGCTCACGCACCCGTTCCATGAGGGCGTAGGTCTCCGCCGGCAGACAGCCGGTGTCGAGAGTGAACACGTCGATGGGCAGCGCGTTTCGAGCGATGAGGTCGGTGAGGACCATGTCTTCCGCACCGAAACTGCTCGCCAGCGTCACTGGCGCGTGCGCGAGCACGATGCGGTGGAGCAGGGCGAGCGCATCCAGGGCGCGACGCTCGAAGCTCATGGGCGGCTTGCTCCGCCCGACGTCGTGGCGGGGCCGCCGTCGGAAGCAATGCGGCGCCGGAACAGCGGTACGGGGCGGGTCACGGTCGCCTGATAGTTGTCGCTGAAATCGTCCAACCCTCCCAGCGCCTGGGCGGCATCGCGATCGGCGCGCACCGCGAAAGCGTTGAATCCGCAGGCCTGGAGGTAGTAGAGCTGGTCGCGCAGGATGTCGCCGATCGCGCGCAGCTCGCCGACGAAGGCGTATTTCTCGCGCAGCAGCCGCGCGGTCGAGTACCCGCGGCCGTCGGTGAATTGCGGGAAGTCGACGGCGATCAGCGGCAGCTTGGCGAGGTCACTGGCAAGCTCTCCCGGGTCGTCGTCCGGCTTGAGCCACACGCCGACCTCTCCCCGGGCGCAGAGCGCCGCGCGCCGGTCCCGCCACAACGCAAGCGGCACGATGACTGGAACACCGTCGGGCACGTCGGCAAGGGCCGTGGCGTCGCGGAGCAGCGTCCAGGTGTCGTCGATGAGCGCTCGATCCTTAATGAGCTTCGGCATAGACACGCTCCTTGAACGGCTCGAGCCCGAGCCTGCGCACCGTGTCGATGAAGCGCTCGTCTTCGTGGCGTTGCTCGACGTAGACATCGACCAGCCGCTCGACGACGTCGGGCATTTCGGCGGCGGCGAACGACGGGCCGATCACCTTGCCCAGCGACGCACGTTCGCCCTGGTCGCCGCCGATCGAGACCTGGTACCACTCCTCGCCGTTCTTGTCGACGCCGAGCACTCCGATGTTGCCTACGTGGTGGTGGCCACAGGCGTTCATGCAGCCGGAGATGTTGAGAGCGATCTCGCCCAGATCGTAGAGGTAGTCGAGATCGTCGAAGCGCCGTTGTATGGCCTCGGCGATCGGAATCGATTTCGCGTTGGCGAGCGAGCAGAAGTCCCCGCCAGGGCAGCAGATGATGTCGGTCAGCAGCCCGATGTTCGGCGTCGCAAGGCCGAGCGCCTTGAGCTCGCTCCAAAGGGTGAGCAGCTCCGATTGCTTCACGTCGGTGAATATCAGGTTCTGCTCGTGCGACACGCGCAGCTCGCCGAAGCTGTACGCGTCGGCGAGGTCGGCGACCGCATCCATCTGGTCCGAGGTGACGTCGCCCGGCGGGACGCCCGTCTTCTTGAGCGACAGCGTGACGACGGCATACCCGGGCACCTTGTGCGCGAAAACATTGCGCTTGACCCAGTTGGAGAAGGCGCGGTTGTCGGCGAGCGCGGCGCGGAGGCTCGCGTCATCGCCGGCGAGCTGCTCGTAGGGCGGGGCGTCAAAGAACGATGCGAGGCGAGCGATCTCCTCGTCGGGCACGGCTCCCGGTCCGCCGCGAATGCGCTCCCAGTCCGCTTCTACCTGCTCGCGGAAGGCTTCGAGCGTCATCTCCCTGACCAGGATCTTGATGCGCGCCTTGAACTTGTTGTCGCGGCGGCCAAAGCGGTTGTAGACGCGCATGATGGCGTCGAGATAGTTGAGGATCTCGGCGCGGGGCAGGAACTCGCGGATGACATGGCCGATGATGGGCGTTCGTCCCAGCCCGCCCCCCACGAGAATGCGGAAGCCCACCTCGCCGTCGCCGTCGCGAACCGCGTGAACGCCGATGTCGTGCACCAGCGTCGCGGCGCGGTCGATGGGCGACCCCGACACCGCGATCTTGAACTTGCGCGGCAGATACGCGAACTCAGGGTGGAACGTCGACCATTGGCGAAGCAGCTCGCAATACGGGCGCGGGTCGACGATTTCGTCGCCGGCCACTCCCGCGAAATGGTCGGAGGTGATGTTGCGCACGCAGTTGCCGCTGGTCTGGATCGCGTGCATCTGCACTCGCGCGAGCTCGGCCAGGATCTCGGGGACGTCTTCCAGGCGCGGCCAGTTGAACTGCAGGTTCTGGCGCGTGGTGAAGTGGCCGTAGGCTCTGTCATACTTGCGCCCGATGCGCGCCAAGGTTCGCAACTGCGTCGACGAAAGCAGGCCATAGGGAATGGCGATGCGAAGCATCGGCGCGCACTTCTGGATGTAGAGTCCGTTCTGCAACCGCAGCGGACGAAATTCGTCCTCGGTGAGCTCACCAGCGAGGAAGCGCCGCGTCTGGTCCCTGAATTGGGCGACGCGCTCGTCGATGAAACGCTGGTCGTGATGGTCGTAACGGTACATGGCGCCGGTGCAATGGCAGATGCCCGGAGCGTAGCCGGCGACCCTTAGACGGAGAAGGAATAGTTGGCGATTACGTGATAGCCGACTGCTATATGCCTTCCGTTGCGATGAAGCAGGGCTTGGTGCTGTTCGCCCATGGGGCGCGCGATCCGCGCTGGGCCGAGCCGTTCGAGCGGCTGCGGGCGCGAATCGCGGCGCGCGCCCCGGCGCTCGAGGTCCGGCTGGCTTATCTCGAAATCATGCGGCCGGACTTACCGGCCGCGGTCGCGGATTTGATTCGAGCAGGCGCGGCCAATGTGCGCATCGTGCCGATCTTCTTTGGCCAAGGCGGCCACGTCCGCGAGGACCTTCCTGCGATGGTGGCGAAGCTTGAGCAGGATCATCCAGGGGTCGCGATCCGCTGTGCGGCGCCGGCCGGGGAGGACCCGGCCGTTATCGATGCGCTGGCCCGATATTGCCTCGATGGACTAGGCGCTTGAGCGCCTCTCCTGAGAGCGGACTTGAATTGACATAATATACATTATGCGCAATAGACGCCGCAGGCTGGAAACTGCCATCCCTGCCTGCAAGGGTCCGCGCGCTACTTCGCTGGGGCGAGATCGACGCCTGTCAAACCGGCGGCGACGTTAACGCCGTTCATCCCGGCCACGCTCACCGGCTGCAAAGCGAAGCCCTGTTTCGATCCGCCGAGCAGGACATTTGCTCCGAGACCGGCGGCCCAGGCAACTTGCGCCGTCGCACCTGCGTATGAGCCAGCGAGATCACCAGGCGCGAAATTCTGGTTGGTGGAAATGACCGCCCAGAGGATCACCGCGTTAGCCGTGTAGCCGATGTCCACGCCGTATTTCTTGATGGTGCCCTTGAAGCGCGAAGTCGTCTTGTTGTCGGAGCTCGTGAAGACACAATTCAGATCTCGCGTCGAGCCGAACACCAGGCCCCAGCCATCCGACTCATTGCACCGGAGCATCCCCACCGTGGCACCCTTGTCCTCGGCCTCGGCAAGAGGCGCAATGCCGCCCAGCGCCACAGATAACAGGGCGATAGTTACAAGAAAGCGTCCAATCACAGCTCGTTCACGTAGCATGTCTGCTCCTGTGTGGTGTGTGACGGTTCATTGGATGCACGATAACCGGCTTGGTTCTGACTCCCACGCGGCATTCGCGCTGTTCGCACCAGATTGGAGCACCTCGAGCGCTTTGGGAACCCACTTTTTACCCTCAACGCTGGGCTGTCTCGCTCCATCTTGAATCTGCATGTTCCAGCCGGTGCACTGGGATTTGCAGCCGAGTGATGTGCAAATTTGACATAGGAGAACCTCGGTGGCAATCACCCAAAGAATCTGGCCGTTCCTCTGGTTCGACAGCCAGGCCGAGGACGCCGCCAAGTTCTATACGTCGATCTTCCCTAATTCGCGCATCGTCGCCGTGACGCGATACATGGAAGCCGGCAAGGAGATCCATAAGCGGCCCGTCGGGTCCGCGATGACCGTCGCCTTCGAGCTCGACGGACAGCCCTTTACCGCGCTCAACGGCGGCCCGCTGTTCAAGTTCAACGAAGCGGTGTCCTTCGTCGTCAGCTGCGAGAACCAGCAGCAGATCGATTACTACTGGGAAAAGCTCACCGCCGGAGGCGATCCCAAGGCGCAGCAATGCGGCTGGCTGAAGGACAAGTTCGGGCTCTCCTGGCAGGTGGTCCCGAAGATGATGGACGAGCTGTTCAAGGATTCCTCCGCCGGTGCTCAGCGCGCGATGGTGGCGATGATGCAAATGAAGAAGCTGGACATCGGCAAGCTCCAGCGCGCGTACGCCGGGACCAGCGATTAGGTCGAGGCGCGCGCCGGCTCGCGGTAGAGCACGAGTCCGGCCAAGGCCAGCATCGAAAACACTGCTCCGGCATAGAAGGTCAGCGTCGGTCCGTAGGCGTCCCAGAGCCAGCCGGCGAGCGCACTCGCTGCGAGCAACGCTATCCCGCTCACCAGGTTGAACAGTCCGAAGGCAGTGCCGCGCAAATCGCTGGGTGCGGTCTGTGCAACCAGCGCGGCGAGCACGCCTTGCGTCAGTCCCATGTGGACGCCCCACACCGCGACGCCCCCGAGCACCTGCCCTACCGATCCCGCGCGCGCGAGGATCACGTCGGCGATGATCAGCGTGATGAGGCCTCCCGCGAGCAGCCTACGCTGCTGGCCCCGGTCGACCAGCACCCCGGCAGGATACGACACGATCGCATAGACGATGCTCATCAGCACCATGACCAGCGGAATCCACGCCAGCGCCATCTGCACGCTTTGCGCGCGCAGCACGAGGAATGCCTCGGAGAACCGCGCCAGCGTCATCACCGCTGCCACACCCACAACCCACCAGTAGCGCCCAGACAGTCGCTGGATGTCGGCCAGCACGATCGGCACGCGCCCTTTCTGCGCCTCGCGCGGCTCGGGTTCACGGACACCGAAGACCAGCAACGCGACCGAAGCCGCTGCGGGAATGACCGCCAGCCAGAATACCGTGCGAAAGTTGTCGGCGAACCACAGCATCGCAACGATCGCCGTCGCCGGCCCAAGGACCGCGCCCACGGTGTCCAGCGCCTGCCGCAGACCATAAGCGGCCCCGCGTGCTTCGCTCGGCGTGATGTCGGCGATCAAGGCATCGCGCGGCGCACCACGGATACCCTTGCCGATGCGGTCGATGAAGCGCGCGACGACGACCAGGCCCACCGACGATGCGAGCGGAAACAGCGGCTTGGTCGCTGCCGCCAGCCCATAGCCAAGGACAGTCAGCACCTTGCGGTTGCGGAAGTAATCCGAGAGATACCCGGAGAAGACCTTCACGATCAGTGCGGTCGCCTCGGCGATGCCTTCGATAACGCCGACCGTGAACATCGACGCGCCCAGGACGCTCACGAGGAATAGCGGCAGCAGGCTGTGGATCAGCTCGGACGACGTGTCCATCAGCATCGACACGAAGCCGAGCGTCCACACGCCGGCGGGGATCGCGCGCCAGCCCGAGACTTGGCTGCGGGCGGACGGCGGATTACTGGCCAAAATCGAACGCCGCGCTTAGATCACCCATCTGCGCGCGAACGCTGGGCAGCGGCTCGAGCGCGAAGCGACGCGTGATGAACTTGGGGATCGACGTCGTATCGTAGGCCGTGTGATCGACGTAGCCGCGGCGCACGTAGGGCGAAATGACGATCCAGATCGCCCGCGAAAGCAACTACGGGCGCCCGACTTTCCCTGGAACCGGGGGTTGCCATAGTTCGACCTTGTTGCCGTCGGGATCGATGAACCAGCCGAAGCGCCCGTACTCGTGCTCCTCGATCTCGCCGACGACCTGCGCGCCGCCCAGGTGCACCTGGCCAAGGGCGGTGTCGAGATCGTCGACGATCAGGTTGAACATGAATTCTTTTTGCCCCGGGGCGAAGTAATCGGTATCCGCCGGAAAAGGGCTGAACACGGAAAAGCCGTTGGGAGGCATCGTCGAAGCCTGAAATTCGACTGAGGACTTGCCATCACCCATGCCCAGCCACTGCGAGTACCAGGCGAGAAGCCGCTCTGGATCCGGCGATTTGAAAAAGAGCCCGCCCAGACCTACGACTTTCGCCATGCGAGACCTCAGTCGAGTTTGAGTTCGGTACGGATGGTGCCCGCGCGTTCGTGGCGCACCGTGAGAGCGACGCGGTCCCCTGCCCTGCCCCGCACCACCCACTCCATCTTCGCACGGTCGTCGGTCACGTGGTAGTCCGGCCAGAACGATATGCCCGTGTGCTTGTAAGCCTTGCCATCGAGTTGGCCGAGCTCCTCGCGACGCTTGCCGCTGACGAGCTCGGCGCCCCCCGGCAACGCGATCTCGGCGATCAGGCCCCGGACGACCTTGCGTTCGAGCGCCCGCTTGCTCACGTAGCTCGGCAGCCAGCCGGTGTTCTGAACGACGAGACGGATCTTCCAGGTGTCGTTGCCGAGCGCCTTGGCGGAGGCATCGACCACCTCGAGCTTGGGCGAGAGCAGCGCCTGCCACAGCAACCATTTGGGAAAGCGCTGGAGCTCCCGCTCGAGTAGCTGCAGCGGCGGATTGCCGAAGGCGTGGAAGCGGTTCCAGCCCCCGATCTCGATGGCGCCCAGCTCGGGGTGATCGAAGGGCTTCCAGTCGACGTGCGCGGCGCCGCTGAGCTTCTCCTCGCTCCAGCGGAAGATCTTGAGATCGTCCTCGATCGGGTGATCGCGGAACCACTCGATGTACAAATACTTGTCGAGGCCCGCCTCCTTCATGGGACTCCAGATCTCGACCACCCAGCTGAAGATGCCGAGATGCTCGTAGACCCAGTCGAACGTCCCGCCGATCACCTGCTTGGGGTGATAGCGGAACTCGTGATAAACGGAGATGTTGGGATAGCCGGTGAGCTCGGTGCCCTTGGCGCCCACCTTCTGGTAGTGCCACAGGTCCTCGGCGTGCATCTCCGCATCCGGCTGGTGGTCGAAAGGACGCAACAGCACGCCTGCCCAGGTGTGAAACGCAACGCCGCCGCAGATGTTCGGATGGGTCGTCACGAACTCTACGACCGCCCTCACCTCCGGCTCCGAAGTCGGGAACGGCCCGGCCCCGAGCTGCTCGTATTCCTGGCGCCAATTCGCAGGGAAGTTACGGTTTAGATCAAGGCCTTGCTTGCGCTTCTTCACCTTCAACGTGAAGCCATCGTAGCCCTCAAGCCGGCCCTCCGGCAGGATGCTGTAGTAGGTGCCGCCAACCTCGGTGGGTTCGCGTCTAACCATCAGCCGCGGTTCCTGCGGGTGCGGCTTCCAGAGGCCATTGGGATCGCGAATGCGCATCTGCAGGATGCGCCCGTCGCCGTCGATGTCCTCGACCGTCAAGCCTTCGATCTGGTCTTCATCGTATGGGTAAGGTCGCGTGCTCGAGCGCACCCACTTCGGTTTGTCGGCGAGCGCCCATTCGGCGCCGTCGGGATTGATGCGTGGGCAGATGTAGAACACGCGCGAGTCGAGCGCGCGGGTGACGTCGGGATCGCTGCCGTAACCGTTGACGAGGCTGTTGAGAAAGTACAGCGCGGCGGCCGATCCCGAGACCTCGGTCGAATGGATGTTGCCGTCGATCCAGAAGGCCGGCTTGTCGAGGGCAGCCCCGCTCGCCGTATTGGTCACGGTGGCGAGCCAGATGTCCTTGCCCTCGTAGCTCTTTCCTATCGACTGGAGAGCGACCAGCCGCGGATGCTCTGCGGCGAAGGCTTTGAGAATTTCGGTGAGCTCGGCGTAGCGATAGAAGCGGTCGAAGCGAACGGCAGGCATCGGCGGAGGCGGAGCGGCAAAAGCGCGAAGTGTGGCGGCCGGTGGCGCGTCGAGTCAACTTCACGACCGGAAAGAGGCTCAAGCCAAGATTGGACCCCTCTCCCCGTGGGAGAGGGGTTGGGGTGAGGGGAGTAAGGAGTCTGTTGCACGAGTCCCTCACCCGCCGCGCTCTCGCCGCGGCGGCCTCTCCCAGAGGGAGAGGCGAAATGCACAGGTACGCCCTGGTCAGTGGGCTGCGCAATCGACGGTGTCAGCGCCGACGCGGATGCACATAGGCGGAGTCACGGCCGGCCGCGATCGCTGTTTCGATATCGTCGATCGTCAAGGGACCGCATCCCTTGAGACGCACCGGCTCGGGAGCGCGTGCAGTAGGCGCGCCCGCGGGTGTGACGGCGAGCCCTGCGTCCAGCAACTGAACAATAGTGTGCTTCAACCTCTTGTTGCTTTGCATCGCCCGCATTCTCACGCACCGAATAAGCTCATCGGGCAGTTCGAGCGTTACTTTCATCGCGTATTCGCCAGCGACTCAGATCCCCGCGTACCACTCGTAGCCTTGATCTTCCCAATAGCCGCCTTTCCCGCCGGCGATCTTGGCGAAGCTCTCGACGAGCTCGATGCGCATGACGTACTTCGCGTGCTTGTAGCCGAGCTGGCGCTCCACGCGAAGCCGGATCGGCGCGCCGTTCTTGATGGGCAGGGTCCGGTCGTTCAAGTCGTAGGCAAGAAGGGTCTGCGCGTGGTAGGCGTCGTTCAGGTCGATGCTCTCGTAGTAGAGCCCGGTGCCGTCGGCCTCCATCGGATCGGCGCAGTAGAACACGACGTAGCGCGCCTCTGGCTTCACGCGGACCGTCTCCAGTAGCGCGGACAGCTTCGCGCCCTTCCACTTTGCGATCGCGCTCCACCCCTCGACGCAATCGTGACGCGTGATCTGGGTCCGGCTAGGCAGCGCGCGCAATTCCGCGAGCGAAAACGGCACCGGTTTCTCCACCAACCCGCCGACCTCGAGCCGGTAATCCGCAAATCCGCTGGCTGCCAGTGCCCTGTACTGCGCGCTGTTCGGCATCGCAGTGCCGTTGCTGCGGAATTCGGGAGACAGATCGGCCTCTGTGAATTCCTGCGCCATCGACCGCCGCCCGCCGAGCAGGCGATGGGCCGCCTCGTTGAGCTTCTCGCCGGTGGCGAGCACCTTGGGAAACCATTCGCTGCGCGATAGGGTGTCACAGCCGGCGAGCACCAGCGCGCCGGCGCTCGCTGCCGCTCGGCCAAGGAACCGGCGCCGGGAGAGATTATTTCTTTGCACCATCGCTCGCTCCATGGTCGATGCGGAAGCGTCCGGTGATCATCGAGCGCATGTGATTCCAGAAGCCGCTGATGATCACCTCGAAGACATGAATGAGCACGAACAGCACCAGCAGCCAGGCCACGATGAAATGAATCGTCCGCGCCGACTGCCGCCCGCCGAAGATGTCGACCCAGCCTGGCAACAGCGAATCGAGCCAGGGCGACATCGCCATGCCCATCATTACCACCAGCGGAAGCAGCACGAAGATGACCACCAGGTAGGCGATCTTCTGCAGGACGTTGTAGCGCTTGGCCGCTTCGCCTGTCGGATGCTTGAAGCGCAGATGATCGACGATCGATTGTCCGGTCGAGCGGAGGTCGGTCGATGTCGGCGCGAGATCGCGTGAGAGGTGACGGCTGGCGATGGAGTACGCCAGATAGCAAAGGCCGTTGACCACGAATACCCACGCGAAGAACAGGTGCCAGCGGCGCGCCATGGCCAGCCAGCGGTAGTCCGGAATCATCAGCCAAGACGGAAACGCCGTCGGCATGACTTCGCCATCGGCTCCCTTCGATGCTCCAAGCCATCCTGTGGTGACGAAGTCGTGGCCGAACACGCGCGTGATGCCGACAACCTCCCCGGCCGCGTCTTCGGTTGCGCCGATCTCCAGCGCCGGCGGCCGGCCGTCGTAGGAAGACTTGCCCCAGTTGAGCGCCGGATGCGCGCTGAAGATGTTGAGCCCGCTCATAAACAGGATCGCCAGCGCAAGAACGTTGACCCAGTGCATGATGCGCACCGGCAGCGTGTGGCGGTAGTACAGCGGTGAAACAACCCCTCTCCCCCCGGGAGAGGGGCCAGGGGTGAGGGAGATTTGCTCGGCCACCAGGTTCTATCCTCATCAAGCGTGCAGCCACTTTGGCCCGCTCACGAACGCATTGTCGCGCTCGAAGAAGCGAAGCTTACGGTGGATTTCGCGGGTGATGCCGATGCGCACGCTGCGGCCGACTGGGCCGACGGGGCGCGTGGCTGTCCCCAGCCACAGCGGCCCGGCAGCGCAGAGATCCACGCCGTCCAGGCGCCTGTCCACGTCCATCGCGGCAGCCAGCCGCCCCGGTCCCCGAGCCAAGTCGAGCTCGCGGTCGGTACCGCGCAGCCGGCGCATGGTTTCGATCCCCTCCAGAGGCTCGAGTGCCCGGAGCAGCACGCCGGCGCCTATACCGGGACGCTCCCCGCTCACATTGAGGGCATACCAGCAACCGTAGACGAAGTAGACGTAGGCGTGGCCGCGCTGGAGAAAAAGCGAGCGGTTGCGCGGCGTTTCCCCTCGATAGGCGTGGGCCGCCGCGTCGCCGACTACGTAGGCCTCGGTCTCGACGATGCACCCGGCCAGGCCTCCCTCGGGGCGATCGCGGACGAGGACCTTGCCGATCAAGAAGCGGGCGAGCGCGGTGGTGTCGACAGGAAGCTCGGCCCGACGCAGGCGACGGATGCCATCCCTTGCGGGTCGCGCGCCGGTCATGCTAGCCAAACAAGCCCCGGACCTTGCCTCTTCGCATCAACCCGCGCAGCGCTACGCTGAATCCTCGAAAGCTCATGAGTTATTCACATTCCGATGAGCGCATCGTATCCGCAAATTGATGGGTCCGCTTGGGAGACTCTCACTAGGTCTCGCACGCGAATACTGTCCCATGCGCGATTGTTGCCATCTCTCGCTGGCACGCGAGAGGCGCGCCGTGAGTGCTTCCAGCGGTGTCAGCGCGAACGTCCTGGCCGCGCGCTACAATACGCGAGCCCGCGACGTCGCCGCGAGGGCGGATCGGAGCAGCGCGGCGCTGGCGTCCAGAGAATCCATGTCGACGATCACCAGGGCCGTGTGCTTCTCGATTTGTGTCTCGATTCTGGTAGGCACGGTTGCCGCGCAGACCGTCGCTATCGCTCCACCGCCTCCACGCGCCGAAGTCATCCCTGCGCCTCCCGCACCGCATTGGTACTGGGTCAGTGGAAACTGGAACTGGAACGGAACGCGCTACGTCTGGATCAAGGGCCATTGGGTCGCGCCGCGCCCGAACCAGGTCTTCGTGCAGCCCTATTGGCGTCAAGAGGGGGTCCGGTGGGTGTTCCATCCGGGCCGCTGGCAGCCGATCACTGCGCAGGCGAGCTTTGGGGTCCCCGTCGCTGTCGCGCCGCCTCCACCGAGGGTCGAGGTGGTGGCGCCTGCACCGGGTCCGAGCTCCTTCTGGGTGAACGGCCACTGGCGATGGGAAAACGGCATCCACGTCTGGGTGCCTGGACGCTGGGAATTAAGTCGCCCGTCGGAGATCTGGGTGCCGGCGCAGTGGATCCAGCGCGGCGACGGGTGGGTTTATTTTGACGGGCATTGGCAGCCACGCTGAGCACTGCCTTCCCTGATTCATCGAGACAACGGGAGGACACGTCATGGTTCCGAGATTCAAAGCCGGTCGCTGCATGGCGTTGGCGATGGCGGTTGCCCTGCTGGCGTGGAGCGGTCCAGCAGGCGCAGCGAAGAGCAGCGAATGCACCAAGATCGGAATCTGCTACTGCGTGAACCAGGACCTCAAGTCGACGATCGAGGGCAAGGTCGCGGCGTTCCGCCAGCTGATCGCCGATCAGCGCAAGAAGGGCAAGGCCGTCGGATATCTCAGCGTTCCCTTGTCGCCCGCGGGCGGCGGTTACATGAAGGTGAACATGGAAGTCGCGGAGGCCGCCAAGGCTGCCGTCGAGAAGCGCTTCGGGCCCGACTTCGCCTGGATACTCAATCCGGGAACCCTCGATGCCAATCTTCCGGGCGGCGGCGGCGCCGATTACATGCTGATGTGGACGAGTCTGCTCGAAGGCCCTAACGGCCTGGGCGAGGATTTCGATTTCGTCTACTTCGTGGGGCCGCAGGACTTCGCGCGCTACTTCGAGCTCGACGGCAGCGCCGACATGGCGAAGATCGATCAGTTCTACGACAAGCGGATCAAGTCCGATCCTGAGTTCGACAAAGCCGTGCAAGGCGGGCTTGCCCGCTCGGCGTTCCGCAACTACTACGCGCTCAAGGCATCGACGTCGTTCAGCCGCGGCGCGCACGACGAGTGGAACATCATCCGCATGGTGAATGAGCGCCGGCGCGCCGACAGTCGCCTGGGCGTCGCCAACCAGTTGCCGGTGCTGTTCGACGGACGGGGCGCGCCGTCGGCGGCGATGGAGTCGGCGGTCTCCGACGGCTACGTCGGGAAGTGCGCGCCATAGAATGCGGAAGATCGCCATCGCGAGCAACCGCTCCACGCGTCGTCGACTCCCAATACCATCGTGCGCTTCGACCCCAAGACCGAAAAATTACAGAGCTGGGTGATTCCTGGCGGCGGGAACATCGTGCGCAACACTTCGGTCACGCGCGATGGAAACTTCGTGCTGGCGAACAGCCTCGTCAACGAAATGACCCTGGTCGAAATTCCCAGGTGACGCGATCATTTGGCGCAATGAGGCGCGAGGAGCCGTGCCGCGCGTGCGGCGAGTCGAGGCAACGGACATGAGCGAGCTCGACTCCCCGGCCGGCGTCGACGGCGCGCGCCGGAGCCTTCTTCTCACGACTGCTGCGGCGCTCGCCAGCGCGTCGCTGGCCCGGGGCGCGACCGCACAGCAGGGATCGTCGACCGGTGCGCTCGCCGAGGTGTCTGGAACAGAGCACTGGACGGTCAAGCACACCGCCGCGGGCGAGGTCAAGCTCTTCCTCTGGCGCAAGCGATTGAAAGACCCTTCGGCGGCTGGCGGCGATGCACGTCGCGGCACGATCCTGTTCGTGCATGGATCCTCGGTGTCGGCCACCCCCGTGTTCGACCTGCAGATTGCGGGGAAGCCCGAGGCGTCGACCATGGACTGGTTCGCCCGGCGCGGCTACGACACCTGGTGCGTCGACTGCGAAGGCTACGGCCACTCCGACAAGTGGCGCCCGGTGAACTCGGACGTCTCCTGCGGCGCAGACGATCTCGCTGCGGCTTCGGAGTACGTCATGAAGCGCACCGACGGAAAGCCGCTGCTGCTCTACGGCGCATCCTCAGGCGCGCTGCGTGCCGGATTGTTCGCGCAGCTTCATCCCGAGCGCGTGCAGCGGCTCGCCCTTGACGCCCTCGTCTGGACCGGCGAAGGGAGCCCCACCCTCGCCAATCGCAAGAAGCGGCTCGCGGAATACCGCGCGAGCAACCGGCGTCCGATCGATCGCGCGTTCGTTCACAGCATCTTCACCCGCGATCATCCGGGAACCAGCGATCTCACCGTGGTCGACGCGTTCGCCGACGCGGTGCTGGCGCTCGATACCTCGATGCCGAGCGGGACGTATATCGACATGTCCGCCAACCTGCCGGTGATCGACCCGGAGAAGATCACGGTGCCGACGCTGGTCATGCGCGGGCAGTGGGACGGCATCGCCTCGTTCCAGGACGTCGCGAACTTCTTCGCCAAGCTGCCGAATCCCGACAAGCAGTTCATCGTCATGCCCGGCATCGCCCACACCAGCACGCGCTCCAAGAACTGGGCGCTGGTCTACCACCTGCTCGACGCCTATTTCAGTCAGCCGGCGCCGGTGTACGTCGGTTGAAAGTGACCGATCTCCGCGACTTCGTCGACCGGCACCCGCGACTGTTCGTCCTGACCGGTGCGGGGATCAGCACCGATTCCGGCATCCCCGGTTACAGGAACGCCGATGGGCTCTGGCAGCGATCGCCTCCTGTCCTATTGAAGGACTTCCTGCGCTCGGAACCCACGCGCCAGCGCTACTGGACGCGCAGCATGATGGGCTGGCCAGTGGTCGCGAGGGCGCGACCGAACGCTGCCCACACGGCCCTCGCCCGCCTCCAAGCCGAGGGATGCATCGAGCAGCTGGTGACGCAGAACGTCGATGGACTGCATCAACGGGCGGGAAGCGAGAACGTCATCGAGCTGCATGGCAATCTCGCCATCGTCGTCTGCCTGGAATGCGGCGCGCGCCATTCGCGGGAGACAGTTCAGCGCGAACTCGAGGCGCAGAACGCGTCGCTCGGCGATTTTGCTGCGAACGCGGCTCCCGACGGGGACGCAGACCTCCAATGCATCGATCTCGCGGCGTTCCGAGTGCCCTCGTGCTCATGTTGCGGAGGGATGCTCAAGCCCGACGTCGTGTTCTTCGGCGAAGGCGTGCCGCGGGAGCGCGTCGCGTTTGCGTCGCTGGCGCTCGACCGCGCAGACGCCATGCTGGTGATTGGATCATCGCTGATGGTGTACTCGGGCTACCGCTTCTGCCAACAGGCCCACGCGATGGGCAAGCCGATCGCCGCCATCAACCTGGGGCGCACGCGCGGAGATCATCTGCTGGCGCTCAAGATCGAGCGCTCCTGCGCCGACGCGCTAAGCTCCCTGGTCGGGAGGCTATCGGTGCACTAGCACGTCCGATGCGACGACGTGCAGCCTCTCTGCAGTGCCACGATCCAGCTTCAGGCTGTCTGGCACCGACCAACCCTCGGGCAGCCCACCGAACAGGGCGGTAACGAACACGCACGCAGCAAGATAGGACCCGGCAGCGCTCGGGTGGCTGCCGTCAGCGACGTACAACGCGATACTGGGGTCCCGATTCATTGCCAGATGCCAGGCCGGCCCGACGGGCACGATCAGCGCCCCGACTTCAGCGCCGATGACTTCCACCGCACGCGTGATCTCGTCTTGTCTCTCGGGCGTTTGGTGTCGTGACCACGTGAGGTAGAGAACCGTCCTGGCGCCATGCCGTGCGATCTCCGGTTGGAACAGCCTGACGTTGTCGTGATAGCGCTGCGGATTCTTGTACGGCAGCGTGCTCTGCTCCTGCAGGACAACGTAGTCCCATGGCTCAGCAGCCAGAGCCGCTTGGACCTTGCCGGCATTCCAGTGTCGCTTGAGGCTTGCGCCTCCGGCCACGATGGCCTGCGTGTGCACTTGCCGCGGTAGTGGCGCAGCCGCGGCGAGCTCGGAAACGAGGCGCGGCAGGTCATTGCGCGACGTGTAACTGTTGCCGACGAACAGGATGCGAACTGAAGCGCTCACAGCACTCGTCGACGTCGTTCCCTCACCCCTGCCCCTCTCCCACTGGGAGAGGGGTTCGCTTTGTCGCCTCTCCCACTGGGCGGGGGGGTCGCTTTTGTCGCCTCTCCCCTTGGGAGAGGCCGCCGCGCGAAAGCGCGGCGGGTGAGGGAGGACGCGTCAATGATCTCCTCAATCCGACTGGAACGGCTTCGCCCCCGTCAGCTTGCGAAATGCGCTCAAGTGTCGCACGGCTTCCTGTCGCAGCCCCTGCGCTTCGCACAGGCGCGCGAGATTGAAGTGCGCGTCAGGCATGGCCGGGTCAGCCTTGAGCGCGGCACGGTAGGAAATGCGCGCCTCGTCCGGGCGCTTGAGGTCCTCCAGCAACACCGCGAGATTGAACAGCAGCGTGGCATCGGCACCGGCGTCGGCGAGCCCCGCGCGGTACACGCCTTCCGCTTCGCGCAACTCTCCGCGCTCGTGCAACAATCGCCCAAGGTTGATAGCCGCGCCCCGATGCGTCGGATCCGCTTCCAGCGCGCGTCGATATGCCTCGCTGGCCTTGCTTGGATCCGAAGCTTCGAGCGCCACGCCCTGCTCGAACCAGTGCTCCCGCGCTTCGTGAACAGACGCCTCCGCCGGCGCCATGAAGGCGAGCCGCCCGCCCGGAGACTCGACTTGGAAGCGCATGACGTACTGACCGTCGTCGGGGCGCCATTGCGCCTGGCCCTCGCTCACCACCACGGCATCGCCTACCGCTTCGATGCGCAGTCCGCTCAAAGGCATTTGCTCTGGAAGCTGTGCTCGCAAACGCCGCAATGATCGGAGGATGCGCGTCGATGAGATCTTCGCTTCGGTGAGCCCCTGCGCCGCTCGCAGCAGAACGAGGTCGTGGAAGGTGAAGCGGTACTCGCGCCGGCGGCCGCGTGTAGGCGAGACAAAGCCGGCATCGATCAGCCGGGAGATGATGGAGCGGGAAAGTCCGAGCAGCTTGCCGACTTCGCTGAGCGAATAACCCTCGGTCACGACTTCACGAGCGGGTCTTTAGGATGTCATTCCGAGGAGCGCAGGCGACGAGGAATCTGTTTCACTCTACTCGCTGACTTGAAGCTATGGCAGATTCCTCGCTGCGCTCGGAACGACAGACAAGTGCAGCGATTCAACACGCGGCTAGCGCTTCGCGGCCTTGCGGCGCGTCTCCGGCTCGGCGGCAACCCTCCTGGGGGGCTTGCGACCAATCGTCTTGAGGTCCGCCGGGGTCACCTCCATCGGCGTGGCCGTCTTCGCCGCTGCACGCGTGCCAGCGGTCTTTTCGAGGCTGGCCCTCAATGCGTCCATGAGATCGATCACCTGCGCGGTCGATTCCGGAGCGGTCGGCGAGATGGCGATCTCCTCTCCGTCGACCTTCTTCTGCACCGCCGCCTCGATGCGTTTCTTGACTTCGTCCTCGTAGGCAGTGGGGTCGAACTTCTTGGACGAGATCTGGCCGATCAGCTGTTTTGCGAGCTTGAGCTCGGTGTCGCGCACCGGCGCCTCCTCGATGCCGACGTCGGCGATGGCGCGCACCTCCGGCGCATACAGCAGCTGCTGCATGACGATCCCGCCGGGAACGGCACGAAGCTGCACGATGTATTGCTTGCCGCGGGCGGCGTAACGTCCAACCGCGGTTTGGCCGGTCTCGCGCATGCTCTCCGCGAGCAAGGCATAGGGCTTCGCTCCGCCCTTGTCCGGCCCAAGGAAATACGCCTTGTCGTAATAGATCGGATCGATGCTCTCGGCCGGCACGAATTCGCTGATCTCGATGGTCTGGGTGCCCTTCTCTTCCAGCTCCTTGAGTTCCTCCGGCGTGAAGGTCACGTACTGGTCCTTGGCGAATTCATAGCCTTTGACCATATCCGCACGCTCGACTACGACGCCTTCGCGGATGCACACGTACTGCTGCTTCAACCTCGACCCGCAGGTCTTGTGCAAGAGGTTGAAGGATATGCTCGCCTGCGGCTGTGTAGCCGGATAAAGCTTGACCGGTATCGACACCATCCCGAACGTGACGGTGACCGAAGCCAATGCCCGAGCGGCCATGCTTGCCTCCGAAAAGGGGCAGGAAGACCGGTCATCGTGCCAAAATGGGCAGCAATCTTCAACCTTTTGGATGGATCCCGGCCCATGGCTCTGGAGCGATATCGGCAAAAACGCAACTTCAAGCTCACGCCGGAGCCGCCTGGCAAGGTCAAGCGGCACAAGTTACAAAACCTGGCGTTCGTCGTGCAAAAGCACGCTGCGACGCGCCTGCACTACGATTTTCGCCTCGAGCTCAATGGGGTCTTTCTGAGCTGGGCCGTGCCCAAGGGACCGAGCCTCGATCCCAACGACAAGCGCCTCGCCGTGCACGTCGAAGACCATCCGCTCGAGTACGGCGACTTCGAGGGCGTGATCCCGGCCAAGCAGTATGGCGCCGGCACCGTCATGGTGTGGGATCGCGGTACCTGGAAGCCGAAAACCGATCCTGCCGAGGCGTACGCGAAAGGCAGGCTGAAATTCGAGCTCGATGGCGAGAAGCTCAACGGCGGCTGGAATCTGGTGCGCAGCCACGGCAGCAAGTACGGCGAGAAGAGCTGGCTGTTGATCAAGGAAGCCGACGAGTTCGCTCGTCTGGGCTCGGACGCGCTCGTGACCGAGGACAGGCCGGAGAGCGCACTCACGGGCCGCACCATGGAGCAGATCGCCGCCGAAGCCGACCGGGTGTGGCATTCGAACAAGTCGGTCGCGGACAACCTCAAGGGCGGCGCGGCTGGCAAGCGCAAGTTGAAGCCCAAGATCAAGCTCGACAGCGTCAAAGGCGCGCGCAAGGCTCCGTTTCCGCGGCGCATCGACGTGCAACTAGCGACGCTGGTCAAGTCGCCACCCGAAGGGCCGGCGTGGGTGCACGAGATCAAGTACGACGGCTACCGCATGCTGTGCTCCATCGCGAATGGCGAGGCACACCTGATGTCCCGAAACGGCAAGGATTGGACCGACGCCTTTGCAGCGCTCGCGCGAACGCTTGCAAGCCTACCCGTCGACAGCGCATGCCTGGACGGCGAGGTGGTCGTGGTCGACGCGAAGGGGCGCACCAGCTTCCAGGCCTTGCAGAATGCCATCGGGCCAACCGCCAGCGCACGGTCACTGTCTTACTTCGCCTTCGACCTGCTGTATCTCAACGGTTACGACTTGCGCGGGGTTGCGCTCACGCAGCGGAAGCGCATCTTGCAGGAACTGCTGGCGAGCGCGCCGCCGTCAGTCAAGTACAGCGAGCATTTCGCCGCCCCGGGCGCGGCATTCTTCAAGAATGTGTGCGACCTCGGGCTCGAGGGCATGGTGTCGAAGCGGGGCGACTTGCCCTACCAGGCAGGACGGGGAACCGCCTGGCAGAAGGCAAAGTGCCTGCAGCGCCAGGAGATGGTTGTGGGCGGTTTCACCGATCCAGAAGGGTCGCGCCACGGATTCGGTGCGCTGCTGCTCGGCGTCTACGACCCCGATGGCAGGCTCGCGTATGCGGGCAAGGTGGGAACGGGCTTCAACGATGCGACGCTTTCTGCCTTGAGCCGGACCCTTGCCGGCATCAAGCAGAAGCAGAGCCCTTTTTCCAATCCTCCGACCGGCGCCGAAGGCAGACGCGCCCATTGGGTCAAGCCGAAGCTCGTGGCCGAAGTAGCTTTCACCGAGTGGACCGACGACGGGACGTTGCGCCACCCCTCCTTCCTCGGGCTGCGCTCCGACAAGCCCGCCACCGAAGTCGTTCGCGAGCGGGCGGTGAGCGTCAGCGGCGACAATCCTGCCGACCCTCCACCGTCGAAAACCGCGGCGCGTGCCGCGACGCGCGCCCGGTCCGATCCGAACGCGATTGCCGGCATCACACTGACGAATCCGGACAAGGCGCTCTACCCCGAAGCGAAGATCAGCAAGCGCGATCTCGCCTTGTACTACGCCGCCGTGGGCGAACGCATGCTGCCGCACTTGATCGATCGTCCGCTGACGCTGTATCGCTGTCCCAACGGCTGGGGGAAAGGGTGTTTCTATCAGAAGAAGGCCGAGGACAGCGTCAGCGCGGCGATTACTCGCGTCAGAGTCACCGGCGGCGACGGCACGACAGCGAATTACATGATGGCGAATTCGCTGAGCGCGATCGTCGCCCTGGTCCAGATGGGGGTGCTCGAGCTGCACCCTTGGGGATCCCGCGCGAAGCACCTGGGACGCCCTGATTGGATCATCTTCGATCTGGATCCCGCCGACGACGTCGCGTGGGAGGACGTCAAGCAGGCGGCATTGCTGGTCAAGGCGCTGCTCGAGAACATCGGCTTCGAGCCGTTCCTGAAGACGACCGGCGGCAAGGGATTGCACGTCGTGATCGCGATCGAGCCATCGGTCGGCTGGGACGAGGTCAAGGGATTCACCAAGGCCGTGGCGGAGTTGCTACAAAGAACGTTTCCCGACCGCTTCACGGCGAACCTGATGAAAGTCTCGCGCCACGGCAAGGTGTTCATCGACTACCTGCGGAACAGCGAGGGGGCGACGGCGATCGCGCCGTATTCGACCCGAGCGCGAGCCAATGCGCCGGTCTCCACACCGCTTGCCTGGGACGAGCTATCGCGCGACGTGCGCTTCGCGCATTTCCACGTCGGGAACGTTCCCAAGCGCCTGGCCAAGTTGAAGGCCGATCCGTGGCGCGATCTCGACAAGAAGGCGACTTCGCTCACCAAGGCGGTCATGGCCAGGGTCGGGTTCAAACCTCGCTAGGCATCAAGATGACGTCAATGCGCCTGCTCGCGGGAACCAGCGGCTACTCCTTCAAGGAGTGGATAGGGCCCTTCTATCCGGAGAAGCTTCCTCCTGGCGAGATGCTTCGCTACTACGCCCGGCGTTTCTCGACGGTGGAGATCAACAACACCTTCTACCGCATGCCGGCCGAGTCCATGCTCGCGCAGTGGGCAGAGCAAGTGCCCGACAATTTCACCTTCACGCTCAAGGCTCCACGCCGCATCACCCACGACTTGCGCCTGCGCGATGCCGAAACGCACGTTGCCGAGTTCGTGCGCCGCGCCGGCACGCTGGGAAGCAAGCTCGGCGTGCTGCTGTTCCAGTTGCCCCCGTACCTCAAGAAGGACCTTCCTCGGCTACAGGCGTTTCTGGAGTTGCTGCCAACCGGGACGCGCATAGCCATGGAGTTCCGCCACGATTCGTGGCAGGACGAGGAGGTACACCAGGCGCTGCGCATTCGCGCGGCCATTCTCTGCGTCACCGACACCGACGAAGGCGAGACGCCTTATGTCACCACGGCCGATTGGGGCTACTTGCGGTTGCGGCGAACGCACTACGAAGACCGCGAGCTGGAGGCGTGGGCGGCTCGCATCGCCGCACAGAGCGTGGACCGGACCTACGTCTATTTCATGCACGAAGACGAGGCGCTGGGCACTCGCTTCGCGCGGCGCCTCAACGAGTGCTGGGCGGCGCGGGGCTGAAGAGCGAGAGCTATCGACTTATCCGGTTGACAGCTCGCCCCTCACCCGCCGCGCTTGCGCGCGGCGGCCCCCGATCAGGTCGGGGGCAGGCTCTCTCCCAGAGGGAGAGACAACACATGCGAACCCCTCTCCCCCGGGGAGAGGGGCTGGGGTGAGGGAGGTTTCTTGAACTCGACGTTGCGCTTCAGCGGTGCTTGAACGACGGCTTTCTCTTCGCGGCGAATGCGTGCATGCCTTCCTTCTGATCCTCGGTCGCGAACAGCGAATGGAAGAGACGGCGCTCGAAATGGATTCCGTCGGAGAGCGAGCTCTCGAACGCCCGGTTCACCGACTCCTTCGCCATCATCACCGCGGGCAGCGAATACTCGCAGATCACATTGGCGACGGCGAGCGCTTCGTCGAGCAGCTTGTCGGCGGGGACGACACGCGCGACCAACCCTGCGCGCTCGGCTTCCTGTGCGTCCATCATGCGGCCCGTCAGGATCAAATCCATCGCCTTGCTCTTGCCCACCGCACGCGGCAGTCGCTGAGTGCCACCCGCACCCGGAATGACTCCAAGCTTGATCTCTGGCTGCCCGAACTTGGCGCTGTCGGCGGCGATCACGATGTCGCACATCATCGCGAGCTCGCAGCCCCCACCCAGTGCCACTCCGCCGACGGCGGCGATCACCGGCTTGCGAACGGTTCGCAGGCGCTCCCAGTTCTTGGTGATGTAGTCGGTGTGGTAGACGTCCATGTATGAGTAGTCTTTCATGGCATGGATATCCGCGCCGGCGGCGAACGCCTTTTCGCCGCCAGCGATCACGATGGCACCGATGTTCTGATCGCGGTCGTATGCGCCGAGCGCCGCGCCCAGTTCGTCCATCAGAGCATCGTTGAGGGCATTGAGCTGCTTGGGACGGTTGAGGGTGATCAAGCCGACTCGTCCGCGCACTTCTGTGAGAATGTTTTCGTAGGTCATGACGATAGGTTTGGGTTGATCCTGCCGGGGATCATCGCAGTTCAGCCCTCATAGTCTATCGCGTTCGCGGCGGGCGATCGCCTACGGTCGGGATCGCGGAGGCGTCTGAGCGCATGCCGACGTTCGCGCGCATCGCCGGATTGGGAGAACCACTACGCCAGCGGAGGTCAGGGAGACATTCTTCCGAGTGCCTCCTTTACCTTTGCCACGTTCGGACCTTCTCCGGCGCCCTCATAAAACGAGAGGTCCTCGTGCATTCCGACTAACCGGAGGCATTGACCTCCCGGAGCCTGGAAGTAGAGGTGAGGGTCCGGTACCTCAAGCTTCCTGACGCCGGAAGCGAGGATTTTCCGCGTCATTTCTCCCACGTCGTCGGACTTGATTTCCAGCCACACAGATCTGGCACTTCGCAAGAACTCGCTCTCATCGGCGACATCGCCGTAGAGAAACGCGATATAGAAGCCCTCTCCCAAGCGAATGAAGTCCCTTTCGGGATCCGCTTTCATGATTTGTCCCCCGAGGACATCGCAATAGAACTTGCGAATGCCGTCTCGATCTTGCCGCGGAACCAGAACCGACGAATGATTTCCAAAAATGACCTTTGCCATGGTTACTCCCTCCCAACGCGGGCGCTCTCAGCGGGGCCGCGGCCGTAGCGGTTGCCCGTCGGGTACGGGTCCTTGAGAGCGGTGGAGCCGGTCTCCAGTAGGGACTTGAGATTGGAGATGACCTTCGGCCAGCCGCCGGCCACCGCTTCGATTAGTTTGGAGGATTCGCGATCGATGGTGTGGACGATGGAGAGCTTGACCGCCGTTCCGGTCGGTTCCAGTTCCATCGTGCACAGCGACTCGCCCTCGGCCTTGAGCTCGGGCTTGTTCTGGTGCTGCCAGCGGATCACTAGGCGCCGTGGCGGCTCGGCCTCGACGATCTCGCCGGCGTCGAAGATCTGACCGTCGCCGGATACCAACTTCCACGAGGATCCCGCCGTAAACTGGCTTTCGCAGTGCATGCCGAACCAGTACTGCTCCATGAACTTCGCGTCGGTCAGTGCTGACCACAGCTTCTCCGGCGTGGTGCGGATGTAGGACACGTAGACAAAGGTCGATCTAGCCATTGGCTTTCTCCAGTCGTCGTTTAAGGTCCGAGAGCGCCTTGAGGCGCGGCTTTTCGAACTTGGCAATCCAGCGCTCGTAGATCTCCTGCAGCGGCACCGGATTGAGGAAGTGCAGCTTTTCGCGGCCACGCCGTACGGTGGCGACCAGGTTCGCCGCCTCCAGCAGGTCCAGGTGCTGCGTCACGCCCTGCCGCGTCATGTCCAGGTGTTCGCACAACTCGTTGAGTGTGCGGCCATCGTGCGCATGGAGCAGGTCCAGCAGCTTGCGCCGGCTGGGATCGGCAAGGGCTTTGAACAGCACGTCGGTGTCGTGGCGCTCTGCCATGTTCTATACGCAAGTAATTACTTGCCTGATGATGATAGGCAAGTTGCGCCTTGCCTGTCAAGCACTGGTCAACGATCGACAACGTGCCCGGCCCGGAGCCGCAGCTAGAGGTGCTAGTGCGACGGGCGCAGACTTTGCTCCGTTCAGATCATTGCTCTTCGCCGAAGTGGTCCGCGATCAGCGCGACGATTGCGTCCAGGGCTTCCGTCTCGTCCGGGCCATCGACCTCGATCACGACGCGGCTGCCTTTGCGTGCTGCCAACATCATCACGCCCATCAAGCTCTTGGCGTTGACCTTGCGTCCGCTGCGCACGAGCGACACCTCGCACAAATATTTCGCGGCGAGCTGCGCCAGCTTGGAAGACGCGGACGCGTTCAATCCCTGCTTGCTCACGATCTCAACTTCGCGTCGCTGCACTGAGGCTCCTCCCAATAAGGGCGACCTTATCGTGGCCACGACGGCACTCGTCTCGGTCGAAACGTTCGCAAACCAGGTCCCGACGGGAAAAAAGCTCGCCCCTTGCGTATATAAAAAACAAGCTTTAACATTAACTTATAATGTTCAAATTATCAATATTAAGCGTTAGCCCATGATAACGGCCGCCCAACTGAGGGCTGCTCGAGCGCTGGCGGGCATGGACCAGCGCGCGTTGGCAACAGCCTCCGGGCTATCGCTCCCGACCATTCAAAGAATGGAAGCGAGCGAGGGCGTGATTCGCGGCAACGTCGACTCATTGATGAAGCTCATCGCTGCGCTGGAGGCCGCAGGGGTCGACTTGATCGCCGAGGGCGCGGTGAGCGGCAGCGGCGGCCGCGGCGTGCGGCTCAGGCCGCGATCGTAGAAGACGCTCCTTGGCCCTAGAGACCCTGCTCTGGTGCGTTGTCGCGTTCCTTGTGGCTGCCCCCGTTGGCGTTGCCGCTGCGCGACGTCCTACGACGAGCGTTCCCGTATACGCGATCGCGCTCGTTGCCTGCATGGTGGCGTTGGTCGCGGCGCTATGGTCGTTGGTCCTGAACCAGGGCCTGCCGCAGACCTTGCGGCTACCCGTTGGGTTGCCATGGCTGGGGGCGCACGTTCGCCTCGATCCCCTCGCGGCAGCCTTTCTCGTGGTCGTCAACCTCGGCGGGGCTGCGGCCAGCCTGTATGGACTGGGCTACGGACGGCACGAAACGGAGCCGCGTCGCGTGGTGCCCTTCTTTGCTGCCTTCCTCGCCGGGATGAATCTCGTCGTGCTGGCCGACGACGCGTTTACGTTCCTGCTCAGTTGGGAGTTCATGTCGCTCTCCTCCTGGGCGCTCGTGATGGCCCACCATCGCGAGACGGGCAATACAAGAGCCGGGTACATCTACTTGATGATGGCGAGCCTCGGCACGCTCGCGTTGCTGCTCGGTTTCGGTCTGCTCGCGGGCCCCGGCGGTGGCTACGCGTTCGAGGCGATACGCGGTAGTCCGCTCTCCCCCGCCATCGGCGCGGCCGCTCTCGCGCTGGCGTTGCTCGGCGCAGGCTCCAAGGCAGGGTTGGTGCCGCTGCATGTGTGGCTGCCGCTTGCTCACCCGGCTGCTCCCACCCACGTGTCCGCTCTCATGAGCGGCGTGATGACCAAGGTCGCCGTATACGGCTTCATTCGCATCGTGTTCGATCTCATGGGTCCGCCAGCATGGTGGTGGGGCGGCGTGGTGCTGCTTCTAGGTGGTGTCACCGCAGTCCTGGGCGTGCTCCACGCGCTCATGGAGCACGACTTGAAACGCCTTCTCGCGTATCACACCGTCGAGAACATCGGCATCATCTTCATCGGCTTGGGACTCGCGCTGGCGTTCCGGGCCAACTCGATGCTTGCGGCCGGGGCTTTGGCGGTAACCGCGGCGGTATTCCACGTCTTCAATCACTCGGTGTTCAAGAGCCTGCTTTTCTTCGGCGCCGGCGCGGTGCTTACTGCGACCGGTCAGCGCGACATGGAGCGGCTCGGCGGGCTCGTGCACCGCATGCCGATCACGGCGTTTGCCTTTCTGATCGGCTCCGCCGCGATTTCGGCGCTGCCCCCTTTCAATGGATTCGTCTCCGAGTGGCTGACGTTCCAGGCCATTTTGCTGAGTCCGCAAATCCCGCAGTGGCTGCTGAAGTTTCTGGTGCCGGCGGTCGGGGGCTTACTCGCGCTGTCCGCAGCGCTTGCGGGCGCGTGCTTCGTCAAGGCGTTCGGCATCACTTTTCTCGGTCGGCCCCGCTCTGATGTCGCACGCAGCGCGGAAGAAACCGATCGCTTTTCGCTAACAGCCATGCTGGCCTTTGTCATCCTGTGTCTCGCTGCGGGCATCCTTCCGAGTTATTTCATCGATGCGCTTGCTCCGGTGGCCCAGCTCGCCGTCGGTGCGCAGATGCCGAATCAAACGGCATTCGGGTGGCTTACCATTGTCCCGATCGCCGAAAGCCGCAGCTCCTATAACGGCCTCGTCTTGTTTCTTCTTATCGCGATCGCGGCCAGTCTCGCTGTCTACGTGATTCATCGCTGGGCTTCGCATGCAATTCGGCGCTCTGCGCCTTGGGATTGCGGATTCCCGGATCCTGCTCCCGCCACGCAATACACCGCGGGCAGCTTCGCCCAGCCGATTCGGCGCGTGTTCGGCACGCTCGTGTTTCACGCCCGCGAGGAAGTGGACATGCCGAGGCCGGGCGAGCAGCGTCCGGCACGCATGGAAGTGCACATGCGCGACCTTGTGTGGGACTCGGTCTACGCGCCAATCGACAAGATAATCGGCGGAAGCGCGGATCTGTTGAATCGCGTGCAGTTCCTCACCATTCGCGGCTATTTGACGCTCGTGGCCGCTGCCCTGGTCGCGCTCCTCGTGGTGCTCGCCATATGGCAGTGATCGTCGACGCGCTGGTCCAGCTCGGCCAGGTCGTGCTGGTGCTGCTGCTCGCGCCGCTTCTGACCGGCTACGTGCGCAAGGTGAAGGCGCATCTCCTGCGCCGGCAAGGTCCACCGCTCCTCCAGCCGTATCGCGATCTGCTCAAGCTCCTGCGCAAGGAGGTCGTGCTGGCGGAGAACGCCTCCTGGGTCTTCCGGGTGGCGCCATACATCATCTTCGCGACGACGTGGGTCGCCGCGGCGCTGGTGCCAACCTTCGCCACCGGGCTGGCGTTGAGCCCGGCGGCCGACCTGATCGCGATCGTCGCGCTGCTCGGCAGCGCGCGTTTCATGCTCGCGCTCGCGGGGCTCGACGTCGGCACCAGCTTCGGCGGCATCGGCTCGAGCCGCGAAATGATGATCGCCTCACTCGCAGAGCCGGCGCTCCTGATGATCGCATTCACGCTGTCGCTGCTCGCCGGCTCGACCCAGCTCTCGGAAGTGGCGACGTTCATGCAAGGCGTCGACGTCGGTCTGCGGGTATCCCTGGGGATGGCGCTGGTTGCGCTCATCATGGTCGCCATCGCCGAGAACGCGCGCATTCCGATCGATAATCCTGCGACGCACCTGGAGCTCACTATGGTGCACGAGGCGATGATCCTCGAATACTCCGGGCGCCATCTGGCCGTGATCGAGGCCGCGGCCTCGCTCAAGCTCCTGCTGTACCTCTCCGTCATCGGCTGCGTCTTCGCGCCGTGGGGCGTGGCGGTCGCCGGCGAAGGCATCGGCACCTATGCCGTGAGCCTCGTCGTCTACACCGCGAAGCTGGTCATTGCCGGCTTTCTGCTCGCGGTCTTCGAGACGGTGATCGCCAAGATGCGCGTGTTCCGCGTCTCGGACTTCCTGGGCGCCGCGCTGATGCTGGCGCTTCTCGCCGCCCTGCTGCTCTTTGTCTCCAGGGGCATGTGATGGATCGTCTCGCTTTCGACGTCGCGCACATGTTCGCGGGCAGCCTCGTGCTGGTGAGCTTCATGCTGCTCTACCAGGACCGGATGTTCAGCCTGCTCAACGTGTTCGCGCTGCATGCTCTGGTGGTCTCGATGTCGGTGGCCTGGCAGGCGCACATTCAGGATGCGCCGCATCTGTACATCACGGCCGCGATCGCGCTTATCGTGAAGGCGATCGTGATCCCGGTGGCCCTTCACCGCATCATCGTTCGCCTAGGGATTCATCGCGACATCGAGACCGTGGTAAGCATTGGTCAGATCATGCTTGGCGGAATAACCCTCGTCGCCCTCTCGATCCTGGTGATGCGGCCGATCACGGCTCACGTCGGTACGCTGGTGCGCGAAGATCTGTCGTTCGCCCTGTCCGTCATTCTGCTCGGCCTGCTGATGATGGTGTCGCGGCGGAACGCCGTGGGGCAGGTGGTCGGCTTCATGTCGATCGAGAACGGGCTCATCCTTGCCGCCACCGGCGCGAAAGGCATGCCGCTGGTCGTCGAGATCAGCGTGGCCTTCTCCATTCTCATCGCGCTGATCGTGATCGGTATCTTTCTCTTCCGCATTCGCGAGCGGTTCGATTCGGTCGACGTTCACGCGCTCGATCGCGTCCGCGTAGAGCGGCCATGAACGATCCCGGATTGCTGGCCGTCAAGGCGATCCTCCTCATCCCGGCGATGAGCGCAGTGCTGCTCGCCTTTCTGCCGGACGACCGGGCGACAGCGCGTTTGAACGCGCTCGCTGCGCTGGCTACACTCGCATGCGCGATCACCCTGTTCGCCGTTCGGCCGGAGCCGGGTCCGTTTCTGATCGTCGACGACGTGAACGTCGTGTTCATCGTGCTCAGCACCTTCGTCGGCTTCACCACCAGCGTCTTCAGCGCGAGCTATATCGGCCACGAGCTGGAGATCGGCCGGCTGACGCCCGCCTATCTGCGCTTTTACCATGCGATGTATCAAATCCTGATGTTCGCCATGAACATGGCGTTGATGGCGAACAACATCGGGCTCATGTGGGTCGCGGTCGAGATCGCCACCTTGACCACCGTGGTCATGGTCGGCATCTACCGCACCCACGA
>DASPTZ010000177.1:0-19596 GCA_035623155.1 Casimicrobiaceae bacterium | reverse complement strand
CCGACCACGACGACGTCGAATATTTCGTCCTCGTGCGCGATGTCGAGCATTCCCAGCGAGCGCCCCAGCGTCTGCTCCGAAGGATTGACCAACACCGATCCGTTCGGACAAATCACCAGGGCGGCATTACGGCCAGCGCCGTATTGCTCGAGCATGGCGACCGCGCTCTCGTCGTGCGCGGCATCCATCACTTGATAGGGATAGCCGTTTCTCTTGAGGAACGTCTGCAAGCGCAGCACATCCGGCGACTGCGGATCACCGATGAGCACGGGACCCGTTGCGCCGGCCTCGATGAGCCCGACACGGCGCAGGATCAGCGCGCGGACGATGCGCTCTCCAAGATCGGCCTCGGCAATGATCAGTGCGCGCAACTGCTCCGGTGGCACCAGCAGCGTCTCGACATCCCCTTCGGCGTGAGCGTCGACCAGGGCATGACGGCCGGAAAGCGTGGCAACTTCGCCAATGAACTTGCCGGGTCCCTGAGTGGAGAGCGGGACGACATGTCCGAGGCCGTCGCGCTGGCTGAGAACGACCAAGCCCTTGAGCACGACGAACATCCCCGGACCCGGCTCTCCCGCCGCGATCAACCGCTCACCCTTGGCGTAGCGCCGCAGTTCGCCGAAGGGGCGGATCCGGGCGATCTCCGCCTCGGTCAACACCGGAAACATCTGGTGGCGCCGGCCGGCAAGGTTGCCCGTTAGCTCCACCTCGGTTACGGCATTGGAGTCAGGATTGTTCATGTGTCAGGGAATTGATTCAACGGCTGCGGAATCGTCGCCGCATTTAGCATAGCGCACGCAGGGGTAGAGCAGGAGACGTGCGTGGCACGTTGGGATCCTAGCGGTCGATTGCAAGGGCGGGCATGGGTGCTACGGCAGAACGAAGAGCAGGAGCTCTTTCCATTAGATACGGCCGAGTATCCACTCCGGCAGAATGGTTGACTAGGACAGGGTAGTCATCGCTCCGACAACCTCAGGCTGACTGTGCGATGATCATGTCAAGTCGAACCCACGGCAGCTGGCTCAGGAGCTTGATGAATTCGTCATGAACGAGCGCACTCGAGTCCGTTCCGAGATCTGGCTTGCACCAGGGGTCAGAACACCTTTCGCCAAGGTTGACGGCCCGCTCGGCCAGTTCGACGCCATCGAGCTCTCTCTGCCCGTGGTGCGCCACATGGTGGACCAGTTGCGCGGCGCTGCACCCGACTTCGCGGTATGGGGCACAGTCATTCCCAGCCTGACCTGGAGCAACATCGCGCGCGAGGTTCTGATGGACGCCGGGGTTCCGCCGACCATTCCGGCTTTCTCCACCGTCATGGCCTGCGCCACGAGCATGATCGGAGCGATCGAAGCCGCCGGCATGATCGATGGCGCCGATCGCACGCTCGCCCTGGTTGGCGGGGTCGAGAGCATGAGCCGCGTCCAACTGGGACTCGGTCAGCGGCTCTCGGACTGGCTCCGCAGGTTTCAGCAGGCGCGATCGCTGGGGGAGAGGATTTCACGCGTCGCGGATTTGAAGATCGGCGATATCAAGCTGTACATCCCCTCCATCACCAATCGCACGACCGGCAAGAGCATGGGGGAGCATACCGAGATCACGGCGAAGGAATGGGGCATTGCACGAGCAGACCAGGATCGCATTGCGCTCGAGAGTCACCAGCGCGCCGTTGCGGCGTGGGATCGCGGCTTTTTCGACGATCTCGTCATCCCGGTCGGTGAACTGCATCGCGACACGATCCCGCGCAAGGACACCTCGCTGGAAAAGCTGTCGCGACTGGAGCCGTCGTTCGATCGCACTAGCGGCAAGGGCACGCTGACCGCCGGCAACTCTTCACCCCTGACCGACGGCGCGGCTGCCGTGTGGGTTGCCTCGCCGGAGGGTCTCGCGAGGCTGCCACTTGGCACGCCTGCGGCCCGGCTTGTCGACTGGGAGATCGCCGCGATCGATTTTCGGAAGGAAGGACTGTTGATGGCGCCGGCGTTTGCGATCCCACGGTTGCTCGCGCGGAACGGGCTCACGTACGCTGACATCGATCTTTGGGAAATTCACGAGGCCTTCGCGGCGCAGGTGCTGTTTCACATCGAGGCCCTGGAAAGCAGGGTTTTCTTGCGCGGCTGGGTCGGGGTCGATAAGGATCTGGGAGCCTTCCCGAGGGACCGAGTGAATCCGAACGGCGGCAGCGTCGCGCTCGGGCACCCATTCGGGGCAACCGGTGCCAGAATACTGAGTCAGGCCGTGAAGGAGTTATCGGCGGGCGCGGCCGGGCGGCGGTGCATCGTCAGCATCTGCACCGATGGCGGTCAGGGCGGCGTAGCGCTCCTGCAAGCGCGAAGCTGAGAACCGCGATGTCGCCGTCGCTAGTTTGATTGAAACGAGGTGCATATGAACAAGCCGGGATCATTGCTGGAGGACCTGCGCGCGCAATACGAAGCTGCGCGCGACTCTGCGCATCAGCACGCCGACGTCGAGAGCTTCCAGGCGATCGACGCTCGCTTGCGCGAGGCGTTTCGCTGGCTGGAAAAGGCGGTCACCTACTTGAATGGCCTCAAGCCACCGATCGAGCACCAATTCGATCTTGGTCACGGCCTTGCGTTCCAGTCTCCGCGCTTCGGCCATGGGTCGGTGGGGCAGCACAACCATCGTATCGTCGGCTTCCCGGTTCTCGACGAAATCAACATCTACTACGAGATCACGGCGTCGAAGCCGCTCTCCATCGAAGTCGCTCCGGCGATGGTCCAGATTGCGGAAAAAGCGCTCGACGGTGCCGGGCTTCAATACACAAGCCGCCGGGTGGAAGAGGAGGGCGGCGCTGTGCGCAAGTGTTCGTTTTCGGTGCCGCCGGCGATTCGGGCGATGGTCTCTTTTCGAGTGGACTATCAGACGGGGATGGTGCCCATCACGCTAGTCAACGTCGATCGCTTCGATCGCGTCAGCCTGGAGTTCCACAGCAACATGATCGAAGAACCGGTGCTCGAAGATCTCGTCAAGCTCATCCTCGGCCGCGATTCGGCATTCCTGCGCCGCGCGCCGCTCGCAGGAATGCACAGCCGTCCCGCGGCTATCATGTAGCCGCCGAAGAGGTAGAGCGACGCACTCGCGCGGGGGCTGCGGCTGACCGTCGAGAATGCCAACGCGCCTGCCGCCCAGGTCATGACCGCAAATCTACGTCAGATCATCGAAGGCGTGCTGCTCGTGTTCGCCGCGCTTTTTCCCATCGTCAATCCCCTGGGCGGCGCGCCGATCTTCCTGGCGATGACATCGGGCTACACGGCCGAGGAACGGGCATCGCTCGCTTGGCGTGTGACCGTCAACGCATTCATCCTTCTGGTGGCGTCGGTGGCCACGGGAACCTATGTGCTGGAGTTCTTCGGCCTGTCGGTGCCGGTGGTTCAGGTTAGCGGAGGGCTGGTGGTCAGCACCCTGGGATGGCGCCTGCTCCAGGATCCGCGCGCGATCGACTCGCCGACAACTCCCAAAGCAAGGCGTGATCGCAATCTGGCGTTCTACCCGCTGACGATGCCGCTCACCGTGGGCCCAGGATCGATCTCGGTGGCGATAACCATCGGCGCCAATCATCCGGACAGCGTGCGCTCGCTGCTCATAAATGTCCCAGCCATCCTGATCGGAGTGACTCTGGTGTCCGCGACCGTGTTCGTCGCATATCGCTATGCGGAGCGCTTGAGCCGGGTGATTGGAGAAACTGGGATGGGCGTCTTGCTGCGCCTCACCGCGTTCATCCTTCTCTGCATAGGCGTGCAGATCGTCTGGAACGGTGCAAGCGCGTTGTTGCGATCCCTGCCGTGAAAGATTCGCGGCGGCCAGCCGCTGGGCGAGTGCAATGACGGGGCGCTAACCACCGCGCCCTGACTGATCATTCCGCAGACGGCCTGTTGGGCGCCGATCGGCTCGGCGTCTCAACGTTACCGACATGGTGCGCCCAGGCTGTGTGTCGCCACTGTCCCGGTGCGGTGCCCGACCGGCGCCGGAAAGCGCGCGTGAACGGACTCACACCCGCATACCCGAGCGCCGCGGCGACGTCGTCGAGCGCCAGTTGTGTGGCGCTCAGCAACTGGCGTGCCGCCTCGAAGCGCACGTCTTCCAGCACTTCGCGAAACGTCGTCCCCTGTTCCTTGAGACGACGATTCAGGGTGCGGCGGTGCATCGCCAGCATGTCTGCGATCGCGTCTCCCGACGTAACCCCGCTCAAGAGCTGAACACGCAGCGAGCGACGGAGCTTCTCGATCAGGTCGGGCTGAGCCATGGCGCTGGCCTGCTTCTCCAGCTCCCGCAGAGTCCTCGGATTGGCACCCGCAACCGGTCGATTCAACCAGTGCGCTGCAAAGCGCATTGCGCTCAGCTCGGAATTGAATCGCACCGGGCACCTGAACAGGCGGCGATACGGACCCACGTCGGCGGGTGGCGCGTGCGCAACGAGAACTTCCGACGGCACCCAATTCGAGCCGCACAGCTCCCGCATGAAGTTGACGAAGGCCGACAACGCCCCGTCGTAGATCTGGCTTGCGCCCTGAATGCCCTGGTAATAGATGGCGTAGCCGAACTCGGCCATCGCCCCGGATTTCCGCAGGAACGCGACACCGCCTTGGCTGTTGAGATGATGAGAGACGACGCCCAACTGCAACCCTTCGCCCACCGTTAAAGAGTGGCGTATCAGCTCGCCGATCAGGCCCATCGTCGAAAGATGCCAGGCTTGGCCCGCCAGGAGTCCGAAGTGCTCGCAACCGCTCCGCCGCGCGCATTCGTCCAGGAGCCGGCCGAACGTCGCGTATGGAATGGTGTTTTCGGAGAATTCGAGCGCCGACGCGTCGAGGCCGACGGCGGCTAGAACCGCTGCGGGGTCGGTTCCCAATTGACGGAGAAGCGCCGGCACCACCGTGAGGGCGCCGACACGCTGTCTCCACAGCTCCTCTTCCGCGCCGAAGACGGTGGCCGGAACGTACTTTTCGCCGACAGACACGGCGCGATTTTCCGGGAAAACCTGCTCCCTGTCGAGAAATGTCAACTTGGCTGTCCTGAACTGCCGCAGTCGTTGTCCTGAACTGCTGCGACACGCGACCGTGCGACGCGATACAAATCGCTCGCAGCTCGCGATTACCTTGCATCTGCGGAGCAACAAGGGCCGGGAAAACGCCCGGTCGATGGCGAAATCGAGGCCCGAGCAACCTGTCACAAACCTTTCAGAGGAGAGACACCGTGTACTTCACCGACGATTCCCTTTTTCCGGACAACATGCAACCGACGATCATCACGGCGGCGCCGTTCGGTCCCGAATGGCTGCCCGGCGATGTCGAGGACCTTCCCCTCACCTGGGATCAGCAGGTGCAGGCGGCGGTCGACTGCTACAACGCCGGCGCCACGATGCTGCACGTCCACGTGCGCGATCCGAAGACCGGCCAGGGTTCGACCAACTTCGATCAGTACAACGAGTTCATCGGGCGTCTGAGGCAGGCCGTGCCGAAGATGATCCTTCAGGTGGGCGGTTCGATCTCGTTCGCGCCGCATACCGAGGACGCGAAGGCGAAGTGGCTCGATTACGACACCCGCCACATGCTGACCGAGCTGAATCCCAAGCCGGACTGCGTCACGGTCACGACCGGAACGTCGCTTTGGGATGTGACGATGGCGATGACCGCAGAGGATATTAAGGGAACCCACCTCGACAATCCGAAGGTCCTGGCCGCCTGGAGAGGCATGGTCGTCGACTCGACTCCCGCATTCTACGAAGAGCACCTGAAGCGTTTGCGCGCGAACAAGATCCAGCCCTACTTCGTTCCGGGGCACGTCCATCAGCTCGAGATCATCGAGCGGTTGATCCGCACGGGCGTATACATGGGGCCGCTCAACGTGGCGCTCTGCGGCTACGGCGGCGGCACAATGGGCCGCAATCCCTTCGACTGGATGGAGATGCTCCGCCGCACGCCGCACGGCTCGAGCAGCGTGACCTTCTGGAGCAGCATGCGCGGCAACATCGCGATCCAGACCCTCGCGACCATTCTTGGCGTCCACGTGCGCGTCGGCAACGAGGACAACATCTGGGACATGAACAAAAAGCGCTGGCCGAGCGTGAAGCAGGTCGAGTGGGCGGTGAAGCAGAGCGAGCAGTTCGGCCGCAAGGTCGCAAACGCCGACGAGGCGCGCAAGATCATGAAGATCGGCGTCTGGTACAACACGGTGGAAGAGACGCTCTTCAACCTGGGACTGCCGCCGAACCGGCAAGAAGGCTACAAGGGGTTCCTGACCTACGACACCGAGGGGCATCTGCCAAAGGCGGCGGAAGCTCGTACGAATCCGGTGAGCATTCTGTAGCAACACGTTACCGGCGAGCCATCGTTCGATCCGGTGATCCCGCGGGATCGGGTGCCGCGGTCTCGCATGACCGCGACACCCATGGGCGGTGGCGAGTTGCTGCGATCCGCTGCCTCGCGATACCAAGGAGCTTTCGAGCCGTGCGGCGCAAATCGAGCAATGAGAATCAGGACATTCGACCCATGGCGAGTTTCATGGAAGTAGCGCGACTGGAAGAGCTGCCTCCGGGTCGAGCAACGACCGTGACGATCGGCGGTAGGAACGTCGCCTTGTTCAACGTGGGAGGCACCGTCTATGCAATGGACGACTCGTGCCTGCATGCCGGATCGTCGCTCGGCTCGGGTGAGCTCGACGGAAAGGTCGTCAGATGCCGCAGCCACGGCTGGAAGTACGACGTGACGACGGGCTGCGTGCTCGACGTTCCCGGGCTCGGCGTGTGTGCGCACGCGGTCAAGGTGATCGACGGCAGGATCATGGTGGCGGTCGACTAGAGCGCCCGTGTTGCGTCGCGCTCAATTTGAAGGGTGACGATATGCCAGACAATCGACAGACACCGACGACTGCGGCATCCGATCGATTGGCGGAAACCGGCCCGTGGGACGACGCGCTTGCGCCGCTGCGCGAATGGGATCCTGTGTTTGCAGAAACGTGCACACGGATGGCGACCAACCCCTGGCGCTCGGGCGTGCTGTCGCGCAAGCTGGTCGAGCTGATCAGCATCGGGTTGAACGCCGCGTGCACGAATCTGAATCCGGACGGGACGCGACGGCACATTCGCAGGGCGCTCGAAGCCGGCGCGACGAAAGACGAAATCCTTTTCGTGCTCAAGTGCGCAGCGGTGCTGTCGATCCACTCGTGCAGCCTCGGTGCGCCGATCTTGCTGGAAGAGGCGAAGTCGGCAGGCGCGCGGCCGCCCGCGAAGCGCGTCGCTGCTACGCCCGCTTGCGACAAGATGAAGGCCATCGGCCAATGGAACAGCGCTTGGGATCCGTTCTATGAGCTCGATCCGGCTTGGACCGACGAGTTCATGGCCGCTGGCGCGGGAATCTACGCGAGCGGAATCCTGTCGGCGAAGGATGTCGAGCTGTTGAGCATCGCGCTCGACGCCTCCTATACGCACATGTATGCCCCGGGAACCCGGCGGCATATTCACAACGCGCTCAAAGCCGGCGCGACGATCGAGGAAATCATGGAGGTCCTGAAGCTTTGCGTCGTGCAGGGGGTGCAAACACTGAACCTCGGCGTGCCGATCCTTGCAGAAGAGCTCGCGCGGCAACGCGCGTCGGCCGATTGACCAAGCAGTTGCTAGACAAAGGACATGGTATGGACCGCGATGCCAAAGCCAGACTGAAGGAGCGGGCGATCGAGGAGCTCAAGCTCTTCTGGATCATCGTCCTCTACCTCTGGGTGTTCCTGGGCTCGTTCACGGCCTATCGCAGGCTCGTCATCGCCGAAACCGGCACAGCCTATCTGCACTACGGCATCGCGGTGATCGAGGCGTTCATCATCGCCAAGGTCATCCTCATCGGCAAGATGTTCGGCTTCAGCCGGCGCTTCGAAGACAAGCCGCTGATCGTGCCGGTGTTCTACAAAACCATCCTGTTCGCCATCCTCGTGCTGCTCTTCGGCGTCATCGAGCACCTCGTCGAAGGATGGTTCCACAAGCAGGGCCTGGCGGGCGGACTGCGTGAAATCGGCGACTTCGGCGGCTACGAGCTCGGCGCGCGCGTGCTAATGCTCGTCGTAGCCTTCGTTCCATTCTTCGCGTTGGCAGAGATCGGTCGCGTCCTGGGGGCTCAGAAGCTTGCGGCGATGTTCTTCTCGAAGCGCGAAGCACGCGGCGAGATCCAACGTCCGGCACCGTGATCCTTCCATACCACGCGGCACGGACCGCGCGTGGACGAACAGATGCGGCAACCTGCGAGGGAGTGCACAGTGAGCCATAATCGAATGATCCTCACAGCGTCGCCTGCCGCCATCGCAGGCCAATGACAACACTTTGGGAAGATCAACAATGAAGAGCTCGGCCGCAGTAGTTTGCATGCTCGCCATCGTCGCCACTGGCAACGCCCTTCCGCAGGCGCCGGCGGCATCCCACGGCCCCGCAGCGTCGACGGCGGCCCAGGCCGCACCGCTTCCGTGGACGAGCGAAGCCGCGGCCGCGCCGGCGACGGGCGATCGCTGGCCGAAAACGGCGCAGCTCGACGGCGCCACGTATACCGTTTACCAGCCTCAGCTCGACAGCTGGGATAGCTTCAACCTGGCGGCGCACGCGGCCGTCTCGGTACTCCCGCCGGGCAGCCAGGCTCCGGTGTTCGGGATGCTCAAGCTCACCGCGAAAACCAAGGTCGACCGCTTGGCGCGAACGGTCTACTTTACCGACACGACCGTACAGAGCGCGATCTTTCCGTCGGCGCCGAATTGGGCGACGAGTTACCAGCAGGCCTTCCAGGCGCTGTTCGTCAAAGGGCCGTTCACAGTCGCGCTCGATCGCATGGAGGCGGCGCTGGCGACGCTCAGCGCGCAGAACCAGGCCAAATCGGTGCCGGTGCAGAACCCTGTCCCGCAGTTCGTGTTCTCGCCGACGCCGGCGGTGTTGGTCACCATCGACGGCGATCCCGCGTGGCGGCCGGTTGCCGGAACCTCTTACGAGCGCGTCCTCAACACCCGGCCGCTGCTGTTGCGCGAAGGAGGGGGGACCATTTACTTCCACCTCTTCGACGGTTTCCTGAAGGCGCCGGGCCTCGCCGGACCGTGGACCACGGCTACGTCGGTTCCTCCCGGGATTGCGAAGGTGGCCGCCGATCTCGGCAAGAGCGGCGCGGTCGATCTGATGGAAGGTCCGCCCGACGAGAAGACCGGCAAGAAGCCCTCGCTCGCCTCGGGCGCGCCAGGCGTCATCGTCGTGACCAGGCCAACCGAGCTCATCGTCACCGACGGAGCGCCCGATTGGGACGGGCTCGATGGAACGGGATCGCTCCTTTATCTCAAGAACACCGATGCCAACGTGTTCGTCGACATGAACACGCAACAGAACTACGTCCTCGTCAGCGGGCGCTGGTTCACGTCGCGCGGGTTGAACGGGCCCTGGAGCTATGTCGCGCCCAAGGATCTTCCACCGTCGTTCGCCCAGATTCCCGACAACAGCCCCAAGGAGAACGTCAAGGCGTCGCTTCCCGGCACGACACAGGCGAAGGAAGCGCTGATCGCCACGCAGATTCCGCAGACGGCACAAGTCGATCGCACGAAGGCGACATTCACGCCACAGCTGCCAGGCGCGCCCGACGTCAAGCCGATCGATGGTACGGCGCAACTGCAATACGTTGCGAATTCGCCGATACCGCTGATCCAGGTCTCGAGCGGCGCCTGGTTTGCGCTGCAGAAAGCGGTCTGGTTCACCGCCCCCACATTGCAGGGGCCGTGGTCGGTTGCCACCGCTGTGCCGGCCGAAATCTATTCGATTCCTCCCAGCTCACCGCTCTACTACGCAACGTACGTGAGGATCTATGACGTAACGCCTGCGACGGTGACGGTCGGCTATCTGCCAGGCTACATGGGAACCTACGTCGCGGATGGCACGATCGTGTATGGAACGGGCTACGCATACACTCCATACATCGGCAGCACGGTCTGGTATGGCGCGCCCGTGACCTATGGGTATGCGGCCGGCATCGCATGGACTCCATGGACGGGCTGGACGATTGGATTCGGCTTGGGCTGGGCCTACGGCGCGGCTTGGGGCGCGGGTGCGTGGGGTTGGGGCGCTGCGCCCTACTGGGGCGGCTATTACGGCGCCGCGTGGGGCGCCGCCGGCGCGTACGGCGCGTGGGGACCCGGTGGCTGGGCGGCCAATTCAGGCAACGCCTATCACCAGTGGGGCAACACCAGCGCTGTCACGCATTCATCGGCGGGGTACAACGCCTGGACCGGGAACGCGTGGTCGGGGCAGGCAGGACACTCGTACAACTCGCAGACCGGACAAATCTCCGCTGGTCAGCGTGGCACGGTAGGCAACGTCTACACCGGCAACTACGCGAGCGGAACGCGTGGCGCGACGTACAACCCGACGACCGGCGTCTCGGCCTCGGGCGCGAGAGGCACCGTGGGCAATGCCTATACCGGACAGTCGACCAACGTCTCGCACGTGAATGTGAGCGGTCCGGGTGGCAACGACGTGCGCACGGCGACCGTGGGCAATGATCACTACGCCGACGTTAACGGCAACGTCTACAAGAACACCGGCAGCGGTTGGGAGCAACACAACAGCAATGGCGGCTGGAGCAGCGCCAGCGAGGAAGGCGCGCGTTCGATGGAATCCGAGAACCTGGCTCGCAACATGGGCGAGCAGCGCTCGGCGGCGTCATCCTGGGGGGGCGGTGATCGCAGCTACGGCAGCGGCTTTCGCGGCAGCGGTAGCGAGCCCGGATTCGAGCGCGGAGGCGGCGGGTTCCAGGGCGGCGGCGGCTTCCGAGGCGGCGGCGGCAGGCGATAGTTGTATCAGCGACATTAGCGCCGATCTCGGCTACGCTGATGGTGCTCGGCCGCTTTCGCCTATCCACCTGAACCAGAAGGCCACTATGGCGATGCACTTGCAACCGGCCGTGGACTCCGTAGACCACGATCGGCCAGTCTCCAGGGCGTATGCCTGGATTGCGTTCGTGCTGGTGGTCGGCCTGATGCTGTCGGACTACCTGTCGCGGCAGGTGATCAATGCGATCTTTCCCTTCCTCAAGGCGGAATGGGCGCTGAGCGACGCGCAACTCGGCTCGCTCGCCAGCGTCGTGGCACTGGTCGTCGGCGTAATGACGTTTCCCGTCTCGCTGCTCGCCGACCGGTGGGGACGGGTGAGAAGCGCAACGGTCATGGCGCTGGTTTGGGGAATAGCGACGATCGGCTGCGGGCTGGCAGAGGGCTTTGCATCGATGCTTGTCGCGCGTGCCTTGGTCGGCCTCGGCGAGGCAGGCTATGGGAGCGCGGGCGGGGCGATCCTGACGCACGTGTTTCCGCGCCGGCTGCACTCGACCGTCATGGGCACCTTCCTCTCCGCCGCGTTGTTCGGCTCGGTGCTCGGCGTGATCCTGGGCGGCGTTATCGCCAAGAGTCTGGGTTGGCAGCTCGCGTTCGTGATCGTCGGCGGCGCGGGGTTGGCGCTTGCCGTGACCTTCCCTCTGGTGGTCAAAGAACCACCCTCGGCCGCACCGGAAGGCGCGCCTGCCATGCCGCTACGCCGTGTCATCCGAGAGCTTTTTCGCTTTCGCACGGTGAACTGCACCTACGTCGCCTCCGGTCTGCTGATGTTCATCCAGGGCTCGATCATCGCTTGGGCGCCCAGCTACCTGAATCGATACTATGCGATGGATCCTGCTCAGGCTGCTGTCGGAGCCGGCGTCCTCGTGCTGGTGGCTGGCGTGGGGATGACGCTTGGCGGAATTGTCGTCGATCGCCTCGTCGCGGTTCGCCATTTCAATCGACTGAACATTGTCTGGGCGTACGCACTCGCGTCCGGAGCGAGCTTGCTAGCCGCGTTCCTGATCTCCCCGGGCCCGCTGCAGTTCTGCATGATCGCGCTCGGGTTGCTTCTGGGCGCGGGTTTCGCGGGACCGTCGGGCGCAGTGGTCGCCGACGTGACCGACCCTGCGATCCGCGCCACCGTCTTCGCGACGCTAACGCTCGCCAACAATCTGATCGGCCTCGCACCGGGACCTTTCCTCACCGGCGTGCTCGCCGATGCGGTGGGGCTCGACGGCGCGTTGCGCATCGTCCCGTTAACGAGCATTCTCGCTGCCGTTTTCTATATCGTCGCCGCGCGCAGCTATAACCGCGATCGCCGCCACTACGCGAATACGTAGACCGGTGACGGGCTGCGATCCTCCGAAAATACCGGGGGCATGTCAGGTTCACGAAGAGTAGCGCTTACCCTCCGCATGCCTCCGTCTAGTGCTTGTGCTGTGTTGTCCAGTTCCGCAGCGCGTCCAGAGTGTTCGCCACATGCTTCTCGGGGTTGAGAGACTGATAGGCATAGATGATGTGGCCATCCGGCGCGATGACGTACGACACGCGGTCGGCATATTCGGGCTTGACCGCCAGGACCGCGTCGTAGGACTTCATGATGCTCTGGTCCGTGTCGGCGGCGACGGCGAACTTGCTGCGGCACTCGCTGACTGAAAATCTGTTCAACGTCTCGATATTGTCGTGGGACACACCGATTACCGTGGCGCCGAGCGCGCGATACGCATCGGTCGCGTCGGCGAAATCGTGTGCCTCGATCGTGCAGCCCTTGGTGAAAGCTGCTGGGTAGAAGTACAGCACCACCGGACCCTTCTTCAACGCCTCGGATAGCGAGAAGGTGAAAACGCTGCCGCCAAGCGACGCCTGCGTCGTGAAGTCTGGAGCCGGATCTCCCGGCTTCAAGGCCGCGAGCGACGGCGTGGCGACGAAAAGGGCCACGAATCCGAGCAAAGTGAGAGGTCGCAACATGGCTGGGCTCCTGAACCTAGTGAGCGGTAAATGATGCAAGAGTTCCTACGCTGGCGCAACTCCCGTTATGGGTGGACCGCATTTCGGAAGCAGTCGGCCAGGAGTGGTTTGAATCCGGACCGCTCCCGCCAAGGGCCGGCGAGTCAGGCCAAAAATCAGCGGAAGCAAGCGATGCCGGAAACTGTTAGCCGTTATCGGCTTACGAGTGAATCCCTGAATCTGCTAGACCATGCGCCGCACCGATGCCTGCAGGATGCCCGCGCTTCTGACCGCCGCTGTCGCCATGACGTTGGCGGCCGGGCCGACGCAGCCTGCAATCGCAGCCACGGTCAGTTTCAACGCTGAACGCCGCGACGGCGCGCTGAATATGCAGGCGAGCGCCGTGCTGAAGACGGATGTCGGCACCGCATGGCGGGTGCTGACCGACTACGCGCGCTACGTCGAATTCGTTCCTGATCTGCAGGTGAGCCGCGTCGTTGCGCGTAGCGGGACTGCGGTGACGGTCGAGGAAGCTGGCGACGCGGTGCTGGGGCCCTTCCGCGTCCCTCTCAAGGTTACCTTCGAGATCATCGAGTTCGCGCCGAACAGCTTGCGCTCCCGTGCGGTCGCCGGCAGCCTGCGCTCGCTGGATAGCGTCTACGAACTGACGCCGGTCGCGGCTGGCGTGCGTCTGGACTACAACGGGCGCGTCGATCCAGGGTTCGGTCTTGGCCCAATCGACCAGCTGGCTGCGGAGCGCAATATCGCCCGCCAATTTCAGGCGCTCGCCGATGAGATTGAGCGCAGCAGCGCAACAGGCACGGAGCGTAGAGCCGAGGCGCCCTGACCGGGCCCGAGGCGGAATGCGACGAAGTTCGCTAACCGCCACTCGGCGAACGACCAATATCGCTTCTCCGCGACATCGGGTGACGGCTCAGGCTCGGCTTGAGCCGTCACTGCCCGTCTCAGACGGGCCAGTTTCGGCCCTTCGAGCGGCGCGCAGAACCTTGCCTGCGCATTGGCTTAGTGTGCTCGGCAGGGCCCTTGAAGTCAGTCGAATCATGACCGAAGATCAGGCAGAGGCATCTTTGAGGAGACATGGATGACCAACGCTACCGTCATTCGTAAGGCGTATGCTGACTTCGCCAAGGGCGACATCCCGGCAGTGCTTGCAGCATTCGACAAGTCGATCACGTGGCATGTGCCGGGCCATAGTCCTTTGTCGGGCGATTACAAAGGGCACAACGAGGTCGTTGGATTTTTCAACCACACGCTAGCATTGTGCGGCGGTATCTTCGCTATAGAGGTTCATCAGATCCTCGCGGAAGGCGATCTTGTAGTGGCACTTGTAACGGTCAAAGCGGAGCGAAACGCTCGTCCCGCCGCATTCCAGGAGGTGCACGTATGGCGGTTGGCGAACGGGACGGCCACTGATTTTCGCGAATTCCAGGGGGACGAGCAGACGGAGGATCGTTTCTGGTCGTAAGGGCCGCCGCTGCAGCGCAAACGCCACGCGTCTGCGCAGGCTGATCCGCGCCCGACCGCATGCGCTTTGCCAGGTACGGCGACCGCGCTCATGGCAACTCCCGGTGACGCGGGTCTCAAGACGCTATAATCCGCCGAAGCGCACAAAGAAACCGCTGCGCGGAGGAGAAATCATGCAAGGAATTCACCGGCGTGCGGCTTTGGCGGCGGCATTTTCGTTGCCGCTGGTCTTCGCAGTCGCGACTGCGGGAGAAATCCGGGTCGCCTGCTATTCGGACGGCAACGAATGCGAAGTCACGCAGGACCTCGCCAAACGCTTCGAGACGCAGAACCCGGACGTCAAGGTCGCCATCGACAAGGTCCCGTACAAGGCGATCCTCGAAACGCTTCCCGTCCAGTTGGCGGCGGGCGAGGGCCCCGACATCGCGCGCGTCACCGACCTGGGCGGTCTCTCGAAGTACTACCTCGACATCACGCCCTACGTGAAGGATCCGAAATACTGGGAGGCCAACTTCGGCCAGACGCTGCCGTGGATGCGACCGTCTCCGACCGACAAGGGCATCTATGGAATGATGACCCAGCTCACCGTGACGGGCCCCTACGTCAACAAGACGCTGTTCGAGCAGGCGAACGTGCCGCTGCCAGGATCCCAGGCGACTTGGGATCAGTGGATCGATGCGGCGCGCAAGGTCGCGAAGGCCACGCAGGTACCTTTCGCGGTCGCCTTCGATCGCAGCGGCCACCGCTTCGCGGGGCCGGCCATCAGCATGGGAGCCAGGTACTTCGATGCCAAAGGAGATCTCGTCGTCGACGACGGCTACAAGGCGATGGCGAAGAAGCTCTACGACTGGAACCGTGACGGCACCATGCCGAAAGAGGTGTGGGGCGGTGTCGGCGGATCGAGCTACCGCGACGCGTTCGAGGAGTTCGCCAACGGCCGCGTCGTGATGTACCTGTCGGGAAGCTGGCAGATCAGGCGGATGGACACGCAGATCGGCAAGAACTTCGACTGGATCGCGGTGCCGAATCCCTGCGGTCCGGCCGCCTGCACTGGCATCCCGGGTGGAGCCGCGTTTGTCGCGCTCAAGCGGACCAAGAACCCCAAGGATGTCGGACGCTTCCTCGATTACCTGGCGAGCGAGCCGGTGTACGCCGAGTACATGTCACGCACCGAGAACATCCCTGCCAATGCCGCGGTGGCCAAGAAGGGCGTCGACTACAAGGTCTCGCCGCCAGCCAAGGCCGCGCTCAACGTGTTCATCGCCGAAGTGCCCAAGCTCTCGCCGGTCGCCTACCAGATTCAGGGATACAAGCTCAACCGGGCGATCTTCAATCCGACCGCGGCGCGCCTCGGGCAGGCCGTCGCCGGCGAGATGTCACTGGACGACGCGCTGAAACGCATCAGCGCCGACATCGACGAGCAGGTCAAGGCCGCGTCGAAATAGGGCGAGGCGCTGCTGCCTCGCCGCCAGTTTAGTGAAATCCGTTCGCCACCCGCTGCTCGCGCTGCCGGGGACCGCCGCTTCGGCGGCGATGAACGCGGTGGAAGCCCCGATGCGGGGGCTCCAGCGCGCGCTCGGCGTGCCGCGCATCGCGTGGATATTCGTCGCTCCCAACCTGGCGATCCTCGGGCTTTTCACATTTCTCCCGATCATCGTCGATTTCTATTTCGCTTTCAGCGGCGGCGTGCAGCTCTATCCGTCGCAGCGCCCGTACACCGGCCTCGAGAATCTCCAGACGCTGTTCGACTGCGAAAGCTTCCTCGATCCGACCACATGCCGCAAGGATCTGTTCTGGCGTTCGATCTACAACACGGGCAAGTTCGCTCTGCTGCAGGTCGCGCTCATGATCGGATTCGCGCTCATCACTGCGCTCGTCCTCAACCGCAAGATTCTGGGACGAGGGTTCTTCCGCGGCGTGTTCTTCTACCCCGTGCTGCTGTCTCCGGTGGTGGTGGCCCTGATCTGGAAATGGGTGCTGCAGCGCGAAGGGGTGCTCAACGCGGTCGTCGCGGCCGCCGGCGCTTCACCGGTCGGCTGGCTGTCCGATTCGAGCTGGGCCTTCTTCTGGTGCGTGTTCGTCAGCATCTGGGCGCACATGGGTTTCTACACGCTCATTCTTCTCGCCGGACTGCAGGCGATCCCCGCCGATTTGTACGAGGCTGCGGAAATGGACGGTGCCTCGCCGTGGCGGCGCTTTTCCAGGCTGACACTGCCGCTGCTGATGCCCAACTTGATCGTCGTGCTGGTGCTCGGACTGATCCGCGCGGTGCAGGTGTTCGACGAAGTCTTCGTGCTCACCGGTGGGGGACCGGGCTCGGCGACGACATTCATCGTGCAGTTCATCTATCAGACCGCGTTTGCCGAGGCGATCCATCAGTACGGACTCGCCGCCGCGGCATCGCTCGTCCTCGCGCTGTCGCTGCTCGCGCTCACGCTGGCGCAGCTGCGACTCACGCGAAGAAATCTCGCCGGCCGCGGACGCGACAGTGGCTAGCCTCGGTGCGATGCTGACCGCGCGGCGCGGCCGCGGCAAGCCGGACTGGACCGACTGGTTCTCCTACGGCTACCTTCTGCTCGGGCTCCTCCTGATGTTCGGTCCGGTCCTGTGGCTCGTGCTGTCGTCGTTCAAGAGCGAGGCGGCGCTGAACGAATTTCCGCCGCAACTCCTGCCCTACGGCCAGAAGAGCGTCGCGGTCGCCGGCAACGAGCGTCCGCTTTCCCTTTTCAACGTGACGCTGCCCGACGGCACGACCCGCGAGCTAGCGGAAGTACGCCGCATCGGCATCCAGGCCACGCTCGTCGACCCCAACGCGCCAGACCAGGAATACAAAGTCAACATCCGCGACCGCAAGCCCGTGCGCGAGTTCCAGCTCGCGCTCGGCAACTATACCGAGATCTTCGGCAAGTTCTCGTTCGGGACGTTTCTCTGGAACAGCGTGTTCATCACCGTGGTCGCGACGCTGATCACGCTGTTGTTCAATGCGATGGCGGCTTTCGCGTTGTCGAAGTACCGGTTCAGCGGCCGCAACGCTGTGTTCCTCCTCATCATTTCGACGCTGATGATCCCGCCGACGATCATCCTGGTGCCCAATTTCCTCGTTGTCTCCGAGCTCGGACTGCTCAACAGCCTGTGGGGCGTGATCTGGCCGGCAGTGGCCACGCCGACCGGGGTGTTCCTGCTGCGCCAGTACATGCTCACCATTCCCGATGAGCTGATCGAGGCGGCCCGGATGGATCACGCCAGCGAGTGGCGCATTTTCTGGCGCATCGTCCTGCCGCTGTCGGCGCCCGCGCTCGCGGTGCTGGCGATCTTCTCGGTGATGTGGCGGTGGAACGACTTCCTGTGGCCGTTGATCGTGCTGTCGCGGACCGAGAAGTTCACTCTGCAGCTCGCGCTCAACGCCTTCCAGGGCGAGCTCACTACCCAGTGGAACTACCTCCTGGCGATGACGGTGATCACCCTGCTGCCGGTCACGCTGGTGTTCGCCTTCCTGCAGCGGCACATCACCACCGGCATCGCCGCGAGCGGCGTCAAATAGGAAACGATTGAGCCAATGGCTTCCCTTCAATTGCGCGGGGTCATTAAGCGTTACGACACGACGACGGTGATCCACGGCGTCGACCTCGGGGTGAACGACGGGGAATTCGTCGTCTTCGTGGGTCCGTCGGGCTGCGGCAAGTCGACCCTGCTCCGGATGATCGCTGGCCTGGAATCGGTGACCGAGGGCGATCTGCTGATCGACGCCAAGCGCGTCAACGACGTCTCTGCCGCGCAACGCGGGCTGGCGATGGTGTTCCAGTCGTACGCGCTCTACCCGCACATGACGGTCTATCAGAATCTGGCGTTCGGTCTGGAGAACTTGCGCACGCCGCGCGCCGAGGTCGACGCCAAGGTCAACGCCGCGGCCACCATGCTGAGGCTCGAAGCGCTGCTCGACCGGCGTCCGACCCAGCTTTCGGGGGGGCAGCGCCAGCGCGTGGCGATCGGGCGCGCGATCGTGCGAAATCCCGCGATCTTCCTGTTCGACGAGCCGTTGTCGAATCTCGATGCGGAGCTGCGTGTTCAGATGCGCGCGGAAATCACTGCCCTGCACGAGCGGCTGGGCACGACCATGATCTACGTGACGCACGACCAGGTCGAGGCGATGACCATGGCCGACCGCATCGTGGTCCTCCGAGGTGGTCGCGTCGAGCAGATCGGCACGCCGTTGGATCTCTACAATCGCCCCGCCAACCGGTTCGTCGCCGGTTTCATCGGGTCGCCGCAGATGAATTTCCTCAACGGCAGGGTCGTGGCAGCGACTAACGCCGGCACGCAGGTGGAGCTCGACGCCGGGCAAGGCCGTGCGTCGGACGTGCCGCTGCCCGTCACCGGAACAGGCACGCCGCGGCAGCGGATATTGCTTGGAATCCGGCCCGAGCATATTGCGCTGGGCTCGCCGTCGGCGGCATCGCTCGGGCTCACCGCGACGATCGAGCGCATCGAGCAGTTAGGCGCCTCGAGCTTCCTCTACTGTACGCTGCCCGGCGGCGAGAAGCTGACAGTGCACGCGCCCGGGCAGGTCGGCTTGCAAAGCGGCGCGCAAGTCGAAGTGAGCCTCCCAGTCGCGGAAGCTCACGTGTTCGACGCCGGCGAGGGCGGGAACGCGTTCCCGCGTCGGTAGCGATGGAGCCTATCGTCGCCGCAACCTTTGCCGGGCGCGTCGACAATTCGCTGCGTTTCGATTTCTCGTCAGGCTGGCAATGCCGCGTCTGGCCGCTCGCCGAGGATCTCGTTCGAGTGCTGTTCCTGCGCGGCGGAGAGTTTAAGGAGCCGCGCACCTGGATGGTCGCTCCCGGTGGCGGCGACGTCCCCTGGGAGGGCCGCGATCGTCTCGACACGAGCGCATTCGCGCGCCCCGATTTCAAGTTGAGGCAAGCCGACGCTGAAGTCGTGGTCGCGACGTCCGCGCTCGCGCTTGCGATTACGCTGAAGCCCTTCGGCTTGCGCTGGAGCGCGGGCGGCAAGCCGTTCGCCTCCGATCGTCCGACCTATTCCTACCAGTGGGGCGAGCGCGCGGGCGTCATCCGGCATTACATGGCGCGCGAGCCGGCGGATCGGTTCTACGGTCTGGGGGACAAGACCGGTCGGCTCGACAAGCACGGCCGCCGTCTGCGCACGCTCGCCCTGGATGCGCTGGGCTACGACGCACGCAGCTCCGACCCGCTGTACAAGCATTGGCCGTTCATGCTTGGGATCGACGGTGCTTCGAGCATCGCCTTCGGTCTGTTCTACGACACGCTCGCACCCGCCACCTTCGACCTCGGCTGCGAGTACGACAACTATCAC
>DASPTZ010000176.1:0-34667 GCA_035623155.1 Casimicrobiaceae bacterium | reverse complement strand
GCCTTCGCCATCGTCACCGAGACGGTATTCGCCTGGCCCGGCATGGGGAAGCTGCTGATCGATTCGATCAATCTGCTCGATCGACCGGTGGTCGTGGCCTATCTGCTCGTGACCGTTCTCATGTTCGTGGTGATCAACCTGACGGTCGACCTGCTGTACTTTGGGCTGGACCCTCGCGTGCGGATCACCGAGAGCAAAGGCTGATGGCCGGAGAGCCGACTCCGTTGCGGCGACTCATCGCCGACTTCGCTTCGAGCCGCCTCGCGCTGTTGGGGCTCGCGCTGCTCGGCCTCGTCGTCATCGCCGCCATTCTCGCGCCGCTCATCTCCTCGCAGAATCCCTACGACCTGGCGCAGCTCGACGTGTTGGAGGGCCGGCTTCCTCCAGGTGCGAAAGCGCCGGGCGGCACGACGTTCTGGCTTGGAACCGACGATCAGGGCCGCGACATGCTCTCGGCCATCCTCTACGGGCTGCGCATCAGCCTGACGGTTGGTGCGCTGAGCACCGCCGTGGCGCTGGCGATCGGGCTGGCGCTGGGGCTCACCGCTGCGTACTTCGGAGGGCGCATCGAGACCCTCATCATGCGCATCGCCGACATTCAGCTCTCTTTTCCGGCGATTCTGATCGCGCTCATCCTGCTCGCAGTGCTCGGTCAGGGCATCGTCAAGATCATCGCGGCACTGGTCGCGGTGCAATGGGCATACTATGCGCGGACAGTGCGCAGTGCGGCGCTGGTCGAGAAGCGCAAGGAGTACATCGAGGCGGCGCACTGCCTCGCGCTCAAGCCGCGGCGCATCGTCTTCCGGCACCTTCTTCCTAACTGTCTGCCGCCGCTGATCGTGGTGGCGACGGTGCAGGTCGCTGCCGCCATCGCGCTGGAAGCGACGCTTTCCTTCCTCGGGCTGGGGCTGCCGATCACCGAGCCCTCGCTCGGCCTGCTTATCGCCAACGGCTACCAGTACCTGCTGTCGGGCAAATACTGGATCAGCTTCTTTCCCGGCATCGCGCTGCTTGCCACCATCATGAGCATCAACCTCGTGGGCGACCAGCTGCGCGATGTGCTCAATCCGCGGTTGAGGGCCTGGTAACGCTATGGACGCAAACGCGTTGCAACCCGAAGGGCCCTAACGATGAGCGAAGCGCTGCTTTCCGTCGACGGCCTGTGTACGCATTTTTTCACGCGCTCGGGCGTGATCGAGGCGGTCCAGGACGCGAGCTTTCGGGTAGGCAGCGGGGAGGTGTTGGGGCTGGTCGGAGAGTCTGGGTCGGGCAAGTCGATGACCGCGTATTCGATCATGGGGCTGGTTGATCCGCCCGGACGCGTCGTCGCTGGCCGCATCTCTTTCGAAGGGCGCGATCTTTGCGCACTGCCAGCGGAGGAGATGCGGAAGCTTCGCGGCAACCGCATCGCCATGATCTTTCAGGATCCGATGGTGACGCTCAATCCCGTGCTGCGAATCGACGGCCAGATGATCGAGGCCGTCCTCGCGCATCACAAAGTGTCTCGCGCGACCGCGCTCGAGCGCGCACGCGAAGCGCTGGTGAACGTCGGGATCGCTTCGCCTGACGAGCGCCTGCGCGCGTACCCGCACCAGTTCTCCGGCGGGATGCGACAGCGCGTGGCGATCGCGATCGCGCTCCTGAACGAGCCGGCGCTGATCATTGCCGACGAGCCGACCACCGCGCTCGACGTGACCATACAGGGCCAGATCCTGTTCCAGATGCAAAAGCTCTTGCGCGAGACTCGCGCCGCGCTGATCTGGATAACCCACGACCTATTGGTGATCGCCGGTCTCGCCGACCGCATCTGCGTGATGTACGCGGGCCGAATCATCGAAGAGGGGACCACGAGCGACGTCCTCCGCCGGCCGAGGCATCCGTACACGCGCGGGCTCCTCGATTCGGTGCCGGCGGCCGCGACGCCGCGCCAGCGGCTGCGGCAGATTCCGGGCATGACGCCATCGCCGCTGGATATGCCGCGGGGTTGCGCGTTTCGCCAGCGTTGTCCGCGCGCCGATCACGTCTGCGAGCAGGATCCGCCGATGGTGGAGGGCGGCGGTCGCGGACAGAGCGCGCGTTGCTTCCATCCCCTGCAGGCACCGCAGGGCATGAGCGAGATGCAGTGATCGCCGACGCCAGCAGCAAGAGCGGCCGCGGCGGTCGCGACGTCGGGCGCATGCTCGGAGAGGCGAGCGCAGAGCACGCCGCGGGCCGCCTGCCCCAGGCCGCCGCCCTGTTCGAGGCCGCGCTTAAGCTCGATCCGAATCACGCGGAAGCGCTCTACGGTTATGCGGTGCTCGCGCTGCAGGCGGGCCAGCCGCAGGCTGCGGCGAGCCTCGCGCAGCGGGCGGTTGCGGCGCGCGGCGATAGCGCCGAAGCGCATCAGCTCCTCGGAGTCGCGCAGCGGCAGTGCGGCCGGCTCGCCGAGGCCATTGTCAGCCTCGAGAAGGCGGTTCGGCTCCGGCCCGAGTATTTCGAGGCCAGACTCAATCTCGGCAACGTGCTCCTCGATGCGGGCGACGCCGGGCGTGCGCTAGCGCAGTATGAACGTGCGCTCGCGCTCGATCCGGGATCGGCCTCGGCGCACAACAACCTGGGCAACCTGTACCGCGAGTTGCGCAAGCCCGCCGAGGCGATCGCCTCGTACCGGCGCGCGGTCGAGCTCTATCCAAGACACGCTATGGCCCACGCGAACCTCGCCAACGTTCTGCGTGACATGGGCGACAGCGAGGAGGCGATCGCAGCGTTCCGGCATTCGCTCTCGCTCTCGCCGAACCAGCCCGACGTCTGGAGCAACCTGCTGCTCACGCTCAGCGGCTCGGACCGGTTGTCGCCCGAGGCCATCTATGCAGAGCATGTGGCTTATGGAGACCGTTTCGCGAAGCTCGTCCCAGCGCGGCCGCGACCGGCGCCAGAACCGATGGCCGGTCGGCGCCTTCGCATCGGATACGTCTCGTCGGACTTTCGCAGTCATGCGGTCGCAACCTTCCTGCGGCCACTGCTCGCCGCCCACGACGCCGACCGCTTCGAAATCTTCTGCTACTACAACTACCCGCGGGGCGACGATGTCACCGAGGCGATTCGCGCAGGCGTCGAGCATTTTGTCCCCGTCGCCGGCACGCCGGACCGGGCGCTCGCCGAGCGCATCGCCCGCGATCGCATCGACGTGCTCGTCGACCTCAACGGTCACAGCGCGGACAATCGCTTGACGCTGTTCTTGGTTCGCCCGGCGCCGGTTCAAGTCACCTGGCTCGGATATCCAGGAACGACGGGGATCGCCACGATCGACTACCGATTGACCGACCGCTACGCGGATCCTCCGGGACTCACCGAATCGTTGCACACCGAGGCGCTGTGGCGCCTGCCGGCAACCGCGTGGTGCTACCGGCCCTATGACGTCGCGCCCGCTGTTGCTCCGAGCCCTTGTCAAGTGCGACCCGGGATCACCTTTACCTGCCTAAATGGCGCCGGCAAGACTTCGCCCACCGCGCTCTCGATGTGGGCCGATATCTTGAGTGCCGTTCCGGGCTCGCGGCTGCAGCTGCTCGCTTCTCCGCACGAACAGCGCATGGCAGAGCTCAAGGCATTCTTCACGTCGCGCGGCGTTGCACAGCAGCGCATCGATCTGGTCGAACGCAGGCCGCTGGCCGCGTACCTCGCGCTGTATCGCAATGCCGACATCGCGCTCGACAGCCACCCTTACACGGGTGCGACGACGACCTGCGACGCGCTGTGGATGGGCGTGCCGGTGGTGACGCTCGCGGGGAATCGTCCGTTCACCCGCAGCGGAGCAAGCTTGTTGAACAACGTCGGCCTCCCGGAGCTGATCGCCACGACGCGCGAGGACTATGTGCGCATCGCGTGCGCGCTAGCCGCCGACCGAGAGTGTCTCTCCCGACTCGGTGCGGGCTTGCGCGAGCGCATGCGCGCTTCGCGGCTCACCGACGCTGGCGGCTTTGCCCGCGACCTAGAGGAAGCCTTCAGCGCGATGTGCGAGATTGCAGTGGCAAGAGCGGAGCGGGGAAAGTGATGACGGCAGCGACAATTCCCGGCAGCGCAACGCCGCTGGTCGAACTCCAGGACGTGTCCAAGCGCTTTGCCGCGACTCAGGACGTTGCCACGCGCCTTGCCAATGCACTCAGAGGCACCGTGCACGACGAAGTCGTGCATGCCGTCGACGGGGTCGATCTCGCCATTGCCGAGCGTGAGGTCGTGGGGCTTGTCGGCGAGTCGGGATGTGGCAAATCGACGCTGGGAAGGCTCGCGGTCGGCCTGCTCGCGCCATCGGCGGGCGAACGGTTGTGGCGCGGCGCGCCGGTGGCGAAGCTCAGCGGCTCCAACGCCCGCGCTCAACAGCTCAAGATGCAAATGATCTTCCAGGACCCTTACGCGTCGCTCAATCCGCGCCTGCGAATCGTCGACATCGTGGGCGAGGCGCCCGTGGTACACGGGCTGATCGGGCGGCGCCAGCAGGTCGAATATGTCGCCTTGCAACTGAACCGCGTCGGCCTGGATCCCACGCTCATGCGGCGTTTTCCCCACCAGTTCTCCGGCGGGCAGCGCGCGCGCATCGGCATTGCCCGCGCACTGGCAGTCAAGCCCGAGTTCCTCGTCTGCGACGAGTCGGTCGCGGCGCTCGATGTGTCCATACGAGCGCAGGTGCTCAATCTGTTCATGGACCTGCGCGCCGCGTTGAGCCTCACGTACCTTTTCATCAGCCACGATTTGAGCGTCGTCCGTCATTTGAGCGACCGCCTCGCCGTCATGTACCTCGGCCGCATCGTCGAGTCGGGGCCGGCCGACGCAGTCTTCGCGACGCCCAATCATCCCTACACGCAGGCCCTTCTGTCGGAGGTCGGCAAGGTGGAGCCGAAGAAGCGCAATTTCGTCCCGATCCAGGGCGAGATCCCATCGCCACTGTCGCCTCCGCGCGGCTGTCACTTTCACCCACGCTGCCCGCACGCGATGCCACGCTGCCGCGAAACGGCGCCAAAGCTCAAGCCCATTGCGCCGGAACACTGGTCGGCGTGTCATCTCAACGACACCGCATGAACATGCAAACTGTCCGCTGCTACGATCCTCAGCGTGCAACGATTCCCCTGGTGCTCGATTCCCCGCACAGTGGCACCGCCTACCCAGCCGACTTCGAGCATGCGGCACCGCGCGCGCTGGTGCGGCAGGCCGAGGACACCTATGTGGCAGAGCTTTACTCCATGGCGCCGGCCATGGGCGCAACGCTGATCGAGGCGCTCTTTCCGCGCGCCTACATCGATCCAAACCGGGACTTGTCGGACATCGACCCGTTGCTCTTCGCCGACGAGTGGCCCGACCCCATCACCCCGTCGCGCAAGTCCGAGCTCGGCATCGGCCTGGTGTGGCGATTGGCGCGAGGAGGTGTTCCCATGTACGCGCGCAAGTTGTCGGCCGCGGAAGTAAGGCGGCGCATCTCGGAATGTTACGAGCCATATCATGTCGCCGTTGCGACGGCACTCGACCGGACGCATCGTGCGTTCGGCGCGGTGTGGCACATCAATTGCCACTCGATGCCGGCGGTCGGCGACGCGATGTCGGATGACCCGGGCCGGCCGCGCGCCGACTTCGTCCTGGGCGACCGCGACGGCTCGACCTGCGAATCCGCATTCACCGTCTTCGTCGCCGCGACGCTCAAGCGCATGGGCTACAGCGTGGCGATCAACGATCCCTACAAGGGTGTCGAACTCGTGCGCAGGCACGGACGACCCGAGGAGCGCCGACACAGCCTGCAGGTCGAAGTAAACCGGAAGCTCTATATGGACGAGGCGACGCTCAAGAAAAATGAAGGATTCTCCCGGCTGCAGGCGAATCTCGGAAAGTTGCTCGAGGCGCTCGCGGGCTTTGCGCGAGTACGGGTCTGACGACGCCGTCGAGATGCGAGCCTTGACGGAATCGACCGTGGCTGAGGTTTGATCTGAAGCAAATCTCCGCCTGCGCGCGTTGACCCCCTTTGAAGCGCCGGGGTAGAATTCGCAGGTTTTTGGGTGGGCGGGTCCGGCAGCGCCGGATGCGCAGCGGTTCGGGCGAAAATCCATGCGCGACAAGCTCGTCGTCGGCAACTGGAAGATGCACGGCGGGCTCGCGCAAAACGAGGCGCTGCTCGGCGATTTGCGGGCGCGATGGCGAGCGCCGCGGGGACGCAAACTCGCAGTCTGCGTTCCCTTCCCGTACCTGTGGCAGGCGCAGGCGGTGCTCTCCGGCTCAACGATCGCCTGGGGCGCGCAAAACTTGAGCGAGCACGCGTCCGGGGCGTTCACCGGCGAGGTCGCGGCTACCATGGTGGCAGAGTTCGGTTGCACGTACGCGATCGTGGGGCATTCGGAACGTCGAACCCTCTACAAGGAAAACGACGCGACGGTGGCGGGCAAGGCGGCAGCGGCGATGGCGGCGGGGCTCACCCCGATTGTCTGCGTAGGCGAAACCCTCGGCGAGCGCGAGGCGGGGTCGACCGAGGCGGTGGTATTGCGGCAACTCGAGGCGGTGCTCATGCGCCTGGGGGAGCGCGTCGCGGAGGCAGTGCTGGCTTACGAGCCGGTGTGGGCCATCGGAACCGGTCGCAACGCAACGCCCGAGCAGGCGCAGGACGTGCATGGTTTGTTGAGACGGCGACTCGGAGCGGTCGGCTCGGAAGTGACGCTGCTCTACGGCGGCAGCGTCAAGCCGAGCAATGCGAAGGGCTTGTTCCAGATGCCGGATATCGACGGCGGGCTGATTGGCGGCGCGTCGTTGAAAGCCGATGAATTTTTGGCGATTGCAACTGCCTAAGCGAGGCGGGAGAAAGGCCGAGGACGCAAGAATGATCTGGGAATCTATACTGCTGGCGGTGCATGTTCTGGTCGCGGCGTCGCTGATCGGATTTATACTGCTGCAGCATGGCAAGGGTGCGGACATGGGGGCCGCGTTCGGAAGCGGGGCATCGGGCAGCTTGTTCGGTGCGGCAGGATCGGCGAATTTCCTGTCGCGCACTACGGCCATCCTGGCGACGGTGTTCTTCCTGTCGAGCCTCGGGCTCACTTACTTCGCGAGCAGCCGCGGTGCGCCCCGGGACTTGATGCAGCAGGGCGTGATGCAAAAGATGCCGGAGGCGCCATCGAAATCGACCGAGATTCCGAAGACGGAGAGCGTACCGGCGCAGCCGGCGCCGGCTCCGGCACAGGAAGGCGGCTCCAAGGCGGGCGAGGTACCGAAATAGCGCCGACGTGGTGGAATTGGTAGACACGCTGTCTTGAGGGGGCAGTGGCGTTAGCCGTGTGAGTTCGAGTCTCACCGTCGGCACCAAACACGCGGCGGCGCACGTGGGAGCCGCCAGGCGGCGCAGCGAGAGGGCGACAGAAGGGTTGGAATAACCATGTTGGAGCAATACTTTCCTGTCCTGCTCTTCATTCTTGTCGGGGTGGCCATCGGCGTCGCGATGCTGGTCATGGGCAGCCTCGTCTCGCCCAACCGGCCCGATCCCCAGAAGCTGGCTCCTTACGAATGCGGCTTCGAGGCCTTCGAAGACGCTCGGATGAAGTTCGACGTCCGCTACTACCTGATCGCCATCCTGTTCATCCTCTTCGACCTGGAGATCGCCTTCCTCTTTCCCTGGGCGGTCGTCCTGCCCGACATTGGCATCTTCGGTTTCTGGTCGATGATGATCTTTCTGGCGATCCTGATCATCGGCTTCATCTACGAGTGGAAGAAGGGCGCGCTGGAATGGGAGTAGCGGTGCGAACAGCGAGCAGGGGCCCCTTGCGAAGCATGGGGATGCGAGCGCCCGTGAGTCGCCGCTGGCGGCCGACGCTCTGCGTCTCTGTTCACGCAGGCGGTGTAAGGAGGCCGCGGGCCCGAGCAGCGAGCATGACGGAAACGGAGGTCTAAGTTGTCGATAGAGGGCATTCTCGAAAAAGGCTTCGTCACGACGTCGCTCGACGCGCTGATCAACTGGGCGCGCAACGGCTCGATGTGGCCGATGAGCTTCGGTCTGGCGTGCTGCGCGATCGAGATGATGCATGCCGGGGCATCGCGCTATGACCTGGACCGCTTCGGCATCGTGTTCCGGCCGAGCCCCCGGCAGTCCGACGTGATGATCGTCGCCGGCACGCTGTGCAACAAGATGGGGCCGGCGCTGCGCAAGGTCTACGACCAAATGGCCGAGCCTCGCTGGGTGATCTCGATGGGATCGTGCGCCAACGGCGGCGGCTATTACCACTATTCTTACTCGGTGGTGCGCGGCGTTGACCGCATCGTTCCGGTCGACATCTATGTGCCCGGCTGCCCGCCGACCGCCGAGGCGCTGATCTACGGCATCCTGCAGCTTCAGAACAAGATCTGGCGCACCAACACGATTGCGCGGTAGGAACCTCTGAATAAGTCCCACATGAGCCACGTTTCTGGCGCAATGGCCTCAGATGCTAGGCGTCGCGGCGCAGCGAATAGTTCATCCTATTCGCAAGCCGCGCAACAACGCAGATGAGGCCATTGCGCCGAAACCCGGATGGGACGGGGCTTTCCGGGCGATCTGCTTTGTCGCTCGGCTCGCCAATAGCGCCTACTATTGGCTTCGCCTTGCTTCGCGCATCTCATCCCGGAAAGCCGCCGTCGCGGCCATGCGGGGCTTGTTCAGAGGTTCCCTCATGAAGACGGAAACTCTCGCCGCAGCGCTCCAGGCTGTGCTAGGCGACAAGCTCGTGAGCGTGACAGAAGCGCTGGGCGAGGTCACGGCGGTCGTCAGGCCCGACACCTTGCAGGCGACGATGCGCTCGCTTCGCGATCGCCCCGAACTGCGCTTCGAGCTGCTGGTCGACGTCTCGGGCGTGGACTATTCGGCATATAGAACGGTCGGGCCCGGCATCGCTTCGAGCCCGGACTCGCCGCCCGCCGAACCGGGTGCGCGGCGCGCGCACGGCGCTCGCTTCGCTGCCGTCTATCATTTGCTCTCCGTCGCCAACAACTGGCGGCTTCGCGTGCGCGTCTTCGCGCTGGACGACGACTTCCCGGTGGTGCCCTCGGTGGTCGACATCTGGCCGTCTGCCAACTGGTACGAGCGCGAGGCGTTCGATCTCTACGGCATCGTGTTCGCCGGGCATCCCGATCTGCGCCGCATCCTCACCGATTACGGGTTCGTGGGCCATCCGTTCCGCAAGGATTTTCCGGTGTCGGGCCACGTCGAAATGCGCTACGACCCCGAGCAGGGCCGGGTGATCTATCAGCCCGTGACCATCGAGCCGCGCGAGGTCACCCCGCGCATCATCCGCGAAGGCAGCTACGCCGACAACGAGTGACGGTCGAATGGCGGAGATTCGCAACTACACCATGAACTTCGGGCCCCAGCATCCCGCGGCCCACGGAGTGTTGCGGCTGGTGCTCGAGCTCGACGGCGAAGTGATCCAGCGCGCCGATCCGCACATCGGGTTGCTGCATCGGGCGACCGAGAAGCTCGCCGAGCACAAGACCTATCTGCAGAACCTGCCCTACCTCGATCGGCTCGATTACGTCTCCATGATGTGCAACGAGCATGCGTACTGCATGGCGGTCGAGAGGCTGCTCGGCATCGAGGTGCCGATCCGCGCCCAGTACATCCGGGTGATGTTCGACGAGATCACCCGGCTCCTCAACCACCTGCTGTGGCTGGGAGCGCACTCGCTCGACGTTGGCGCGATGACTACGTTTCTGTACGCCTTCCGCGAGCGCGAGGACCTGCTCGACATCTACGAGGCGGTTTCGGGCGCGAGGATGCACGCGGCTTACTATCGCCCGGGTGGCGTCTACCGAGACCTTCCGGAGACCATGCCCCAGTATCAGGTCTCGGCGATCCACGACGCCAAGGCGGTCGAGCGGATGAACGCGAACCGCCGGGGCAGCCTTCTCGACTTCATCGAGGACTTCACCAACCGCTTCCCCGGCTACGTCGACGAATACGAGACGCTGCTCACCGAAAACCGGATCTGGAAGCAGCGCACGGTGGGAATCGGTGTGGTGACGGCCGAGAGGGCGATGGCGATCGGCTTCACTGGTCCGATGCTCAGGGGCTCCGGCGTGCCGTGGGACCTGCGCAAGAAGCAGCCCTACGAAGTCTACGACCGCATGGACTTCGACATCCCGGTCGGCACCAACGGCGATTGCTACGACCGGTACCTGGTGCGCATGCACGAGATGCGCGAGGCGAACAAGATCATCAAGCAATGCATCGCGTGGCTGCGGGACAACCCGGGCCCCGTGATGGTCGTCAATCACAAGGTGGCGCCGCCGTCACGGGTGGCGATGAAGGAGAACATGGAGGAGCTGATCCACCACTTCAAGCTCTTCACCGAGGGAATGCACGTGCCGCCGGGCGAGGCATACGCCGCGATCGAGCACCCGAAGGGCGAGTTCGGCGTGTACATCGTCTCCGACGGAGCCAACAAGCCCTACCGCGTGAAATTCCGCGCGCCAGGCTTCGCGCACCTTTCCACACTCGATGAGATGTCGCGCGGTCACATGATCGCCGACGTCGTCGCCATCATCGGTACCCAGGACATCGTCTTCGGGGAGATCGATCGGTGAGCGCGCCTCTGATTCACATCGACGAACTGCAGTTCGCGCGGGAACTCAAGCATGGCGATCGCTTCGAGGCGAAGCTCGCACCGGTCGCCCCGCGCATCGGCGCCCGTAAGCTGGGTTACAACGTTACGGTCGTTCCGCCTGGCAAGCGTGCGTTTCCCTTCCACAATCATCATGCCAACGAGGAGATGTTCTTCGTGCTCGAGGGGGAGGGCGTGCTGCGCTTCGGGGCGGAGGAATTCGCGGTGCGCAAGGGGCACTTCATCGCCTGTCCGGCAGGTGGCCCCGACGTCGCGCATCAGCTCCTTAATACCGGCACCACTGGATTGCGCTACATCGCAGTCAGCACGACCATCGACACCGACATATGGGAGTACCCGGATTCAGGAAAGTTTGGCTGCATGGGCGGCCGCCAGCCGGGAAGACCGCTGTCCGAGGCTACCTTTGCCGCCAAGTTTGTTCCCGAGAGCGCCGAAGTCGACTACTACCACGGCGAATGAAGGCTTTCTGTCACTGATGCTGAGCGCGGACTCACTCAAGAGAATCGATCGCGAGATCGCGAAGTATCCCTCCGATCGGAAGGAGTCGGCCGTGATGGCGGCGCTCGCCATCGCGCAGGACGAGCAAGGCTGGCTGTCGACGGAGACGATGGACTTCGTCGCTTCCTACCTGGGCATGCCGCCGATCGCCGTCTACGAGGTCGCGACGTTCTACGAAATGTACGACACCAAGCCGCCCGGCAGGAACAAGCTCGCGATCTGCACCAACCTGCCGTGTGCGCTGCAAGGGGCGACCCGGGCGGCAGAGCATCTGAAACGGAAGCTCGGCATCGATTTCGGCGAGACGACACCCGACGGGCTTTTCACCCTGAAGGAGGGCGAGTGCTTCGGCGCCTGCGGCGACGCCCCGGTGCTGCTGGTCAACAACAAGCGCATGTGCAGCTGGATGAGCGAGGAGAAGATCGACGCGCTCATCGCCGATCTGCGGGCGAAGGGCGCACAGTGAACGCGCCGTCCGAATTTCTCGACTACGGGCCCGACGCGATTATCCTCGCGGGCCTGAACGGCAGGAACTGGAAGCTCGACGACTACGTCGCGCGTGGCGGCTACCGGGCGCTCAAGAAAGTCCTCGCCGAGAAGATCCCGCCACAGACGATCATCGCCGAGGTGAAGAAGTCCGCGCTGCGCGGGCGTGGCGGTGCCGGATTTCCGACCGGACTCAAGTGGAGCTTCATGCCGCAGCAGTACGCGGGCGAAAAGTACCTCGTTTGCAACTCCGACGAGGGCGAGCCGGGCACTTTCAAGGACCGCGACATCCTGCGCTACAACCCGCACATGCTGATCGAGGGCATGGCGATCGCTGCCTACGCGATGGGCGCGCACCGCGCGTACAACTACATCCACGGCGAGATCTGGGACATCTACGAGCGCTGCGAGGAGGCGGTCGAGCAGGCGCACCAGGCGGGGTACCTCGGCAACAACATTCTCGGCAGCGGCTTCAGCTTCCATCTGTACAACCACCACGGCTTCGGCGCGTACATCTGCGGCGAGGAAACGGGGCTTCTGGAGTCGCTCGAAGGAAAGAAGGGGCAGCCGCGCTACAAGCCGCCTTTCCCGGCTAGCTACGGGCTCTACGGCAGGCCGACGACCGTCAACAACACCGAGACGCTGGCGTCGGTGCCGTGGATCATCATGAACGGCGGCGAGGCGTTTCTCAATCTCGGCCGCCCCAACAACGGCGGCACCAAGATCTTCTCGGTCTCGGGTGACGTGGAGCGCCCCGGGAACTTCGAGGTGCGCATGGGCACCCCGTTCGCGAAGCTCCTGGAGATGGCCGGCGGCATGCGCGCGGGACGCAAGCTCAAGGCGTGCATCCCGGGCGGTTCGTCGATGCCCGTTGTCCCCGGCGAGATCATGATGGCGACCGACATGGATTACGACTCGATCGCTAAGGCGGGGTCCATGCTGGGCTCCGGCGGGGTGATCATCATGGACGACACGCGCTGCATGGTGCGCTCGCTGCTGCGGCTGTCGTACTTCTACTTCGAGGAATCCTGCGGGCAATGCACGCCCTGCCGCGAAGGGACGGGGTGGCTGTGGCGGGTGGTGAACCGCATCGAGCACGGCCAGGGTCGCAACGAGGACCTCGACCTGCTCGCCTCCGTCTCGGACAACATTGCGGGGCGCACGATCTGCGCCCTCGGGGACGCCGCAGCGCTGCCGGTCAAGAGCTTCGTCAAGCACTTCCGCGACGAATTCCAGTATCACATCGACCACAAGCGCTGCCTGGTGCCCGACTACGTCTGATGAGCACGATCGTCAATCTGGAGATCGACGGCCAGCCGGTGCAGGTACCGGGCGGCAGCACGGTGATGGACGCCGCGCACAAGCTCGGCGTGTACGTGCCGCATTTCTGCTGGCACAAGAAGCTCAGCATCGCGGCGAATTGCCGCATGTGCCTGGTCGAGGTGGAGAAGGCCCCCAAGCCCATGCCCGCGTGCGCGACGCCGGCGACCGAGGGCATGAAGGTCCGGACTCACTCGGAAGCCGCGGTCAGGGACCAGAAGGGTGTGATGGAGTTTCTGCTAATCAACCATCCTCTCGATTGCCCGATCTGCGACCAAGGTGGCGAGTGCCAGCTGCAGGATCTTGCGGTGGGCTATGGGGCTTCGAACTCGCGCTATGCCGAACCCAAGCGCGTCGTGCTCAACAAGAACCTGGGGCCGCTGATCTCGACCGACATGACCCGCTGCATCCACTGCACCCGCTGCGTGCGCTTTGGGCAGGAAATCGCAGGGATCATGGAGCTCGGCATGGCCAACCGCGGCGAGCACTCCGAGATCATGACTTTCGTCGGCCGCACCGTCGACTCGGAGCTGTCGGGCAACGTCATCGACCTTTGCCCGGTAGGGGCGCTCACTTCGAAGCCGTTCCGCTACACCGCACGCACCTGGGAGCTGGCGCGCCGCAAGTCGGTGTCGCCTCACGACGGGCTCGGCAGCAACTTGATCGTGCAGGTGAAGAACGACCGCGTGATGCGAGTCGTGCCGCTCGAGAACGATGCGATCAACGAGTGCTGGCTCTCCGACAAGGATCGCTTCTCGTATGAGGGGCTGAACTCGGACGATAGGCTGAAGCGGCCGCGCCTTCGCCTCGACGGGACACTCGTCGACAGCGACTGGCAGACGGCGCTCGAGCGCGCAGCCGCTGAGCTCAAGCGCATCCGTGAGCAGCATGGCGCGTCGGCGATCGGCCTGCTCGCATCGCCGCATTCGACGCTGGAAGAGCTCCACCTCGCGCAGAAGCTCGTGCGCGGCTTGGGCAGCGACAACGTCGACTTCCGGCTGCGGCAGACGGATTTCAGCGACCGCGACGCGACCTCGGCGACGCCGTGGCTGGGGATGCCGATCACCGAGTTCGCCGCGCTCGACCGGGTGCTCGTCGTGGGCAGCTTCCTGCGCAAGGATCATCCGCTGCTGGCGCAGCGCCTGCGCCAGGCCACCAAGAAGGGCGCGCAGCTCTCGATCGTGCACGCGGCGACCGACGAACTGCTGATGAAGGTTGTGCACCGCATGCTCGCGGCGCCGTCAGAGATGCCGCGAGCGCTTGCCGAGATCGTCGTTGCCGCAGCCGGGGCCGCCGGCGTGGCTGCGCCGTCCGCGCTTGCTGGCATCACGCCGTCGGCGGCGGCGAAGGACATTGCCGCGAGCCTGAAGAGCGGCCAGCGCAGCGGCATCTTCCTGGGCAACTTCGCGCAGCAACATCCGCGCGCCGCGCAGCTGCATGCACTCGCCCTGGCGCTCGCCGAGCTCACCGGCGCGAAGCTCGGTTTCCTTACCGAGGCCGCGAACTCGGTGGGCGGCCACGTCGTCGGAGCGTTGCCTCGCTCCGGCGGACTGGACGCGCAGGCCATGCTAGCGCAGCCGCGGCGCGCGTACATCGTTCTGCACGCCGAGCCGGATCTCGACATGGCGGATCCCGTGACAGCCCATGCGGCCTTGGCCGCGGCGGAGCTCGTCGTCGCGCTGACGCCGTTCGCTTCGCTGGCCGCGCGGCACGCGCACGTGCAGCTCCCGGTGGCCGCGTTCACCGAGACGGCAGGAACCTTCGTCAACTGCGAAGGGCGCGCACAGGCCTTCAACGGCGTAGCCTTGCCGCCGGGAGAGACTCGACCGGCGTGGAAGGTGCTGCGGGTGCTCGGCTCGATGCTCGGTCTGGCCGGATTCGATTTCGATTCGATCGAAGCGGTCCGGGCCGAGCTGCCGGATGACGCCGCGATTCGCGGACAACTGTCCAACGCGACGCGTACAGAGATCACGGCACCGCGCGCGTCCGGAGGCGACCTCCAGCGCATCGCCGACGTGCCGATCTACGCGGCCGACGCGCTGGTGCGCCGCGCGCCCTCGCTGCAGAAGACCGCGGACGCGAGACCGCCTGCCGCCCGCATGAGCACAACGACGCGCTCGAAGCTGCGCCTCGCTGACGGCGTAGCCGTGCGCGTGCGCAACGGAACCGGCGAGGCGATTCTCAAGGTCGTTACCGACGACGGTGTTCCCGACGGCTGCGTGCGCATCGCCGCCGCGCATCCCTCGACCCGGATGCTGGGACCCATGTTCGGCACGCTCGTGTTGGAAGCGCTATAGTGCCCTGTTCCGCAAATTCACTTGATAGTTCGCGGCGAACTCGGCCGCCATGCTTTGTTGCTCGGCCTCACCGTAGCGCTCACTACGGTTGCGGCCTCGCGCCTCGCCTGGCAGCCGATTTCACTCGCTCCTTCATCGTCGGAACTTACGGAACAGGACACTGATGGACGCCATGCTCGCTCCTGTGGCGAACTTTTTCGGACCGACCTGGCCGGCGGTGTGGGCGATCGTGAAGATTCTGGTCATCGCCGTCCCGTTGATGATCGCCGTGGCCTTCCTCACGCTCGCCGAGCGCAAGGTGATCGGCTACATGCAGGTGCGAATCGGCCCCAACCGCGTCGGTCCCTATGGCCTGCTCCAGCCCTTCGCCGACCTGGTGAAGATGGTGTTCAAGGAGGTCATCGTCCCGTCGGGGTCGAGCCGCTGGCTATTCTTCATCGCGCCCATGCTCTCGCTCGCTCCTGCGCTCGCGGCGTGGGCCGTCATCCCTTTTGCCGACGGCATGGTGCTCGCGAACATCAACGCGGGGCTGCTCTACCTCATCGCCATGACCTCGATGGGGGTCTACGGCGTCATCCTGGCGGGCTGGGCATCGAACTCCAAGTATGCGTTCCTCGGATGCCTGCGCTCGGCGGCGCAGATCGTGAGCTACGAGATCGCCATGGGTTTCGCCCTGGTCGGGGTGCTGATGGCAGCATCGAGCCTTAACTTCAGCGACATCGTGCGCGGGCAGGAGGGAGGCGCCGCGTACTGGTACATCTGGCCGCTGCTTCCGCTGTTCGTCGTCTACCTCGTTTCCGGCATCGCCGAGACCAACCGCCACCCGTTCGACGTCGCCGAAGGCGAATCCGAGATCGTGGCGGGGTTCCACGTCGAGTATTCGGGCATCGCGTTCGCGCTGTTCTTCCTCGCCGAATACATGAACATGATCCTGGTCTCGACGCTCTGCTCGGTCATGTTCCTCGGCGGCTGGCTGTCGCCGTGGCCGATCTTGAACGATGTCGAAGTCATCGGATTCCACCCGTTCGGGGACGGGATCGGCTGGCTGTTCGTCAAGACCTGCGCCATTCTGTTCATCTTCCTGTGGATTCGCGCGACCTTCCCGCGCTATCGCTATGACCAGATCATGCGGCTGGGCTGGAAGGTATTCATTCCCATCACGCTCATCTGGATCGTGTTCCTGGGCGCGATGATGCAGACGCGCTGGGCGTACATGTTCCACTAAAGAGACGACGATGTTCCAGCGCATCAGGGATTTCTTCAACGCCTTCCTCCTGGTCGAGTTGTTCAAGGGCCTTTGGGTGACTCGCCACTACCTGTTCGCGCGCAAGATCACGGTGCAGTACCCGGAGGAGAAGACGCCGATGAGCCCACGCTTCCGCGGACTGCACGCGCTGCGCCGGTATCCCAACGGCGAGGAGCGCTGCATCGCCTGCAAGCTGTGCGAGGCGGTGTGCCCGGCGCTGGCGATCACCATCGAATCCGAAGAGCGCGCCGACGGCACCCGCCGCACCACCCGCTACGACATCGATCTAACCAAGTGCATCTTCTGCGGCTTCTGCGAGGAATCGTGTCCCGTGGATTCGATCGTGGAGACGCGGATCCTCGAGTATCACGGGGAAAAGCGGGGTGATTTGATCTACACCAAGGAAATGCTGCTCGCGGTGGGCGATCGTTACGAGGCGCAGATCGCTGCCGACCGCGCGGCGGACGCGAAATTCCGATGAACATCCAGCCGCTGGTCTTCTACGCCTTCGCCGGGATCCTGGTGGTCGCTGCGCTGCTCGTGGTCTTCAGCCGAAATCCGGTGCACTCCGCATTGTGGCTGGTGCTCTCCTTCTTCAGCGCCGCCGGCGTGTGGCTGCTGCTGGAGGCGGAGTTCCTGGCGATCGCGCTGGTCTTGGTCTACGTAGGCGCGGTCATGGTCCTGTTCCTGTTCGTGGTGATGATGCTCGACGTGAACTTCGCCAAGATGCGCGAGCGCTTCCGCAGCTACCTGCCGGTCGGCGCGACCGTGGGCATCCTGGTGCTGGTTGAGATGGGCCTGGTGCTGATCGGCGGCTACCTTTCGCCGGGCGCAGAGCAGGGGCCCGCGCCGGCGCCGGCGAGCTACAGCAACACGCGGATGCTGGGTCTGCAGATCTACACCGACTACGCGTATCCATTCGAGATAGCTGCGGTAATCCTCCTGGTGGCGATCATCGCCGCGATCGCGCTTACGCATCGCAGGCGCAAGCAGACCAAGTATCAGAATCCGGCCGAGCAGGTGAAGGTGCATCCGCGCGACCGTCTGCGCGTGCTGCAGGTGCCGTCGGAGAAGAAGGGGCTCTGAGCAGGAACGCGGCCCAAGCTTTAGCCGCGGACAACCCGGCAGCGGGGCGAGAACCACGGACCGGGCAGGGAGAAGTCAGGTGACGCTGTCGCTACAACCGACGCTGTTCCATTACCTCGCGCTGGGAGCGATCCTGTTCGCCATCAGCGTGGTGGGCATTTTCCTGAACCGCCGCAACGTGATCATCATGCTGATGGCGATCGAGCTGATGTTGCTCGCCGTCAACCTCAACTTCATCGCCTTCTCGCACTACCTCCGCGACTCGGCCGGGCAGGTGTTCGTGTTCTTCATCCTCACCGTGGCGGCAGCCGAATCGGCGATCGGGCTGGCGATTCTCGTGCTGCTGTTCCGCAACGTCGGCTCGATCGACGTCGAGGACCTGGGCAGGCTCAAGGGCTGAAATCACGATGACGATGCAGCAACTCTACCTGCTGATTCCGTTGGCGCCGCTCGCCGCCGCCATCGTCGTCGGGCTGTGGGGGCCGCGCCTCGGGCGCACGACCTCGCATCGCATCTGCATCGCTGGAGTGGCGGTCTCGACGCTGGCCTCGGCGTGGGTCCTGCGCGACGTGCTGGCCGGGCACACGTTCAACGGAGACGTCTACACATGGATGATCTCCGGCGACGTGAAGTTCGCGATCGGCTTCCTGATCGATCCGCTCACCGCGCTGATGATCACCGTCGTGAGCTTCGTCTCCCTGATGGTGCACATCTACACCATCGGCTACATGGCCGACGACCCCGGCTACACCCGCTTCTTTTCCTACATCTCGCTGTTCACCTTCAGCATGCTGATGCTGGTGATGGCGAACAACTTCCTGCAGCTGTTCTTCGGGTGGGAGGCGGTCGGACTGGTTTCCTACCTGCTGATCGGGTTCTGGTACGAGCGGCCGACCGCGATCTACGCCAACCTGAAAGCCTTCCTCGCCAACCGCGTGGGCGATTTCGGCTTCGTGCTCGGCATCGGCTTGATCGTCGCGTACACGGGCTCGCTCGACTATGCGACGGTCTTCGCCGCCGCCCCGGGGCTCTCCGAGGTCGCGCTGAATCTGGTTGGCGACGCCCAATGGTCGCTGATGACCGCGATCTGCATCGGCCTGTTCGTCGGCGCGATGGGCAAGAGCGCGCAGGTGCCGTTGCACGTGTGGCTTCCCGACTCGATGGAAGGCCCGACGCCGATCTCCGCCCTGATCCACGCGGCGACCATGGTGACCGCCGGCATCTTCATGGTGGCGCGCATGAGTCCGCTGTTCGAGCTCTCCGACACGGCACTCTCCTTCGTGACCGTGATCGCGGCGACCACGGCATTGTTCATGGCGATCCTCGGTGTCGTACAGAACGACATCAAGCGCGTAATCGCCTACTCGACGCTGTCGCAGCTCGGATACATGGCGTGCGCGCTGGGCGCGTCGGCCTACGCCGCCGGAATCTTCCACCTGATGACGCACGCGTTCTTCAAGGCGCTGCTGTTCCTCGGCGCGGGCTCGGCGATCATCGCGATGCACCACGAGCAGGACATGCGCAGGATGGGAGGGCTCAAGAAATACATGCCGATCACCTACTGGACCATGGTGATCGGATCGCTGGCGCTCGCGGGCATCCCGCCTTTCGCCGGATTCTTCTCCAAGGACGCGATCATCGAGGCGGTACAGCTCTCCAGGATTCCCGGGCACGGGTATGCCCAGTTCGCCGTCACGATCGGCGTGTTCCTCACGGCCCTGTACAGCTTCCGGCTGATCTTCATGACCTTCCATGGCGAGGAACGCTTCCGCCACCAGGAAGCTCACGGCGATGCGCACGGGCACGACGAGCACGCGCACGGAGATCCCAAGGAGAGCCCCTGGGTTGTCACTCTCCCGCTGATCGTTCTGGCCATCGGGTCGGTGTATACCGGGTGGGCATACGTCGGCAACACCGTGTTCGGCGATTTCTTCGGGAGCTCCATCGCGGTCGCGCAACAGCACGCGGGGCCGGCCGAGATGCGGGAGGAATGGCACGGGGCAGTCGCCTTCATCGTCCACGCGCTCGGGGGCCTGCCGCTGTGGCTCGGAGTCGCAGGGATCGTGGCGGCTTGGTTCTTCTGGTACTTGCGTCCTGAGCTGCCCGGACGCATTGCGACTGCGCTCGGCGGCCTCTATACCGTCTTGGTGAACAACTACTTCATCGACAAGTTCAACGACTGGTTCTTCGCGGGTGGATTCCGCAAGATCGGCGGCGTCGCGTCAGATATCGGCGATCGCTCGATCATCGACGGCTTCTTCGTCAACGGCAGTGCGCGGGTCGTCGCTGCAACCGCGGCGCTGCTGCGTCACATCCAGACCGGGCGCGTTTACCACTACGCCTTCGCGATGATCCTGTCGGTCCTTGCGCTTCTCACCTGGTGGGCCATCCGCTGAAGGCGATCGACGTGCTGCCCTACATCAGCCTGGCCATCTGGGTGCCCATCGCGGCGGGTGTACTCGTGCTGGCGTTGCACCGCGACCGCGACGCTGCCGCGGCGCGCTGGCTGGCATTGGTCGGCGCGGTAGCCGGATTTGCAGTGACCCTACCGCTGTACGCGCACTTCGCCATCGGCACCGCGGAGATGCAGTTCGTCGAGGCGATGGAATGGATCCCGCGGTTCAACGTGAACTATATCGTCGGCGTCGACGGCATCTCGCTGCCGCTGGTCCTGCTCAACAGCTTCATCACCGTGCTCGTGGTCTGGGCCGGATGGGTGGTCATCCAGACGAGGGTCGCGCAATACATGGCAGCGTTCCTCATCATGTCGGGGCTCACCAACGGCGTTTTCACGGCGCTCGACGGAGTGCTCTTCTACGTCTTCTTCGAGGCGATGCTCATTCCGCTGTACCTGATCATCGGCATCTGGGGCGGCCCGAATCGCGTCTACGCGGCGATCAAGTTCTTTCTCTACACGCTGCTCGGCTCGCTGCTGATGCTGGTGGCGCTCATCTACCTTTATTCGGTCAGCGGCGGCAGCTTCTCCATCCTCGAGTGGTATCAGCTGCCGCTGTCGCTCAAGACCCAGGTGCTGCTGTTCATCGCCTTCTTCGCCGCCTTCTCGGTCAAGGTTCCGATGTGGCCCGTGCACACCTGGCTCCCGGACGCCCACACCGAAGCGCCCACCGGCGGCTCGGTCGTGCTTGCGGCGATCACGCTGAAGGTCGGAGGATACGGCTTCATCCGCTTCGTGCTGCCGATCCTGCCCGACGCGAGCCACTACCTGGCCGGCTTCATGATCGCGCTGTCCTTGATCGCCATCATCTACATCGGCTTCGTGGCGCTGGTGCAGCCCGACATGAAGAAGCTCATCGCCTATTCGTCGATCTCGCACATGGGTTTCGTCACTCTCGGCGTGTTCCTGTTCAGCAGCATGGGGGTCGAAGGCGGCCTGGTCCAGATGATCTCGCACGGCTTCGTGTCCGCCGCGCTGTTCCTCTGCGTCGGCGTCCTCTACGACCGCATGCACAGCCGGTTGATCGCCGACTACGGCGGCGTGGTCAACACCATGCCCAAGTTCGCGGCATTCGCCATGCTCTTCGCGATGGCCAACTCGGGACTTCCGGGAACCAGCGGTTTCGTCGGCGAGTTCATGGTCGTTCTGGCTTCGATCAAGACGAACTTCTGGCTGGGCTTTTGCGCCGCGACCATCATGATCCTCGGCGCCGCGTACACGCTGTGGATGTACAAGCGTGTGTGGTACGGGAAAACCGCCAACGACCACGTCGCCGCGCTCAAGGACCTTTCCAGCCGCGAGTTCTGGCTGCTTGCCATGCTCGTCGCCGCCGTGCTCGCGTTGGGCGTGTATCCCAAGCCGTTCACCGACGTGATGCACGCCTCGGTTGCCGATCTCCTCGCCCACGTGGCACAGAGCAAGCTCTGAGCGCCCCCAAATGACCGTGCCCTTCGACCTGACGCCAGCATTGCCCGAGGTGGTGCTGCTCGCTGCGGCATGCACCGTGCTGATCGTCGATCTCTTCGTGCCGGAATCGCGCCGGCAGATCTCCTACTGGCTGACCCAATTGGGCTTGTTCGTCACGGCCTGGGTTACTCTCTACGTCTTCCACGACACGCCGGTACGGGTCTTCGGCAATACCTTCGTCGCCGACGCCCTGGCCGATCTGCTCAAATTCTTCAGTTGCGTCACGGTGATCCTCACGCTCATCTATTCGCGCACCTACCTCGCGGCCCGGGGCCTGTTCCGCGGCGAGACCTTCGTGCTGATGATGTTCGCGCTGCTGGGGATGATGGTGATGATCTCGGCCGGGAGCTTCATCACGCTGTACCTCGGGCTGGAGCTGATGTCGCTCTCGCTGTACGCGATGATCGCCCTGCAGCGGGACTCCGACGTCGCGGTCGAGGCGTCGATGAAGTACTTCGTGCTGGGCGCTCTCGCTTCGGGACTGCTGCTGTACGGGCTGTCGATGGTCTACGGAGCGACGGGATCGCTCGACATCAATCAGGTGGCGATCGCGGTGTTCAGCGGCCAGGCCAACCGGACCATCCTGGTGTTCGGACTGGTCTTCGTGGTCTCCGCGATCGCGTTCAAGCTCGCGGCGGTGCCGTATCACATGTGGGTCCCCGACGTCTACGAAGGGGCGCCGACGGCGGTCACCCTGTTCGTGGGTTCCGCGCCCGAGCTCGCCGCCTTCGCCTTCACCATAAGGCTGCTGGTCGGATCGCTGTCCGCAATGGCCTTCGACTGGCAGGGGATGCTGATCGTTCTCGCGCTGCTGTCGATGATCGTCGGCAACGTGGTCGCGATCGCACAGAGCAACATCAAGCGTATGCTCGCCTACTCGACTATCGCCAACATGGGCTACATGCTCATGGGCTTCCTTACCGCCAACGTCAACGGCTACAGCGCGGCGATGTTCTACACGATTACCTACGTGCTGACCACGCTGGTGAGCTTCGGCATGGTCCTGCTTCTATCGCGCAGCGGCTTCGAGGCTGACAAGCTCGACGATTTCAAGGGACTCAACCAGCGCAGCCCGTGGTACGCGCTGATGATGCTGCTGGTGATGTTCTCGCTTGCGGGCATTCCCCCGACCGTCGGTTTCTACGCCAAGTTCGCGGTCATCGAGGCGGCGGTGGACGTCGGGCTGGTATGGCTGGCGGTGATTGCGGTTCTGATGTCCTTGATCGGCGCGTTCTATTACCTCCGGATCGTCAAGCTCATGTACTTCGACGAAGCCCAGGAGCAGGCGCCGCTGGAATCCAGATTCGACACTCGCGTGCTGCTGTCGCTCAACGGACTGGCGCTGCTCTTCTTCGGCGTGTTCCCCCAGCAGCTCATGGGCATGTGCGTGGTGGCGCTCACGCGTTCTTATTGAAACCGCTGCGGCGTCCGCCGTGCTAACATCTGCGGGTCAAGCTGCAGTTTCCCATGCGCGTCGGCTTTTTCGTCACCTGCCTCGTCGATCTGATGCGGCCGTCGATCGCCTTCGCTGCGATCAAGCTGCTCGAATCCGGAGGCGCCGAAGTGGTCGTTCCGCCGACGCAGACCTGCTGCGGGCAGCCCGGCTATAACTCGGGCGATCGTGCCGGAGCCAAGGCGCTCGCGGCCAAGGTCGTCGCCGAGTTCGAAGCCTGCCAATACCTGGTCGCGCCTTCGGGCTCGTGCAGCGGGATGATCAAGACGCACTACGCCGACCTGTTTCGCGATGATCCGGCGCTCGCCGCGCGCGCCGAAGCTCTGGCGGCGAAAACCTACGAGCTCACCGACTTCCTGGTCAACGTTCTCAGGCTCGAGCGCGTTCCCGGCGGGTTTTCGGGCAACGCGACCTACCACGACTGCTGCGCCGGACTGCGCGAGATGGGAGTGAAGCCGCAGCCGCGGGCGCTGCTCGCCAAGGTCCGGGGCTTGAAGCTCACCGAGATGGCCGATTGCGAGACCTGCTGCGGCTTCGGCGGGACCTTCTCCCTCAAGTACGGCGAAATCTCGGCCCGGATGGCCGACAACAAGTGCACTCAGATCGCCCAGACCGGTGCCGACGCGGTCGTGCTGGGCGATCTGGGCTGCATACTGAACATCGAAGGCAGGTTGCGGCGGCGCGGTGACACCAAGACCAAGGTATTGCATGTCGCCGAAGTCCTCGCCGGGGAAATGCTCGGGCCGGAGTAGCCGTGCAGATCGCTTCGATGCACTTCAAGGAGCGCGCCCACGAGAGCCTGGGCGATGCGCAGCTGCAGAAAAACCTGCAGAAGTTCAAGACCAAGTTCGTCACCAAGCGCCGCGAGTCGCTGACCGAGCTCGACGACTTCGAGGGCACCCGCGAAGCGGCCAAGGCCATCCGGCAGCGCGCGCTGGACAACCTCGACGCATGGCTGGAGATCTTCGAGGCCAACGCCACAGCGCGAGGCGCAGTAGTGCTGTGGGCCGAGACTCCCGCCGATGTCAATCGGCACATGCTCGACATCGCCCGGCGCCACGGTGTGACCAAGATCATCAAGTCGAAGTCGATGGTGAGCGAGGAGTCCGCCCTCGACCAAGCGCTCGAGGCCGCGGGTCTCACCGTGGTGGAGACCGACCTCGGCGAATACATCCTGCAGATCAACGACTACGAGCCTCCCTCGCACATCATCGGGCCGGCCCTGCACAAGAACAAGGCGGAGGTGGCGGAGCTCTTCTCAAGGAAGCACGGCACTCCGCGCAAGACCGAGATCAGCGAGCTGTGCCTTGAGGCGCGGAAGGTCCTGCGCGAGCACTATCTGACCGCAGGCATGGGCGTCTCCGGCGGCAACTTTTTCGTCGCCGAGACAGGCTCGGTGGTGCTCGTCACCAACGAATGCAACGCGACACTCACTACCACGCTGCCCAAGGTGCACGTCGCCATCTCGGGCGTCGAGAAGGTCGTGCCTACGCTGGAGGACGTCGCGACGCTGATGCGCCTGCTTCCGCGCTCGGCCACGGGACAGTCGATCTCCAATTACCTCGATATCCTCACGGGTACCAAGGGGGAGGGCGAGTTCCACGGCGCCGAGCACATGTATTACATCCTGGTCGACGCCGGCCGCGCGCGCGTGCTTGGAAGCGAAGTGAGGGAGGCGCTGCGCTGCATCCGGTGTGGCGCATGCATGAACCACTGTCCCGTCTACCAGAACATCGGCGGCCACTCCTACGGCTGGGTCTACCCTGGACCCATCGGCTCGATCCTGACTCCTTCCTACATCGGCCTCGAGAACGCGCTCGACCTGCCGATGGCCTCCACCATGTGCAACCAATGCGGCGTGGTCTGTCCGGTTATGATTCCCCTGCCCGACCTGCAGCGCAAGCTGCGCGAGGAGGAATTCCGGCGCGCGCTGCGCCCTTGGACCGAGCGCTTCGCTCTGCGCGCGTGGTCGTGGCTCGCACTGCGGCCGCGCCTCTTCGCGCTGGCCACGCGCATCGGTGCGCGCATGCTCAAGGCTCAGGGCGGCAGCGATCGGATGATCCACCGACTGCCGCTCGGGGGAGGATGGACCGACGGCCGCGACATGCCGGCGGCCGCGGGTCGCACCTTCCGCGAATTGTATGCGCGCCGCGGGGGCACACGATGAACGCTCCGCGCGATCACATACCGCGGACTGCGCCGCCGATCAGCCACCGCGGCGAATCTCTCGGCACCGAGAACGCTTTTGTCGTTCTCGCCGAAGTCAACGCGCTGCAACGCCAAGGCCGCGACATTGTCTCGTTCTGCATCGGACAGCCCGACTTTCCAACTCCGGCCAATGTGCAGGACGCGGCAATCGCGGCGATACGCGCAGGCAAGCACGGCTATACGCCTTCGGCGGGCATCGACGAGCTGCGCGCCGCCGCTGCGCGCGACATCGGAAGCCGCCGTGGGCTCGACATCGCGCCCGAGGATGTCGTCGTGGGGGCCGGCGCCAAGCCATTCATCGCCTACACCATCGCTTCGGTGACCGATTACGGCGCCGGCGACGAGGTGATCTATCCGGTCCCGGGCTTTCCGATCTACGAGTCGCAGATCCTCGCCAACGGCGCCGTACCGGTGCCGATCCATTTGCGCGAGGCGCGCGACTTTGCCTTCGATCCGCACGAGCTTGAGGCGAAGATCACGCCGCAGACGCGGCTGCTCATACTCAACTCGCCGCAGAATCCGACCGGCGGGGTACTGCAGCGCGCCGATCTGGAAGCCATCGCCGAGATCCTCCGCGCGCACCCTCATGTGTGGGTCTACGCCGACGAGATCTACTCGCGGCTCTCCTACGACGGCGAGTTCGCGTCGCTCGCTTCGCTCCCCGGTATGCTCGAGCGAACGGTCATCTCCGACGGAGCCTCCAAGACCTGGGCGATGACAGGCTGGCGCATCGGCTACATCGCCAACCGCGCGCTGGCGCCGGTGTTCACGCGCTGGATCACCAACACCGATTCCTGCGCTTCGCAGGTGAGCCAATGGGCAGCCCTGGAGGCGATCGAGGGGCCGCAGGACAGCGCGGCGGCGATGCGAATGTCGTTTCTTGAGCGCCGCGACCTCGTGGTCGACTTGCTCAATTCGGTACCCGGAATCACATGCAGAACGCCCGGTGGTGCCTTTTACGCCTGGCCGAACGTCACCGAAGCGTGCAAGCTCACCGGCTGCGCCGATTCCGAGGAGTTGCGCAAGCGCCTGCTCAACGAGGGGGGCGTCGCCGTGCTCGCCGACATCCATTTCGGGCGCCGCGTTCCGGGAGACGGCCAGCACATCCGCCTCTCCTACGCCGCGTCGACCGAGGCGATCCGCTCCGGAGTCGAGCGCATAGCTGCTTTCGTGCGCAAGCAGAGCCGATGAGCGCCGAGCGCGAAGCGATCCTCGGCCGCGTGCGCGCGGCGCTAGGCAAGCGCGAGCGCGACGCCAAAGCGGCCGCCGATGCGCAAGCGACCATCGCCGCGCACGCGCAAGGGCCGCGGCCGCGGCTGCCGTCCGATCTGGTCCAGCGCTTCCTGCAGCGCGCGACCGACATGGAAAGCACGGTCGAGCGAATCGCCGATCGCAGCGAGATTCCGGCCGCCGTCGCGCGCTACCTCGACGCGCTCGAATTGCCCGAGGTGCTCGCGCAGCAGAAGTCGCACCGCGGCGTGTGCTGGCCGGAGCTCGGCGATCTTGACTGGACAGGCGCAGGCCTCGAAATCGAAGTGCGGCCGACCACGGGCGGCGACCGCCTGGGCATCACCGGCGCCTTCTGTGCCATCGCCGAGACCGGTACGCTGGTGATCCTCTCCGGCGCCGATACGCCCACTGCGACGACGCTGCTGCCCGACACGCACATCGCGGTCCTGCGAGCCGGGCGCGTCGTCGCCGGCATGGAAGAGGCCTTCGCCCTGATCCGGCACGAGCTGGGGCGCCTGCCGCGCGCAGTGAACATGATCTCGGGGCCATCGCGCACCGGAGACATCGAGCAGACCATCGTGCTGGGCGCGCACGGACCGTATCGAGTACACATCCTGGTAGTGGCGTAGCGTCTCGCGCTGCGCGTTCGACCGCTGCCTCCTTCGTCGATATCGGAGCCGCGGCAGCGAGCCATAGGCGATCGTCCTACACTGGCGCCGGAACTCACCGGCGCCGGCCTGAACTTAACCGTTATCCTCTCTGTCCATCACGTTGCGAGGACCGATAGTCGCTCGCGCCGCCGCTACATGCGGTGGTCTCGAACCATTACTGGAGGTGCGTTATGTTCGTTCGAAAGAGCGTTTTGCTTGCAGCTCTGGTCGCTGGTGCCGCACTTTCGCCGGTTGCCGGCGCGGCAAGGGTTGATGTCGATGTCTACATCGCTCCGCCGGCGCCGATCTACGAGCCAGTTCCCGCGCCACGCGTGGGCTTTGTCTGGGCCCCAGGGTACTGGGAGTATCGTGACCACGACCGCCGTCACCACTGGGTTCAGGGACACTGGATTCGTGAGCGGCGTGGTTACGCTTGGGTGCCTCACCGCTGGGAAGAGCACGACGGTCGCTGGCACTTCGAGGACGGCCATTGGGAGCGTCACGGGTGATGGCGCGGCTTGGCGTTTGACTCGATGCGCAAGCAACCACTGCGTCGCGTGCTCAGGCGTAGATCAAGCTAATGACCACGAACAGCGGGAGAAGAACAAGAGCCGAGTAGCCTAGATAGGCGAAGAAGCTCGGCATCGCCACCCCGCGTTGCTCGGCGATGGCCTTGATCATGAAATTGGGCGCGTTCCCCACGTAGGTGAGCGCGCCGAAATACACTGCGCCAGCGGAAATCGCGACCAGCGTTTTCCGCAGAGGCCCCATCAGTTGGGTCGCGTCGCCGCCGGCAAGATTGAGGAACACCGCGTACGTGGGCGCATTGTCCAGGAATGCCGATAATAGTCCGGTTGCCCAGAAGTACATCACGTGCCGCGGCTCGCCGCCTGCGTCGCTCACCAGATCGACCAGCGGCGCAAGCGGCCCGGAGCGTCCCGCCTGCAGCATCGCAATCACCGGAATGATCGTCAGAAAGATCCCCGCGAAAAGCTTCGCCACCTCGGCGATCGGCTCCCAGGTGAAGGCGTTGGTCTCGCGGATGGCGCTCGGGGTCCAAGTCAGCGACGCGAGCGCAATGGCGAGCAGCGCGACGTCGCGCACGATGTTCTGCCATTCGAGCTGCATTCCGGACACCTGGAGCGTGGTTTCTGGTTTCCACACTCCGGATAACAGTACCACCGCAACCACTGCGCCGATGAGCGTGAAATTGACCACCCCGTCTATCGCCAGCGGCTCGTAGGCGGCAGGCTGCAGCGGCCGTTCCCGCCGCCACAGCCGGGTGTCCAGGGCGTAGAAGATTCCTAACAGCGCAGCGGAAATCAGCAGCGTCGGAAGGGCGAGCCACCGCGTCGTCCAGAAGAACTCGACGCCGTTGAGAAAGCCGATGAAAAGCGGCGGGTCGCCGAGCGGGGTGAGCGCGCCGCCGATGTTGCCGACCAGGATGATGAAGAAGACGACCACGTGTACGCGATGATTGCGGCCCTCGTTGGCACGCAGCAGCGGCCTGATGAGCAGCATCGCGGCACCGGTGGTGCCCATGGCGCTCGCGAGCATGGCGCCGATGGTCAGGAGCGCGGTGTTGAGCTTGGGGCTTCCGATGAGCGTGCCACGTACGGCGATTCCACCCGAGACCGTGTACAGGGCGAAAAGAAGGATCACGAACGGCAGGTATTCGAGCAGCAGGGCGTGCACGAGCTGATGGATCGTCTCGCCCGGGCCGAACAGGATGGCGAAAGGGATCAGCATCGCCAGTGCCCAGGCGGCGCTGATCTTGCCGTAGTGCAGATGCCAGAAGCGGGCGCCGAGGATCGGCCAGAGGGCGAGCGACAACAGCAACCCCGCGAAGGGTACCCCCCAGATCGGCGACAGGCCGGCGCCAGTGAATGCCGAGGATGCATCGGCGGAGGCCAGAGCGACGGAAGCACCGAAGATTGCCATCGCGCCGGCGATGACTCGGGCGCAACCGCGTGCGGTGCAGCGCACTACGGTCTCGCAGCTACGATTGGAGCAGGTGAGCCGGCGGCGACCGGCTTTGCCTGCGGCGCGTGGTGCTTCGGTTGGGGAACCCACCCGAGCACGGCCAGCATCACGAAGAACCCGATCACGTAGGCCACGGTGACGTGCCAGCCGCCCCGCACCCAGGCGACCGCGTCCTTGGCGTCGGGGTACATGTTCGAAAGCGCCACACCGGCAGACGACCCGAACCAGATCATCGATCCGCCGAAGCCGACCCCGTAGGCGAGATAGCCCCAGTCGTAGCCCCCCTGCTTGAGCGCCAGGGCGGTCAGCGGGATGTTGTCGAAGACGGCGGAGACGAAGCCCAGCCCCATCGCCACCCGCCACGACGCGTCGGGCAATTTGTGCACGGGCATCATCGATGCGGCGAGCACCAGCGACAGCAGGAACATGCTGCCCTTGAAGGCGTTGGGCAGCTCTTCCCACGCCGGGCGCCGCAGCGGAACGCACACTAGCAACGCGACCCAAACGGCGGCGCCGATGAAGGGGAACGTGCTGGAGATCTCGCTGAAGCGAACGTTGACGAGGACGTTGACCACGATCGCCGCCACGAGGATGAGCGCGACGATGAAGACGCGCGCCCAGTCGACGACCACGCCGGCTGGCGGTTCCTTGGTGATCGGAGAGTAGCGTTGCTGCTGGAGCGAAGCCGGGATTCCGAAGATCAGCATCGCTGTGCCTGCGGCGACGAAAGCCTCGAGCACTTGCAGCGGACTCACACCGTCGATCCACATCATGGTAGTCGTCGTGTCGCCGACGACACTCCCGGAGCCCCCAGCGTTCGAAGCCGCAACGATTGCGGCGAGATAGCCGATGTGAACCTTGCCGCGAAACACCGTGCCTGCGATCGTCCCGCCGATCAGCGCTGCGGCGATGTTATCCAGGAAGCTCGACAACACGAAGATCATGAACAGCAGCACCAGTCCACCCTTCCAGTCGTCCGGAAGGTAGTGGGGAAGCTTGGCTGGAATGCGGCTCGCCTCGAAATGCTTCGACAACAGAGCGAATCCGAGCAGCAGACCGAGCAGGTTGGTCAGCAGGACCCATTCATGGGCCAAGTGTGCGACCCAGCCAGCCACGCCGGGGCCTTCAGGGAACGGTGACGCTGTGATCTTGAAGATCGAGATCACGACAAGTCCGGTCACCGCGATCGGCAGCGTGTGGTGATGGAACAGCGCGACGCCGACGAGCGTCAGCGCGAACAGGATAAAATCGATGGGGATGCCGGCGATGGCCGGGGGCTCGACCGGCGCGGCGATCGCAAGCGTCGGAAACAGCAGACCAAGGAGCAGCAGACGGGCCACGAAGCAGCGGGCGCGCGACATGGAATCTCCAGGAAACCGGCGCGACCACATGAAACCGCAAGAAACTGCCGCCGGGCGTATTTTTGTGCCGCAGATTGTACTGTCCAGAGTGTCGCTCGCCAATGGGAGGATCGGGGCGCAGTTGAACACCACAGGCCCGATCCTTGCTTGTCAGCCCCCGGATAGCCCCTTAGACTGCTTTTGCCGCCCGGTTTCCCGGGGGAAGGACGGGGGCAACGACCGGCAGCGATGGCGCTTACTCGCCCACTGACACGCCTCGACCACCAGACGCTCGCGACCGTGAGCGAAGGGGTGGGACGCGAGGCCCTGCTCGCGCTCTCCCAGCGCAAGCTGAACGCGCTCGGCCTGCCGGTCTGCTACATCGATGCCGATCAGCGCTACCGCTTCGTCAATCGCGCGTTTCTCGACTGGACCGGCAAGCCCGGCTCCGAGGTGCTGGGCCGCGAAGTGGTCGAAGTAGACGGGCGCGAACTCTACCAGCTCTATCACGCGTACCTCGAGGCGGCGCTTTCCGGCGAGCGGGTGAGCTTCGAGCGCCAGCTCTCGTCGGTCAAGCGCAATGCCTTCTGGATCCGCGTCGATTTCTACCCCGACCGGGGCGCGCGCGGCGACGTCCGAGGCGTGCTGGCCACCTACACCGACGTCGACAACATCAAGCGGCTCGAGCTCGAAGCGGGCGAGCGCGAGCATCGACTGCGGGTGGTCACCGACTCGGTCGGCCTGCCGATCTTCTACTTCGATCGGGCTTTGAGGCTGCGCTTCGCCAACAAGCCTTACGGCAAGTACATCGGCATCCCCGTCGACGACATCCTCGGGCAGCCCCTCAAGAACTTCCTCGCCCCGGACGCGCTCGCCGAGATGCAGGGCTACGTCGAGCGCGCGTTTGCCGGAGCGACGGTGAGCTACGACCGGCGCGAGCGCCCGGCGTCGGGCGAGCTGCGCTGGGTGCGCATCACGCTGTTTCCCGACCGCGAGCCCGGCGGCAGGACCGGCGGCGCCTTCGTGGTGATCAACGACATCGAGGACGACACCCGGATCCGCGAGGCGCTCAAATCGCAGGAAGCGCAGATGCGGCTGTTCGCCGACAACATCCCGGGCCCGATCGCCTACCTCGACAAGAAGCTCAAGTACACCTTCGTCAACCAGGCATTCGCCAACTGGGTTTGCAAGCCGCAGGACCAGATCTACGGCAAGACGCCGTATGAAGTGATGCCGCACGACGTCAACGCCTTCCTGCGGCCGATCATCAAGCGGGCGCAGGAGGGAGAGAACGTCGACTACGAGCGCATCGGGGTCAGCGCCGACGGGCAGCGCCGCTGGATGCACGGGCGCATCGCTCCCGACCTCGACGCCAGCGGCACGGTGCGCGGGCTCTACTGCACCGAGTACGACATCCACGACCTCAAGCTCACCGAGCAGGCGCTTGCCACTCGCGAGGAGCAGCTGCGGCTGTTCACCGACAACATTCCCGAGCCGGTCGTCTACGTCGACATCGATCGCAACTACAGCTTCGTGAACGACGCCTTCCTGCGATTGCTAGGCCTCGACCGCGAATCGGTGATTGGCAAGTCGGTGAAGGAGGTGCTGGGACCCGAAGCGTTCGAGCTGGAGCAGCCGTTCATCGAACGGGCGGCGCGCGGCGAGGACGTGACCTATGAGCGGCAAGCGATCGACGTCAACGGGCGCCTTCGCTGGCTCCGGAACAAGATCGTGCCGGACCTCCGGTTCGACGCGACGATCAAGGGCTTCTATATCGTCGGCCACGACATCACCGACCTCAAGGAAGCGCAGGATGCCCTGGCCGCGCGCGAATCGCAGTTACGCGCGATCATGGACGGCGTTCCTGCGCCGGTCGCGTACATCGACCGCGACGAGCGTTGCCAATACGTCAACCGGACGTTCCTGCAGTATTTCGGGCTGACCGCGGAACAGGTTGCGGACCTGCGCCTGCGCGACGTCGTCGGGCACGGCATCTACGCCAGCGCGCAGGCGATGCTCGCCAAGGCGCTCGAGGGCGAATCGACCGCCTTCGACCGCCTTGTTCCCGGGGCAGGCGGTGCCAGGAGATGGATGACCATCCGCGTCGTGCCCGACGCCTCTCCGACGGGCGAGGTCAGCGGTGCGTTCGTGCTGATGAACGACATCCATGGGTTGAAGCAGGCCCAGGAAGCGTTGCGCGCCAGCGAGGCGGAGCTGCGCCTGATCATGGACAACGTGCCGGCGCGCGTCTCCTACATCGACCGCGATTTCCGCTTTCGTTTCCTGAATCGCCACAACGAAGAGTGGCTCTCTGAGAGCGCCAAGGACGTGACTGGGCGGAAGATCGGCGAAGTGATTGGAGATGCACGCGCGCGGCAGCTCGGGCCGCTACTGACCCGCGTGCTCGCCGGCGAGACCGTATCGACCGAGCAGCTTCTCGTACAGCCCAACGGCGAGCAGCGCTGGGAGTCGGTCCACTTCGCTCCCAACCGCGACGCCGAGGGCAGCGTGATCGGCATCTACGCGGTGCACACCGACGTCCACGATCAGAAGCGCAACGAGGAGGCGCTGCGCCGCGCCAACTGGATGCTCTCCTCGCACATCAACAACACGCCGCTGGCGGTGCTCGAGTGGGATCGCGACTTCAAACTTGTGCGCTGGTCTCCCCAGGCGGAGAACATCTTCGGATGGCGCGCCGAGGAGGTGCTGGGCATGCCGCTCACCGGCAGCCAGCTCACTCACGAAGCAGACCGACCGGGTGTCGTCGAGCTGATCAACCGGCTGATGGCGGGCGAGGAGCCCCGCGCGACGGGGCTCAACCGCAACCATCGCAAGGACGGCGAGACCATCTGGTGCGAGTGGTACCACTCGTGCCTGCTCGACGAGCAGGGCCGCATCGTGTCGGTGCTCTCCTTCGTGCAGGACGTGAGCTCGCGCATCCAGGCCGAGGAGCGGCTTCAGTACCTGGCGACTCGCGACGCGCTCACCGGGCTGCCCAACCGCCTGCTGCTGCAGGAGCGCGTAGCGCAGGCGATTGCCAAGGCGAAGCGCACCGGCCGCCGCGTCGGCGTTCTGTTCATCGACCTCGACCGCTTCAAGAACGTCAACGACACGCTGGGCCACCGCATCGGCGACGAGCTCCTCAAGCGCGTCACCGCGTCGCTGTCCGCGGCACTGCGGGAGACCGATTTGCTGGCTCGGCTCGGCGGAGACGAGTTCATGGTCATCGTCGAGGAATTCGAGGATCCGTCGGTGCTCAACCGCATCGCGCAGAAGCTGCAGGACGCGATTGCCCAGCCCTTCGAGATCGAGGACCACGACATCTACGTGACCTCGTCGATCGGCATCGCCGTGTACCCCGACGACAGCGACGACCCCGAAGGGCTGCTCAAGCACGCCGACGTGGCGATGTACCGCTCCAAGGACCTCGGCCGCAACACTTACCAGTTCTTCGACGCGAGCATGGCCGAGCACCGGCTCAAGCAGCACACGCTGGAGGCTTCGCTGCGCAGCGCGGTCAAGGATGGGATGCTGAAGCTCCACTATCAGCCGGTGATGCGCATCAGCGACAGGGCGATCGTCGGGGCCGAGGCGCTGCTGCGCTGGCATAGCGAGGAGCACGGCGACGTCGCGCCCAAGGTCTTCATTCCACTGGCCGAGGAATCGGGGCTCATTCACCTTCTCGGCGACTGGGTACTGCGCTCGGCCGCGGAGCAGTGTGTGGCCTGGCGAAACGCGGGAATTCCGCTGAAGGTCTCGGTGAACCTGTCAGGGCGGCAGTTCTACCGGGACGACCTGGCGCAGCGAATCCTGGAGATCGTACGGGGCGCCGGCTGTGAACCGGGATGGATGGAACTGGAGGTCACCGAGTCGAGCCTGCTGCACGATCTGGACTCGATCAAGAAGGTACTGCAGCAACTCCGAGTGGAAGGATTCTCGGTGGCGATCGATGACTTCGGCACCGGGTATTCGAGCCTCTCGCACCTCAAGCATTTCCCGATCGATACGCTGAAGATCGACATCTCCTTCATCGCCGATCTCGAAAGCGATCCGGGGGACGCTGCGATCACGGAGGCGATCATCGCGCTGGCCCGCGGCCTGGGCCTGCGTGTCGTCGCCGAGGGAGTTGGAACCAAGGCGCAACTCGAGTTCCTCGCATCGCACGGCTGCCACTGTTTCCAGGGCTTCTGGATCAGCCAGCCGTTGCCGCCGGCCGAACTGGCCGAATTCACCAAGACCAGCCACTAGCGCACCGCCGGTAGCCTGGGTTGAGCGCCCTGCGGGAAGTCCAAGGGCGCGAAACCCGGGGCCGACGTGCGCCTGAAGCATGAAGCAAGTTCGAGCGCGCTTCTA
>DASPTZ010000175.1:0-2623 GCA_035623155.1 Casimicrobiaceae bacterium | reverse complement strand
CTGCGCGATGCGCATGCGGTTGGTGACATCCGTGAAGATGGTCGGCTGGACGAACATGCCGCCTTTGAGGTCGGGTCCCGAAGCGGGAGCCCCGCCCAGCACGCAGCGGGCTCCCTCCGACTTCGCGAGATCGATGTAGTGCAGCACCTTCTCGTACTGCGGCGGGGTCGAGATCGGGCCGATCTGGGTGTCCGCGCTGAACGGGTCGCCGAGCCGCAGGTTGCGTGCCATTTCCGTCAGGCGCGCGGTGAAAGCCTCGCGAATCGAGTTCTGCACGAGTAATCTCGACCCGGCCGTGCACATCTGTCCCGTGGCGCCGAAGATGCCAGCGACCGCGCCGACGCACGCCTGGTCGAGATCCGCGTCCTCGAACACGATGTTCGGCGACTTGCCGCCGAGCTCCATCGTGACCCGCTTCATGCCGCGGGCTGCGGCTTCGTAGATCCGCGCGCCGGTTACGTCCGATCCCGTAAACGTGACCTTGGCGACGTTCCGATGCTCGACAAGAGGCGAGCCGACTTCCAGCCCGAGACCCGTCACCACGTTGATCACGCCGTCGGGGATGCCTGCTTCCTTGGTCAGCGCCGCGAACTCGAGCGAGCTCACCGAAGCGAATTCGGACGGCTTTACCACCACCGAGCAGCCCGCGGCGAGCGCGGGCGCGCACTTGAGCGCGAAGAACCCGAGGGGAGAATTCCACGCCGTAATGGCGGCGACGACGCCAACCGGCTCATGCATGGTCATGGCGAGCATGTCGGCCTTGTCGACCGGAATGATCGTGCCTTCGATCTTGTCGGCCAGCCCCGCGTAGTAGTACCAGCATTCGGGCAGAGACTTCAGCTGCCCTTGCATCTCCGCGAGGATCTTCCCGTTGTCGCGCGATTCGATCTCGGCGAGGAGGTCGGCATTGCGCTTTTCGGTGATGAGATCGCCGATCCGGCGCAGCACCTTGCCGCGCTCGGTGGGCGTCATCCGGCTCCACGGACCCTTGTACATCGCGTCGTGAGCCGCCGCGACCGCGCGGTTCGCATCTTCCGCGTTGCCGCGCGCGATTCGAGCCCATGTCGTGCCCTGGTACGGATCGAGGGAGTCGAGCGATTGGCCGCCGCTCGGAGCGACCCATTGGCCATTGATCCAGTGCTGGTAGGTCTTCATACCTTCTTCCTTTGATGAAAGGTCTTTCCGGATGTCACGCCCGCTCCTGCAGGAAGGCCGCCGCGCGCTCGCCGATCATGATCGCGCTCGCGTTCGTGGGAGCCGAAACGATGGTCGGCATGATCGAGGCGTCCGCGACGACCAATCCGTCGAGCCCGCGCAGCCGCAGCTTCGCGTCCACGACGGCGTCCGTGTCCGTCCCCATCCTGCACGTGCCCGCGGGATGGTAAACGGAGGTCGTCGTCGCCCGAATGTAGTCGAGTAGCTCGTCGTCGCTGTCGACATCGATGCCGGGACGCTCCTCGCGCTCGATTTCCTCGCGCAGCGGGTTGGTCCGCGTGACGTCGCGCGCGGCACGCAGGCCCCCCACCATGGCGCGCCGATCGCTTTCCGCGTCGAGGTAATTCGGCTGGATCACCGGCGGCTCTTTAGCCGACGCGGAGCGTACGCGAACGCTGCCGCGGCTTTCCGGGCGCATGAGGCAGCTCGCGATGGTGAAGCCCGGGAACCGGTCGAGCCCCTTGCGGTAGTCCACGCTGCTGAACGGCATGAGAATCAGGAGCGTGTCGGCGCGATCGAGCGCCACGCGGGAGCGCACGAAAGCGCCGCTTTGCCCGCCGGCAAATGTGAGGGGCCCGCGCCGGAACAGCGCGTATTGCAATCCCATCTGCGCGAGCTGAAGCGGATTGCGTGTCTGGGTGTTGAGCGTGCGGTGACGACGACTGCGCAACGCGAGCCTCGCCTGAACGTGGTCCTGCATGTTCCCGCCCACACCGCGCAACTCGTGCCGCACGGGAATGCCCGCTTCCTGCAGCCACTCGCCGCGCCCGATGCCCGAGCGCTGCAGTACCGCTGGCGAATTGAGCGCACCTGCGCAAAGAACGACGGCGCGCCGCGCACGAGCGGAAAGCGAATCCCGACCGCGAGCGTAGGTGACTCCTGTCACGCGGCCGCCGTCGATCGTGACCCGCCCGACCTCCGCATTGGTCTTCAAGCATAGATTCGACCGCCGCTCGGCCGCGCGCAGGAACGCCACCGCGGAGCTCGCGCGGCGGCCATTGCGCATGGTGACCTGAAAAGCTCCTGCGCCTTCCTTCGCTGCGCCATTAAAATCGCCATTGCGCTCGATGCCCACGGCCACAGCGCTTTCGACGAAGGCGTGGCTCAGCGGGTTGGAGTCCGCGAGGTCCGTTATCGAGAGCGGGCCTCCAACACCGTGAAAGGCGTCCTCGCCGCGCTGCTGGTCTTCGGACTTGCGAAAGAACGGCAGGACGTCGTCGTAGCCCCAGCCGGGATTGCCGTCCCGCCGCCACGCGTCGAAATCCTCGGGGTGACCCCGCACGTAGACATGGCCGTTGATCGAGCTCGAGCCGCCGAGCACCTTGCCGCAAGGCGCGAAGAGCTTGCGGCCGTGCAATTGCGGCGACGGTTCGGTCGAGAAGCACCAGTTCAACGTTTGGTCGAAGAA
>DASPTZ010000174.1:0-10750 GCA_035623155.1 Casimicrobiaceae bacterium | reverse complement strand
CGCCACCCGCAGTCGCCCAGCGCTGAAGGGATGTTCGACAAATTCGGCTGCGCCGGCGCGCACGAGGTCGACCGCCACACGCAAATCATCCTCGCGTCCAATGACCACGACTGCCAGGCAAAGCTGACGGCGACGGACTTCTTCGATAAGTCCGCGCACACCGATTCCCGGAATGTCGGCGGGCGCGACGACGCACCCGCAAGGTTTCCCGCCCAACGCCGCAATCAGCTTCTCGGCGCAATCAAACGTCCGAACCTCGAGGTTTTCGCCAGCCAGGGCGTCCGCGATCTTGCCGCTTTCGCCAGGCGCAGGCGATACGATGTAGGCGGCGTCGCCCAAGTGTGACTCGATGGCTGTCGCGCGCGACACCTCGCGGCGCCGCGCACATGAAATACCTCGGTGTGGTCGCGGGTCCGCAATGTTCTAGACGCGGCGTCAGGATGCGCGCTCAGCATCAACCGGGCAATACGTGGAAATACGTAGAGGCGAGCAAGCCAGCACGTCGCACCGGCGATACTGACTCGTTCAGGTCACTCTCTTGCGCGGTGAATCAGCTCCGGGACGGTTCGCACGCCGAGCTTTTCCAGAATGTGGCTGCGGTGCACCTCCACCGTGCGATAACTGATGGCGAGCGCGGTGGCGATCGCCTTACTCGACCATCCTTCTACGACGAGTTTCATCACCTCGCGCTCCCGGTCCGTCAGCGTCTTGAGCTTTTCGGCGAACCCGTCGCTCGACCTGGCATCAGCCCGTGCTGCAGCATCGCGTTGCAACGCCTCGTTGATGCTGTCGAGGAGCTGCTGATCACGGTAGGGCTTCTGCACAAAATCCACGGCGCCTGCCTTGATCGTCTTGATCGCGAGCGGGATGTCGCCATGGCCACTGATGAACACGATCGGTAGGGATGCGCCCATTGCGAGCAGTTTCTCCTGGAGCGCTGGCCCGCTCATGTACGCCATGCGAAGGTCCAAGACAAGGCATCCCGGCTGCTCGGGACTGTAACTGGCGAGAAACTCTTTGGCAGACGCGAACGTCGCCGCGTGCAGCCCGACCGAGTTCACCAGCTCTTCAATTGAGTCGCGCACCGCTTCGTCGTCGTCGACGATGCAGACCGTAGGCTCGGTCACCGTCCGTCCTTGTCGCCAGCAATAGGCAAGCTGAATTGGAAGACGGCGCCGCCGCCGGTATGGGGCGAGTACGAGAGTTTTCCACCATGCGCTTCGATGATCGAGCGGCATATCGCGAGTCCAATCCCCAGGCCCTTCTCCTTGGTCGAATAGAACGGCTCAAAGATGTGCTCCCTGTCGATCGAGCTTAAGCCTTTGCCACGATCGACGACTCGCACAACAAGCTCATGGCTTCGAGGATTTTGCACTTCGACCCTGAGCACCTTGCTGACAATCCCCGGCTGATCCATTGCCTCGATGCCATTGCGCACAAGGTTTAGCACAACTTGCTGAATTTGAACCTCATCGGCCACAACCGGCGGCAGATCAGATGCCACGGCGATCTCGACCTGAACGTCTTTAAGCCGGCTTTCGACCTCGACCAGATTGACGGTATCGGCAACCAGCGTCCCGAGATTAAACACGGTTACTTCGGATTCGTGCTTCTTGACGATTGACCGTAGACGTTTCAGGACATCGCCGGCGCGTGCAGCCTGCCCGGCGATCTTGTCCAACAGTGCTCCGAGCTTGACCCTATCGTCGACGCCGTCCGAAGCCAGCCGCCGGTGCGCAGCCAATGCATAATTCTCGATCGCCATCAGCGGCTGGTTAACTTCGTGGGCTATCGCGGCCGACATTTCGCCAATGGTGTGAACCCGCGCCAGGTGCGCCAAACGCTCGCGATACTGTGCCGTCTCGCTTTTCGCTTCATTCACCCTGGCTGCGTACAGTCGACGCGTCAGGACGTTGGCAAAAACCTCGCCAATAAGCTGCACTCGTGGAATGAGCGAATCTGGCCATGAGCGCTTGCCATGAACATCGGAGAGCGACAATGCGCCGATGACAAGCCCCTCGACGACCAGTGGCACCGCCAGGAGCGCGCGCGTGCCGAATCGACGAAACTCCTGCCTTTCGGCTTCTGCTTCCGGTGGCAGGTTATCGATGCTCGATAGCGCCACCACCTCTCCCCCGGAGACTCGCCTGAAAACCGTCGGCGCCATTGTTTCGTCAATGACGCTTGGCGGGCTGCTGGCACCGCCGCCGACCCAAAGGTGTGTGGGCTCAAAACGCTCGCCATTGGCGCTCGAGCTCCAGAGCACCGCGCGCTGCACCTGCAGGAATTCGCCGATCGCGTGCAATGCCGCATTGATCGCGGCCACCGGATCGTCCGCCGGCCTCTTGAGCAACCCAGCCGAGATGTCAACGAGCAATCGCTCGAACCCGAGGGCCCGGTCGATGTCTTCGTGAGCGCCCTTGCGAGCAAGCGCGCTGGCGAAGATCTCCGCCACAAGCTTCAACCGTTCGACGAGCTCATCGGACCAGGCACGCTCCTCTTGCAGACTACCTAATCCAAGTACTGCAAAGAGCTCGCCAGCGACGAGAACGGGCAAGGCCACATGCGATCGCAGGCCGAGCTGTCGGTATCCCTCTTTGTCGGCACTTGCCTCAGGCGGCAGGTCGTCCAGCTTGGAGAACACGATGGGTTTGCCGGCGCGCGCCGTTGCCAAAACCCAAGGAAAAGTCTGGGAGGTGGTATTCGTGGGAACGGCGGGGAAGCCATTGATTGCCCACGAATGCGTGCTTCGAAAGTGCCCTGTATCTGGAGAAACCTGTGACAGCGTGCTTCGATCAATGTGCAGGGCTTCGACGATGCGACGCAATCCATCCACGATTGCCGCGTCGATCCCAGTGGCTGGGAGGTTGATGAAACCTGCTGAAAGCTCCGAGACAAGCCGCTCGAACCGCAACAGCTCCTCGGTGGAGGCCACCCAGCGCATGACGGGCCGGACGACCGGGTGGGTCTTGCCGATAGGAGGCCGCATAGCTCCGAAAGCAAACACGGTAGTCCGCGGGGTCACACAGGTGTCACGGCTCCCCGCTATACCATGGCTTCGCGGCAAGTATACTCAGCGTCCCGGCTCTGCGAAAACTTCGATCCGGGCCAAATGCTTCGTCTCCTAGAACTTTCGCGCCTGCTGACGGCAGCTACACTTCTCATCGCGGCGTGGCCGGCAAATGCACAGGAGCGCGCTCCCGCGCCCATTACGATCCTGGTCGGGTTTCTCGGCAGGTGGCACGACCGACCAAGCGCGCCCTGGCCGAACAGCTTGAGGAGAGCATGCAGGCTGCAAAGCTCACCAAGCTGGATATGGCGAAGAAGATGGCCACGAGTCGTTCGCAGCTTGATCGCGTGTTGGACCCGGGCAACGTCTCCGTCCAATTAGATACGCTGATCAAGGCAGCGCACGCGCTCGGCAAGGAGATCGAGATCAAGATCAAGCGCGCGCAGAAGAAAGCGGCATGAAGCGCCTCAATACTCGTCTACGGTGCCGGGCAGCGTTTTTTCGGATAATCAAGGGCTTGCAGCGATGCGACCCCTTTTTATTTGTAGCTGGGTAGCAGGTTGCTGGCGAGATCGCGACGAAAGGGGTTCGGACGGCGAGGGCAATGACTATCACGCCCCGCGCGAGCCGCTGGTGTGATGAGTATCACTTTGAGTCGTTCGCTCGAACGCGCGATCATAGCGATTGCATTCTCGCCATTCTTGCCGGGGGGATCCGCAATGGCCGCCAATCGCCGCTCTCGCATCATCACCGGTGGCATTGCCCGTTCGCCGAACCGCGCGATGCTGCGCGCGGTTGGCTTCGGGGATGCAGACTTCGACAAGCCGATCGTCGGTGTCACGAACGGGAACAGCACGATGAACCCGTGCAACGCCGGCATTCACGGATCGTCCAGACTAACGTTGCCGTCAGCCTCGCGCAGCGCGCCGGTCAGGCGACAAACAATGTAGTGACGTGCTGCAAGAGACGTCGGCGAGCAAGTTACAGCTTAAGGAGGCCAAGATGGACTTTGCCACGCTTCGTCAAGAGCTGCTGAGACTCGACGCCGCCTCGTTGTGCGACGCGAACAAGCAGATTCGAGTCATGGATCCCGCGATCAGGCCGGTTCGGCTCGGACTGAAACTCGTCGGCAGGGCGTACACCGTGCAGTGCGACGACGACTTTCTCATGATGCTCAAGGCGCTCCAGCAAGCGCAGCCAGGTGACGTTCTCGTTGTCGACACCCGCGGGAGCCGGCGCGCGGTGGTCGGTGAGCTGTTTTCGATGGAAGCACAGCGCAGGGGACTGGCTGGCATCGTTGTGGATGGAGCAGTCAGAGACACAGAGAAGGTTCGCAGCTTCTCGATCCCCGTCTATTCGCGATCGATAACGCCGGTTTCCGGAACCGTCACGAAGATCCTCGCAAGTCAGGTGACCATCCAGTGCGGCGGAGTCACGGTGAATCCGGACGACATAGTGGTTGGCGACGACGACGGCATCGTGGTCGCGAGCCAGGACGAGCTCGAGACGCTGCTCCCCGTTGCCGCCGGCATTCAACGGGCGGAGGAGGCCGCGCTGGAGCGCATGCGAAAGGGAGAAAGCCTGCTCGATCTGGTGAATTTCGACGAGCATTACAGCAACGTGCAGGCGAAGAGAGAGAGCCGGTTGAAGTTCGGGTAACGCGATTCCGGCATCGGCCAGTCTGCCGACGGAAGTCTTCGCCGCGCGGCCGCGCCTATGGAAGATCCGAAAGCTGGGGGAACACAATGTCCGCTGCAAGCAACGCCAAGGTGGCGGTGGTCACCGGAGCCGCGATGGGCATCGGCGCGGCAATCGCCGAGCAGCTCGCGCGCGACGGCATGACCGTCCTCGTCTCTGATGTCAACCTGCGGGAGGCCGAGAAAACGGCACAAGGGTTTCGCGATGCCGGCATGTCGGCCGCGGCACTGCAGATGGACGTCGGCGCTGCCGGCTCGATCTCGGCGGCGTTCGTATGTCCGTTATGGCCGCCAGTCGCTGTCGCGGTTGCGGTGAAGAGAGGCTTGATCGTGTCCATGGCCCTTGTCGCTCCTCGGAAAGCTTCGTGGCCGGTCCAAAAGTCTAAGGCCGCTCCCGCCAGGCAACAAGAACGCCCTGTCCACTTCGAACCGTCCGTGCATTAACATGATGATTAGACCAATAGCGGCCACCCAGGCGCGGACTCTTGCGCATCCGTTCTTCTTCGGCGCAGACTTAATTACTTGTTTGTGGCGCCTGAGGGAGGAGGGTGACTGGTGCGCAAATGCCGACGTGGCGCGCTTTTCAGGCACGACGGCATGGCCATTGCGAAGCGAGGTTCGCGCCTGCCGCGGCTAGGCGCGCATGCGTTCGAAGCGCAAACCGCGGCGCTTTCGACCGAAGGATGTCATCCTGACGTAGATGCGGCCTCAGGCGCGCTAACGCAGCCCTCGGAAGAAGGCGCGAATCTCTTCGGCCAGCGCCCGCGGCTGCTCGAGGGCGGCGAAATGCCCCCCTTTCGGCATCACGGTCCACCGCCGGATGTTGAACACACGTTCCGCGGACACCTGCGGCGGACGCAGAATTTCGCGCGGAAACTCCGCGTAACCGGTAGGAACGTCGATCCTGCCATCGATCGGCCAGGGCCCATGCATGTGCGCATAGTAGGGCCAGAACGACGCCCCGATGCAGTTCGTGAACCAGTACAGGCAGATGTTGCCGAGCATCTCGTCCATCGTGAGCGCGTTGCGCGGATCGCCGCCGCAATCGGTCCACGCCCGGTACTTCTCCACGAACCACGCGGCGAGACCCACGGGCGAGTCGGCGAGCGCAAAGGCGAGTGTCTGCGGCCGCGTGCCCTGAATCCACTGGTAGCCCGTCTCCTCCTTGAGGAAGACTTCGAGCTCGCGGACGTAGCGGCGCTCGTCCTCGTCCGGATTCGTGAACATCGCGGCGTCGCGCCGCAGCGGCAGCAGGTTCAGATGGATGCCGATGACGTGCGCCGGGCGATTCGCACCGAGCCACGCGGTGACGAACGACCCCCAGTCGCCGCCTTGCGCGGCGTAACGGCCGTAGCCCAGGCGGCGCATGAGTGTGTCGAACATCGTGGCAATGTCCGGCAGCGCGCAGCGGCGCTGATCGGGCGCGAAGGAAAGCGTGTAGCCCGGCAGCGAGGGCGCCACGACCGTGAAAGCGTCCGCCGCATCGCCGCCGTGCGCGGCGGGATCGGTGAGCAGCGGGATAAGCTTCATGAACTCGAGCACCGAGCCCGGCCAGCCGTGGGAGAGCAGGAGCGGCGTCGGCTTCGGACCGCGACCTTCGACATGGATGAAGTGCACGTCGATGCCATCGATGTGCGTCTTGAACTGCGGCAGCGCGTTGAGCGCGCTCTCGGTAGTGCGCCAGTCGTAGCGGCCGCGCCAGTACGTGACGAGCTCGCGCATGAAATCGACCGACGTCCCGTACGACCACGGCGTCACTGGCGCCTCGTCGGGGAAGCGCGCGCGGCCGAGCCGGTCGCGCAAGTCGCCCAGCGCGGAGTCTTCGACGTGCAGCTCGAACGGTTGTGCAAGTAGAGCCATGGATCGTTTCCCTGTTGGCATCGGGCGCCGCGATTATCGCCCGACCACACTACCGTCGCTAGTGACCGACCGCTTCGCACGATGTGTCGCAATCGGTCGCTTGCGACCGTTCTTGAAAGGCATCGGGTTGTTCTACGGTAACGCTTCCTCCCTTTTCGCAAGAGGTTCGCATGAGCGCACAAGGCAAGACGGTGGCCGAATGGATCGCCGAGTTCATCGTGGCACGTGGGTCGAAGCGGGTCTACGGGTTGCAGGGCGGCCATATCCAGCCGATCTGGGATCACCTGACGCAACGCAAGGTGCGCATCGTCGACGTCCGCGACGAAGGCGCGGGCGTGCACATGGCGCATTGCCACGCGGTGCTCACCGGTGAAGTCGGCGTTGCCTTCGCCACGGCAGGACCGGGAGTGACCAACTGCGTGAGCGCCATCGCCAACGCTTCGCTCGAGCGCGTGCCGGTCGTGCTGATCGGCGGCTGCGCGCCGGTCCCCCAGGACGACCTGGGACCCCTACAAGGAATCGACCACGTGTCGATCATGCGGCCGGTCACGCGAAGCTCACGCACGCTGCGCACCGCCGACAACATCCTGCGCGACCTCGACAAGGCGTGGTCGACTGCGATCGGCGACGGCAACGCGCCCGGACCGGTCTACGTCGAGATCCCCACCGACGTCCTGCGTAAGGTCGTGCCGCCCGGCGTCGTGCTGCAGGAATACCTCACGCCCAAGCAGCCGCGCCGCATTCCGCCGGACGCCGCCGACGTGACGCGTGCGGCGCAGATCATCGCGCACGCGAAGCGTCCGCTCGTCATTTCGGGCCGAGGCGCGATGGGCAACGGCAAGGAGCTCGTGCGCTTCCTCGACGCGTGCGGCGCGCTTTATCTCGACACCCAGGAGAGCCGTGGCATCGTTCCGGGATCGCATCCGTCGTTCGTCGGCGCGATGCGCGCGCGGGCGATGAAAGAAGCCGACCTAGTCGTCGCGATCGGGCGCAAGCTCGATTACCAGACGGGGTACGGTTCACCTGCTGTACTGCCGAATGCGCGCTGGATCCGCGTCGGCGACAACGCCGAGGAGCTGCGCGAGAACCGCCGCGGGGAGGTCGAGCTGTTCGCGCACGCCGGGCTCGCGCTCGCGGCGATCACGGAGGCACTGCCCAAGGCGAAGTCGACCGATGCGGAGTGGGCGACCGCCTTGCGTAACGAGCACGTCCGCCGCTCGACCAGGTACGCGAGCGAGCTCGCGACGGCGAAGGCGGGCAACGACGGCCACATGCATCCCAACCGCATCTTCGCCGCGCTGCGCGAGGTCCTCAAACCCGACGCCATCACCATCGCCGACGGCGGCGATATCCTGAGCTTTGCGCGTCTTGGCCTCGAGGCACCCGGCACGTATCTCGACGCGGGCACGTTCGGCTGCCTGGGCGTCGGTACGCCCTACGGCGTCGCCGCCGCCCTCGTGCATCCCGACCGGCAGGTAGTCGTCATCAGCGGCGACGGCGCGTTCGGCATCAACGCGATGGAGATCGACAGCGCCAAGCGCCACGGCGCGAAGGTCGTGTTCATCATCGCCAACAACGCGGCGTGGAACATCGAGCGACTGGACCAGCAGATGAACTACGGTGGTCGCATCGTCGGGACCACGCTCGCGTGGAGCGACTACGCCGCGATGGCGAGGGCTTTCGACCTGCACGCCGAGCGCGTGACAGACCCTGCGCGCCTGAAGGGCGCGTTGCAGGAGGCGTTCGCCAAGGCGCCTGCGCTGCTCGATGTCGTCGTGACGCAGGACGCGCTTTCGTCCGACGCCGGCAAGGGGCTGGGCTGGGTGCCCGATTACCAGGCGCTCACCGCGTGGGACGACGCCGAGAAGGCGCGTCGGCAATGAGACCCGTCCTCAACCTGGGCGAGATCGTGGCCGCGCATGCGCGGCTGCTTCCCGACAAGCTCGGCACGCGCGATTCTCGTCGCGCGATGACGTTCAAGGAATGGAACGCCCGCGCGTGCAGCCTCGCCAACGCGCTGCTCGATCTCGGCCTGAAGAAGGGCGACCGAGTCGCACTCCTCGCCTACAACCGCGTCGAGTGGATGGAGATCTACATCGCGCTTGCCAAGGCTGGGCTGGTCGCGGTGCCCATCAACTTCCGCCTGGTGACGCCGGAGATCCAGTATATCGCCGAGCACTGTCGAGCGAAGGCGATCGTCGTGCAGGACGAGTTGGCGCCGCAGGTTGAGCCGCTGCGCGGCAAGCTCGCGATTGCCGACAAGGCGTGGGTCCATATCGGCGACAGGACGCCGGCGGGTTGGACTGCCTACGACGCGCTCGTCGCACGAGGCGCCGCACGCGAGCCCGGCATCGAGGTCAAGCCCACGGACACGTGGGCGCTCATGTACACGTCTGGCACGACCGGCAAGCCCAAGGGTGCGGTCCGCAACCACGAGGGCATGGCGCTGATGTCGCTCGTCACCGCGCTCGACATGGGGCTCACGCGCGACGACACGGCGCTGCTGGTGATGCCCATGTGCCACGCCAACTCATTGAACTTCGGCTCGACGTTCACCTATATCGGCGCCACTGTTGTCGTCGACGACCGCAAGAGCTTCGACCCGGAAGGGCTGCTCGCCACGATGGCTACGCAGCACGTCACGTTCACCTCGCTCGTCCCGACCCACTACATCATGGCGCTCGGACTACCGGCAGAGGTCAAGGCGAAATACGACGTGAGCCGCGTGCGCAAGCTCATGATCAGCTCGGCGCCGGCCCGCAAGGACACCAAGCTCGCGATCCTGGACTATTTCAAGAACTCGCAGCTCTACGAGCTGTACGGCTCGAGCGAGGCGGGATGGGTGACGCTCCTGCGCCCTGACGAGCAAATCAACCATCTCGGCTCTGTCGGCCGAGAATGGACCGGGTCGGGACCGGTGAAGATTCTCGATCCGCATGGCAACGAGGTCCCCGACGGCGACGTGGGCGAGCTCTATTCGTGCACGCCGTATACCTTCGACGGCTACCTCAACGATCCGGGCAAGACCAAGGAGTCGATCCGCGACGACGGCTACTGCAGCGTCGGCGACATGGCGCGCCGCGACGAGCACGGCTACATCTACCTCGTCGACCGCAAGAGCAACATGATCATCAGCGGTGGAGAGAACATCTACCCGAGCGAGATCGAGAACATCCTCGGGCGCTGCCCGGGCGTCAAGGATGTCGCGGTCGTGGGGATTCCGCACGAGACGTGGGGCGAAGCCGTGCACGCGGTGATCGTCATGCACCCCGGGCAGACCGCCGCCGAGAAGGACGTGCTCGAATGGTGCCGTGACAAGATGGCCGGCTACAAGCGTCCGCGCTCGGTATCGTTCATGGCGGAGAGCGAGATGCCGCGCACGGCGACGGGCAAGATCCTGCACCGCGTGCTGCGCGACAAGCTGGCCGGCAAGAGCTGACCGGCCGTGTTCAACATCCTTGCGCCGATCTTCGGTTTGATCGCGCTTGCCTACGCGTCGCGCAAGGTCAACATCCTGGGCCCGAGAGCCTACATCGAGCTCAATCGATACGTTGCGAGCCTCGCGCTCCCGGCGCTCATCTTCGACAACGTTGCGCACGTGACGCCGTCGCATCTCAATCAGCCTGGGTTTGCCGCGTCGTTTAGGATAGGCGCGCTCCTCGTGTTCGCCGTGCCGCTGCTCTTCGCGCGCGGAGTAAGAGGACCATGTCGTGATTCACCGGGCCTTGGATCCTGGAAGGTATTGCTCGTCGGTAACCTTCTCCATCCAATCCACAACCTTACCGTTGGCGTCGCGTTCCTGGATCGCGATATGCGTCATCGCCGTCGTTGGCGTTGCGCCATGCCAATGCTTCACGCCGGGTGGGCACCAGATCACGTCGCCGGGGCGGATCTCCTCGATCTGACCGCCCCAGCACTGCGTCCAGCCGAGGCCGGAGAGGACGATCAGCGTCTGCCCAAGCGGATGCGTGTGCCAGTTGCTCCGGGCGCCCGGCTCGAACGTGACGCTGGCGCCCGTTGCACGCGCCGGATTGGGGGCCTGGAATAGTGGATCAATGCGCACGTTGCCGGTGAAATACTCGGCCGGTCCCTTGCTAGAGGGCTGTGAACCGTTTCGGTTGAGTTCCATTGCCGGACTCCTCCTGCGCGCGAGACGGACTTACGAGTACCTAGTCAGCGGAGA
>DASPTZ010000173.1:0-58105 GCA_035623155.1 Casimicrobiaceae bacterium | reverse complement strand
CCGAGCGGCGGACCTACGTCGCGGCGCACTGCCATCCGGCGAGCGCGGTCCGACGCTGCGCCGAATTCGGCGTGCGCTCGATCGAGCACGGCACGCTGATCGACGACGAGACCGCCCGCTTCGTCGCGCAGCGCGGCGCGTACATCGTGCCGACGATGGTCGTGCTCTTCACCCTGCTCGAGATGGGGCGGGAGCTCGGCTTTCCGGCGGTAAGCCAGGAAAAGTGCGAGTACGTCTACAACTACGCGCTCTCCGGAATGGACAAGATGCGCAACGCCGGCGTCAAGGTTGGCTTCGGCACCGACCTGCTCGGCTCGACCTACGTGCAGGAGTGCCGCGAGTTCACCATCCGCCGCGAAGTCTTTACCCCGCTCGAGCTCTTGCGCCAGGCGACGTCGGTCAACGCCGAGCTCATGATGCAGCAGGGCAAGCTCGGCTGCATCGCGCCGGGCGCGCACGCCGACCTGCTGGTGGTCGACGGCGATCCGCTGCGGGACATTTCTCTGCTGGCGGCGGACGGGAAGCACCTGCGGGTGATCGTCAGGGGCGGCGAGCTCGCGAAGGACGAGCTGCGCTAGACCCGCAAAACAAAGCCCTCGGCGCGAGGGGGGCACGCCGAGGGCAGAGCAGGTCGAGCGCCGGTCAGGGAGGAGATCTGCCGGAAAACTGCAGGGCCTGCACCTAAGGCCAAGCAACCGGTGTGCCACATCGCCTAGACAGCCTCCTGAAGGCGGGACCTGTCCCACCGCAGATCGAGGCCCGACTTGCGTCCCGCGTCACAAATTGCCTTGCCGCGTCCACATCGACCGCCGCGCGAAGCGCTCCGGCGGAACGCGCATCTTGCGAGACGGCGCGGGGCAGTCTGCTGCTTCCTTGTCAAGTATCGACGTTTCGAAATGGGCTGGCGCTGCGAGCAGCCAAGTCTTTCGGCCGCCGGCCAAGTAGCCCGCGCTCTCAGGCAGAAGGCGCTAAGCGACCGCGCAGCCTTACAATACGCGTTATTGCCCCGAGCAAGCCGAATCGTAGAATAATCGCCATGCCATCTGCGCTACTGATTATCGACGTGCAGCAGGTGCTTTGCTCGGGCAAATACGCCGCGTATGAGGCCGAGCAAGTCATCGATCGCATCAACCTGGTCTCGCGCAAGGTTCGCGAAGCCGGCGGGCTCGTTGTCGTCATTCAGCACGAGACTCGAGACGGCGAGATGGACTACGGATCCGATGGCTGGCGGCTCGCGCCGCGGCTCGAGACCCGAGACGGAGACATCCACCTCAGGAAGACTGCTACGGACTCATTTCACCGCACTGAGTTGCACAGCCTGCTGCAGGCTCGCGGCATTACCGATCTCATCATCTGCGGGCTGCAGAGCGAGTTCTGCGTCGATACAACCACCCGTCGCGCCTTGGCGCTCGGATATCCCGTCGTCCTCGTGTCGGACGGCCATTCGACTATCGACAACAAGGTGCTGTCGGCGGCCCAGATCTCCGCTCACCACAACGAGACGCTCTCAAGCATCGAGAGCTTTGGACCGAGGGCACGGACCGTGCCGGCCGATGAAGTGCGAATTGATGACACGAACCGATGAAGCGGTCAGGGCTCTCGTAAAGTCAGCGAATGAGCGTTGCTGAACTCTTGCGGTGGCAGTGGGAGGGTTACCCCAAATATCACCAATCGCACGCCAATTTGTCGATCCACGTCGTCGCCGTACCGTTGTTCTGGCTGGGAACGCTTGCCCTTGTTGCGGCGATCCTGCAGCTTTCGCTGACGTTCTTGACCGTCGCGGCGGGTTGTATCGTTGTGGCGATTGCGCTGCAAGGTCGTGGCCATCGCCTCGAGCCTGTGCCGCCGGAGCCGTTCAGTGGGCCGCTCAATTTTGTATCTCGCCTCTTCTTCGAGCAGTGGGTCACGTTCCCACGCTTTCTCATATCGGGGGGGTGGGGTGCAGCCTTGAGCAAGGCGCGACGGAAACCATGAATTGCATCAGCCGCAAGAATGGACAGAGCGCGACTCCATGGATGTGGGTGCTGCTCGCAGCCTGCATGATGTCCAGCCATCATGTCGCCGCCCAGGCGCCACCACCGAGCGGTGAGTCGCAGGGGCAGCTCCTGTACTCGACGCATTGCGTCGCATGCCATACCACAGAGGTGCATTGGCGCGACAAGCGGCTCGCGAGCAACTGGACGAGCCTCAAGGCACAGGTCAATCGCTGGCAGGCCAACAGCGGCCTCGGTTGGCGCGACCCCGAGATCGTCGAGGTTGCGCGGTATCTGAACGAGCTCTACTATCACTTTCCGCAAACGGGCGACCAGGTGGGCCTCGATGACCCGCGTGAACGGTATTCGCGCCGTGGAAAGCTCGAGCGCTAGCGCAGGGTCTGGAATAGGCGAGCCGGTAACGCTGTTCGGAACGATATGTCGGTCGGGCGATCGAAGTTGATCATGACCCCGCGGACCGAACCGAGGGCCGGCGGCAAGCGCTGGGCTGGGCTCCTGTTGGCCCTCGCGCTGCTTTCGCCGCATAGCCCGGCAGCGACGACGACCATCTACAAGTGCTTCGATCAAAACCTTGGTCTGGTCTACACCGACGAGCCCTGCAAGGACGGTGAAAAGCTCGACATCCGGGCGGGCGACGCCGACCCCACGGCCGTCGCGCGGCTCGAGCGCGAGCGTGACGCGCTCGACTTGAGCGCGGCGCAGCGAATCGCAGACGAGCGTCGCATCGCGGCGCAACGGGACCTCGCGGCATGGATGACCTACCCGGGGGGCGAGGATTACGCCGGGGGCTTCCCCGCCTACGACTATGGGTGGATGTGGTGGTATCCGGCATTCGCCCACGCCCATCCGCCGCGCATGCCATTCCCGCGCGCCGCCGGCCCGCGGCGCTTCATACCCAATCCGCCGCCATTGCCGCGACAACTCTAGTCCGCGGGGCAGGCGCCCTACTTCGACGGCGCCGGCTGCGGCACCTGGTTCTGGATCGGCTTGACCGACTTGAGATAGGCGAAGACCGCCTTGAGATCGCGATCGTTGAGAAATGCGAGGTCGAACCACGGCATCGGCGGCAACACCGGTCGGCCGGCGCCCAGGTGCTTGCCGGTGCGCATGGTCTTGATGAATTGATCCGCGGTCCAGCCCCCGAGACCGGTCGCGACGTCTGGAGTCAGATTCGCCGCATAACTGGTTCCCCAAGGCCCAACCCACGCAGTGAGATCGTTGTTGGTGACGGCGCCCCATTGGTCGGGGCTGGGGCCGATGACGCCCGCGGGCGGGGCCGGCGGGATTGGCGCACCCGCAGGGTGTCCGGAGAGAAGCCGCGACGGGTCCGGAGCCGGACCCTTGGGCGTCATCAGCTTGGGCGTATGGCAATCATTGCATCCGCCGTAATTCACCAGGTACTCGCCCCGCTTGATCTGCTCCTTCGAAGCCGCGGCCATTTCTGCGGACGATGCCTGACCGGCCGTCACGCTCGCTGCGGAAAAGATGACGATGAATTGGACAACCTGCTTGGTCTGCACGGGTCCTCCGCTGGCAAAAGCCGCGAGTTTAGTGGCCCATGACGCCGCATTCAAGCCAACAAAAACCCCGCCGCGGCGGGGTCTTGTCGCAGGACTTCGCGAATCTCGTCTTAGGCCGGTACGGGCTCCTTGGGCTTGACCTGCTTCTCGCCTTCGACCGGCTTGGCGGGGGCTGCGGTTTCGCTGCGCTGTTTCTGCTCCTCGGCCTTCCTGCGTAACTGTTCCGCAACGCGCGCCTTGCTGTAGAACGTGTCGAACTCATAGCACATGGGCAACTCCTTTCATTCCCGGATTTGTGTGCGCTCTTCCCTGTGCGCACGTTCGAGTTGTCGGACCATCGTACGCTCGCAAGCGAGCAACTTCAAGCGTCGACGCGCGCGCCGAACTCCAGGTCATGCAACAAGCGCTTGCGAGCTGATGCGCTCGACGCCCGCCTCGCGCATGCCCGACCACGCGGCGGCGAGCGAGCCGGCGGTGTCGATGGCGCGACAGGCGTCCTCGATCACGACGACCTCGAAGCCGGCGCTGCGCGCATCCAAGGCGGACCACGCGACGCAGAAGTCGGTCGCGAGCCCTGCCAGGTAGATGCGGCTGAAGCCGCGCTCGCGCAGATAGCCGGCCAGGCCCGTGCGCGTGACGTGATCGACCTCGCAGAACGCCGAGTAGCTGTCGATTTCGCGGCGATAACCTTTGCGCACGATCAGTTCAGCCTGAGGAATCGAGAGCCCCGGCGCGAACTCCGCCCCTCGGGTTCCCTGGACGCAGTGATCGGGCCAGAGCACTTGCGGACCGTAGGGGAGAAGAATGGTGTCAAAAGGCACCTTGCCCGGATGGCTGGAAGCGAAAGACAAATGCCCGGGAACGTGCCAGTCCTGCGTCAGCACGACGTGCGCAAAGCGCGACGCGAGCGCGTTGGCGGCCGGGACGACTGCGTCGCCATCGGGGACCGCCAGCGCGCCGCCTGGCAGGAAGTCGTTCTGCACGTCGACGACCAGCAGGATATCTCGATGGGTCAACTTTGTCGGCATGCGCCTATCGTACCGGATTACTGACAAATCCATGGCGACGTAGCAGGAACTGAACCCGCGCTGTCAGACGCAGTCCGACGGCTGCGAAATCGCCGCCTACATTCGAAACCGCAGCTGTCCGATTGACCACCTGCCTAGCTAGTTTGAGGATTACAACGATACTTGCACTGAGCCCTCTGAGGTGGAGGCAGCACGGCCGTGCAGTCGAAGGACGGTTCAACGTTTGCTTCCTTTCCGGAGGGTGACATGAAGGCATTTCGCAAGTCGCAATTTCGGCTCGGGGCGACGCTGGTCTTGGTTACGTTTGGGTCGATCGCGTCGGCTGCCGACGTCAAGGTCTCGTTGTCGGGAGCTCTGGAAGTTCCAGCGGTCAAGACCGAGGCCTCGGGCAGCACCGATGAGCAGTACCGGGCTTACCAGGCCGGCGACCTGTACGTCAACGTGCACAGCGCCGCCCATCCGGACGGCGAAATTCGCGGGCAGCTCAAACCCGACGGGATGTAGCACATGCGAAAAGCCATGCCCGAGGAGCGATTCAAGCTCCCACCACAGGCGATCTCGCCGCCCACGGCGGGCGCACAGCATACGATCGATCCGGCCCGAATCGGCCTGCGGCTGGTGGCGCTGCTTGAGCAGCTCGCCGCGATGCGACTCGACCTGGTGCACGGCACCATCCCTCGTGTGGAGCGTATGGGCCTGGACAAGGGGGATCTCGACTACCTGCTGGTGCAACTGGACGCTGCGATCGCCGCTGGGCGTGGCATCGCGGCGTCTCTGGGGCCACCACCTGCGTCCGCGGCGCGGCAGGAAGCTTGGCGCAGCGAGTAGCTTCGCCGAAGTCCTATGAAATCGATTCTCGATCCTAGTTTTTCTTACGTGCCCAGTGGCAGGACAGACGTCAGGCAGACCTTCGCCAGGATCCGGAGGGAGCTCCGCAGGAGCGAGCAAGCGAGGAGCGCACCGGGCGAAGGACGCAGCGGCAAAGATGTCCCTGCGATGCAGCGACGACCTCCGGCTCCCGCGCGTCAGGCTCCGCGGCAGGTGCCCGCGACGCTGAAAAAAGGCGGGCGCACAAGGCGCCCGCTCCGATGACTCACGTGACGCGCGTCAGACGCGCCGCCGATACTCTCCGGTGCGCGTATCGACCTCGATCCGGTCGCCCGTCGCGACAAACAACGGAACCTGGACTTCGAGGCCGCTGGCAAGCTTGGCCGGCTTCAGGACTTTGCCCGAGGTGTCGCCGCGCACGGCCGGCTCGGTGTAGGCGATTTCGCGCACCACCGAGGTCGGCAGCTCGACCGAGATCGGCTTGCCGTTGTAGAGAACGAGCTCGCACGCGAGCCCGTCCTCCAGATAGTGGACGGCGTCCCCCAGGTTATCCTTCTCGACCTCGATCTGGTTGTAGTCGCTATCCATGAACACGTACATCGGGTCCTGGAAATACGAGTACGTCACCTCTTTGCGCTCGAGCTGGATCATTTCGAACTTCTCGTCGGCGCGATAGACTGTCTCCGTCCCCGAGCCAGAGAGCAGATTCTTGAGCTTCATCTTCACGACGGACGCGTTGCGGCCGGACTTGTTGAACTCGGCCTTCTGCACGACCATCGGATCGCTGCCGACCATGATGACGTTGCCGGCGCGGACTTCCTGTGCGGTTTTCATGGTTACACCTGCAAAAGTTGCTTGATTACGGAACCTTACATTATACCCGATCCACGGCGAACCTGACCAGGTTGGTCGCGAGATCGCCTTGGGCGCCCAGCTCTGCGGCCCATGCCTGCGCGTGCGAGCGCAGCGCGGGCAGCGCACGAGCAAAGGCCTCCCAGGCGAATGCGGCCTTACCGCCGTTCCAGGCGTGCGCGAACTCGGCGCACGCCGTCGCAAAGGCCGGTGCCAAGCCGAGGGCGTAGCGCGCAAGGAACGCATCGAGCTTTGCCAGATGCGCGGCATCGGCCTGGCGGTAGCAATGCCACACCAGCGGCCTCGCCGCCCACTGCGCCCGCACGAAGGAATCCTCGCCACGCACGAAGTTGACGTCGCACGCCCACAGCAGTCGGTCGTAGTCGTCCTGGGCGACAAAGGGCGCGCGCGCAAGCGTCAGGTGCCCGCGATGCAGCGTGCCATTCGCCGCCGGCATGCCGCCTGACCAGGCATCTACCGCGGCGCTGGCCACGCCTTCGGGAACGATGCAGTAGATCGCGTCGCCGCCGTGCTCCCAGGCATCGAGGAGCGCACCGATGGGCGCGGTCGGATAGCAGAACAGCGATACTCTCAGCGCCCGGGCCGGGGGAACGTCGATGCCCAGGATTCGCCACAACGCGCCTTGTGCCTCCGACTGCGCGCTGAAGGCATCGCGTCGAACGAACAGATCGTGCTCGCGCAACAGGCCGCCGGTGTTCGCAGTGAATCCGGGAAAGAAGAAGTGACGGGTCAGCGGCAACTGCGGCTGCCGCGAAGCGAGCCCGTGGCAGCCTTCGATCCAGTCTTCCGCCGACAGATATTCGAGATTGATCCACAGGGGCTGGATGCGGCGCTCCGCCATGCGGGCGAGGTACGCGCTGGGCAGCCCGCATCCGAACGCCTCGATGACGACCTCCCCCATGGCGGAAATCGCGGCAGGAGGCGCATCATGCTGCGGGCCGCGCCAACGCCGCACCTCGACGTCGAGCACCCGCTGCTCCTCGCGCCTTGGGTCGACCGGCGGAGCCAGGCGCGAGAGCGCCACGAGCGCATCGACGAACAAGCGCACCGCGAGGCCGTGCTCGGCGGCGAGCTGTTGCGCGAGGCGCCACGCGACGCCGACGTCGCCGTAGTTATCGACGGCGACACAGAATATGTCCCAGTGCCGCGGAACGGCTCGAGTTGCCACCGGAAGCGCCCGCCTCGGATCGATGAACGCGCATTATCGCGCGTCGGCGCGCCAGGTTGACCGGCTGCGCGACTGCCCGCAGACTGGCTTCGATGGAGGTTTCGAATCCGAAGGCGGTTGAGGCTGCACCCGACCTCGTCGTCGACATCGTCTCCGACGTCGTGTGCCCGTGGTGCTACATCGGCAAGCGCAAGCTCGAGGCCGCGCTCTTCGAGCTCGAGACGCGCGCGCCTGGCGCGAGCATCGCGGTGCGCTGGCACCCGTTTCAGCTCAATCCCGATCTGCCTGCGGAGGGTGTTGACCGCATCGCCTATCTGGAAGCGAAGTTCGGCAGCAAGGCTCGCGCCGACCAGATCTATTCCAGGGTGAAGAGCGTCGGCGCCGAGGTGGGCATTGCCTTCGATTTCGATCGCATCTCCCGGGTCCCGAACACGCTCGACGCGCACGTGCTGATCGCCTGGGCGCAGCAGCGGGGCGCCGGCGAAGCAGCCGACACGCTGGTCGAGCGGCTGTTCCGCGCCTTTTTCATCGAGGGCCGATTGTTGGGTGAGCGCGAGGAGCTGGTGCGCATCGCCGCCGAGGCGGGACTGCCCGAGCAGGAAACGCGATCATCGCTCGAGTCTCTGCCGGTGCGCGCCGAAGTGGAGGCGGAAGATCGCGAGGCGCGCGGTGTCGGCATTGGCGGCGTACCGTTTTTCATCTTCAACGGCAGGACCGCGGTGGCCGGCGCCCACGATCCCGAGACCCTGCTCAAGGCGATCACTGCCGCCCGAGCCGGCGATTAAGAGCAGCCAGTCACCTACCTCGCGCGCTCCAGAATCGCTTGCGCGTGCAGGATCACCGGCCGGTCGACCATCTTACCGTCGACCTGGACGGCGCCTCGACCGGACTCCACCGCGGCCATGACGCGCAGTGCCCACGCGACTTCATCTGCCGTCGGCGCAAACGCGCGATGGGTGAGCGTGAGCTGCTGCGGATGAATGCACAGCTTGGCGCCGAAGCCGCATGCGCGCGCGAAGGCGAGATCGGCTTCGAGCTTGGTATCGTTGCCGATCTCCGTGGTTACTCCGGCGATCGGCGCGGCGATGCCGGCGACTTTCGAAGCCAGCGCCATGCGGCACGCCGGGTAGACGAGCCCGCGTTCGTCGCCCGAGAGTCCTAGATCCACCGCGTAGTCGAGCGTGCCGAAGGCGAGACGCTGGACGCCCTCCGCGGCCGTGATCTCCTCGATGGCAAGCACCCCTCGCGCCGTCTCGATGATCGGAACGACCCAGCCGTCGCGCGGCAAGGCTTTTCTGACGCGCGCGATGTCGGCGACACGCTCGGCCTTGGGGAGAACGAGGGCACTTATCGCGCACTCCTGGGCCAGCGCGAGATCGGCTTCGAACCACGAGGTGGATGCATCGTTGATGCGCACGAGCACGCGGGCATCGAAGCCCGGCTGCGTCGCGCGCCAGGCGCGGATGTGCTGCCGTGCGGCTGCTTTGCCTTCCGGCGACACGGCATCCTCCAGATCGAGGATCACGGCGTGCGCGCCCGAGGCGAGGGCCTTGGCGAAACGATCGGAGCGATCGCCGGGAACGAACAGATAGCTGACCGGAAGCTTCACGTTCCTGGCCTAAAGGTTCATCAGATCGCGTGCGCGGCGCGCAGTCTGGCGATGTCCGCGGCCGAATAACCCAGGCGCGAGAGGACAGCGTCGGTATGCTCGCCCAGCGCCGGAACGCGTCCCTGCGGCGGGGAGGTCTCCGGATCGAACCCGGGCGGCAGCAGCGCCGGGATCGTTCCCGCCGGCGAATCGATGTCAACCCAGCGGTGCCGCGCGCGAAGCTGCGGATGCGCCCACACCGCGTGCATGTCGTTCACCTGCGCATTGGCGATTTGCGCTTGATCGAGACGACGCACGACTTCGTCGGCGGTGAGCTTCGAGAATACGTCGACGATCACCTCGCGCAGCTCCGCCCGCGTCTCGCTGCGCTTGGAGTTGGTCGAATAGCGCGCGTCGGTCGCGAGCTCGGGGCGCAGCAGGACCTTGGCGCAGAACGCGGCCCACTCGCGCTCGTTCTGTAGCCCCAGCATCACGGTCTTGCCGTCGCCCGCCTGGAACGGCCCGTAGGGGTAGATCGTTGCGTGACTCGCGCCGGTGCGCGATGGCGGGGGCGCGCCGTCGTAGGCGTAGTACAGCGGATAGCTCATCCATTCGACCAGCGATTCGAGCATCGATATGTCGAGATGCTTGCCGCGTCCGGTCTTGGCGCGTTCGAGCAGCGCCGCCAGGATGTTGCAATAGGCGTACATGCCAGCCGCGATGTCCGCCACCGACAGCCCCGCTTTGGCCGGCTCGTCCTCGCTGCCGGTGACGGAGAGAAAGCCGGCTTCGCTCTGGATCATCAGGTCATAGGCCTTCTTGTCGCGGTATAGGCCGTACTCGCCGTAGCCGGAGATGTTGCAGACGATAAGCGCTGGCTTGACTTCCGCCAGCGCCTCGTAGGAGAGCCCGAGCCGCGCTGCGGCGCCGGGCGCGAGGTTCTGCACCAGAACGTCGGCATGCTCGAGGATCAACCGCCGCAGGATCGCCTGCGCCTCCGGATGCTTGACGTCGAGCGTGACGCTCTCCTTGGAGCGATTGGTCCACACGAAGTGCGACGCGAGCCCGCGCACCCGCTCGTCGTAAGCACGGGCGAAGTCGCCCACTCCCGGCCGCTCGACCTTGATCACTCGTGCGCCGAGATCGGCGAGCTGCCGCGTGGCGAAGGGCGCGGCGATCGCGTGCTCCAAGGTGACTACGGTAATTCCGGAGAGCGGGCTCATCTTATGAGGCCTTGATTGATGCGGCAGCCTCCATCGCCAGGGCGCCGTTGTGATCCTTCACCCACAGGCGGACCGAGCGGCCGTCGGCCGCGGGCTCGCCGCAGACTTGGAAAGGGTGCGTGTCGAAAACGGGGCGCGCCGCCCGGAATTCGTAGCGCGTCACGGTGGCCTCCGGCCGCTGGCGCCGCAGCAGATCGAGCAGCAGCGTCGCGAGCAGGGGCCCGTGCACGACCAGCCCGGGATAGCCTTCGACCTCGGTCACATAGCGCCGGTCGTAGTGGATGCGATGGCTGTTGAAAGTGAGCGCGGAATAGCGGAACAGCAGCACGTCGTCCGGCGCGATGGTGCGCTCCCAAGCGGCTGTTGCCGGAGCGGGGCGCGGCGCCGGTGCGGCCGCATCCGCCTTGGGCGCTTCGCGGTAGACGATGTCGTGGAACTCGGTGATCGCCGGGTCGTCCTGCTGCTCGTGCCGGATGTCGTGGCGAACCCTCACGAACACCAGCGCCCCGCTGCGGCCGCTTTTTTCCGTGACGTCGGCAATGGTGGACGTGCGGGTGATCGCTTCGCCGACGCGCAGCGGCTCGCGGAAGTCGAGCTCGCTGGCGGCCCACATGCGGCGCGGAAGCGCCACCGGCGGCAGGAAACCGCCTCGCTTGGCATGGCCGTCGTGGCCAACCTCTGATTGGCGATACAGCGGCAGGAAATACAGCCAATGCCATAGCGGAGGTAGGGGAGTGCCTGTCGCCGGTTGCTCGGGCGGATAGTCCAGCGTCGCCGACAGCGCCGCGAACGGCGTCGGCGTGACCACGTCGTGCGCGAGCTGAGTCCTGCCGATCCAGTCGCGCAGCTCAGTCTGCGCCGCATTCGCTAGGGGCGTGGGCACGGGAAACTGGCCATCGACGAGGCGCCTCGCAGCGCGTGGCGTAGTTCTACAGCACTTGCCTCTACGCGTCGGTGTGACGCAAAGAGCGGCCCCGCGCAGGTCCTCTGCGTGGGGCCGGTCCAACCGTTGCGTTACTTTGCTGCTTTGGTCAGCGCGGCGATGGTCGCGTTGGCACCCGGTTTGTGCACGTCAGCGCGGACGAGGATGTCCGGCTGAGTTACCGCCTTGCCATAGTACGCGCTGTTCCAGTCGTCGGAGGTGTTGATCACGGTGCCGTCGAGGTTGAGACCACCGTAGACTCCCTTCGCACGACTGAAGGTGATGAAGTCGGCCACGATGTCGGACTTGGCGCCCGCGCCGACGGGCCCCGCAGCGACACTGGCATCGCCGCCGAGCTTGACCGAAGGCGCAAGGAGCGTGTTGAATCCTTTGTCAGTCATAACCAGCGTCACGTTCTCGGACACCGAGACTCCTGCCTGGAAGCCTACGCTCGCGGTCGCCATCGCGCAGAAAGCGGGGCCGACCCATTTGCCGCCGGGTCCACGCGCAAATATGACCGCGCGTCCGCCAGAGCCGCCGAAGATGAATCCGGCCTTAAGCAGTTGAGGCGCAATCACTACGGCCTTGGCGCGGCTCAGGTTCTGCTGCAGCCAGGACATGTCAGGATCGCGCAGGAAATTCGACAGTGACTTGTTGGACTCGTCGACGAGCTTCTGCTGCTCGGCTTGCGCTAGGGCAGCGTTGCTCGTGGCCAATAGCACCGACGCCATCAGCCAGCCAGCGACGTGGGCAATGCGTGCTTTCAACATTGGGATTCTCCGTTCGGATCTCGGTGAGGTGGTGCTCGCCTGCCCGCTAATTATACTCCGTGCCGTGCCCCAGGGCTTCCTGATCCTCGGCACGTTGTTCCTGCTGCCCATCATCGTGATGCATGCGGGCTGGTCGTATTGGGTGTTCCGGGGCAAAGTGCAGGCGGCGGCCGGGTATCACTGACGCGGCCGCTGCGCTCCGAATCACTCTGGAACCGAGTTGAGGATGTACATCGCGGCGAGCAGCCCGCTGGGGCGTCCGAGCTTGCCCAGCCACTTGGTGAAGATGGGCTCGATTTCGCCGGAGACGTAGACCTGGGTCAGCGCGCTGTTGACGACCAAACGGTACGCCGAATCATTGCGCGGGAGCATGAAGGCGTAGGGCTCGAAAGACAAGTCCTCGGACAGCAGCGCGAAGATCTTCGGGTCCTTGGCTTGCGCCATCAGTCCGATCAGCTTGATCTTGTCGCTGGCAAACGCGGCAACGCCGCCGGATTCGAGCATCGCCACGCCCTCGACGCCATCCTTGACGGTCACGACCTTGGCGTTGATCAGCCGATCCTTTAGCATCGCGTTGAGCCGGCGCTCGGTCGTGGTCCCTGCAGTCACCGCAACGGACTTGCCGGCGAGGTCGGAGGCGTTGTTGATGGAACTGTCTGAACGCACCAGAAAACCGCCGCCATCGACGAAGATGAGGTTGCTGAAATCGACGTTCTTCATGCGTGATTGCGACGCCGTCGTGTTGGCGCACTCCAGATCGGCCTTGCCCGTAGCCACCGCCGCGATGCGGTTTGGCACGGTATCGACCATCCAGTTGACCTTGAGGTCGGGGACGCCTACGGCACGGCCGATCGCCGCGATCACTCGCTGGCAGAGGTCGATCGAATAGCCAGCGGGCTGGTTGTTGGTCTCCACGTAGGAGAACGGCAGAGAATCTCCTGAAAAAGCGACGGTGATCGAACCCGCGGCTTTGATTTTCTTCAACGTATCCGGCGCTTGGGCATGAACAGCGGGAGCGATTACGGCTGAAATGACGACGGCGGCGAGCAGACGTTTCACGATCGGACCCCTTGGAGTGGAAAATCGGCGCGGTCGCAAGCGTTGAGAAGCGGTAGCGACCGGGCCGGCATTATAGCGCAGCCGCGGCTCCCGCATCGAAGCCGGTGGCGCAGCGTGCTAAACTTCTCCAAGGGAAAAGCCATGCCGAGTCCTCGCTCCGGCCGCATCGGGTGGTGCCTGCTCGCCTGCTTCGCCGTTGCAGCGGCGGCAGCGGCTGGCCCGTCGTCCACCCTCGACCGGATAAAGGCCGAAGGCGCGATCCACCTGGGCTTCCGCAGCGGCGCTGCCCCGTTCTCGTTCAAGGAGCGCAACGGTTTGGTGCGCGGCTACAGCGTGGAGTTGTGTACGCGTGTCGCGGCAGCCATCCAGAAACAGCTCGGGCTGTTCAAGCTGGCGGTTGACTGGACGCCTCTCGACGCTGGCGATCGCCTCGATGCCGTCGCTTCCGGCAATGTCGACATCGAATGCGGCACTACGACCATCGCCCTTTCGCGCATGGAGACGGTCGATTTCAGCATTCCGATCTTCGTCGATGGCGGCAGCGTGCTGACCAAGCTAGACGCCAAGATCACGCGGCTCGCGGACCTCAACGGCAAGCGCGTGGCGGTGATCCCCGGCACGACGACCGAGTCTGCGCTCAAGCGCGAGCTCGCGATCGTCGGTGCCAAAACCGAGCTCGTGCCCGTCAACGACGGCCTGGCGGGTGTCTCACTGCTGACCGCCGGCAAGGTGGACGGCTACGCCGGAGATCGCATCGTGCTCATTTCCCTGCGAGCCGGCAGCCGCGATCCGTCGAGCCTTGCTTTGCTCGGGTCCGACTTCTCGTACGAACCTTACGCGCTGGTCGTTCGCCGCGACGATCCCGATTTCCGCCTTGCGGTGAACCGTGCGCTCGTCGGCCTTTATCGCAGCGGTGAAATAGACACCATCTTCGAGCGCTGGCTGGGCGCGCTTGGCGCGCCGGGGCCGTTGTTGCATTCGATGTTCTACCTGAGCACGCTTCCGGAATGAAACATCGCTCCCCGCTCCTCGTCATGCTTGCGCTTTGGGCGTTGGCGGCAGCGTGGATCGGGGCACCTGCGGTCGCGCAGACGCCGCCTGCGACACAGACGCCGCCTGCGACGCAGACGCCGCCTGCGACGCAGACGCCGCTGACGTTGCCGCCGCCGCTGCTTCTTTCGCCGTTGCCTGGCTCGCCACCGGCCGCGCCCGCTGGGGCGGCGACCGCGACGGCCGCCTGCGATCGGTGCGGCACGATCGAGTCGATTCGTCAGGCGGCCGTCAAGGAACAGTGGACGCCGCTCGGCAGCATGCCCTCGAGCGCTGATATCGGCCCCTCGGGCATGGCGATGTACCAGATCGGCAAGGGCTTGACCAACCAGGGACAGGTATTGGTCGGAGCTGCCGGCGGAACCGCCTATCGGACGCAGCCCACGCAGCGCAACATCACGCGCTGGGAAGTGACCGTCAAGATGGACGACGGCAGCACTCGCGCGTTGACCCAGAACTACGAGCCTCTGATGCAAGTCGGCGACCGGGTGCGCGTCTTCGGTTCGCAGATCGAGCTGGTGCAGTGACCGCGCTTGCGAGGGCTGTCGGCGCTCCGGCAACCGCCGCGACGCTGACGGTGACCGATGCCACCGGTGGCAGCCGCGAGCTGCGGCTGGCAGGCAGACTCGACGCGTATTCGATTTCGGGCGTATGGGCCCTGGCGCGCGCCGAGGCTGCGCGGACGCCTAACCGTTCAGTCGTCATCGAGGCTTCCGGCGTCGTCTACTGCGACGGGGCTGGCGTTGCGATGCTCGTGGATCTGCTGCGCCAGGAGCGCTCGGCCGCCGCGCCCGTGACCGTGCGCGGGCTCAAACCCGAGTTCCAGACCCTGCTCGATCAGTTCGATCCGGCGGCGTTTCGCCCTCCTGCAGCGGCGCCTCCCGAGCGATTGCACGCAGTCGAGGAGATCGGCCGCGCGGCGCTCATCGTCTGGCGCGACATGGTCACGCAGATCGCTTTCGTCGGGGAGACCAGCGCGGCGCTGTGGTTCGCCATCCGCCATCCGGATCGCGTGCGCTGGAAGGACGTCTGGTACACGTGTGAACAAGTCGGCGCCAACGCGCTGCCGATCGTCGCGCTGATCTCCTTCCTGATCGGCATGATTATCGCGTTTCAGTCCGCGGTGCCGATGCGCCAGTACGGCGCCGAGTTGTTCGTCGCCGATCTCGTGGCCCTGGCGATACTGCGCGAGCTGGGGCCGCTGATGACTGCGATCCTGCTGGCGGGGCGATCGGGCGCTGCATTCGCCGCCGAGATCGGCACGATGAAAGTCAACGAAGAGCTCAACGCGCTCACGACCATGGGGCTCGACCCCGTCCGCTTCCTGGTCGTCACCAGAATCCTCGCCGCGCTGCTGATGGTGCCACTGCTCACCTTGTTCGCCAACATCATCGGCATCCTCGGCGGCGCGCTGACCATGATCAGCTTCAACATCCCGATCCTCACCTATCTGCGCGAGGTCGACAGCCTGGTCGATATAAAGGACCTCTGGGCGGGAATGGCGAAGACGCCGGCGTTCGCCATACTGATTGCCGGCATCGGCTGCCTGCGCGGACTGCAGACCGAGACAGGTGCGGCTGCCGTCGGCATTTCCGCAACCCGCGCGGTCGTCTCCGGGATCATCCTGCTGGTCGTCGTCGACGGTGTTTATGCCTTCATCTACTATCTGCTGGACATTTGACGTGATCCGCTGCTGAGCGAGGGACATGGCCGCCGATCCCATCATCCGCGTCGAAAATCTCACCGCGGGCTACGACGCCGAGGTGCTGATGCGCGACGTCAACTTCACCGTCAACCGCGGCGAGGTTTTCGTGATTCTCGGCGGTTCGGGTAGCGGCAAGAGCACGCTGCTCAAGCACATGATTGGCCTTTATGAGCCGATGTCCGGCCGGGTATTGATCGACGGCGATGACATCGTGACCGCTGAAGGCGAGGCGCATTACGCGATTCTCAGGAAGATCGGCGTCATGTACCAGAGCGGCGCGCTGTTCGGGTCGATGACGCTGCTGGAGAACGTGCGCCTTCCGCTCGAGGAGTACACCGCACTCGACGACGAAGCGATGGATTTGCTCGCGAGAACCAAGCTCAGGCTGGTCGGGCTGGATCAGTTCTGCGGGCACATGCCCGCCGAGCTGAGCGGCGGCATGCAGAAGCGGGCGGCCATCGCCCGAGCCATGGCGCTCGATCCGACGATCTTGTTTCTCGACGAGCCGTCGGCGGGCCTGGACCCGATCACCTCCGCCACGCTCGACGAACTGATCCTGAGGCTCGCCAAGAGCCTGCATATCACCTTCGTCATCGTCAGCCACGAGCTGGCCAGCATCTACACGGTCGCCGACCGCGTGATCATGCTCGATAAGCGCAAGCAGGGCATCATCGCCGAGGGCGATCCGAAGGTGCTGCGCGACTCGAGCGACGACCCGTGGGTGCGGCAATTCTTCAGGCGCGAGGCCGCCGCGGAGGCGACGTGATCTCGCTTTCCCAGTTGGGAGGTTCCTCGCCGCGGTCCCTTCCCCGCCGGGGAGGGTGCGCCTCCGGCACGCGCGCCGACCGTGAGCAATGAGCGCACAGGCGAACTTTTTCAAGATCGGCCTGTTCGTCATCGGCGCGACAGTCTCGCTGGCGGCGCTGCTGGTGATGCTGGGAGCGGGGAAGCTGCTTCAGTCGAAGCTCCTCATGGAAACCTACTTCGACGAGTCGGTGCAGGGTCTCGATCTGGGCTCGAAGGTGAAGTACCGCGGCGTGATCGTCGGCGAGGTGAAGAGGATAGGGTTCACCTATACCAGGTACCAGCTCGACGTTCCCATGGAGGAGCGGTTGCGTTACGTCATGGTCGAGGCGACGATCCTGCCGCGGCTGATCGGCGGGCGCACGGGCGCGGGCGATCTGAGCAGGCCCGAGAGCCTGAAGGCTGAGATCGACAGAGGACTGCGTGTGCGCCTCGCGCCGCAGGGCATCACCGGGACCAACTATCTCGAAATCGATTACGTCGATCCGGATAAGAATGCGATTCTGCCCATCAAGTGGGAGCCGGATAATCTGTACATTCCCACCGCGAGATCGACGGTGACGCAGTTCGTCGCCGCAGCGTCCGACATCCTCGATCACCTGCGCAGGCTCGATCTCGAGGCGACGTTCACCAACCTGAACAAGCTTCTGGTAACCACCAACAAGCGTGTCGAGGCGATAGACTCGGCCAGGATCTCGGAGCAAACCAAGCAGGTGCTCGCCAAGATCGATACCAAGCTCGATCAGCTGCCAATGGACAAGCTAGGCAAGGAGGGGGCGGCGCTGCTCGCCGAGCTTCGGACCAGCAACCAGAAGCTTGCCGCCATCCTCGACGATCCGGCGTGGAAGACACTGCCCGGCAACACGGATGCAGCCCTCGCAGGGGCAAGAAAGCTCGTCGAGGACCCGAACCTCGTCGCCACTCTCGAACATCTGCGGCGCACATTGGAGCGGCTCGACCGGATCCTTGGCGGCGGTGAAGCCGATTTGTCGACGACGATCGAGAATCTGCGCCAGATATCTGACAACCTGCGCGACCTTACCGAGAACGCTAAGCGCTACCCATCCGGCGTGCTCTTCGGAGAGCCGCCGCCGCCGGCCAAAGGTGCCCAATGACGCTGCCTTGCTGTGCCCTAGCCCGTTCCGTCACGCTTCGAGCTCTCATAGCCGCGATGGTCGGCCTGCTCGCCGCCTGTGGCCTCTCGCGCCCCGCCCCAGTCAAGCAGACGTACCTCCTGCAACCCCAGCCTCCGGCACAGGCCGCGAACACGCCGCGGCAAGGGACGCTCAAAGTCGGAGCGATCGCCGTAGCCGCGCAATTCCGCGGCAAGGACCTTGTCTACCGCGAGACGGATCTCAAGTACGAGGCTGACTTCTACAACGAGTTCTTCGTCGCGCCTTCGGCGATGCTCACTGAAAGCGCCGCGACCTGGCTCGCGGCCGCCAGGGTGTTCAACGACGTGTTGCCATCATCCGCCAACGCGAACGGCGACTACGTGCTCGAAGGCTTCGTGAGCGAACTCTATGGGGACTATCGCGATGCTGCCAAGCCCGCGGCGCTGCTCTCGGCGAAATTCTTCCTGATCGATGGTCGCAACGTGAGCGGCGTTCCAGTGTGGCAGACCGAGCTCACGCAGCGGGTCGCGCTCTCAGGGCGCGGCCCTGACCAGCTTGCCGCGGCATTGAGCTCGGCCTGGGCGGCGATACTGAACGACCTGGCGCGCCAACTGGCAGCGGTGCAACTGCCGGCGAAGGAGCTACAAGGCAGCACACGCCAACAACGCTGATCAGAACAGCGGAACCGGCTGCACGTGCTCGGCAACCGGCGACGCCTATGACCACGAGCCAGCTGACTATGGTTCAAATCCTCAGGGACGCGCGAGACTGGTCGCAAAATCAGGCGCTTGCAGGATCGTGGCCGGGCCCTATTGGGCCGACTGGTGCAGGGATACGATCAGGCACCGGATGCTGCAGGACTCCGATGTTCGAAACAATCTACCGCAACAGTCTGCGACTCGGGAGGCGAACAGAGTTCGCATTCGTGGACGCCAATCGGCGCCACCCCTTGCCTGTAACAGATCGACTTCGATGCGATAAAATTCAAATCCCGCGCTGAAGCAGTACGCCCGACCCGAACACCCGAGATTGTCGCAACATCATTGAGCGGAACGACGCTGCAGCTTCCGCCTGTTTACCTGAGAGAGGCTGCAACGGCATCGCTTTTTCCCAAGGGATGCACGAGGAGTCGATTCTCATGCGTTGGCTGCTGATTGCTGGTATTGGAATGGTGCTGGTCCTTGGTTGCGCCAAGGAAGAAGCGAAGCCCGAAGCGCGCCCGCCGGTCGAGGTGGTCGCAATCAAGGTCGCGCCCCGCGACACACCTGTCACCTTTGAGTATGTCGGGCAGACGCAGAGTTCGCATCAGGTGCAGATCGTCGCACGCGTGAGCGGCTTCCTCGAAAAGCGCGTGTATACAGAGGGCAGTCTGGTCAAGGCGGGCGCCGTCATGTTCCTCCAGGATCCGAAGCCCTTCCAGGCGACGCTCAATGCCTATAAGGGGGCGCTTGCCGAACAGCAGGCGCGGCTTCAGGTTGCCAACGACAATCTCGCGCAGGTCAAGCCGCTGGCTGCGCTGAACGCGCTGTCGCAGAAGGAGCTCGACGACGCCACCGGGCAGCAGCAGGCCGCCGCAGCGGCTGTCGAGACCGCCAAGGCCAATGTCGAGCAGGCGCAGCTCAATCTCGGCTACACGACGATCACCACACCGGTTACCGGCCTGTCGAGCTTCGCCCGCATCCAGGAAGGGCAGTACCTGAGCGGGCAGAGCAGCCTTCTCACCACCGTCGATCAGGTCGATCCCATCTGGGTGAATTTCACGCTGTCCGAGAACGACATGCTGAGCCTGCGCACGGAACAGGCGGCGGGACGACTGACGCTTCCCAAGGCAGATAGCTTCGTGGTCGAGGTCGTGCTCGCCGATGGCTCCGTGTTTCCGAACAAGGGCCGAATCACCTTCACCAACGCAGAATACAATCAGCAAACCGGCACGTTCCTCGTCCGCGCCACATTGCCCAATCCCGGATCCGTGCTGCGGCCGGGGCAATTCGTGCGGGTTCGGGTATCCGGGGCCTCGCGGCCGAACGCGATCCTTGTTCCGCAGCAGGCGGTGCTGCAGGGAGCGCAAGGCCATTTCGTCTTCGTCGTCGACAAGGACGCAAAGGCACAGATGCGAGCTGTGGAAGCAGGCTCCTGGAACGGCGGCGGCTGGTTCATCAACAAGGGGCTCTCGGCGGGGGATACCGTGGTCACCGATGGCATCATGCGGTTGGCACCCGACGCGCCGGTGAAGGTCGTCGATTCACTGGCCAACGCCCAGGTCAAAGGTTCGGCAAGCGACGCGAAATCCGGAGTGGCTCCCGCCGACCCGTCCGCCAAACGCTAGCTCGGAGCGTCGCAGATGTTCACCGACTTCTTCATCGACCGCCCGATTTTCTCGACGGTCATTGCACTGGTCATCTCGATCACGGGGCTGGTCGCGATGGTCAAGTTGCCGATCGCGCAGTACCCTCAGATCACGCCGATACAGATCCAGGTGACGGCCACCTATCCCGGCGCAAACGCGACGCTCGTTGCGCAAAACGTGGGGGCGCCGATCGAACAGCAGGTAAACGGCGCCACCAACATGATCTACATGTCGTCGACCAGCTCGTCGACCGGCAATTACACGCTGACAATCTATTTCACGATCGACACCGATCCGAAGCTGGCACAGGTCGACGTGCAAAACCGCGTGAGCCAGGCGATGGCGCAGCTGCCGCAGGCGGTGCAGGCCCAAGGTGTGGACGTCCAGCAAAAGACCAACACCTTCCTGATGGTGCTGGCGTTCTACTCGCCCGACGGAAGATATGACGCCGACTACATCTCCAATTACACGAACGTCCAGATCCTGAGCACGATCAACCGGATCAATGGCGCGAACCAGGCGGCGATTTTCGGCGTCCCCGAGTACGCGATGCGAGTCTGGCTCAAGCCCGACCGGATGGCGCAGCTTGGGGTGAGCGCGAGCGACGTCGCGAATGTGGTCAAACAGCAGAACCAGCAGTTCGCTGTTGGCCGAATCGGCGCTCCCCCCACTCCATACCCCGTCAAGCAAACGTTTCCGGTAACGACGACGACGATCACGGAGCCTTCGCAATTCGACAGCATGATCGTGCGTGCGGAAAACAACGCTGCTGCGTTGGTGCGCGTGAAGGACGTCGGATACACGACCCTCGGCGCTCAGGCCTACACCCTGCGCACGTCTTACGAGGGCAAGCCGGCGACGCTGATCGCCGTGTACCAGCAGCCGGGAGCGAACGCGATCCAGGTTTCGAAGGACGTTCGTGCCACGCTCGCGAGGCTTTCTAAGTCCTTCCCTGAAGGGCTCAAGTACGAGGTCGCACTGGATACGACGCTGTTCGTGCAGGCTTCGATCGACGAGGTCATCAAGACCTTCTACGAGGCCGTCGTGCTGGTCGTGCTGGTCGTCTTCATCTTTCTCCACGGCTTCCGGCTGACGCTGATTCCGACCCTCGCCGTCCCGATCTCGGTCCTCGGCGCGATGGCGGGGATGCTGGTCTTCGGCTTCTCGATCAACATGCTCACCCTGTTCGGCATGATCCTCGCGATCGGTCTCGTCGTGGACGATGCGATCGTCGTCGTCGAGAACACCGAGCGCAATATGGCGGAGTTCGGCCTCTCCCCGAGCGAGGCCGCGAAGCGCGCGATGAGCGAGGTCGCGGGACCGGTCATCGCGGTCGTGCTGGTGCTGAACGCCGTGTTTATGCCGGTCGCGTTCCTGGGAGGCATCACCGGCTCCTTGTACAAGCAGTTCGCAGTGACGATCGCGATCTCGATGGTTTTTTCCGGGATCGTCGCGCTGACGCTCTCGCCCGCGCTTGCCGCCCTTCTGATCAAGCCGCACAAGGGCGAGAAGAAGGGCTTCTTCAAGGCCTTCGATGACTCGTTCACTCGGATTACGAACGGCTACGTGCACCTCGTCGAGTCGGTGATGCGGCATTGGGTGATTGCGTTCGCGGTATTCGCACTGGTTGTCGCGGGCGTCGTCGCTATGTTCAAGGTGATTCCGACCGCCTTCGTGCCGCAGGAAGACCAGGGATACCTCTTCGTGCCGTATTTTCTGCCCGATGCGGCAAGCCTCGACCGGACGGGTGACGTCGGACGTAAAGCAGCCGAGATCATCCGCAAGAACGCGGCGGTCGCCAACGTTTCCGAAGTCGACGGCTACAGCCTGATCGATTCCCAGAACAAGTCGAACTACGGTGTCCTGTTCGTTTCGCTCAAGAACTACGAGGAGCGCAAGGGCGCCGACCTGTCAGCCGACGCAGTGATCGCCTCGGTCCGTAAAGACTATGCCAATATCCACGAGGCCCTCGTCGTTCCCGTCAATCCGCCCGCGATCCCCGGCCTTGGTATCACTGCCGGCTTTCAGATCTGGATCGAACAGCAGGGCGGCGGCACCTACGGTCAGCTTGGCGACGTGGTCAAGCAGATCATCGCGAACGCGCGAACGCGACCCGAGCTCTCCGGGGTCAACACGACGATCAGCGCCGACGGACAGCAGCTGCTCGCCGACGTCGACCGCGAGAAGGCGGAGGTCCTCGGGGTGCCCGTGCAGGATGCGTACACGACCTTGCAAACGATGTTCGGCTCGCTCTACGTAAGCCAGTTTCCGAAGGATTCACGCCTGTACCAGGTGATTCTCCAGGCGGAGCCGAGCTCGCGCATGACGCCCGAGGACATCGGTCGGTTCTACGTGAAGAACCGCGACGGCAAAATGATTCCGATGTCGGCGCTGGTCACCACCAGGTACGTGACGGGTCCCGACCTGGTGACCCGGTTCAACAACTATCCAGCGATCGCGATCAACGGCGCGCCTGCGCCAGGCGTAAGCTCGGGTCAGGCACTCGCTGCGATCCGCCAGGTTACGGAGGAAGTCATGCCGCCCGGTTACGCGTACGAGTGGGCGGGCGAGGCGCGGGAAGAGGTTTCGTCCGGCGCAACTTCGGCAATCGCGTTCGTTTTCGGCCTGATTTTCGTGTTTCTCATTCTGTCGGCGCAGTACGAGAGCTGGGCGCTGCCGGTCGGTGTAATGCTGGCGGTACCGTTCGCGATTCTCGGTGCGCTGCTCGCCGTCGCGCTGCGCGGCCTCGAAAATGATGTCTATTTCCAGATCGGCCTCATCACGCTGATTGGGCTCGCCGCCAAGAACGCGATCCTGATCATCGAGTTCGCGGTCGAGTTGCACAAGAAGGAAGGCAAATCGCTCTACGACGCCGCGAAGGAGGCTGCGCGCTTGCGGCTGCGGCCGATCGTCATGACCTCGTTCGCGTTCGTCCTGGGCTGCGTCCCGCTCGCCATCGCAACCGGGGCATCTGCCAACAGTCGCCATTCGATCGGAACCGGCGTCATCGGCGGTACGCTCGTTGCAACGATCATCGCCATCCTTTTCATCCCGATGTTCTACTACACCCTTCAGAGCGCGAGCGCGAAAGTGTTCGGGGGCAAGGAGCCCAACGACAAGCAGCGCGGCGGCGACAAAAGCGGCGCGACGGTCCCCGCTCCGCGTGTGCAACCAGGCGACTGACATGCGCTGCATCGTCACGTCCGTCGCACTTTGCACGTTGCTCGCCGGCTGCATGATGGGGCCCGACTATCACCGCCCGGCGATCGATGCTCCAAAGGCATACCTTTATGAGCCCCAAGCGACGGCGGGCACGGCGGACCTCGCGTGGTGGAAGGAGTTCGATGACCCAGTGATCGAGCAGTTGATCACCGAGGCGCTGGCGAACAACCGGGACGTCAAGATAGCCGCCACCAATGTCCAGCGCGCCGCCGGTGTGGTGACGAGCACGCGCTCGCCGCTGTTTCCGCAGTTCAACTACCAGGCGACGGGGGGCCGGTACCGCTTCTCCGCGCAGGGAACCGCGGCGCTCCCGTCCAACATCTCGAATCCTACGAACTTCTACCAGGTGTTCGCAGGGGCGAGCTGGGAAATCGATCTTTGGGGCCGCGTCCGCCGTCTGACCGAGTCAGCGCAAGCGAATCTGCTCGCCACTGAGGAAGCGCGGCGCGGCGTTATCCTGAGCCTCGTTGCTTCGGTTGCGACTGACTACCTGCGACTGCGCGGTCTCGACGAGCAGCTCGCGATGGCCGAGCGCACGCGCGCGAGCTATGCGGAATCGTTACGGTTGATGGAGCTCAAGTACAAGTACGGTCGCGTCTCGGAGATGAATGTCGAGCAGGCGCGCGCACGCTACGAGACCGCCGCCGCGCAGATACCGCTGATCCGTCGCGACATCGCGATCCTTCAGGACGCGCTGTCGATCCTGCTGGGCAGGAATCCCGGCGCGATTCCGCGCGGCAAGGACATTTTCGCGTTGACGCTGCCGGCTATCCCTGCAGGGGTGCCTTCGGATCTGCTGGAGCGCCGTCCTGACCTTCTGCAGAGCGAGCAACAGCTGGTCGCCGCGAACGCGCAGATTGGAGCGGCGAAGGCGCAGTACTTCCCGACGATTTCGTTAACCGGGGCTTTCGGCAACGCGAGCACGGATCTGAACAACCTCTTCAGTGGACCCACCCGCGTGTGGAACTTCGCCGGCAATATTATTGGCCCAATCTTCACTGGCGGCCTGATCTACGGCCAGGTGCAGCAGGCGGAAGCAGCACACGACGCGGCGCTGCTCGCCTACCAGCAGGCGATCCAGCGAGCGTTCGCGGACGTTGACGACGCGCTGGCCTCACGTGCGGAGCTTGCAGAGCAGGTCGCGGCTCAAGAGCGGCTCGTGAAGGCGCTGCGCGGCTACGCGCGGCTGGCCCAATACCTTTATGACGGCGGCCGCGAACCGTACTCGACGGTGCTCCAAGCCGAGGAGCAACTGTTCCCCGCCGAGCTCAACTGGGCTGCGGCTCAGGCCGCGCTGTGCGTCACGACCGTCGACATCTACAAAGCCATGGGCGGTGGCTGGGTCGATACTGCTGCCAACTTTACCGAGGCCGAAACCAGAACCGAGCCGAACGTGTCGAAACCTCCTGCCCAGTGAAAAGCGTTCACCTCGTCAGAGAGGCCGAAGCGGCCTCCGCAAGATCGCCGCCGCTGCACTAACAATGGGTGAACAGCGAAATGGCCACTGACACGACAGTGCTTGGAACCAGGTGGCTGAAATTCTGGAACTACGTCGGCCTTCCCGTGGCGACCGTCGCCGCATTTCTCGCGTCTCTCGATCTGCCCAGATTCCGATACGAGAACCTTCCAATCGCCGTACTTTGCATCACCGTGGCCCTTGGTCTCCATAAGAAGAAGCTTTGGGCGTGGCAATGGAATTGGGTTGCGCTCGCGCTCGTCTACGTGGCATTCCTCGTTCCCGTGTCGATTCGCGATTTTGACGGCAGCTTCCCCGGTTTCGTCGCGCTGGGTATAAGAACGTTGACATCGACTCGCTGGACTCGTGACAGCCTTGGTGACCTCGCATTGCCGCTCGCCCTTCGGCTTATCTTGGCAAGTCTTATTTGGCTTTGGCCGAATTGGGTATATTGGAAGAAGAGGGTAGGGCTGTTTTCGTAGCGCCTCAGTCGGTACGCCTGAATCGGCGTTGGACCTCATCGCCGTGACTGTCAGCGCTCGGACTGTCGGAGCAAGCCCGAGGCATCGCTGGTCTTGGCCTCCGGCATCGGGTCGAAGCTCCCTCCGAGCGCGAGGTGCAGGTTGACGCGCTGGACGAGCCGCTCTGCCTGCATTCGCAACAGGGCGACGTTCGCCGCGTAGAGCGACAGCTGCTGCTGTTGCACTCCGCGCAAATCGATCGAGCCCACACGAAAGCGGGTATTCGCGAGCTCGAGCGCGCGCACGTTATCGCGCACCGCACGAGCGAGGATTTCCTCGCGTTGCGTCGCGGTGAACCCTGCGGAAAGCGCGCCTTCGACCTCTCCGAATGCGCGCTGTCCGATCTTGCCGTATTCGGCGATCGCGGCCTGCTGTTCTGCCGTGCGCACGTCCACCTGGGCCTGCAGCAGCCCCCCCAGGAAGATCGGCTGTATCAGTCCCGCGCCGGCGCTGAACAGCGGATTGTCGCGGTTCTTTATCACGAACAGTTCGGAGGAGATCGATGTGTAATTCGCCACCAGCGTGATGCGTGGCAGGCGCGCCGCCTTTGCCTCTTCGGTGCGATAGAACGCCGCCGCGACGCGACGCTCCGCCGCAACGACGTCGGGCCGGCGTTCGAGCAGCTCGGAAGGCAGTCCCGCCGGAACTTCGCCAGGCCACGGAGGAAGCGCTACGGCTACGGCGACTGCGGCAGCAGGATAGCGCCCCAACAGCGCTTCGAGCGCGCGCAGGGCATTCGCGTAAGCGAGCTCGAGGTTCTGCACCGTGTCTCGGAAGCTCTCGACGTTCGCTTGTGCAAGAGAAAGCTCGAATTCGTCGCCGATGCCGACACGGAATCGGTCCTGCACGAGCGCAGCCAGTTCTTCGGCCGCCTTCAACGACGCCTCGGCCTGCGTCCTTTGCAACCGGGCCTCGATCGCGAGGATCCAGCCCTTTGCGACCAAAGCGGCGATCGATTGCCGCGCGTACTCGGCGTCGAGCTGCGCCGACTCGTATTGCATCTCGGACGCGCGCACCTCGGTCCGGACGCGGCCCCAGAGATCGAGTTCCCACGTAGCGAACAAGCCGACGCCCGACAGGCCGGAGGAGTCCCCGCTCATCTTGCCGCCTCCTCGGGCGACCAGGTTCACCTGCGGCCACGCGGGGGACTTTGCGGCGGCGAGATATGCGACCGCGGCATCGACGCGCGCCGCCGCGATGCGCAGGTCAGCGTTGTAAGCGATGGCTTCCTTGACCAGCTCGTTGAGCCAAAGGTCGTTGAACGACGCGAGCCAGTCGTTGGCGACCGAGCCGGCAGTGCCGCCCGCAGTCCACTGCGCAGGCGGAGTTAGGTTCAACATCGCCTGTCTGGCGACCTCGTCGCGCGCGGGGGGCGGGTTGAGCGCGCAGCCGGTGAGCGCGACCGCGACGATGAGGGCTGATGTGCGCGGAATCCGCATCGCGTCAGTGCAGCTTCAGGATCAGGTAATTCAGGTACGAGCCCACGCGAATGATGACCTTGCGGATGATGTGCAGGAACTCCGCGTGGTCGGTATAGATCGCGGCGTCGCCCGCGGCGCCGGCGGCGAGGAAGAGCTCCTTGTCCTTGTCGGCGACGTCGAACTTGACGGCGAAGCGCTGCGCCGGCGCCGTGAGAACGCCGGTCATCGGCACGGTTCCGGTCGCCGGCATCTGTCCGGCGCCCGACGCCCAGACAATCGAGTTGACCTTGGCCTTGATGATCTGCCCAGGGAGGGTTTCCAGCGCGAACTCGGCCTCGTTGCCCGGCGCGACCTGGTGCAGCTCGTTCTGGCGGTAGAGCGCGACGACGGTGCCGGTCGTCTCGACCAGCGTCATCACCGGTGCGACCGGGAGCCCGGCGACGAATCCGCCAGGTCGAAGCTGCAGATTGACCACGTAGCAGTCGCATGGCGAGCGCGTGGTGGTCTGGTCGAGATCCCATTTCGCGCTCTCGAGCTGCGCGCGGATCTGCGCGACCTGTGCGTATTCTCCGTTCACCTTCGCTCCCAGCTTTTGTTGCACCTGCTCCCGACTAGCGATCGCCTGCTGCTCACCGGCGCGTGCCTGCGCCTCGGCGCTGCGAGCGGCACTGAGTTGGCCCGTCAGTTCGGCGAGGTTGGCTTCCGCCTGCTCGAGATCGAATTTGCTTCCAGCGCCTGTGGCGACGAGCTCGCGGTACTGGGCGACGCGCTTGCGCGCGAGATCGAGCTTGGCATTGACTTCGGCAGTCCGCGCGGTCGCCTGCTCGATGGCGCCTTTGGTCTCCGTGACCTTGGCTTGCGCTCCCTTGAGCGATTCTTCGATTTCCTTCTGCTGCGCTACCGCGTTGGAGAGCTGGGCCGCGAGGGTGTCGACCTGAAGCTGGTAGGGCGTTGGGTCGATGCGGAACAGCACGTCGCCCTTTTTCACGGGAACGTTCCCTTCTTCGATGGGAACCTCGATCACGCGCCCCCGGACCTGCGACACGATCGGCACCGTGTAGCGGAAGACGCGGACATCGGGAGACGACGGCGCAACGATGTTGAGCGTCAGGATCAACGCGGTGAGCGCGACGATCGGGATGACGACGACCGTGACCTGCGAATAGATGTTCCACGGCAGCCACTTGAACTTGATGAAGATCAGCCAGACGAAAAACGAGTAGATGCCGAGGAGGAGGATTTCCATTACGCCTTTCCTCCTGCGACCGGCGGGGCGGCCGCAGGCGCCGCCTGGAGCTGGTCGAGATCGGAGCGCAGCTGCCGGAGGTTTGGCGGCAGCGCACCCCTGGCTGCCATCTGGTCGAGCTCGGTCCTGAGATGATCGAGCTCGTCCTGCAGCAGTTCACCGGCCCTGGCCTTCTCGCCCATCGCCTCGTGCCATTCCTCTCCCTTGTCGGTGCCGTAGGCCACTCTGTACGCGACCGGCTTGGTGAATGCCCACAGCCAGGCGATCGGCCAGAGCAGCCCGCCGAACAGCAGCGACAGCAGGCACAAGGTCGTGATCGCTTCGGTCTGCGGGTGGTGGCGCTTTTCGGCGAAACGCTCGGGCAACACGTGAACCAGCCAGAACACGACGATCGCCACGATCGGCACGATGATCAGCACGATGATAGCCAGGACGTCTGCCGCGGTATCGAGCGCCTCACCCGACAAAAGCGAGGCATGCGCGCCGGTTGCTGAGAGGAGTAGCGTGGCGGCAGTGAGACGAGCCAGCAGGTGACGCATCGGTGAATGCCTCGGCTGTTGCGGCTGGGGGGATTGCTGCGGGACAGCCCGCCAATTATACCGAAGCGCTCGCTTGGACACGGCTGGCGCCCCGTTGGCGTAGATCGACAGAGGCGCACCCTCCGTCAGTTGTGCGAACCGGCCGCAGCTACGCGGCGGCGAGCCTTCCCACGAGGTCATGCTCGTGCGACGCGGTGATCAGAACGCGGGCGAAGGACCCGGGAGCGAGCGCACCGCCGTTGTCGATCCGGACGACGCCGTCGATCTCGGGCGCATCGGCGGTGCCGCGGGTGATCGCGCCTGTGCCCTCGATCCTGTCGACGAGAACGGTCAACGTTCTGCCCACTTTCTCGCGCAGCCGCGCCCTGCTGATCCTCGCCTGCGCCGCCATGAATCGCCGGCGCCGCTCTTCCTTGACCGCTTCCGGCACGTGGCCGGGCAGCGCGTTCGCAGCGGCGCCATCGACCGGCGAATAGGCGAAGCACCCGACCCGATCGAGCTGCGCTTCGTCGAGGAAGGCGAGCAGCTCCTCGAATTCGGTCTCGGTCTCGCCGGGGAAACCGACGATGAAGGTCGAGCGAATGGTCAGCTCGGGACAGACCTTGCGCCACGCCCGGATGCGGTCGAGATTGCCTTGCGCGCTCGCGGGACGCTTCATGAGCTTGAGGATCCGGGCGCTCGCATGCTGGAACGGCACGTCGAGATATGGCAGAACGCGCCCCTCCGCCATGAGGGGTATCACCTCGTCCACGTGCGGATAGGGATAAACATAGTGCAGGCGGACCCATGCGCCGTGCTCCGCGGCCAGAGCTCCGAGGGCAGCGACCAGATCCGTCATCCGAGTCTTCAGCGGCCGTCCACGCCAGAACCCGGTGCGGTACTTGACATCGACCCCGTAGGCGCTGGTGTCCTGCGAGATCACCAATAGTTCCTTCGCACCTGCCTTGAGCAGGTTCTCGGCTTCGTTCATCACTTCGCCGATCGGCTTGCTCACGAGATCGCCTCGCATCGACGGAATGATGCAGAACGTGCAGCGGTGGTTGCAGCCCTCGCTGATCTTGAGATACGCGTAATGCTTCGGCGTCAGCTTGATGCCGTGTGCGGGAACGAGATCGAAGAAAGGGTCGTGGGGCTTGGGCAGGTGCGCATGCACCGCGTCCATGACCTCCGGGGTCGAGTGCGGACCTGTAACGGCCAGCACCTTGGGATGCGCCGCGCGGACGAACTCGCCATTCGCCCTCGCGCCGAGGCATCCGGTGACGATGACCTTGCCGTTCTCGGACAGCGCCTCGCCGATCGCGGCCAGCGACTCCTCGACCGCGGCGTCGATGAAACCGCAGGTGTTGACGACTACCAGCTCGGCCTCGCCGTAAGTGGGCGAGACGGCGTAGCCCTCGGCGCGCAGCCGGGTCAGGATCTGCTCGGAATCGACCAGGGCCTTGGGGCAACCCAGCGACACGAATCCCACGCGAGGTGCGGCAGCGGATCGGGGTGGCATTGCGGGGAACGGCGATTGCGCAGCGCCGCAATCGGCGCTGCTGCAATGCAGCTTGTGCGCTGCTCGTATGCGATCAGCGCTTCTTTTCGTCCTCGGGAGCCTGGGGCACCCCGAAGTTGGGGAAGGGGAAGGCGGTGAACAATCCGCGTGTCTGGTCTTGCATGCGCTGCTGCATGTCCATGAACAGCTTGGCGCTCTGCTCCAGATAATTGCCCAACATGCCCTGCATGGCGGGGGCCTGCATCTGCAGGAACTGCTTCCAGAGCTCAGGCGTGAGCATCAGCTTGTCGCCGTAGATCTGCTTGGCCTGGTCCTGCAGCTTGTTCTGGATGGCGAGGAACGCCTTGACGTTCTGCTCCATGTAGTTGCCCATGATGCCCTGCAGGGCATTGCCGTAGAAGCGAATCATCTGCGACAGCATCTCGCTGGAGAACATCGGCATTCCGGCGGACTCCTCCTCGAGGATGATCTGCAGCAGGATGCTGCGGGTGAGGTCGCCTCCTGTCTTGGCATCGATTACCTGGAAGTCGACGAAGTCCAAGACCATCTGCTTTACGTCCGCCAGCGTGATGTAGCCGCTGTTGGCGGTGTCGTAGAGGCGGCGGTTGGGATATTTCTTGATGACGCGGATCGGTTTGGTCATCACCTTCTCCCGAATCGGAAGATGGAATTATAAACTGCTGATTTTCTTGGCGTTTGAAACGGCCTTTTCGAGGCCAGGAGGGCTGCTTGATGCAACGCACAAAAAACGCTTGACTTCGGGTCGATGCCCTCCTAGAATGGCTTTTGTGCGGTGCAGCAAAACGGAACAATCTAAGGGTCGCTGCCAGGAGGGCGAGGCGGCCAGAAGCGGCCCGTGCAACAAGCGAAAGGTGGACCCCGCTTTAGGGTCCTTCGACTCAACCTCAACCGGAAAGGATCGATCATGTACAACGTAAGTGAGCAGTTTGCCGAGATCAACAAGGCGGGCTACGCCAACGCCATCAGGCTGGCGTCGCTGTCGCTGGAGAACGCTGAGCGGCTGGCGAAGCTGAATCTCCAAGCCGCCAAGTCGGCGCTCGAGCAGGGTGTTGAGGCCGCCAACACGGTGGCTGGGATCAAGGACGTGCAGGAGTTCGTGGCGGTGCGCGCCAAGCTCACCGAGGCCGGCGTGCAAAGCGCGCTGGGCTACTCGCGCGGCGTTTATCAGATCGCCTCGGAGACGCAAGCCGACATTTCGGCGCTGGCCGAGGAAGCGTGGGCGGCGTACACCAAGGGTGTAGCGGCGTGGGTGGAGAAGGCGGCGAAGGATGCGCCGGCGGGTTCCGACGTGGCGGTGACGGCGCTCAAGTCATCGATGGCGGCGACCACCGCGGCGTTCGACCAGTTCTCGAAGGCGACCAAGCAGGTAGTCAACTTCGCCGACGCGTCGGTGCGTGCGGCGACCGCCAATGCGGCGAATGCGGCCAAGGCGACGACCTCGCCCAAGGGACGCCGCGCTGCCTAAGTGCCAACAGCGAGGCGAACTCGGAACTTGAATCCGGAGGAGCGATCCCAGCACGGAGCCAAAGTCTCCTTCTGTATCATTTTCCTCCTCCTAAATGATACAGCCTCGCCCCGCAGGGCAACCTGCGGGGTTTTTTTGTTCTTGCCGCCACCGCAATCTAGAACATGTGCTGGCCGCCGTTGATGGCGATGTTGGCGCCGGTGACGAACGCCGCTTCCTCGCTGGCAAGATAAGCGACCAGCCCAGCAACTTCGTCGGGTTTGCCCAGACGACCCATGGGGATCTGCGGAATGATCTTGGAGTCGAGCACCTCCTGGGGAATCGCCATGACCATCTTGGTGCCGATGTAGCCCGGCGAGATGGTGTTGACGGTAACGCCCTTTCTCGCAACCTCCAGCGCGAGCGCCTTGGTAAAGCCGTGCATCCCAGCTTTCGCCGCCGAGTAATTGACCTGGCCGAACGCGCCCTTCTGCCCGTTGACCGAAGAGATGTTGATGATGCGGCCCCAGCCGCGGTCGACCATGCCGTCGCAAACCTGCTTGGTCATGTTGAAGCAGGAATCGAGGTTGGTCCGGATCACGGCGTCCCAACTGGCCTTGTCCATTTTCTTGAAAGTCGTGTCGCGGGTGATTCCGGCGTTGTTGACGAGGACGTCCACAGGGCCGACTTCCTTGACGACTTGCGCGACGCACGCCGTGCAGGAATCCCAGCTCACGACGTCGCAGGGATAGGCGTGGAAGGTGTAACCCTGCTTGCGCATCGATTCGAGCCACTCGCGCGCCTTGGTGTTGCCCGGCGAGTGCGTCGTCACTACCGTGTATTCGAGTGCGGCGAGCTTCACGCAGATCGCCTCACCGAGGCCCCCCATGCCGCCGGTGACCAGCGCGATGCGATGCTTGTCCTGTGCCATGATTGTTCTCCTCTTCGATTGTTCCTCGCGGTCCGGCGCGAACCTCCGACGGCTCGACCGCCGATGGGATGCAGGCCGCGCGACAGCACGGCTTGCGTAATGGCTGGACTATTCTAGCGCAAGGCCGGATGCTCGCGGGCGTCAGACGACCTTCTCGGTCACGTAGTCCCCCGGCGCGGCAGCGAGCGCCCGGAACCGCCTGCTACCCGGATGTCGCGGCGCCGCGTGCCGCGTGCCGCCATAGTCCGCAAGCCAGGCCGCCCAGTGCGGCCACCAGCTTCCCGCGTGCGTTTGCGCGCGAGCAAGCCAGTCATCCGGATCATCCGTTAGCAGCTCGTTGGTCCAGTAGTTGCGCCGATTGCTCGACGCGGGATTGATCACTCCCGCGATGTGTCCCGAGGCGCCGAGCACGAACGAGGGATCACCACCCAGCAGGCCGACCGTCCGATATGCCGAGCGCCATGGCACGATGTGGTCCTCGCGCGAGGCGTACACATAGGCGGGCATCGCGATGCGGCCGAGGTCGATCCGCTCGCCGCACATGGTCAGCGCTCCGGGCTCGCGCAGGCGATTTTCGATGTACATGTTTCCCACGTAATAAGCGTACATCGGGCCGGCCAGATTCGCTGAGTCGCTGTTCCAGTAGAGCAGGTCGAACGCGGGAGGCGTCTGGCCCTTCAGGTAATTGCCGACGACGTAGTTCCAGACGAGCTCGTTTGCGCGCAGGCTAGCGAAGGCGTTGGCGAGCTCGCTGCCGTGGATGCGCGCTCCGGAAGCGAGCGTCGGGGTTCGAGCAGCGAGCGCTTCGGGGGAGACGTAGACGCCGATTTCTCCCGGGTCGGCGAAGTCCAGCATCGTCGTCAAGAACGTCGCGCTGGCGACGTTGCCGTCGCGCCTCGCGGCGAGCACCGCCAACGCACAGGCGAGCATCGTTCCGCCGACGCAAAAGCCGAGCGCGTTGATACTCTTGCTCGCCGTGATCTCGCGCGCGCAGTCGAAGGCTGTCAGAACGCCCGATTCGAGGTAGTCGTCCCAGCCGAGCCTTCCCAGCTCCGGCGTGATGTTTCGCCACGACACCATGAACACCGTGTGGCCCTGCTCGACCGCATGGCGCACAAAGGAGTTCTCCGGCTTCAGATCGAGGATGTAGTACTTGTTGATGCACGGCGGGATGATGACGAGGGGACGGCGGAAGACCTCCTTGGTCGTTGGCGCGTACTGGATCAGCTCGATCAGTTCGTTGCGAAACACTACGCCCCCGGGCGTAATCGCGAGATTGACCCCGACGCCGAACGCGGCTTCGTCGGTCATCGCGATGCGGCCGCGCTGCGCGTCCGCGGCGAGGTTCGACAAGCCCCTCGCCAGCGACTCGCCTGCGGAATCCAGCGCGAGCCTTATCGCCTCGGGATTGGTCGCCAGGAAGTTCGACGGAGCGACGGCGTCGAGGTATTGGCGCAGCAAGAACTTGAGCCGTTTCTTGCCCGCTTCGTCGGCCTGAGCCTGCTCACCGAGCTCGCGCAGGTAGTCGCAATAGAGCAGATACGCGTCGCGGAGCAGCGCGAAGTAAGGCTGCTCGCGCCATTCCCGGGCCGCGAAGCGCCGATCGCGGTGCTCTGCATCAGGGGGACCCGCGCGGCCTTCGAGCGCTCGCATCCACAGAGACTCGAACTTGCGGTTGTAGCGCTCCGTGATCTCGGCCGCCGCCGCCGGGTCGACCCAGACGGCCGGGGGAAGCGGCAGCGCCAGCCCCGAATTGCCGATCTCGCCCGCGACACTTGCGGCTGCGGGCAGGCTTGCCGCGGCCTGCGCCCACCACTCGCTCCACTGGCGGCCGAGCGTCTGCCACTGCTCGGCGAGGGCAGTCCATTCGTTCAATGCGGAGCCGGAGCCGGTCGCCGCTTCAGTGCTCGAGTGCCACATGTACGAGGCCGATGATGCCGATGCCTACCCCGATCAACGCGAGCTGCAGAGCAGTCTGCGCCGGCTCGGGGCGTCGGTGCAGGCTGGGAATGAGGTCGGCAACGGCGACATAGAGCAGGCTCGCGGCCGCCAGAGCAAGCACCGTAGGAAGAATCTGCTGCATGGTAGCAAGCGCCGCGTAGCCTGCCAGCCCTCCGGCCAGAGTCGCCACGCCCGTCGCCAGATTGTAGACAAAGGCACGGCGTCGTGTGTAGCCCGAGTGCAGCAGCACCGCGAAATCGCCGACCTGCTGCGGAATCGCGTGCGCGACGATGGCCAGCGCCGTCGTCGTTCCCAATGCAAAGTTGGCGATGAACGTGGCGGCGATCACAATCCCGTCACAGAAGTTGTGGACGCTGTTGCCGATCACGATCATCAGTCCAGGGCGACTGCTCGCGCCGATGTGGTCATGGAGCTCCTGCGCCGCATCGTGGCTGTGCCGCCACAGGACGAGTTTTTCGAGCAGGAAAAAGAGCAGCAGACCGGCAAGCACGGTGATCATCACGCGCTGGGTGCTGCCTTGCTCCAGCGCGTGGGGCAGGAGCTCCACGAATACCGCGCCCAACAGCGCGCCCACCGCGAAACTGATCAACCCCGAAATCCAGCGTGGGTGCAGCGTCAGCGTGCCTGCCGCGGCGATGATGGCGAGCAGCCCACCCGCCAGGCAGGCGACCACGATGGCGACGAATGGGGTTGGCGCAGCGAGCATGGGGGTCGCCGGATTATACGGAAGCGTTACGCGGCGTCTTCGCGCCACACCAGCGTCGCCATGCGGCGGGCCGTTTCGGCTCCACCGCGCCGGTACGAATAGAAGGTCTCGCGCTCGCTGAAGGTACAGCGTCCGCCGCCGTACACCGCGCTTACTCCGGATCGCGCCAGCCGGCGACGCGCGAGCGCATAAAGGTCGGCGTACCACTTGCCGGGCCTGCCCGCGACAAAGCAGACGGTCGCCGCCGGATCGGCGTCGCAGAACGCCGCGTAGACGTCGGCGCCCACTTCGAAGGCGCTTGGACCGATGGCGGGGCCGAGCCATGCCAGCAACGACGCCGGAGCGACGGACACGGCATCGACGGCGGCCTCGAGCACGCCCGCCGCAAGTCCGCGCCAGCCAGCGTGCACGGCGGCGACGACGCTGCCCTCGCGGTCGGCGAGCAGCACCGGCAGGCAGTCGGCGGTCAATACCGCACATACGCGCCCTGCCACGCGCGCGACCGCGCCGTCGGCCTGCGGTGCCCGCGGCTGGTCGGCATCGGCAGACACGATCGTGCGGCCGTGCTCTTGCGAGAGCCACCTCGGCTCGGCCGGCAGCAAGCTGCGCAACGTCGAGCGCGCCGCACCGATGTCCGCGCCGCGCGGCGAAAAATCCATTTCTCGTCCCGCGGCACCTCTGCGCGTCGTCGATACGGCATGGACATTGGCCGGCACGTGCCAGTCGGGAACGATCCAGTCGAGCCCCGCGGCTGCGAGCATTGCCGACATCGCGGCGTCAGGCATGCGGCGCCTTGCGCAGGCGAAGCGAGGCGAGCAGCGCTGCGAAATCCGACGGCAACGGCGACTCCCAGTGCATCGGCTTGCGGGTCGCGGGATGCACGAGCCCCAGGCGCCACGCGTGCAGCGCCTGGCGGGGAAAGGCGATGCCGCCGCGCCTGCCATACGCCGGATCACCCACCAGCGGATGGCGAATCGAGGCGAGGTGCACGCGAATCTGGTGGGTGCGCCCCGTCTCGAGGCGGCAGGCGAGAAGAGTGCAGTCGCCCAGGCGTTCGCGTACCTCGTAGCGCGTCACCGCAGGCTTGCCGCTGCCGACGACCGCCATCGACGTGCGCTTCACAGGATGGCGGCCGATCGGCGCGTCGATCGTGCCGCTGCGCGCGATGTCTCCGGAGGCGAGCGCGAGGTACTCGCGATGCACGGTGCGTGCCTGGAGCTGACGCGCCAGATCGGTCCGCGCGATCTCCGCCTTGGCGACGACGAGCAGGCCGCTGGTGTCCTTGTCCAGTCGGTGCACGATCCCTGCGCGAGCGACACCTGCCAGCGCCGGCGAGTGATGCAGAAGGGCGTTGGCGAGCGTTCCGCTCCAGTTGCCGCTGCCCGGGTGAACGACCAGCCCCGGCGGCTTGTCGATCACGATCAGCGTCTCGTCCTCGTAGACGATGGACAGAGAGATTTGCTGCGGCTTGAGCGCCGCTGTCGGCGCCTCGGGCAGAGGAACGACGAGCACGCGCTCACCGCCGGCGAGACGCTGCTTGGCCTCAACGATGCTCCCCGAAAGCGTGACATTGCCGGCGTCGATCCAGGTGCGTATGCGACTGCGCGAATGCGCGGGAAGCAGACGCGCGAGCGCCTGATCGAGGCGCAACCCGGCACAGTCGGCAGGGATCGTCACGACGATGGCGGCGTTCCCGGATTGGGCGTCAGGGGCTGGGTTATAATTTAGACTCGCCAACGGGATCGCTAACGCAACGATGTCGAAGATCGGATGGAGCTGCGCGGCGCTGGTGACTGGACTGCTCGTCACCGGCTGCGGCTGGTTGCCGGAAGTCAAGGACGAGACGGCGGACTGGAGCGCGGAGAAGCTCTACGACGAGGCGCACACCATGATGGTGACGGGCAATTATACCCGTGCCATCAAGCTCTTCGACACGCTCGAGGGCCGCTTCCCCTACGGAAGGCACGCGCAGCAGGCGATTCTCGAAGGCGCGTATTCGAACTACCGGTTTGGCGAGACAGCCGCAGCGGTCGCTGCCTGCGACCGATTCATCCGCACCTATCCCAACAATGCCAGCGTCGACTACGCCTACTACCTCAAGGGCGTGGTGAACTTCCGCGAGGACCAGGGCATCTTCGGCTGGGTCGTCGAACAGGATCTGTCCGAGCGCGATCCCAAGCTGGCGCGAGAATCCTACAACGCGTTCAGGGACCTGGTGACTCGTTTTCCCGACAGCCGCTACGCGGAGGATTCCACCCAGCGCATGCGCTATCTCGTCAATGCACTGGCGATGTACGAAGTGCACGTCGCGAACTACTACTACAATCGAGGCGCCTACCTCGCTGCGGCGAACCGTGCATACGGGGCGCTGGTCAACTACCCGCAGACGCCGGCGAACGAGGACGCGCTGATCCTGCTGGTGTACAGCTACGACAAGCTCGGCCTGCCGCAATTAGGCGACGACGCGAAGCGCATCCTTCAGAGCACCTATCCGAAGGGAAAGTACTTCGTTCCGGGACCACCTCCGTGGTGGCAGTTCTGGGGGCGGGATTCGGTCTTCCAGCTGCTCGAAAAAAACACCGTTCCAAAGTCCAAGGCCGACGAGGGTGGCATGCCGCCCCCCTGACGGCACGCCGCGGCGGGGCTCAACCGCCGTGGGTCGGCCCGCAGTCGGCGAAAAACGCGATCACGTCCCCGAGCTCTCGCGTGCGCCGCATCGGCGGCAGCGCGTGCGCCATGCGCCGACCGTAAGCCTTGTCGGCGAGCCGCGGGTCGCAGATCATCAGCACGCCGCGATCGCTCTCCGATCGGATCAGCCGCCCCGCGCCCTGCTTGAGGCTGATGGCGGCCTGCGGCAGCTGGTAATCGAGAAACGGGTTGCCGCCCTCGCGCGCGATGTGCTCGAGGCGCGCTGCGAACAAAGGGTCGTCGGGTGGCGCAAACGGCAATTTGTCGATGACCACCAGCGACAGCGCCTCGCCCTGCACGTCCACACCTTCCCAGAAGCTTTGACTGCCTAGCAGAACGGCGTTGCCGAGGCGCCGAAAGCTCGCCAGCAGCTCGGTGCGCGAACCGTCGCCCTGCGCGAGAACGGGGAAGGCGAATGCGCGGCGGGCAGCCGCCGCGGCGAGCGCTTCGCGAGCACGAGCGAGCGCTCGCAGCGTCGTGAACAGAAGGAAGGCGCGCCCGCGGCTCGCCTGCAGCACGGGAAGCGCGGCGGCAACGACGGCATCGGTGTGTTCCAGGCTGTTGGGCTCAGGCAGATCGCGGGGAAGATAGAGCAGCGCCTGGTGGGCGTAGTCGAAAGGGCTCTCCCAATAGCGCGTCTCGGCGCGATCGAGGCCCAGCGCGCGCTGGAAGAGCCCGAAGTCGCCGCCGATCGCAAGCGTTGCCGAGGTGAAAATCCATCCGCGAGCGGTATCGCCGACGTGTCTTGCAAAAATCTCGGCGACGGACAACGGCGAGGCGCGAAGCTGCCAGCTGCTGGTGCCGACCTCGAGCCAGCGCACCCAAGCCGGAACCTCGCGGGCGCGCCAGCGCTTGAGGCGCTGCGCCGCTTCGGCGGCCCGGTTCGCGCACTGCGCGAGCTCGTCGCTGCGCTCGGCCTGGCCCGCGAGCTCGCCCGCGAGCGCGTCCAGCGCCGACGCGAGTCCGTCCAGCCCCTGCTCGAACCCGGCGTGCTGAATCGCCTCCGAGCGCGGCCACTTGCCCGGCACTTCACCGGCGGCGAGTCGCATGCGGCGCAATGCCTGCGCGAGCCGCTGCGCGGCCTCGGGCAGCGCCGCATAGTCGCGGGCGGCGCGCAGGCCCTCGACTTCGGCGTCGCGGGCGAGCTCGCCCAAGGTGCCGCCGGTGAGCTCTTCGCCAAAGAACAGCGTCGCCGTTTCCGGAAGTTGATGCGCCTCGTCCAGGATCACGGTGTTGCACGCGGGCAGCAGCTCGGCCAGGCCTTCGTCCCTCAACATCACGTCGGCGAAAAAAAGGTGGTGGTTGATCACGACCACATCCGCCGCCAGCGCTTGCTTGCGCGCGTTCATGACGAAGCACTCCGCGTAATGCGGGCACTCGCCGCCGAGGCAGTTGTCGCGCGTCGACGTGACGTCGGGCCAGATCGTAGCGCTTTCCGGCACGTCGGCAAGCTCGCCCTTGTCGCCCGTGGTCGATGTGCGCGCAAAGGACTCGATGCGCTTCAGGTACCGCACATCGGCGCGCGACTGGAACGTGCCCTCGGCGGCGCGTTCGAGACGATGGCGACAGACATAGTTTGCGCGGCCCTTGAGCAGCGCGACGCTGACCGGCACCTTGAGCGCATCGCGCACCAGCGGCAGGTCACGCTGATAGAGCTGGTCCTGCAGCGTCTTGGTCCCGGTCGAGATGATTACCTTGCCGCCCGAGAGCAACGCGGGGACGAGATACGCCAAGGTCTTGCCGGTTCCGGTTCCGGCTTCTGCGAGGAGCTGGCCGCGGGTCTCGATGGCGCGCGCGATCGCCGCCGCCATCTCGACTTGCTGCGGCCTGAAGCGGAAAGCAGGAAGCCGGCGCGCCAATGGGCCGTCGCCAGCGAAGATCCGCTCGAGCTCGGCGGACGATGCGAAATTGCCGCGAGCTCCCCGATCCGCGGCGACGCCCACAGTCACGCCGTGGGGGCCGTCCTGAGATCGCGGCGAATCGGTTGCCGCGGGCGGGCGCTCATTGCGACTTTGTCGTCTTCTTGGACGCCGCTTCGGGCGCGGGCTTCGCGGCCGGCGCAGCCGCCTCCTTGTCGAGCGTGCGGATCACCGTGATCTGCTCGTTGAACACGGAATAGGGCTGCGAAACACGCTTCAGATACGCCTCATTGCTTTCCCCGGGCTCGGGCACCAGCTTGGCAAGGCTCTCCAGCCATGTATCGTAGAGCTTGCGCAACCCTTGCACTTCGTCCTTGCTGCGCGCTGCTTCGCGCAGCGCGGCCTGGTACGGCCGAGTAATCGACAGCTTGTGCTTCTCTATGCAGTATTCGGTCTTGGCGCCGTGAACGCCTTCCTGGGCGCCGGTCAGGCCGAACTCGATGATCTCGATGTGCTTGATGTGGCGGCACATCGTGTAGGTCTGCGGCACGGCTTCGAGAAAGCACTCGATGCCGCTGCCCTGGAACTTCGTCGGACAAATATAGGTGTCGACCTTGTCCAGCGCATGCGCCGGACTCGGCGCCAGCGCTCCGGCGAGCGCCAGAGCGGAGAACGCGAAAAGGTTTCGGATTGCTGTGGCGCCCTGCATGACCGACGCATACTACCGCGCGTCGTTGGCCGCCTCAAGCGGCGCGGATCGGCGAGAGTTCGTCATTCAAGCGGCCTTTAGTCCCCGCGAAAGCGGGGAGGGAATCCAGTGTCTTCAAACCTCACTGGATCCCGGGTCTCGCGCTTACGCGCTCGCCCGGGATGACGCAGCTGCCTCTTGCCCGAACATCGTGAATGCGTGGCGCGATGCATCGGCAGCGCTCGCGACTCGCCTTCGCGCGATCTCCACGCTTCGCGTGGGGGCCCTCGCCGCGGGTTCGCGCGGCGGGTCTCCGATCGCTGCGAGGCTTCGCCTCTGGCTCTCGGACAGCTGCGTCAGATGGTGACGCCGCCCGAAACCTCGATCACCGCGCCGTTGACGTAGCTCGCTTCGTCGGATGCAAGCCAGGCGTAAGTGTTGGCGATCTCTTCGGGCTTTCCCAGGCGGCCCATGGGGACCTTTTCCTCGATGGCGCGCAGCACCTTTTCGGGGATCGAATCGAGGATCGGCGTTTCGATGAAGCCCGGGCAGATCGCATTGGCGCGAATGCCCTTGCTGCCGAGCTCGCGCGCCCAAGTCTTGACCATGCCGATCACCCCGAACTTGGTGGCGGCGTAATTGGTCTGGCCGAAGTTGCCGTAGATGCCGACGATCGACGACGCGTTGAGGATGCACCCCGAATTTTGCTGCAGCATGATGTCGACAACGGCCTTGGTGCAGTTGTAGACGCCCTTGAGATTGACGTCGATGACGCGCTCGAACTGCTCGTCGGTCATCTTGCTGAAACGTGCGTCCTGCACGATGCCCGCATTGTTGACCAGCGTGTCGATTCGCTGCCACGCGAACATTACGCCTTCGACCATGCGAGAGATGCTCTGCTTGTCGGTGACGTCGACTTGGAAGCCGAGCGCCTCGCCGCCCGCGGCGCGGATCAGCGCCAGGGTCTCCGCCACCGCGCTCATGTTGATGTCGCAGACCGCTACCTTGGCGCCTTCACTCGCGAATTTGAGAGCGGTGGCGCGACCGATGCCTTGGCCCCCGCCGGTGATGATGGCAACTTTTCCGTGAAGTCGTCCCGTTGCGTTGCCGTTCACGCCATCACCGTTTTGACCATTGCCGTTCAGCCCCATGGTTCCCCTCTCGAGCCCCCGTCGTCGGTCCAGGTCGTCGGCCCTGTTGCACCGCAGCGATTCTGACGCTTTTGATTGCGATGCACAATGCGGCAAGTCAATGAAGGCTAAGACCCGGCCACCAAGTGTGGCATTTTTGACAATGTCTTACACATCATGTAATTAGAGAAACGAGACCGAGCTTCGATAGTGTGCGCTCACTTTTAGCGGTTATCCGGCCTCCTGCCACTGCTCGATGACCACCTGGAGGCCGGCGAGCCCTCCGTAGTGATTGACTTCGGGCCGATACGCCGCCCGAATCCGCCCTGGCAACGAGCCAGCGTCGTTGAACACGATGCCTTGCCAGCGCTTGGCTGCGTTACCAAGCACGACGCGCCGATGCTTGTCGCCGACGATGCGCTGATCGCTGACATCGAACTCGCCGTCGAACAGGGGGGCAGGAAAGCCCTGTCCCCAAACTTGGGCGGCAAGCTCCTGCGCCAAGCCAAAGGTCAATTCGTCGGGCATGAGCGCGCCGTCGGTTTCCACGGTCTGCTTGAGCGCGGCGGGCTCCAGCCATTCCCTGCCGACCCGTTCGAATTCGGCGGCGAATCGGGGCAAAGCTTGCTCTTTGAGCGTCAATCCGGCGGCGAGGGCGTGACCGCCGAAGCGGCTGATCGTGCCGGGGGCGCGTTTGGCCACCAGATCGAAGGCGTCGCGCAGATGGAATCCACCGATCGCTCTTCCCGACCCGCGCAACTCGCCGTCGGAACCCGGCGCGAACACGACGGCGGGACGGTGAAATCGGTCCTTGAGCCGCGATGCGACCAAGCCAACGATTCCTTGGTGCCAGTCGGTGCGGTACACGCACAGCGTGTAGGCGTCACCGGCGACCGTTGCGTCGACGGCCGCGAGAGCTTGTTCCTGCATCGTGACCTGCACTTCACGGCGCTCGCGATTGAGCTGGTCGAGCATCCCGGCCAGCCTTTCGGCCGTTGCGAGATCGTCGGTGACAAGACAGGCGATTCCGACCGACATGTCCGCCATGCGGCCGGCGGCATTCAGGCGCGGCCCGACGACGAATCCGAGATCGTAAGCGGTCGCACTTGCCGGGTCGCGGCCGGCCACGGCGAAAAGCGCACGTACACCTGGCTGTGCGCGACGGGCACGAATGCGGCGCAACCCCTGGTCGACCAGAATGCGATTGACGTGATCGAGCTTGACCACGTCGGCAACCGTTCCCAAGGCGACGAGGTCGAGCAGCGAAGCGAGATTTGGCGCTGCGCGGTCGGCAAAATGCCCGCGTGCACGCAGTTCCGCGCGCAGCGCACTCAGCACATAGAACATGACCCCGACACCGGCCAGGTTCTTGCTAGGAAAGAGACAACCGGGCTGGTTGGGATCGACGATCCACGCCGGCGCCGGCAGCGCATCGCCTGGCAGGTGATGGTCGGTAATGAGCACGTCGATGTCGCGCTCGTGCGCCGCCGCGACTCCCTCGACGCTGGCGATGCCGTTGTCGACCGTGATGATCAGGTTCGGCCTTCGCTCGGCGGCGAGCGCCACGATCTCCGGGGTCAGGCCATAGCCGAACTCGAAGCGGTTGGGAACCAGGAAATCCACGCTTGCGCCCAAGGCGCGCAGGCCGCGCATCCCCACCGCACAGGCGGTGGCGCCGTCGGCATCGTAATCGGCGACGATCAGCAGTCGCTCGCCGCGCGCGATGGCGTCAGCCAGGCGCGTTGCGGCGCCGTCGATTCCTTTGAATCCGGACCATGGAGGCAGCCGGGCAAGCTGGTGGTCGATCTCGGCGACCGAGCGCACGCCGCGGGCGGCGTAGATCCGCGCGAGCAGCGGCGAGACGCCGGAAACGGCGAGCGCTTCGGCGACGTCGAGCGGTTGCGGACGGCGAACGATTTCCATCAGGAAGGCGAACGGCGGTCGGCCGAGTCTAGCACGCTCGGCCGTGTCGCTAGAGCGACCCCGCAGCTTGTGGCACACTGGCGCGGCGTCGCAACCTGCCTTCCGTGTCGACTCCCTACGAACTCATCGTCGGCCTGCGCTACTTCCGCGCGCGGCGCGGCTCGGGCCGCAACGCCTTCGTCTCGTTCATCGCTGCGGTGTCCATGCTCGGGATCGCTCTGGGCGTCGCCGCGTTGATCGTCGTGCTGTCGGTGATGAACGGCTTCCAGGAAGAGCTGCGCAGCCGGATCCTTTCCGTCGCGTCGCACATCGAGGTGAGGTCGCTGGGCAGCGGCTTGGAAGACTGGCGCACCGCCGCGCGCGCAGCGAGCGCGAATCCGCACGTCCGCGGGACTGCACCATTCGTCATCGGTCAGGCGATGCTGTCCGCGGGCAGCGTGAACCGCGGAGCCGTCATCCGCGGCGTCGATCCCGCGCTCGAGGACACGGTCGCGGACATCGGAAGGCACATGCGCGCCGGTTCGCTCGCCGACCTGAAGCCGGGGGAGTTCGGCATCGTTCTCGGCGCCGAGCTTGCCCGCGCGCTGGGCGTGCGCGTTGGCGATTCGGTGCTGGTCATCACTCCGCAGGGCACCGTCACCCCTGCGGGCACGCTGCCCCGAGTCAGGAATTTTCGGCTGGTCGGCGTATTCGAGATCGGCATGTACGAGTTCGACAGCGGGCTTGCGCTCATCGACTTGAGCGACGCGCAAAAGCTCTATCGGCTCGGCGACGCGGTGAGTGGCGTACGCCTGAAGCTCGACGACATGTTCATGGCGCCCTCCGTCGCGCGCGAGCTCGCGCGTACACTGCCGGTCGACGCCGGCATCCGCGACTGGACGATGGACCACGCCAACTTCTTCCGCGCGGTGGCGATCGAGAAACGCGTCATGTTCATCATCCTCACCCTGATTGTCGCGGTGGCGGCGTTCAACATCGTCTCGGCGCAGGTCATGGTGGTGACCGAAAAACGGGCGGACATCGCGATCCTGCGCACCCAGGGCGCGTCGCCCGCGAGCATCCTGACGATCTTCATCATCCAGGGAGCGCTGGTCGGCGTGATCGGAACGTTGATCGGCGTCGTCGGAGGCGTGCTGCTCGCGCTCAACATCGACACCGTAGTGCCGTTCATCGAGCGCGCCTTCGGGATCCAGTTCCTCGACAAGAGCGTCTACTACATCAGCGAGTTGCCGTCCGACCTGCAGCGGGGTGACATCACCTTGATCGCGGCGATCGCGCTGGCATTGGCGCTGCTTGCGACGCTGTACCCGAGCTGGCGCGCGGCGAAGGTCAACCCCGCCGAGGCACTCCGCTATGAGTAACGGCGTGCCGGTCGTCGAGTGCCGCGGGCTCGCCAAGACCTATCACACCGGCCCGCTCGATGTGCCGGTGCTTCTGGGGGTCGACCTCGCCGTGCAGCCGCGCGAGCGAGTGGCCGTCGTCGGCGCATCCGGCTCCGGCAAGAGCACGCTGCTGCACTTGCTCGGCGGCCTCGACGCGCCCACCGGCGGCGAGGTGCTGGTCCAGGGCGCGCCGTTCGAGACCCTGAGCGAAGCCGATCGCGGGCGCGTGCGCAATCGCGCGCTCGGATTCATCTACCAGTTCCACCATCTGCTGCCAGAGTTCTCTGCGCTCGAGAATGTCGCGATGCCGCTACTCATCCGGCGCGAGGCGGGAGAGGCGGCTCGCGAGAGCGCGCGTGCCATGCTGGAGCGCGTGGGACTCTCCGCGCGGGCGATGCACCGCCCGGGCGAGCTGTCAGGCGGCGAGCGACAGCGCGTCGCGCTGGCTCGCGCGCTGGTGACCGCGCCCGCGTGCGTGCTCGCCGACGAGCCGACCGGCAATCTCGACAGGCGCACCGCCGGCCAGGTGTTCGACCTGATGCTCGAGCTCAACCGCCTGAGCGGCACCAGCCTGGTCATCGTCACCCACGATCCGGACCTTGCCGCGCGCACCGATCGAACATTGCATCTGATCGACGGCGTACTGAGCTGACCTCAGCCGATAGCGAGCGGCGGCTCGTCCATCGCCGCGATCTGCTCGCGCAACTCCAGAATCCGGTCCTGCCAATAGCGCTGGGTGTTGAACCAGGGGAACGCCGCCGGGAAGGCTGGATCGTCCCAGCGCCGCGCGAGCCACGCGCAGTAGTGAATGAGGCGCAGCGTGCGCAAGGCCTCGATGAGATGCAGCTCTCTCGGATCGAACTCGCGGAAGAGCTCGTAGCCCTCGAGCACCGCGCGCAACTGATGCTCCATGTCGGCACGATGGCCCGAGAGCAGCATCCACAGGTCCTGGACCGCGGGTCCGCTGCGGCAGTCGTCGAAGTCGACGAAATGCGGGCCGTCGCTGTCCCACAGGATGTTGCCGGCGTGACAGTCGCCGTGCAGGCGCAGTGACCGCACAGGACCGGCCCGCTCGTAGCATCGCCGCACCGCATCGAGCGCCTGCGCCACGCTGCTCGTCCATGCCGGCTTGAGATCCTCGGGCACGAAGCCGTGCGACAGCAGATAGTCGCGGGGCTCATCGCCAAAGCTTGCGATGTCGATTGCCGGGCGCTCCCGGAAGGAGGCAGCCGCTCCGACCGCATGGATGCGCCCGACGAAGCGGCCGATCCACTCCAGGGTCGACCGGTCCTCGAGCTCCGGCGCGCGCCCGCCTCGCCGCGGATAAACCGCGAAGCGGAAGCCGGAGTAGCTCGCCAGAGTGCTGCCGGTGCTCAGAGTCAACGGGGCGACGACGGGGACCTCGCGTTGCACAAGCTCGCGAGCGAAGGCGTGCTCTTCAAGGATTTGCGCATCGGTCCAGCGATCGGGCCGGTAGAACTTGGCGACCACGCTCTCGGGCTGGCGCTCGCTCGCCTCGTCGAGCCACACCTGATACACGCGGTTCTCGTAGCTGTTCAGCGCGAGTAGCCTTCCGTCGCCCGACCAGCCAGCGCTGCCGAGCGCATCGAGGACGCAGTCAGGAGTCAGGCCGGCGTAAGGAGCGCCGGACCTTGTGGGCTCACCCACACGCGTATGCGCCCATAGCGTTTACAGGCCCTAGTACTCGACAGGGATCGGATCGAGGCTGCGCCACAGATACCAGGTCGCAACCGAGCGCCACGGACGCCAGAGATCGGCGACGGCGAACATCGCCTCGCGCGGCAGCGGCTCGCCTTCGTTGTAGTGGATGGCCAGCGCCCGCTGCAGGCCGATGTCGTCGACCGGCAGCACGTCGGGGCGCAATTCGTGGAACATCAGAAACATCTCCGCGGTCCAGCGGCCGATGCCCTTGACATCGATCAGTGCCGCGATCAGCGCCTCGTCGTCGAGCTTTCTCCAGGCCTTCGGATCGAGCCTCCCCGAAGCGAAGTGCTCGGCGAGGTCGATGAGATACTCGGCTTTTCGCTGCGACAGCCCGCAGGCGCGCAACGCGTGCGGCGCGGTCGCCGCGACGCTGACTGCTTCCAGGCGTAAGAACTCTCGCGCCTGTGCTTGATCGACGAGGGCGACGAATCTGCGCCAGATGCTGTCGGCCGCCTTGACCGAGATCTGCTGGCCGACGATGGCGCGCGCCAGCGTCGTGAACGGATCGGCGCGACGCTTTAGATGCACGCCGGGATACGCGCGAATCACCCGGCGTAGCACGCGGTCGCGACCCGCAAGCTCGCGCGCGGCTTGGTCCCAGTAGGCGGGCTTCAAGATCGATGCGCTGAAGCGCGGATAGTCAGCCGCCCGCGGACGCGAGTCCGATCGCCGTCACCAGCATCGCCAGGATCGCCTTCATCAGCGACTCGCCCGCGATGAGGCCCGAGGCGACCGGCACGCTGTAGATTTCCTCGTTCTTCGGCGCGATCCTGCGCCAGATCCAAACGATGGTGGCACCCACCGCGAAGGCCAGCGCGTTGCTGAAGAACACGACCCAGCCAAGCCCGAGTCCCATGGCGGAAGGCAACCACCGGCGCGCGTTGGGCGCGAGGTTTTCGAGCACCGGGATCAGCACCCCGATGAGCGCGCCGAAGAGGATGGCGTATCTCGCCGACATCGGCAGGCTCTCCAGGCCCCCGGAGAGCACTCGCGCGACGGCGACCCAGGTCTGCGTCGCAGGAAGCGGATATTTCTCGAGTGCAGCCTGGTCTGGAATCATCAGATACCAGGCGGGCACGATCACGAGCGTCCCGAAGAAAACGCCGATGAACTGCGCAAGGAACTGCCTGCGCGGATTCGCGCCGAGCAGATAGCCGCTTTTCAGGTCCGTCAGCAGATCGGCGCTGGAGGCCGCGCTGTTGGCGGTTATGCCCGCCGACATCAGGTTGTGCGTGATGCTCGCCTGCAAGCCGACCGCCGAAGGCGGCGAGATCAGCGCGAACAACAACTGCATCACCTTGCCCATCGGACCCACGGGCGTCGTATCGGTTTCGCCGGTTGCGCGGCAGGCGACCATGGCTAGGACGAACGACATCGCCACCGCAACGACGCCCGCCCACCAAGAGATTCCGAAAGCGATGATCTGGATTGCAAGCATCGCGATCGAAATCGGGACCAGACCCGCGATCAGCCACGACGTGGGGACCTCAATCTTCGCCATGGCGCGATCGATGTCGGACGTCGAGCGGGATGTCGTGCCGCGGCGGAACACCGTAAACGAGCGGACGACCGTGTCCCACTGCAGCGCCAGCGAGGTGAGGCTCGAGAAGACCATTACCGCGGTGCCTCCCCAAAGCGCCCAGCGCACCGCGTGAAAGATCGTACCGCCGCCGACCAGCGGGATCGAAGCGACGTAGCCGGGCACTCCGGCATTCTGCGCGTCGATCGACTGCAGCCATGGCGCTATCCAGAAGTAGAGCGCCGCAGACGCGGCGAGCATCGACAGGGAGACCCTCATGCCGATGATCATGCCGGCGCCCGTGAGTAGAACGCTGGGCTCGAAGGCGAAGCCCACCACGGGTTTTCCCGCGATCTGCATGATGCCGTGCTCGGGTATCTGCTCTGGCAGGTGCACGCTGACGAGATTGGTGCGCATCCACACGAAAAAGCGGCCCAGCGCGGCAAACTGCTCCTCGGCCGTATTGAGCACGCCGACGATCGCGCCCGCGACCAGCGCGGTGACCAGCGCATAGGCCTTTCTGAGCGCCTCATGGCTGCGGCTGTAGAGGCTGCGCAGCGTCGTCGCCGCGGCGATCCCGGAGGGAAACGGCAGCTGCTCGTGGTTGATCATCTGCCGCTTCAGCGGGATCGCCATGAACACGCCCATAAGCCCGGTGGCGAGCGTGAACGAAGTAATGATCCACCACGGCTGGTGCCGATGCGTCGGATCGAGAATCAGCAGCGCGCCGAACGCAGTCGCGATGCTCGCACCGGTCGATGCGCCCGCGGCCGATGCCGTCGACTGCATGCAGTTGTTCTCCAGGATCGACATCGGTGTCAGCCGTCCCGCCGATACGCCGCGGAAGAGGTTCCACAGCACGAACGACAAGACGCACGACGTGATCGCAACGCCGAACGACCAGCCGACCTTCATGGTCGTGTAGAGATTCGACACGGACATCAGCATGCCGAGCACGGCGCCCATCGCGACGGCGCGCAACGTGAGCTGGGGCACGTGGTCGCCACGGTAGACGCTGCTGTACCAATGCCGGTCTTTCTCGCTCGGGGTTGCGCCCGGAGGCAGGGGCACAAGCTCCGGCGCTACCGCGGCATCCTCGGCTCCCTTGGCGATCGGCAACGTGGCGGCATGATTCGGCATCGTCTACCTCGCTGGTGAATCTCGGCGCGGGATGGTCATGGTCGCCAGGGGTCGTTCACGCCCGCACGGTAGACGCAAGCAGGACGTCGCGCAAGCGGCGGCAGCGACACGCGGTTTGAGCGGCGAATGGCCGATACTGAGAACCGCAAAGTAGACGCCGCCCCGCCGGTCGCCGAGCCACCTCCATCCATTGCGGCGGACGAAGCGAGTCTTCCGGTGCCGCCCGGCCCGATTGATGCAGCGCAGCGGACTCCCGGATGCATGGCCGGCTCGCCGATTCCGGCGTATCTTTGATGAAATCGCGGCGTGATGTGGATGGTGAACCCGGCGCCGCCTGTTTACCTACAGGGATGCCTTGTCGAGGAACGCAACTATGAGAATTCACAGATGGCTTGCGATTGCCTGTGCCGCCTCGTTCATCGCGGGCGCCACGGTGGCCGCCGCCCAGGTCGGCGGCAAAGTTGCCTCGGGCGGCCCGGACGGGCTGGTCCAGGTCAAGTCCAGATGGTTCGGCGAGGTTTACCTTCGACCCGGCGCGGATTTCCGCGGCTATACGAAAGTGATGCTGGGCCCGACGCAGGTGGCTTTCGCCGAGCGCTGGCTCAGCGACCTGAACGAGCACCGGATCGCCGTGCTGCAGGGTACGACGGTCGCGGATGCGAACCGGATCGCCGAAGCCACGGGCTCGGTTCTAATCCAGAGTTTCGCTAACGTGTTCAAGGCCGCAGGATACGAAATCGTCACGGCGCCGGGGGCTGACGTTCTCGAGTTGTCGCCGCGCTTGGTCGATCTGTACATCAATGCGCCGGACACGGTCACGCGGGCGCTGCCAGCCAGCCGCGTCTACACGTACAACGCTGGCGAGGCGACGCTGGTGCTCGAAATCCGCGAATCGAAGACCGGTACGCTGCTCGCGCGCGTCGTCGACCACCGCACGGCCGGATTTCATAACGCCGGTACCCGCCGTGGCGTCCGCGTTACGACCACGCCTTCCAATCTTTTCGATTTCGGGAGCCTGTTCGATCTCTGGGCCAGTAACTGCATCGACGAGCTGAAAGTGTGGTCACCGGTGGCGTTGAACGCGCCGGTGTCTAGGAATTGACTGATGCACGCCGTCAGCGTCCGCCGGCGAGGCGTTGCTTAGCGGAGTCGACGTCGTTCATGATGCGTGCCGCGGCAAGTCGCTCGGGTTCGTTCGACGCACGCATGTACTGCTCGAGCGCGCGATCGTAAGCGTCGCAACGGAAGCGTGAATCGTTCGCGTCGGGCGGTTCCTTGCTGTGGAGGCTGATCAAAACGAGCCCATTGGGCGGCGTGACACGTCCGTGCACGTTGACCTGGAACCTCCCCTGCGCCGCTTCCTTGAAGAGATCTGGATCGGCGGCGCTCGCGGCGCAGCTTGCCAGCACCAACATCGCCGCGATAAGCCATCGAATCGAACCGCGAATGCTACGACTCATCGCCCGTATGTTCTGATGCAAGTTGAAGTCTCGCAGGGGTAGCCGCACCAAGGTCGAGTCGCCTGCTGCTGCCGAGATGATTCCGCTACACTTCCCCGTCGATGTCGCCGGGCTTAAGATACACCTTTCCGCTCTTCCGAGGGACTTCCATGATCGTGCGCTCGATCTCAGTAGCTGCTGTGGCCGCCGCCGTTTTCGCTTCCAGCGCGCATGCGCAGCAACAGCCACCCGCGGCGCCGATGCCCGCCATACCTCCCCCGACCTGCGTCAAGCCAGATTTGCCGCAGCAGTTCGCCGACAGTCGGCGATTCGAACGCTTCAACCGCGAGTACAAAGCCTACGGCGCATGCGTGAACAAGTACATCGACGACACCAATGCGCTTGCTACTGCCGCACTGGCCGCGGGCAAGTCGGCACTCGACCAACTCAATGCACTGAACGACGAGATCAAGGAGCGTCAGGAGCAAAAAGGCGCCAAGTAACACATGCTTCGGGCGGTAAAGCGGTCGCTCGCGGCGACGGCAGTGTTGCTTGCGCTAGCGCCGTTTCTGCCAAGCACACCGCTCGCAGCCGACCCGCGGAAGGTCCTCAGGGTTGCGTTCGAGGCTGGCGAGACCGGCTTCGACCCGGTCAAGGTAACCGACAGTTATTCCAGCGAGGTGATGCAGGTCGTCTTCGAGCGCCTGCTCACGTACGATTATCTTGCGCGGCCTATGAAGCTGGTTCCGGGAACGGCCGAAACGCTCCCCGAGATCACCGACAACGGCAAGACCTTTCTGTTCAAGCTCCGGAAGGGAATCACCTTCCAGGCCGATCCGGCGTTCAAGGGCCCTCGCCGCGAGTTGACCGTCGCCGACTACGCTTATTCCATCAAGCGCCTCGTCGATCCCGCCAACCGTTCTCCCTGGCGTTTTCTCGTCAATGGCAAGATCGCCGGACTCGACGAGGTCGCCAAGAAAGCCGAGAGGACTAAGCGATTCGACTACGACACCGTGGTGCCCGGGTTGGAGATCGTCGATCGTTACACGCTGCGCGTTCGCTTGACCGCCACCGATTACAACTTCGTCTACATCATGGCCATGCCCGCCATGTCCGCGGTCGCGCGGGAAGTGATCGAGGCCTATCCCGACGACACCAATGCGCACCCAGTGGGAACGGGTCCTTACGTGCTCAAGAGCTGGACGCGCAAGGCCAGGATCGTGCTCGAGGCCAATCCGGACTATCGCGAGGTGATCTGGGACTTCGTCGGGTCGAACGATCCCCGCGACCAGGCCGCGGTGGCGGCAATGAAGGGCAAGCGCATCCCGCAGATCGGCCAGGTCGAGATCAGCATCATCGAGGAGGAGCAGTCGCGCTGGCTCGCTTTCCAGCATGGCGAGATCGATTACATTGACCGCTTCGTGCCGTTCGCTCCGATCGCGATCCCCGACAACAAGCTCGCTCCGGACCTCGCCGCGCGTGGCATCACCCTGGATCGAAGCGTCGAGCCGGAGGTCATCTACTACTTCTTCAACATGAAGGATCCGGTCGTCGGCGGCTACAGCAAGGAGAAGATCGCGCTGCGCAGGGCGCTGATCATGTCCTACGACACGGCCGAGGAGATCCGCGTCATCCGCAAGAACCAGGCGATCGAGAATCAGATGCCCGTGCCTGCGGGTGTGGTCGGACACGATCCCGGGTACCGCGGCATCCTGGCTCATGACCCCAAGCTCGCCAATGAGCTGCTCGACTATTTCGGCTACAAGAAGGGAGCGGACGGCTACCGCAACGATCCGTCCGGAAAGCCGTTCACGATCGTACTCACGTCGGAGACGCAGGCGATCTATCGCGAATACGACGAGCTGTGGAAGAAGGCGCTCGACGGCATCGGCGTGCGGTTCGAGACTCGCAAGGGCCCTTTTTCCGACAACCTCAAGGCAGCCGAAGCGTGCCAGCTCGCCATGTGGGGATCGTCATGGCACGCCGACTACCCGGACGGCGAGAATTTCATGCAGTTGCTCTACGGGCCCAACACGCACGAGAGCAATCATGGTTGCTACCAGTCGGCAGCGTTCGACGAGATGTACGTTCGGTTGAGGAACATGCCGGACTCGGCGGAGCGCAACCGGCTCTTCCTGTTGATGAGCCGGCAGATGGAGGTCGATGGGGCGTGGAAGGTCGGTGTTTCCCGCTACCGCAACGTCCTGGTCTACCCGCAGGTCAAGGGCTACCGCTTTCACCCGATCAACACAGCGGTCTGGGAATACCTCGACATCGATCCCGCCGCACGCAGGCAATGAGGGAGAGACCTTCGATTGTGTCGCGCGGCAGCGCAGCGGGTGAGGGGACGTTGCGTCGGTCATCCTTCCCTCACCCCTACCCCTCTCCCGAGGGGAGAGGGGTTCGTGCCTTGGGATGCTGCCATGCGTCGGTGCTTTCGATGCTCTTTTTTGCGCTGGCATCCGTGCCTGTGCAAGCCGCCGACATGAACAAGGTTATCCGCTACGTGTTCCCAGCCGCCGAGGAAGGCTTCGACCCGCAGGCCGCGCACGACCTGTATTCGGGAACGATCGAGCAGGCGATGTTCGAGACGCTGCTCACGTACGATTACCTCGCGCGCCCGTCGAAGCTCGTCCCGCTTACCGCCGAAGCGCTTCCGGAGGTCGCTGACGGGGGCAAGAGCTACACGTTCAGGGTCCGGAAGGGAATCTACTTCGCGCCCGATCCCGCGTTCAAGGGCAGGAAGCGGGAGCTCGTCGCGGACGACTATGTCTACTCGCTCAAGCGGCTCGTCGACCCGAGGATCCGCTCGCCGTGGTCGTGGCTCGTCGAGGGCAAGATCGTCGGGCTGGACGCGCTGGCGGCGGCAGCCAAGAAATCCGGCAAGTTCGACTACGACACCAAGGTGCCCGGGCTCGAGGTTGTGGACCGCTATACGCTGCGCATACGCCTCAACGAGCCCCGTTACGATCTGTCGTACGTCCTGGCGCACGAGCCAACCAGCGCCGTCGCGCGCGAGGTCGTCGAAGCCTACGCCGACGTTGGCGGGCGAGTGATGGCCAATCCGGTGGGCACCGGGCCCTACAGGCTCGCCGAGTGGATACGCTCGTCGAAGATCTTCCTCGAGGCCAATCCCAACTACCGCGGCTTCGTGTGGGACTTCAAGCCAGGCGCCGATCCGGATGACGCGGGCATCGTCGCCCAGATGAAAGGCAAGATGATGCCGCAGGTCGGTCGCATCGAAATCAGCATCATGGAAGAGGACCAGTCGCGGCTGCTCGCTTTCCAGAACGGCGAGCTCGATCTCATGAACCTGGAGGGGCCGCTCGCGCCGAAGGTCATGAACGGCGCCTCGCTCACGCCCGACATGCAGAAGAAGGGCGTCAGACTGTCGCGCTTCGTCGACCCCGAGATCATCTACCATTACTGGAACCTGATGGATCCGGTCGTCGGCGGGCTCTCCAAGGAGAAGATCGCCTTGCGCCGGGCGATGGCGATGGCGTACGACGTCGAGGCGGAGATCCGGATCGTGCGCAACGGGCAGGCGATCGAAGCGCAATATCCGATCCCGCCGGGCGTGGTAGGCAACGATCCGGCCTACCGCAGCAGCGTCAAGTACGATCCGGCTGCCGCCAATGCATTGCTCGATCGCTTCGGCTACACGAAGGGCGAGGATGGCTGGCGCACCTTGCCCGACGGCAAGCCCCTGGTCATCCGCTACTCGTCGCGTCCGGATTCGCTCGGCCGCCAGCAGGACGAGATGTGGAAGAAGGCGTTCGACTCGATCTCGATCAGGATGCAGGTGCAGAAAGACAAGTTCACGGAGCAGCTCAAGCTCGAAAAGCAGTGCAAGCTGCAGATGCGAAGCGCGTCGTGGATCGCCGACTATCCCGACGGCGACAACTTCATGCAGCTCCTCTACAGCAAGAACGTTCACCAGAGCAACAATGCGTGCGCGGTCATTCCGGAGTACGACCGGTTCTACGAGCAGAGCATCCGCATCCCGCCCGGGCCGGAGCGGGACAAGCTCTACCACGAGATGACAAGGATCATCGAGAACTATGCCCCGTGGCGGCTCGACATCAGCCGCTACCGAAACATGCTGGTGCAGCCGCGGGTGCTGGGGTACAAGAAGCACCCGATCCTGCACGCGGAGTGGCAATACATCGATGTCGACACGGGAAAGTAGGGCGCGTAGCATCGCTCGCACCGCCGATCGATTGAGACGGCATGCCCTCACCCGCCGCGCGCATTTGCCACATGAGGCGCGGCGGCGCCCGATCAGAGCCTGCCCCGGACTCGATCCGGGGTCGGGGGCAGGCTCTCTCCCAGAGGGAGAGGCGACACAATTGGACCCCTCTCCCCGCGGGAGAGGGGCAGGGGTGAGGGCAAGACGCTCCATCGCTCATTGAGACACCAACATGTACGCATACATCGTCCGGCGACTGTGGCAGATGATTCCCACGCTGCTGGGCGTTATCCTGCTGGTGTTCGTCCTGTTCAACTGGGTCGGTGGCGATCCCGCGTACGTGCTGGCGGGAAAGATCTCCAGCGCCGAGCAGATCGAGAACATCCGCCGCCAGCTCGGCGTGGACCAGCCGTACTACGTGCAGCTGTGGATTTTCATCAAGCAGGTGCTCACCGGAGATTTCGGCGCGAGCTGGAGCACCAACGAGCCGGTGTCGCACATCATGGCGACTCGGCTCGGCCCGTCGATGACCGTCCTGATCCCGTACCTGATCCTCTCGACGCTGGTCGCGATGGGACTCGCCCTCGCCGTCGCCTACGTGCGTGGGTCGCTGACCGATCGCGCGGTGATGATCGTGTGCACCGTCGGGCTGTCGATTTCGATCCTGGTCTACATCATCGTCTTCCAGTATGTGTTCGCGTACAAGCTCGGTTGGTTCCCGGTTCAGGGATGGGGCGACAGCTTCTGGCAGAACCTGGTCGTGTACGGGTCGCTGCCGATCGTCATCCTGCTCGTCGTCTCCATCGCCCCCGACCTCCGGCTATTCCGCACCTTCGTGCTCGACGAGATCAACCAGGACTACGTGCGCACCGCGCGCGCCAAAGGAGTGTCGGAGAATCGCATCATGTGGGTCCACGTGCTGCGCAACGCGTCGATCCCGATCATCACTCACGTCATGGCGCAGGTGCCCGGCCTGTTGATCGGCGCGTTCCTGGTCGAGCGCTTCTTCTCGATTCCCGGGATCGGCAGAGAAGTCATCCTCGCCGTGGAGCGCAGCGATTTCCCCGTGATCAAGGCGATCACGGTCTATGTCGCAGTGGCGACGATGGCATTCACGCTGCTGGCCGACCTGATGTACAAGGCGGTCGACCCGCGCGTGCAGCTGAAGTAGGGGGCCGCGGTGCCCTTCGACAAGCCGCACGTCGTCTCACCGAGCCTGTGGGCGCTGGCGTGGAAACGACTCAAGGCGAGCCGCGTCGCAATGGTCTCGCTCGCCATCGTCGCGGCGTTCCTCGTGCTCATCATCCTGTCGGCGACCGGGCTGATCGCCAAGGATTGGGCCAGGGAGACGGGTGTCAATTACGCCCCGCCGACATTCCTGAATGAGGACATCGGACGCGCCGAGAAGGCGGCAACGCCTGGAGCGCCCGCCGGCTCAGCCAAGGACAAGCCGACGGAGCTTCCGATCCAGGACCCGCTCGCCGACGCGCTGGCGGCGATTCGCAGCGAAAAGAAGCCGGCGGACGCCGAAGCCGCGGGGGGCGAATCGCAAACGGTGGACCCGCTGGCCGACGTGATGGCCGAAATTCGTGCCAAGGGAACGCAGGCCGCGGCGGCGGAGGCGCGGCTGCCGACCCTGCCTTTCGGCGGCGACAAGTGGGGACGCGACGTGCTGAAGAAGACCGTCAGGGGGTCGGAGACCTCGATCGTCGTCGGCCTGGCTGCAGCCTTTGTGGCAACCTTGCTCGGCACCGTGTTAGGCGCCGTATCGGGTTATTACGGCCGCTGGCTGGACGATTTCTTCAACTGGTTCTACAGCGTGTTCACCGCGATTCCCTACCTGCTGCTGATCCTCGCCGTGGCCGCGGTGCTGCAGCAGAAGGGCACGCTCACGATCATCCTGATCCTCGGCCTCACCGGCTGGACCGGCACCTTCCGCCTGATCCGGGGCGAGTACTTGAAGCACAAGGGACGCGAGTACGTGCAGGCGGCGGACGCGATCGGCGCATCGAACGGGCGGCGCATGTTCGTTCACATCTTCCCCAACGTGAGCCACGTGGTCCTGGTGCAGCTCTCCATCTACACCGTCGCCTTCATCAAGGCCGAGGTGATCCTTTCGTTTCTCGGCTTCGGCGTGCCCGTCGACGTCGTGTCGTGGGGCTCGATGCTCAACGAGGCGCAGAACGAGCTGATCCTCGGCAAATGGTGGCAGCTGGCCGCCGCGGGAACGGCGATGGCGGTGCTGGTTACCGCGTTCAGCTTGTTCACCGACGAGCTGCGCGACGCGCTCGATCCCAAGTTGAAGTGACAGCGATGTCCAAGAGCGCAAGGCGCAGCCGCAGCGCGATTGGAAACAGCGCTGTCATCCCGGGCGACCCTGGGCTCGACCCGGGGGAGGCCCGGGATCCAAGTTCGGTGGGCGGACATTGGGTCCCGGCCCCCGGACTCAAATACTCCGGGGCAGGCTTCGCCGGGACGACGCCTTCATCGGCGCGACGCTGACCATGGAACCCCTGCTCTCGGTGCGCAACCTGCGCGTGAACTTCCGGCTCGACGAGCGCACGACCTTCGAGGCGGTCAAGGGCATCAGCTTCGACATTCCGAAGAACGCCACGGTGGCGCTCGTCGGCGAGTCGGGCAGCGGCAAGTCGGTGACCTCGCTGGCGATGCTGGGCCTGCTGCCGAAGGAGAACTCGAGCGTGCTCCCGGCGAGCGAGATCATCTACGGCGGCCGCAACCTGGCGGGCCTGGACCAGGCGGAGCTGCGCGCCTTGCGCGGCGCAGACATCTCGATGATCTTCCAAGAGCCGATGACCTCGCTCAACCCGGTGTTCACCGTCGGCTTCCAGCTCACCGAGTCGCTGCGCCTGCACCTGGGGCTCGGGCCGCTCGCGGCGCGCAGGCGCGCGATCGAGCTGCTCGCCGAGGTCGGCATCCCCGACCCCGAGTTCAAGATCAACGCCTATCCGTCGCAGATGTCGGGCGGGCAGCAGCAGCGGGTGATGATCGCAATCGCTATCGCCTGCGAGCCCAAGCTGCTGATCGCCGACGAGCCGACGACCGCGCTGGACGTCACCATCCAGAAGCAGATCCTCGACTTGATCGCGGAGCTGCAGAAGAAGCACCAGATGTCGGTCTTGTTCATCACCCACGATCTCGCGGTCGTGGGCGAGATCGCCGATTACGTGGTGGTCATGCGCAACGGGGAGATCCGCGAGCAGGGGCCGGCCAAGGCCGTTTTCGAAACGCCGCGCGATTCATACACCAAGGCGCTGCTGCAGTGCCGTCCGCGGCTCGATCGCCGTCCGACGCGCCTGCCCGTCATCGAAGACTTCATGAACGGCGGCGCGCACGTGATGAACCTCACCGAGCGCAAGCGCGGAGTGGCGTCGTCCGACCCGATCATCCTCGACGTCCGGAAGCTCGGCAAGAACTTCTATTCCCGCGAGGGACTTTTCGGCC
>DASPTZ010000172.1:0-32630 GCA_035623155.1 Casimicrobiaceae bacterium | reverse complement strand
CATCGTCGCCGCCGAGGAACAGGGCGTGCCGCCCGAACGGCTAGCCGGCACCATTCAGAACGACATTCTCAAGGAATTCATGGTCCGTAACACCTACATTTATCCGCCGGCGCCATCGATGCGTATCGTCGCCGACGTCATCGAGTTCGCGGCGCGCCGCATGCCCAAGTTCAATTCGATCTCGATCTCGGGCTATCACATGCAGGAGGCGGGCGCCAACCAGGCGCTCGAGCTCGCGTTCACTCTGGCAGACGGCAAGGAGTACGCGCGCACGGCGCTCGCGCGCGGAATGGACGTCGACGAGTTCGCCGGGCGGCTGTCGTTCTTTTTCGCGATCGGGATGAACTTCTACCTGGAGATCGCCAAGCTGCGCGCCGCGCGCCTGCTGTGGTGGCGGATCATGAAGGGCTTCAATCCGAAGAACCCGAAGTCGCTGATGCTGCGCACCCACTGCCAGACCTCGGGCTGGTCGCTCACCGAGCAGGATCCGTACAACAACATCGTGCGCACCGCGATCGAGGCGCTGGCCGCGGTGTTCGGCGGAACGCAGTCGCTGCACACCAATTCGTTCGACGAGGCGATCTCGCTGCCGACCGATTTCTCGGCACGGATCGCGCGCAACACGCAACTCCTGATCCAGGAGGAGACGCACATCTGCAGCGTGATCGATCCCTGGGGCGGCTCCTACCTCATGGAGAAGCTCACTCAGGACATGGCCGACGAGGCGTGGTCGATCATCGAGGAAGTCGAGGCGATGGGCGGGATGACCAAGGCCGTGGCGAGCGGATGGGCGAAGCTGAGGATCGAGGCCTCTGCCGCCGAGAAGCAGGCGCGGATCGACGCCGGCACCGATGCGATCGTCGGCGTCAACAAGTTCCGGCTCGCCGAGGAGTCGCCGGTCGACATTCGCGAAATCGACAACAGCGCAGTGCGTGCGGCGCAGATCGCACGGTTGAACGCGGTGAAGGCCAAGCGCGACCCCGCCGCGGTGACCGCGGCGCTCGGTGCGCTGACGCAATGCGCGCGAGATGGCAGGGGAAACTTGCTCGAGCTCTCGATCCGGGCGAGCCGCGCCCGGGCCACGGTGGGGGAGATTTCGGATGCTCTCGAAGCCGTGTGGGGCCGCTATCGCGCGACCACGCAAACCGTGTCGGGCGTCTACGGCGCCGGATTCGCGAGCGATGGCACGTGGGAGCGACTGAAATCCGACGTCGACGCGTTCGTCACCGCCGAGGGACGACGGCCGAGGATCATGGTCGCCAAGCTTGGCCAGGACGGCCACGACCGCGGCGCCAAGGTCATCGCCACGGCGTTCGCGGATCTGGGTTTCGACGTCGACATCGGGCCGCTGTTCCAGACCCCCGATGAAGCGGCGAGGCAGGCGATCGAGAACGACGTCCATGCGATCGGCGTCTCGACGCTTGCGGGTGGACACAAGACGCTGGTGCCGGCGATCATCGCGGCGCTGCGCGCCGAGGGCGTCGACGACATCGTCGTGTTCGTCGGCGGCGTCATCCCGCAGCAGGATTACGCGGCGCTTTACGCTGCGGGAGTCGCCGGCATCTACGGCCCCGGCACGCCGATCCCGGTCAGCGCCTCCGACGTGCTCGCCAAGGTTCGCGCGGCGCGCCGCATCGCAGTGACTCAGGGATGACGCGCGCGGCGCGCGTGCTGCCGGTGGCACCCGCGGCGGGAGCTGCGTCCGACGTCGACTCGCTGGCTGCCGGCGTGCGTGCGGGCAACCGCCGCGCGCTTGCCAAGGCCATTACGCTGATCGAATCCAGGCGCGCCGATCACCGCGCTGAAGGCGAGGCGCTGCTCGCACGGCTGCTGCCGGCGACGGGCGGCGCGCTGCGCATGGGGATCTCGGGTGCACCTGGCGCCGGCAAGTCGACGTTCATCGAGGCGCTCGGCCTCACGCTGGTCAGAGAAGGCCGTCGAGTCGCAGTGCTTGCGGTCGATCCGTCGAGCTCGCGCTCCGGCGGCTCGATCCTCGGCGACAAGACCCGGATGGAGGAGCTCTCGCGGCATCCGAATGCGTTCATCCGCCCCTCGCCGTCGGGCGGGACGCTCGGAGGCGTCGCTGCTCGCACGCGCGAAGCGATGCTCGCCTGTGAGGCAGCGGGCTTCGACGTGGTGATCGTCGAGACCGTCGGCGTGGGACAGAGCGAGACCGCGGTCGCGGGAATGACCGACGTGTTCGTGCTGGTGCAGATGCCGAACGCCGGCGACGAGCTCCAGGCGATCAAGCGCGGCATCGTCGAGCTGGCCGACGTCATCGTCTACAACAAGGTGGACATCGACCCCAGGGCGGCGCAGCTCGCGATGGGCCAGATGAAGCAGGCGCTTTCGATGCTGCGTCCCGCGGCGGGTGGCTGGCGGCCGCCGGTGGTGGGCGTGAGCGCCGTTCGCCGCGATGGGATCGAAGCGTTCTGGCGCGAAGTGGTCCGCTGCCGCGACACGCTCGCCGCAGGCGGCGAGCTTCAGGCGAAGCGCCGCCGGCAGTCGCTCGATTGGATGTGGGCGCTGATCGACGCCGGCTTGCGCGAGCACTTCCGCTCGCATCCCGGCGTGCGCGCCGCGCTGCCGGAGTGCGAAGCGCAGGTCGAGGCGGGAACGCTGGCTCCAACTGCCGCGGCGAGGCGGCTCCTCGACATCCTCGAACGGAGATCGCATCATGGATAAGACCGCCGGAAAGCCGCTCATCGTTTCGCGTCTGGACGGAGCGGTCGGTACGATCACGCTGGACCATCCCAAGAAGCGCAACGCATTGAGCGAGACGCTGGTCGACGCGCTCATCGCCGCGCTCAAAGAGTTCCGGGAGCGAAAGTCACGCGCGGTCGTGCTGCGCGCACAACCGGGCGTCAGCGTATGGTCGGCCGGGCATGACGTTGGCGAGCTACCGGCCGGCCGGCGCGATCCTCTAGGCTGGGACGATCCGCTGCGCAACCTTATCCGGGAAATCGAAGTCTTTCCGGCGCCGGTCATCGCGATGATCGAGGGTGGCGTCTGGGGTGGCGCCTGCGAGGCCGTGTTCGCGTGCGACTTGATCATTGCCGCGCCGAACAGCACATTCGCCGTCACGCCGGCGAAGCTCGGGGTGCCGTACAACGTGAGCGGCATGCTGACGTTCCTCAACGCGACCAGCCTTCGCATCGTCAAGGAGATGGCTTTCACAGCGCAGCCCGTCGGCGCCGAGCGAGCCGAGCGACTTGGGATCATCAACCACGTCGTTCCCGCCGCCGAGCTCGAGATGTTCACGTATCGGCTCGCGGAACGGATCGCGCAGAACGCGCCCTTGAGCATCGCGGTGATGAAGGAGCAGCTGCGCATTCTCGCCGGCGCGCATCCGATGAGCCCGCAGGGGTTCGAACGGGTTCAGGGGTTGCGGCGCACCGTCTACGACAGTCGCGACTACAAGGAGGGGATCCGCGCTTTCCTCGAGAAGCGCGCGCCGGTGTTCATCGGCGAGTAGGCGACGGGGCAAAGACGATGCAAAGGCCCTTCAGGATTCTCGGCATCCAGCAGATCGCAGTCGGCGCGGTGGACAAGGCGCGACTGCGCAAGTTGTGGGTCGACACGCTCGGGCTGGCGGTCGCGGGCAACTATCGCAGCGAGCGCGAGAATGTCGACGAGGACATCGCCGTCATCGGCACCGGCCCCTTCCGATGCGAGGTGGATCTGATGCAGCCGCTGGACGCGAGCAGGAAGCCCGCGGTGCAGGATCCGCCACTCAATCACATCGGCCTCTGGGTCGACGATCTCAAGGGTGCCGTGCAGTGGCTCTCTGCCCAGGGCGTGCGTTTCGCGCCGGGCGGAATCCGGCGAGGCGCTTCCGGTTACGACATCTGCTTCATCCATCCCAAGGGCAACGAAGAGGCGCCGATCGGGGGTGAGGGCGTGCTGATCGAGATGGTGCAGGCGCCGCGCGAGGTGATCGATGCCTTTTCCGCGTTCGCCGCAAAGCCTGGGCCGAGTCGATGATTCGGACGCGCGCGCAGCGTTAACGCGCCTTGGATGGCTTGCGAGGGGAGAGTTGATGGGGGATCTCGATCACCTGTTCGCCAAGAACCGAGCCTGGTCGGAACGGATGCGGGCGGGGGATAAAGAGTTCTTCGCCACGCTTTCGCGCCAGCAGTCGCCCGCGTACCTTTGGATCGGCTGCTCGGACAGCCGCGTGCCCGCCAACGAAATTGTCGGCCTGCTGCCAGGCGAACTGTTCGTTCATCGCAACCTCGGCAACGTGGTCGTCCACACCGACTTGAATTGCCTTTCGGTGGTTCAGTTCGCCGTGGACGTGCTGCGCGTGAAGCACATCATGATCGTGGGACATTACGGCTGCAGCGCCATTCATGCCGCGCTGGCGAGGCACAAGATCGGACTCTCCGACAACTGGCTGCGCCACATCCAGGACGTCCATCGCCGCCACGACGGGTTGATCAACGAGGCCGGCGACAAGGACGCCCGAAGCGCGCGACTGTGCGAATTGAACGTGATCGAGCAGGTGGTCAACGTCTGCGGGACGACGGCGGTGCGCGACGCGTGGGATTGCGGCCAGCAGCTTGCCGTGCACGGCTGGATCTACGGCTTGCAGGATGGCCTGCTGCGCGATCTCGAAGTCACGGCCAGCTCTCCGAATCTGCTGTGCGAGCGTTATGGCAGCGCGCTGGCGGGGCTGACGCGACATGCGTCCGCTGATTGACGGTTCCAGGAGCTAACGAGGGAGAAGACCATGCACGAGATCATTCGCCGACTCGAAGAGAAGCGCGGTGCCGCGCGCTTGGGCGGCGGCCAAAACCGGATCGACGCCCAGCACGCCAAGGGCAAGCTCACGGCTCGCGAGCGCATCGAGCTGCTGCTCGACCCGGATTCCTTCGAAGAGTGGGACATGTTCGTCGAGCATCGCTGCAACGACTTCGGCATGGCCGAGCAGAAGATCCCCGGCGACGGCGTGGTTACGGGATACGGCACCGTTAACGGCCGCGTGGTTTTCGTGTTCAGCCAGGACTTCACCGTGTTCGGTGGATCGCTCTCCGAAGCGCATGCGGAGAAAATCTGCAAGATCATGGATCACGCCATGAAGGTGGGCGCCCCCGTGATCGGGATCAACGACTCGGGCGGCGCGCGCATCCAGGAGGGCGTGGCCTCGCTCGGTGGCTACGCCGAGGTTTTCCAGCGCAACGTCATGGCGTCCGGCGTGATCCCGCAGGTTTCAGTGATCATGGGCCCTTGCGCCGGCGGCGCGGTCTACTCGCCGGCGATGACCGATTTCATCTTCATGGTCAAGGATTCCTCGTACATGTTCGTGACCGGCCCGGAAGTGGTGAAGACCGTGACCTATGAGGAAGTGACCCCCGAACAGCTTGGGGGTGCGGTGACGCATTCCACGAAGTCAGGCGTGGCCGACCTCGCCTTCGAGAACGATGTCGAGGCGATGATCATGACGCGACGGCTGATCAGCTACCTGCCGGCGAACAACCGGGAGAAGCCGCCCGCGGTGCCTAACGATGACCCGGCCGACCGGCAGGACCGCTCGCTCGACACGCTGGTGCCCGACAACCCGAACAAGCCGTACGACATCAAGGAGCTCATCCACAAATTGGTTGACGAGGGCGACTTCTTCGAGCTGCAACCCGATTACGCCCAGAACATCGTCATCGGGCTGGCGCGCATGGAGGGCTCGACCATCGGCATCGTCGCCAACCAGCCGCTGGTGCTTGCGGGGTGCCTCGACATCAAGAGCGCGATCAAGGGCGCGCGCTTTGTTCGCTTCTGCGACGCCTTCAACATTCCCATCGTCACCTTTGTGGACGTGCCGGGCTTCCTCCCCGGGACATCGCAGGAGTACGGTGGCATCATCAAGCACGGCGCCAAGCTGCTCTACGCCTATTGCGAGTGCACCGTGCCCAAGGTCACCGTGATCACGCGCAAGGCCTACGGCGGGGCCTACGACGTCATGAGCTCCAAGCACCTGCGCGGCGACGTGAACTTCGCCTGGCCGTCGGCGGAGATCGCCGTGATGGGTCCCAAGGGCGCGGTGGAGATCATCTTCCGCAAGGACGTCGACGATGCGGCCAAGACCGCCCTGCGCACCGAGGAATATCGGCAGAAGTTCGCCAACCCTTTCATCGCAGGGCAGCGGGGCTTCATCGACGACGTTATCATGCCGCGCGAGACCAGAAAGCGAATCTGTCGCGCGCTCGCCATGCTCCGCGGCAAGAAGGTGGAGAACCCGTGGCGCAAGCATGGCAACATTCCGCTTTAGGCGGTTTGTCATTCCGAGGAGCCTCAGCGACGAGGAATCTGCTGGTCGAAGGTAGCTGCTTCGATGCAACAGCAGATCCCTCGCTCCGCTCGGGATGACATGAGGAGCAACAGCCACATGTTCAAGAAGATCCTGATCGCAAACCGTGGCGAGATCGCCTGCCGCGTCATCAAGACCGCGCGCAAGATGGGAATTAAGACGGTCGCCGTGTATTCCGAGGCCGACAAGGATGCCAAGCACGTGGGAATGGCCGACGAAGCGGTCCTGATCGGCCCTCCGCCGTCGAAGGATTCGTACCTCAGGATGGAGCGCATCATCCAGGCGTGCAAGGAAACCGGCGCGCAGGCCGTGCATCCGGGATACGGCTTTCTGTCGGAGAACATGGCCTTCTGCGATGCTCTGGAAAAGGAGGGGATCGTCTTCATCGGTCCGAAGGTCCACGCCATCCGCAGCATGGGCGACAAGATCGCCTCCAAGAAGCTGGCACTCAAAGCCAAGGTCAACACCATTCCCGGCTACAACGACGTCATCGAGAGCGCCGACCACGCCGCGAGGATCGCCAGGGACATCGGCTTCCCGGTGATGATCAAGGCGTCGGCGGGCGGCGGCGGCAAGGGCCTGCGCGTCGCCGTTAACGAGAGCGAGGCGCGCGAGGGCTTTCAGGCCTGCCGCAACGAAGCCAAGGCCGCGTTCGGCGACGACCGGGTGTTCATCGAGAAGTTCATCGAAGGGCCGCATCACATCGAGATCCAGGTGCTGGGCGATGCGCACGGCAACATGGTGTATCTGTGGGAGCGCGAGTGCTCGATCCAGCGCCGCCACCAGAAGGTTCTGGAAGAGGCGCCGTCGCCGCTGCTCGATGCGACGACCCGCAAGGCCATGGGCGAGCAGGCGGTAGCGCTCGCCAAGGCGGTGCAATACCAGTCCGCCGGCACCGTCGAGTTCGTCGTCGACAACGACCGCAACTTCTATTTCCTGGAGATGAATACGCGGCTGCAGGTCGAGCATCCGGTGACCGAAATGATCACCGGGCTCGATCTCGTGGAGCAGATGATCCGCATCGCAGCGGGAGAGCGGCTTGCGTTCACGCAGCAGGACATCAAGCTCAAAGGTTGGGCGCTCGAGTGCCGCATCAACGCCGAGGATCCGTTCCGCAACTTCCTGCCCTCGGTGGGGCGCCTGGTGAAATACATTCCGCCGGAGGAGGTGGACGAACAGGTCCGCGTGGACACCGGCGTGTACGAAGGCGGCGAGATCTCGATGTACTACGACTCGATGATCGCCAAGCTGATCACCCACGGGGCTACCCGCGACCATGCGATCGATCGCATGCGCGATGCGCTCAACGCCTTCGTGATTCGCGGCGTGTCGAGCAATGTCGCCTTCCAGGCGGCGCTCATGCAGCACCCGCGCTTCGTCGCAGGCAAGTTCACCACCGCCTTCATCGCCGAAGAGTTTCCCAAGGGTTTCCACCCCTCCAACCTGACCCACGACGACCCGCTGCTGCTGGCGAGCGTCGCCGCTTTTGCGCGGCGCCGCCACATCGATCGCGCGACCAAGACCAGCGGCCAGCTCGCGGGACACACGCGCAGAGTCGGCTCGGACTGGGTTGTTCGCGTGGGCCCCGAACGCTTCGCACTGCGGGTGGAGTCGATCGAGGGCGGATACGCCATCACCTGCAACGGCGAAACCTACGAGCTCAAGTCGGATTGGAAGCTCGGTGAGATCCTGTTTCGAGGCACCTGGAACGAAGAAAAGGTGTGCATGCAGATCGAGCGCGTCGTGTGGAGGTACCGCCTTCTGCACTGGGGAACACAAGCCGACGTGGAAGTGCTGACGGCGCGCGCCGCGCAACTACTGTCGCTCATGCCGGAAAAACCCAAGCCGGACCTGTCCAAGCTCCTGCTCTCGCCCATGCCGGGCCTGCTGTCCGAGATCGCGGTCAAGCCGGGTCAGGAGATCAAGGCGGGTGAAAAGCTGGCCGTCATCGAGGCGATGAAGATGGAGAACACGCTCAAGGCCGAGCGCGACGGCGTGGTGGCCGAGGTGCTCGCCAAAGCCGGCGAGAGCCTGGCGGTGGACCAGGCGATACTGCGCTTCGAGTAGGCGGACCGCAGAGCCGTAAGGAGACTCAACCCGCAGGACTCATCTGTGCTGCCTCGCCGCCGGGTTCCCGCATTCGACGCTATGCCGCCCGCTGCCGCACGTGCAGGTGCGCCTCGGCGGCTGGGTATCCCGCCGCACCGAACGTTGCGCGAATCGACGCATTGGTGTCGAAGTAGACCTGCCAGTAGTGCGCTGTGTTGCAGTAGGGGCGCACCGCAAGAACCGGCCCGCGCTCGTTGAAGGTCAGGATCTCGACGTCGGGCTTCGGCTCGGCGACGACGTTGCGAATCCCAGGCAGCACGTCCTTGAGCCGTCGAATCGCGTCGCCGGCATCGACGCTGTGGTCGATTTGCGCCAGGAGCTCCACGCGCCGATATGGATTGGCGCTGAAGTTCTTGATCGTTCCGCTCATGATCTTGGCGTTGCCGACCATGGTCTGGACATTGTCTGGGGTGTCGATCGTCGTGTTGAAAAGGCCGATCATGCGAACGGTTCCCTCGACCTCGCCCGCCACGACATAATCGCCGACCTTGAACGGACGCAGCACCAGGATGAACACGCCGGCGGCGAAGTTGGAGAGCAACCCGCCCCACGCCGCGCCGACCGCGATGCCGAGGCCGGCCACGAGAGCGGCGAATGACGTCGTCTCCACCCCGAAGTAGCCAAGGATGGCGACGACCAGGATGATGTTGAGGGCAATGGTGATGACCGAGCCAATGTAGCGGATCACCGTCGGTTCGACCTTCTGCCGTTCGAGGGCACGCATGACCAGATTCGACGCGACGCCGATTAGCATGCGTCCGATGATGTACGCGGCGATTGCCCCGAGTACCTTGAGACCGAAAGCGATCAGGATCGGCCGTGCAGTTTCAACCATGCTGGGAATATCCATGCGAGCCTCGTCTAAGGGAAAAGGGAGATGTGCTCGGTGCGGTAGTCTTGCGCGCGAAGCAAGGAATCTTACATCCCCAGTCGAATCCGTCCAATGCGGAGAGTCGATGTCTTGCCGCGATCAGCCGATCTCGGCAATGAAATCAGCATCGAACCCGGGATTCTCGTTCACGCCATTCTTAGAGTAACCGCGCGGGTTGCACACGACCCGCGTTCCGTTCAAGACGTAGTCGAAGCTATCGTGGGTATGGCCGTGGATCCATAGCCCGACTCGACTGCCGTCGATCAGGCGCTCGGCGTCGGAAACGAAGCACGCGTTCAAAGGCGAGTCCGCGAATCTCGGATGGATGCTTCGCGGCGACGGAGCGTGGTGGGTGATTACGACGGTTGGTCCCGCATGCGGCTCGGAAAGTTTGCGATCGAGCCACGCAGCGTGAGCGTCGAACAGCGCTGCCGAATCGGCGGGCGCAAACAACCGCTGCTCGGCCTCGCCAACGCGGATCCTGCTGAAATCGCGTATCAGCTCCAGCGCCTGTGCGATCGCCACCGTTCGCATCTCGCTATTGCCGAACAACCTGAAGTCGGTCCACAGCGTGGCTCCCAGAAAGCGCACCCCTTCGAAGATCACTTCGTCGTTGTCGAGCACGCGGACGTTGGTTCCGGCGCAAAGATGCTTGAGCTCGGCGATGGTGGCCGCGATGCTCCCGCCGTAGAACTCGTGGTTGCCGGCGACGTAGAACACCGGCTTGGCGAGAGCGCACGCCCAAGCGATGGCTTCCTTCGGGCGAGCCACATCGCCCGCCAGAATCACCGCATCGGCGTCGGTTTCCGGCAGCGGTAGCGTGCCGAGGCTTAAGTGCAGGTCCGAGAGGATGTTCAGCTTCATCGAGGCGGGGTGCTCACGGAAGGACGAGCTCAACCACCCAGCTGCTCGCCACGGAGCCAACTCCTGCCGCGCGCATAGAGCGCTTCCACCTCCGATCCCATCAGCTGAGGCATGTCCCGCTTGACCTTGTAGCCGATCTGCGTCTGGATGTACGCGAGGTGGCGATAGCCCTTGGGAAATTGGGAAAGCTTCGCCTGGTCGATTTCAAGCCGCGCCGCAGGGTCCACCGGATCGATGCGGTCCTTTTCGTAGATCGGCTGGCGCAATACCAGGCCCCAGCGGCCGTCCCGTTTCTCGATGAAGTCGTAGAAGCGGCCGGTGCACACCACGTCGCACAGGACGCCGTGTACGTCACCGCGTTGCGAAATGGTCATCTTGGTCTGCGCGATCGCGCGGTTGCCTGCGAGGTCGATGGAGGTTCCGCCCAGGAAATGGAGGATGTTGACCCCCTTCGCCCATCCCTCCTGCGTGACGCGGATAAAATCTGCGGCGGGCCCCTGGAACCAGGTCGCCATCATCACGCCGTCGTGGTGCCAGACGGTGCGGAATCGATCCCAGTCGCCGGCGTCGCGCCAGACCGCCCAGTTCTCGATCAGGTCGCGAATTTTCAGGCGGTCGATCACATCGGCCGTCAGTTCTCGCCTTGCGGCCATGGCTCTTGTCCGATCGTGGTCGTTCTTGTCGCAATCCGTCTTGATTAGGTCACAAGACGATCTGCAGCCACGGAAACACGATCACGAGCAGTCCGGCAAAGAAGACGACCCCGAAAATGAGACCGAATTTCCAGAAATCCGACCTGCCGATATAACCGCTGCTGAAATAGATCGGCGCCGGTCCGGTCGCGTACGGTGAGATCACGCCCATGATGCCGAGCGAATAGATGCACAGCATGGTAAGCGTGGGCACCGACATGCCGGGCATCGCCGAGCCGACCGCCAGCACCACGGGCAGCACCGCGGCGGTGTGCGAGGTGATGCTCGAGAAGAAGTAGTGGATCCAGAAGAATAGCGCGACGAGCAGGATCATGGCCGTGGTTGGCGACATCGACGCCAGCGGCTTGGCGACCGATTCCGCAACCCACTTGATGAAGCCGATGTCGTTGAGCCCCGAGGCCAGCGTGAGAAGCGAAGTGAAGTAGAGGAACACGTCCCAGGCACTCTTCTCCGCCGCGATGTCCCCGAACTCGACCACGCCGGTGACGAGCATGAGCGAGATGACGAGGAGCACGACCATCGTCGCGTTGATGAAGTTCGCGCCCAGCATGGGCAATTTGATGTTCGGATTGGAGCCGGCGATCCACAGCAGCATGGCCAGCACAACGAGCGCGATCATGATCCATTCGCTGCGAGACACCGGGCCCATGGCTTTGAGCTCGCCCGCCGCCCATTTTGGAATCTCCGGGCTTTCCTTGACCTCCGGCCGGCACACGAGGTAGCTCAGAAATGGGACGAGCAAGATCATGACGATGCCGAAGGGCAACATGCCGGCGAACCACTGCGACCAGCTTACGTCGACACCCACAGTCTTCTTGGCAATTGCAAGCGCTGCCGCGTTGGGCGCCAACGCAGTCAGGAAGAGCGAGCTCGTCACCGCCGTCGCCGCAAAGGCGGTCCACAGCACGTAGGTGCCTATCTTTCCCGCGGTCGGGCCCGGCTCGGAGCCGTAGATCCTCGGAATGTTGCTGACGATAGGGTAGATCGTGCCGCCGCTGCGCGCGGTGTTCGACGGTGTGGCGGGCGCCAGGATCAGATCAGCGAATGTCACCGCGTAACCCAGGCCCAGCGTGCGCTGGCCCAGCGCGCGCACCAGCAACAGCGCGATGCGCTTGCCGAGCCCGCTCTTGCGGTAGCCGATCGCGAACACGAAGGCGCCGACGATCAGCCAGACCGTGGCGTCGGCGAAACCGCTCAGGGCCCAGCGCAGCGACTTGGTGGGGTCCGACTCGACGTAACCCAGGATCGCCGCGGCCGTGAGGCCGATCAAGCCCACCGCGCCAGGGGGCATCGATTCCAGCACAAGGCCGGCGATGACCGCGGCGAAGATCGCGAAGTAGTGCCACTGGTTCGCGTTGAGTCCCGCCGGCACCGGCACTAGAAAGATCGCCAGCCAGACGAGCACCGGTACGAGCATTTTCCATCCGCTTTTCATGGTCTCCTCCCCAATGCTTTTGCAATCTCTAACGCGCCACCGGGCGAGGCGACTTTGTCGCGTCACGCCACCAACCGGATCTTAGCTTGCCGCCTGGCGAATCACGGCGCGAAGCAGGCTCCAGTGAGCTACGGCTTCACGCCGACCGCCTGCTGCCACTCCTTCACGAAGGCAAGCCGCTTGGCAGGATCGGGAAAAGGCGTGAGAAGCTCAGGGCCAAGCAGGATCGGCCTGGCGCTCGAGCCGAGCGCCTTGGTTAGTGCCGCGGAGTCCCTGCCCTCGACGTCGGCGCGGACCGCGAAGAGCCCGGCCTCGTTTGCCAGCATGGTTTGGCCGCGCTTGGACAGCAGGTAGTCGACCCAGAGTCTGGCGGCGTTTGGGTTGGCCGCCTTCTTGCCGATCAGCATGACGCGCGTGACGATCAGGGTGTAGTCCCGCGGAAACACGTAGCCGAGCGAGGGATCCTTCTTGGCTTCGATGGAAGCGTAGGAACCCAGCGCGTTGTAGGCGAGGAGATCCTCGCCTTTGCCGACCCGCGCCAGCATCGCTTCGGTCGTCGCCACGACCTGCGTGCCGACGCTTCCCAGCGCTTTTGTCAGCGACCAGAAGTCCTTCGATGCGGCCGCATCTTGCGTTGCCAGAAGGAAGCCGAGACCCGACCGCTCGATGTTGTAGGTAACGACCTTGCCGACGAATCGGTCGTGCTTGTCGCTGAGCAAGCGCACGAAATCGCCACGCGTCTGCGGAATCTCGTCTGCGGCCATGAGCCGCTTGTTGTAGACGATCGCGATCGGTTCGTAGGTCGTCCCGAAGGCCTGGTTCTTCCACACCGCCCATTCGGGCACCTTCGAGATTTCCGGCGAAGCGTACGTCTGGGCTTCCCCAGCGCTTGCGATGCGGAGCTGCAGATCCATCGCCGAGCTCCACAGGACGTCGGCAGTCGTCGGGCTGGTGAGCAGGTCGTCCAGGTACCCGTTGTACAGATCGCTGCTGTTCATGTCCTGGTAGCGGACCTCGACGCGCGGATACAACGCCTGAAAATCCTCGACCACCGGAGCGACGATGGCAAGGTCGGTCGTCGAATGAATGAGGAGTTGCCCTTCCTGTTCCGCGGCGGCGATCAGCGCGGCGTATTGCGCCGGGTACCCCGGCGGCACCTTTCCCTTGGCCGGGAACCGAACGACCTCCTGTGCAGCCGTCGGCGGGCAAAGCAGCCAGAAAGCGCAGCTTGCGATCAGCAGGCCGCCGACCAGCGCGCGCATGGCGTCGAGGCAGCCGCGAGCATGATCATCGGCGCGACGGGTTGACCTGGCCACGAAATCCTCCTTCTACGCCTGCCTCGCCGCATCCATGAGGTTGCGCTGTGCGCGATCCGCCGCGGCGAAACCTGGACTCACGTCATCCGCGCGAGCACGATCAGCACCACCGTCACCGTGATCGCGCCGCCGATCCGCGTGGCGATCTGCGCGAATGGCATAAGCTGCATGCGCTCGGCGGCCGTCAGGATGGCCACGTCCCCAGTCCCGCCCTGGCCGCTGTGGCATGCGTTGACGATCGCCGTGTCGATCGGGTACATCTTGAGGTAGCGTCCCACCACGAATCCGGTGCCCATGAGCGTCGCCACCGTGCAGACGATGGTGATCAGCGTGGGCACCGTGAACGCCGACATCAGCTTGTCCCATGGCGTCAGCGAAACGCCGATGGCGAACAGCAAGGGATAGGTGACGGCGGTCGAGAAGAACTTATAGACGACGAATGCGCCCTGCTGCAGCTGCGGCGAGACGGCTTGGGTCAGCTTGACGATGACGGCGATGAACAGCATGGCCACCGGCGCCGGGAGGCCAAACAGGCGCTGGCACATGATGCCTACCACGTAGAGGGTGAGCGCGGTCACCCCGGCGGCGGCGATATGCGTGACGTCCATGTGTCCGGTGATCTCTTCCTGATGCGGATCCATCTCGTCGGCTTCGTCGGGCTGCAGGCGGCCGTTCCCCGTGAGCTTGGGATACTTCTTGCCCACATAGTTCAGCGTGCCTGCCAGAAGGATTGCGGTCAGGCTGCCCAGCATCACCGGCGGCAGCACGGTGGCGAACAGCTCGCCCTGGTCGCTGTGGAGAATCTCGGCGTAACCGACGGACAGCGGGATCGCGCCTTCTCCGACGCCGCCGGCCATGATCGGCACTACAATGTAGAAGAAGGTGTGCCGCGTTCCCAGCCCGAGCAAGGTACCGACCAGCGTACCGACGATCATCGCGGCGATCGAGCCGAGAGCGAGCGGAATGAAGATCTTGAGGAAGCCCTTGATCAGCACCTTGCGATTCATGCTGAGAATGCTGCCGACGATGATCGATGCGATGAACAGATACAGGAAATTGGACGTCTTCGTGAACTCGGTGGTCATCTTCACGATCGATTCCGGCAGCACCTTGTAATAGACCAACGCCGACGGAATGAACGTCGCGAAAATCGCAGCGGCGCCGATATTCCGGATGATCGGAATGCGCTTGCCGATCTCGGCGCAAGTAAAGCCAAAGAAGGCGAAGACGACGATCGCCATGGAGATCTCGGAGGATATCTTTCCGGTGGCGACGAAGCCGGCGATCAGCACCGCGATGAGGACGTATACCGGCAACGGAATGATGCCGATGCGATACTCCATCCATCTCCACCATCCCTCGGGCCAGAAGCGGCCTAGCAGCGGTGCCCGATCTGTAGCGTTGACTGCGGCGGTCTTGTCCATCCAATCCTCCGATCGTTCTTACTGCCGCACGACGCGGCTACGGGTTTCGCCTGACAGCGATGGACACTTGCTGCGTATCGCCGCGCTGTCGCGACTCACGCCACGAAGCGTATGTTCGCCTGCGGCGTTCGGGTGTCCATGTTCTTTCCCCGGTTCAGGTGGTCGTCGATCTCCGCTGCGCAGCCGATCATCCGGCCGTACAAGAAAACCGTGAACGCCGCCGTCTCCAGCGCCTGCCTCGAAAGGGCACCTGCGCGGTAACGCGGCCACAGCATCTTGAGCAGCAGCGACGCAATCACGGCGTCCACGTTGACGCAGAATACGTTCCGGGTCACGTTCTCGTCGTAGAGCGCCTGCACCAGCGTCGAATAGTAGTCGTGGAACGCGTTGTATTCGCCGCGCGACTGGAACAGCTTACGGACGAATTCCTCGCGTGGATCGACGTTGACCGGCTTGCCCTTGAACACGGGATGATTGATGCACGGCAGTGCCTGCGCGGCCTCGGCGCCACTCTCCTTGCGCTTGCTGCGCTCCTCGCCATAGCGGCGGGCGAATTCGGTCGCCATCGCCTTGAGGTCGAGGCCGTGCTTCGGATCGGCGGGGTCGGCGAGCTTCACGCCCTTGAATCGCTCGAGCAGGAACGCCACGCCTTCGTAGCCGTTGCCGCCGTGGGCGTACCCGGAATGTGTGAGAAATCCCACCAGCGCCTTGTTGAACTGGACGCGCCCCGGAGCCTCCGGGCCGTCCGCAGAAGTCGCACCCTTGGCTCCCTGGGCGGAGATCGCTCCCGGGCCGTTGGTGAGGAGCAAGCCCACGAGCGTTTGAAACGCGAACAGATCGGCAGGCTTGGGCTCTTGCCCTATCAGCGCAAGACAGGCCACGTCGGTCAGCGATCGCTTGGCCGTGAGGTCGGCGGTGGAAACGCCACAGAAACTATCCGCGGTGTGCTTGCTGGCATCGACCGAGGCGCCGATCATCGTGCCGAATAGCCGAATCCACCAGGGCAGGCTTTCCGCGGTCTGCTTGGAGATGCGCTTGCGCATAAGCGGCCCCCAGGCAAGCGTCGCCGCGATCGCCGCGAGGACCGCGTCCGCAGTGGGATGGCTGCCCAGGCTTTGCACGTAGCGCACGAACGCCGACTTGGCACCGCGCGCCTTGAGACCCGCCAGCATCGCGTCGGCCTTTGCGTCCGGCTTGTCGCCGACGAACAGCGCGCTGGCGTCGGATCTGACCTGGCCGAGGTCGAAGGACTCGTCCATGGCGTCCTGCAACCCGGCCTCGGCGAAGCGTTCGATCAGCTCGCGCAACGCGTTGCGCGCCGCTTCCTGCCGGCGTGGGCCGACGATGCTTATCGCGGCGGCGAGGACGCTGTTGGGAGCGTTGCCCGCTTCGCGCGACGCCTGGGCGGCCGCCAGCGTGGCATCGCCGGCAAGTTTGAGCTCGGCGCCGATCGCGACGTTGATCAGCTTGCGGTCGTTCTCGCCACCGTGCTCGTGCAGGAGCGCGAGGCAAACGTTCGATTCCATGGTCTTCAGCGCCGCCTCGAGCATCGGCACCCCGTGCAGGCTCGCTACCTGCGTCTTGGCGTCCATCTGCGAAGCACCGGAGGTGTCCTTCATCGACTGGCGCGGGAATACCGCCCCGATCTGCCGGTTGAGCGACGCGATCTGCTCGGCGTAGGGAGCCATCGCCTTCACCACCGGAACGCGGAGGGCTTCAGGCAGATCGAGTCCTCGGTCGGAACCAAACCAGGCCTTGAGCGCGAGGCTCCCCTCCGGCGGGAAATCCGGACGCGTCGCGTTCTCGCGCATGACAGCGGTGAGAGCCGCGGGGATGTGCGCGATGTTGGTGACCACCGCTCCCTTGGCCGAGAACACCGGCTTCTCCGGCGTGAAGATCGCGTCCACGCCGCACTTGTCCATGAACCAGCGCTCCTTGCCCGCGGCGTCGTCGGACCCGCCCGCCATCGCGCCGGCGTGCCCCACCGCGCGCGTGAGCTTGCTCTTCCACCGCCCGACGACGCAGGCCACGATCGGCTTGGTGAACTCGGCGTCGAGCTCGTAGTAGCCTCCCGGCTCGGCGTAGAGCACGGCCGCCTTGCTGCGGGCGTCGTTGGCGAGCGCGAAGGCGAATTCCGGCGCAGCGAAATGGATGTACACGTCCTTGCCACTGGAGATCAGCGTGGTCGTACCCCAGCCCGCCATCCGCAGATAGGTGGCGATGGTCGTCGTGAAGTTGCCGGAATTGGAAAAGATCGCGATCGAGCCCTTGCGCAGCGCCTCCGCGGGACTATCGCCACCCAACGCTCCGCCGATGCGCACCTGGTTCCACGCGTCGGCGACGCCGAGGCTGTTGCCGCCGAAGATATCGATGCCGTTCTGCTGCCCGAGCGCGCGAATCTCGCGCGAATCGTGAACGGCGAGCTTCTCGGTCACGATGTAGATCTTCTTGAGCTCGGGATTCACGCGAATGAGCTCGGCCACTCCGTCGCGCGCGCCGGATGGCGGGAGGTAGATGACGCCGCAATTGAAGCGGTGTCCGTCCTTCAGGCCTTCGAGCACGCTGTTGTAGACGGGGATGTTGCCGATCGGCGTCTCCAGCACCTGGCCGCGGCGCCCCGGCGATGTGCCGAACACGACGTTGCCGCCCGAATAGGCGTGTCCCACCGGGGTCACGTCGCTCGACTCGCCTCCAAGGATGTTCAGCACGCACACGCGGTCGTCGCGGGTGGCCACGTGCGCGAGCGAGCTGATGCCGACGAAGTACTTGAAGTCGCCAACGCCGCCTCTATACATGATGGACCTCCTCTACGGTCGATGTCCCGGCTCTGCGACGCGCCGAGGCTACGCTGGAACGGGCTGTCCGGCTTCAGGCTGGCGCGCCGTCGATGCCGCCAAGCCGAGCTTTGCGGCCACCTCCTCGCGCCCGCCTGCCTTCATCCACGCGTCCGTCGCCTTGGCATAGTTGATGACTTCGCTCATGTCCGAGTCGAAGCCGAAGATGCGGTACGGCACGCCCAGCGCATCGAACGTATCCCTCATCGCGCCCATGCCACGCACGAGGTTGGGGCCGCCGCGCCCGACCACGGCGTAGAGCGGCGTCGCGCCGTGCTTGCTGAAGTGCTCGCGCAGCGCATCGGCCATGGCGCGGAAGGTTTCGAAGATGTCGGTGTTGTTGGATTTGCCGCCGATGATGAACAGCACGTTGGTCTGCTTGAGCCAGTGCTTGAAGCAGATGCGCGCCACCTCCTTCATCTTCTCGTAAGGCGGGTTGCCGCCGAAGTCCGAGGAGATAATGGCGTCGTCGCCGAGCAGCTCGGTCACCAGCGAGTTGGCGCCGCCGCCGAAGGTCGGTGCAAGGATCGTGCCCTTGGCATTGATGACGTAGACATCGCTCTGGCCCTGGTAGGTGCGCAGCTGGTTGATCTCCTGCTCGAAATCCGAGAAGTCGACGGCGAACAGATGCGACGGCAGATTCAGTCGCTGCCAGCGCGGATCGTCGCGATCGAAGCCGCACTTGAAATCGCATGCCACCGGCACGAGCCGCCCCTCTCTTTCCGGCCGCATGCGGATGGGATTCAACTCGAGCGTCGTCATTCCGAAGTCGTGATAAAGCTCCCAGAGCTTCGGCAGGTGCTGGACCAAAGGCGAGATGAGCTGCTTAGGCGCGTTGAGCTCGGAGAGCGCGTTGGCGACGACGAAGGCCTTCATGCCGGTGAGCGGATCGAAGGGCACCTGGGCGACCATGCTCTTGTCCAGCTCCTCGATGTCCATCCCGCCATGATGCGTGAGCGTCATGGTTGGCGCCCGGAAGTGAGTCGAGTCGGTGATCGAGAAATAGACCTCGTGCTCGGCCGGCACGGCGCCCTCGAAGGTGACGCCGTTGGCTTTCGCGATCTGGTTGCCATGACGGTGCTCGACGAAGTAGAGACGTTCCTTTTCGCGAAGCGCGGTCTTCAAATCCTTGGCGCGTCCGAGCAGACCCGCCTTCCCCTTCTTGCCGACCCCGCCCTTGAACACGGGCTTGACGAAGATCATCCCGTGCTTGTCGATCAACGCCTTGATCTCCTCCTCGCTCGCGTCCGGCCCCAGCACTTCCGCGGTAGGGAAGCCGACGAAGCGAAGCATCTTGGATCCGTAGAGCATGCCGGTGACTTGCATGAGCATCTCCTCGCCAGCAGGTCAGGCTTTTCGCCCGATCGTGAAATCGGTTTGTGGCGTTACAAAGTGTATCCGTTCAGCATCGGTCACGCCACTGGGCGCAGCGCCGCAAGGTTCGATCGCAGCAACAACGTTTCAAACCGAACTACAATCAACGCATTGCCACTCCGGCTCGGGCAAACATGAGTCAAGGAACACGTAGCCGATGGCTCATGAGCCGTCGCGACTTTGGAAAGACTCTGCTCGGGACGGCCGGAATGCTCGCTGTCCCCGTCGCCCGATGCGAAGAGGCGCAACCGCTTCCCAGTGCGGCTGCGCCTCAGGCTGACTTCGACGTCGTCGTTCTGAGCGATGTCATGGTGCCGATGCGCGACGGCATCCGGCTGGCGACCGATGTTTACGTTCCGGCACGCAACGGCAAGCCGGTCGAGCGGCGCTTTCCGGTCATTCTCGAGCGCACGCCGTACGACAAGACGGCGGACAGCCGGTCGGAGCGAACGCCCACGATCGAGAAACCGAAGACTCGCGCGGAGGTCGCCGAATTCTTCGTGCGCCGTGGTTACGTCGTGATCTATCAGGACTGCCGCGGCCGCTACAAGTCGGAGGGCGCGTACGTCAAGTACCTCAGCGACGGGCTCGACGGCTACGACACCTGCGCCTGGATCGTCAAACAGGCTTGGTCGAACGGGCTGGTCGGTACCATGGGTCTTTCGTACGCGGCGCACACCCAGGGTGCGCTGGGAAGCGCCGGCGCTCCGGGAGTCAAGGCGATGTTTCTCGACTCGGGGGGCTTCTCCAATGCCTACCAGGGAGGCATTCGCCAGGGCGGCGCATTCGAGCTCAAGCAGGTGACGTGGGCCTTCAACGAAGGGCTCAACAGCCCGCAACTCGTGAAGGACCCTGCCAGATTGGCGGCGATGCGGGCCACCGATCTCAACGATTCGTTTCGCAAGATGCCCTGGCGTCGTGGCGAGTCCCCTCTGAGTCTGGTGCCGGACTACGAGGAGTACATCTTCGACCAGTGGGAGCACGGAGTCTTCGACGGCTTCTGGAAGCAGCTTGGCATCTACGCCGCGGGTTACTACCGCCAATTCCCCGATGCCGCGATCGTTCTCATGTCATCTTGGTACGACCCGTATCCGCGAACTGCGACCGAGAACTACATCGGGCTGCATGCCATTAAACGCGGTCCGGTGCGTTTGATCCTTGGACCGTGGACGCACGGAGATCGCCAGCTCACCTACGTCGGAGACGTCGACTTCGGTCCCGCGGCAACGATCGACGGCAACGTGGCTGCCGACTTTCTGACGTTGCGATTGCGCTGGTTCGATCGATGGCTCAAAGGCATCCACAACGGGGTGGACTCCGAGCCGGCAGTGCAACTGTTCGTCATGGGCGGAGGAAGCGGACGGAAGAATGCAGCGGGACGCCTGGATCACGGTGGCCGCTGGCGCGCGGAGAAGAACTGGCCGATTCCAGACACGCGCTGGACGCCGTACTACCTTCATGCGAATCGCGTGCTGTCTCCCGGAAAACCGCCACGGGGTGCGCCGCCGCTGACCTACGACTTCGATCCTCGAGATCCCGTGCCTACGATTGGTGGCAACATCACCTCGGGACGCCCGATCATGGTGGGTGGAGCTTTCGACCAGCGCGAGGGACCGGAATTCTTCGGCTCCAAGCCGCCGTATCGACCGCTTTCCGAGCGGCCAGACGTTCTCGTTTTCCAGACGCCGCCGCTAACCGACGATGTCGAAGTGACTGGCCCCATCGAGGTCAAACTGTGGGTGTCGTCGAATTGCCCGGATACCGATTTCACCGCCAAGCTGATCGACGTATACCCGCCGAACCCGGATTACCCGGAGGGCTTCGCGATGAACCTGGTCGACGGAATACTTCGAGTGCGGTATCGCGATTCGTGGGAGAAGCCGTCGCTCATGACTCCGGGCCGGGTCTACGCGATCAGGATCGACGCATTCCCCACGAGCAACCTGTTCAAGCGCGGGCATCGGATTCGAATCGACATATCGAGCAGCAACTTTCCGCATTTCGACGTCAATCCCAATACCGGCGAGCCTGAAGGAAAGGCCCTTTCAAGCCGCATCGCGACCAACCGGGTATACATCGACGCGGCACACCCCTCGCACGTAATCCTGCCCATCATTCCCAGCCGATCGTAATTGGCGTCGAGCGAGGCTGTCGCTCTCAGGCGGCCCTTGCAGGAGCAGCCGCGCAACACTGAGGGCAGCGGGTTCCTTGACACCCGTCAAGGGAAGCGTTTCTGGGTCATGTAGCCTATACTTGCGGTTGCGCCGGAGCCGCCACCGCGCGCGACCTCAAGAAATGCCGATTCGCAATGCCGATTCGCTTGTCAGGTTCCTGAAAGCTTTTCCTGCCGCCAATCCGTGGGGAGATCGTCATGCCACTAGAGTCGTCGCTCGACGGCAAGATCGTTACCCCGCTCGCCGGCACGCCGATCGAGATCGCGGTCTACAAGGTGGGCGACAAGTATGTGGGCGCGCGCAGCAACGAGTTCGGCTACGCCAACTACGAGATCATCGAGGCACCTAAGGTGAAGAGCCCGATCCGGTGAGCCGTCCGACTTAGAGAGGGAGTGGAGCCGATGACGAGGTGGCTGACGCGAACCCCTCTCCCCGTGGGAGAGGAGTAGGGGTGAGGGAAGTGAGATGACGCGGTTGCTCACAGCAGCGCTGCTTCTGTGCGTAAACCTCACAGCAGCCGCGTGTCCGCTGTGCTTGGGAGCCTTTCGGCCATCGACGGCTCAGCAGCTCGTCGAGCTGCAGCATGCGGTATTGGCACTCCCGTCCGCCGACGCAAGCAACTACCTAGTCGTCGAAGTGATCAAGGGCGGGCGGCCGCCAGGCGGTGTCATCGACGCGGCCGCGGTCCAAGTCGACGTCACGGCGAAAAGCAGCAAGACGCTACTGCTGCTTGCGCGCGACGAGTCGTGGCCGATGTGGATGAGGTTCGGGACGATCGGCGCTGAGCACGCGAGCTGGCTGCGCCAAATCGCCGCCGGGAAGCACTCGGGCGAAATGAACGCAAGCGAGTGGCAAGCGCGCGTCGGCCTCATGCTTCCCTACCTCGAGAATCGGGAGCCCCTGGTCGCCGAGATCGCGTACGGTGAGTTCGCCGCCGCCCCTTATGCCTCGCTGCTGACAGTGAAACCGCGTCTCGCTGCGCCGAAGATTCGCCAGTGGCTTGCGGATCCGAAGCTTGCGGCTCGGCAGCCGCTCTACGTCTTGCTGCTAGGAATTGCTGGTAACGCCCAGGATGCCGCCTCGCTAGAACGCCAACTCGATGCCGTGTGGAAATCCGGTGACGCGTCGAACCTCGGTTCGCTGATCGCCGCCGATCTGCAACTTCGAGGTCCGTCGCGCATGGCGTGGGTCGATGGGAGATACCTCAGCGACCCCAAGCGTTCCACACGCGAGATCGAAGCCGCGCTGCTCGCGCTCTCCGTGCAAGGCAACGCGAACAGCGTAATTCCCCGCGAGCGCGTGATTCAGTCGTACCGTTTGTTCATGACGGCCCGCAAGGACCTCGCCGGCTACGTCGCGCAAGATTTCGCGACGTGGCAGTACTGGGACGCCGTGCCGGATTACGTGGCGCTGCTCAAATCGGGCGTCAAGCAGCAGTATCCGTCGTACATCGCGATCGTGGCGTACCTGCGGCAAAGCCCGGCCGGGAAGACGGGCAACATCGACCTTCCTCGGTCGGTAGGCCTTTCCTCCGAGCAGTGGACAAACGCGTTTGGCAAGCCGAACGCGATACCGGCATTGCCGCAATGAGCGCGGGACGAGTGCCCGAACGTGTCACCGAAACGTTTGTATTGATCCGTAACGCAGGGAGGGAGTCATGAGTTTCAGCCGTCTTGCAGCAAACCTGGCCGTCATCGCTTTCCTCACGCTTAGCGCTTGTCAGCAAAAGGAGGCCCCGCCTGCGGCTGCGACCAAGTCCGGAGGGGAAGAAGCGGCCAAACAAACGGTGGCCACGACCGCCGCGCCCGCTGCGTCGGCTCAGCCTGCCACCTCTTTCGAGGCCGCGCAGCGGGTCGAGCGCAACCCCGACCGCAACGCCTACTTCGGCGAGACCCACATCCACACCAGCTGGTCGGTTGATGCATGGGTCTTCGGCAACCGCATCACCGGCCCCAATGACGCCTACAAGTACGCCCAGGGCCAGACCATCAAGCACCCGCTCGGCTACGACATCAAGATCGAAACGCCGATGGACTTCATGGGCGTGACCGATCACTCGGAATACGTGGGCGTCACCAAGGAAGCGAACACGCCGGGATCGCCACTGAGCAAGCTGCCCGCTGCACAGCCTCTCATCATCAAGGACCCGAACAACCAGGCGGATGTTCAGAAGGTCTTCACGTACCTCGTCAACCTGCTCAGCGGGCCTCCGGTCAAGGCGCTCATGAACCCGGAGGTGATGAGCACGGTGTGGAAGGAGAACGTCAAGATCGCCGACGAAAACAACCAGCCGGGCAAGTTCACCGCGTTCTGCTCCTACGAGTGGACCTCGAACAACGACTATCGCAACCTGCACCGCAACGTCTTCTTCAGGGACTGCGCGAAGGTGCCGGAATATCCGTACAGCGCGCTCGACTCGTGGCACCCCGAGGACCTCTGGAAGTGGATGGACACGCAGCGCAAGGCGGGCAATGAGCTCTTAGCCATCTCGCACAACGCCAACGTGAGCGACGGCTGGATGTACCCCATCGACGTCGACAGCTACGGACGTCCCATCGACGCCGCCTGGGCGGCCTCGCGCGACCGCAACGAGCGGCTGGTCGAGATCAAGCAGATCAAGGGCTCGTCGGAGACCCATCCCCTGCTGTCCCCCAACGACGAGTTCTCCGGGTACGAGCTAGCTTCGGCGCTCCTCGGCCAGAAACCGGACAATGGCCGCGTCGACCACATCACGGGCAGCTTCGCCCGCCAGGCCCTCAAGGACGGCCTCGCGATGCAGGATGTGCGCGGCTACAACCCGTACAAGTTCGGCATCGGAGCGGCCTCCGACTCGCACAACACAGGCGCTCCCTATCGCCAGGACAACTTCTACGGCGGTCACGCCCAGATCGACGGGACGGTCGACCGGCGCTTGGCCGGGGTTCTGGCTTTTGGGACCATCGACGTTCGCCTCGAAAACCCCGCCGGGCTGACCGGGGTGTGGGCGGAGGAGAACACGCGCGCCTCGCTGTGGGACGCGATGTACCGCAAGGAGACCTTCGGGGTGAGCGGCCCGCACATCAAGGTGCGCTTCTTCGGCGGCTGGGGCTACGGAAAGGACATCGTGAACGCCGGCGACTGGGTGAAGCAATCCTATGCAGGGGGTGTCCCCATGGGCGCCGACCTTAAGCCCATGCCGTCGGGAGGAAAGGGGACTGCGCCGTCGTTCGTCGTCTGGGCGGTGAAGGACCCGACCTCGGCCAATCTCGATCGCATCGAGGTCATCAAGGGCTGGACGCAGAACGGCCAGAGCTTCGAAAAGGTCTTCGACGTCGTGTGGGCCGGTGACCGCGTGCCGGATCCGTGGACGGGCCGGGTTCCCGCCATCCGCAGCACGGTGGACCTCAAGAAAGCCACCTACACCAATGACGTCGGCTCGACGGAGCTCAAGACCGTGTGGACCGATCCGGAGTTCGACGCTGGCCAGCACGCGTTCTACTACGCGCGGGTGCTGGAGATCCCGACGCCGCGGTGGACGCTGATCCAGGCGGTCAAGGCCGGGCTCGCCCCGCCCGACGTGGTGCCGCTCACCGGGCAGGAGCGCGCCTGGAGCTCGCCGATCTGGTATGCGCCGAGCGCGGAGGCACGCAAGGCGGCGCCGGCGGGCATGACTGTCACGGACTTGAAGAAGAAGGGGGCGACGGCGCTGGGCGACGCGGAGCTCAAGACGATGCTGGTCGGCAACGCGTTCTGGGTGCGCAACAACGTGACCGGAGACCAGTTCACCGCGCACTTCACAAAAGAAGGGCAGATGACCGTTTTCCATTTCGGCGCGTACGCCAACGTGCCCAGCGCCTACGGCAACGTCGTGCGCAATGGCTACGAGGGTACGACGAGCGCCTACAGGATCGAGGGTGGAAAGCTCATCGCCGACCTGTCGCAGACCCCGTACGCGGTCGCGTTGTACAAGCTGGGAAAGACCTACTACGGCGCACGCAGCAACGAGTTCGGCTACGCCAACTACGAGATCATTGCGGCGCCGAAGATCGCGGCCAATCCGCTGACGGCGCTGACCAACCAGATGTCGATCGAGATGGGGCTTACCGAGCAGCAGAGGCAGCAGTTCGCGCCGATCCTGAAGGACGAGCTCACGCAGTTGGAAGCGTTGAAGAAGGACACCTCGCTCAGCGGGTTGAAGAAGGTCGAGCGGCTGCGCGAGATTGGCAAGGGTTTCGACGCGAAGATGACGCCGCTGCTCAATGCGGAGCAGCAGAAGAAGTTCGAGGCGATGCGCGAGGAGATGCGGCGACACATGATCGAGGAGATGGCGAGCGAACTGGAGACCAAGCTGAAGGCGGAGGCGGAATCAGCCTTCTATGGTGCATACCCGGCAAAGCAGTGAGCAACGGTAGAGGAAGAAACTGTACAGCCGGCGGCTTCAAGAACGAGCGCCGGGCGCCGCAGGCGGACCGGGCGTCTTCTTTTCAATGTCCTGGATGATTGCCGGGTGGATTGGGAGAGCGACATGACTGCATCACGCAATTTTCTGGTCGTCTTCGCGGCCGTTGCGCTTGCAACGCTCGGCGCCTGCGAGCAAAAGCCTGCTGCGCCCCCCGAGCCAAAGAAGGCGGAGGCGGACGCGACCGCAACGAAGGCCGCCGCTGCGCCGGCGCAGCCTGCCACGTCCTTCGAGCCCGCGCAGAGAGTCGAGCGCAACGCCGACCGCAATGCCTACTTCGGCGAGACGCACATCCACACGAGCTGGTCGGTCGACGCGTGGGTGATGGGCAACCGCATCACCGGCCCGGCGGACGCGCTGAAATACGCCCAGGGCGAGACCATCAAGCATCCGATGGGCTACGACATCAAGATCGACACGCCGCTCGACTTCATGGGCGTGACCGATCACTCGGAGTACGTCGGCGTCACCCGGGAGGCCAACATCGCGGGGTCCTACGTGAGCAAGCTGCCCGAGGCGCAACCGATGATCATGAAGGATCCGAACAGCCAGGAGGAGCAGAACAGGGTCTTCTCGTACCTGCTCCATCTGGCCGCCAGCCCGCCGGTGAAGGCGTTCACGGACCCGAAGGTGACGTCCACCATATGGAAGGAAAACGTCAAAATCGCCGACGAGAACAATCATCCCGGCCAGTTCACCGCGTTCTGCTCGTATGAGTGGACCTCGATGCCGGACCAGCGCAACCTGCATCGCAACGTCTTCTTCCGGGACTGCGGCAAGGTGCCGGACTATCCGTTCAGCGCAATCGACTCCAAGCGCCCCACGGACCTGTGGGAGTGGATGGACGCGCAGCGCAAAGCGGGTAACGAACTGCTCGCCATCTCGCACAACGCCAACGTCAGCGACGGCTGGATGTACCCCATCGACGTCGACAACACCACCGGGCGACCGATCGATGCCGCCTGGGCGGCCGCGCGCGACCGCAACGAGCGGTTGGTCGAGGTCAAGCAGGGCAAGGGAGCGTCGGAAACTCATCCCTTGCTCTCGCCTAATGATGAGTTTGCCAGCTACGAGATGTATGAGGCGATCCTTGGCCTTCCGGCCTCGGTGGGCCGCATCGACCGCATCACGGGGAGCTTCGGGCGCCAGGCGTTGAAGGACGGCATCACGATGCAGGACGTCCGCGGCTACAACCCGTACAAGTTTGGGATGGCGGGCGGCTCCGACTCGCACAACACCGGCAGCCCGTACCGCCAGGACAACTTCTACGGCCTTCACGCCGATGCGGATGGGTCGGTCGAGCGGCGCTTTGCCGGCGTGCTCATCGGCGGCACTATGGACGTGCGCCTGGAAAACCCCGGCGGGCTGACCGGCGTGTGGGCCGAGGAGAACACCCGTGCCTCGCTCTTCGATGCGATGTACCGCAAGGAAACTTTCGGCGTGAGCGGTCCGCACATCAAGGTGCGCTTCTTCGGCGGCTGGGGATACAACAAGGACATCGTGAACGCCGGCGACTGGGTGAAGCAGTCGTACGCAGGCGGTGTCCCCATGGGCGCCGACCTTACGCCCATGCCGTCGGGAGGAAAGGGGACGGCGCCGACGTTCGTCATCTGGGCGGTCAAGGACCCGACGTCCGGCAATCTCGACCGCATCCAGGTCGTCAAAGGCTGGACGCAGAACGGCCAGAGCTTCGAGAAAGTCTTCGACGTGGTCTGGTCGGGCGACCGCAAGGCGGACAAGTGGTCGGGCAAGGTTCCGGCTATCCGAAGCACGGTGGACCTCGAGAAAGCCACCTACACCAACGACGTCGGGTCTGCGGAGTTGAAGACGGTGTGGACCGATCCCGAGTTCGACGCGAGCCTGCACGCGTTCTACTACGCGAGGGTGCTGGAGATCCCGACGCCGCGGTGGACGCTGATCCAGGCGGTCAAGTCGGGGTTCGAGCCGCCCGACACCGTGCCGCTTACGGGCCAGGAGCGGGCGTGGTCGTCGCCAATCTGGTACACGCCGTCGGCGGAGGCGCGCAAGGCGGCGCCGGCGGGCACGACGGTTACCGACTTGAAGAAGAAGGGCGCAACGCCGCTCGGCGATGCGGAACTGAAAGCGCTGATGGTCGGCAAGGCGTTCTGGGTGCGCAACAACGTCACGGGCGAGCAATTCACCGCGAAGTTCACGACGGAAGGGCAGGCGGTCTTGTTCTATGTCGGCGCGAATGCCAGCGTCCCGAGCGCCTACGGCAACATGGTACGCGGGGGCTACGAAGCGGCGACAAGCGCCTACAAGATCGAAGGCGGCAAGCTCGTCACCTACGTCGCGCAGGAGCCGTACGCGGTCGCGGTGTACAAGCTCGGGAAGACCTACTACGGTGCGCGCAGCAACGAGTTCGGCTATGCCAACTACGAGATCATTCCGGCGCCGGTGGCCGCTGCCAACCCGCTGACGGCGCTGACGAACCAGCTGTCGATCGAGCTGGGCTTGACCGAGCAGCAAAAGCAGCAGTTCGCTCCGATCCTGAAAGACGAGCTCACGCAACTGGGGGCGTTGAAGAAGGACACATCGCTCAGTGCGGTGAAGAAAGTCGAGCGGCTGAGGGAAATCGGCAAGTCCTTCGATGAGAAGATGTCGCCTCTCCTCAATCCCGACCAGCAGCAGAAGTTCCAAACGCTGCGCGAACAGGCGCGACGGAAGATGATCGAGACGATGGCGAGCGCGGCGGCGGAGAAAGCGGAAGGCGAAGTCAAGGCCTGGTTCACTTCGGAGAGCGGCAAGAAGTAGGGACGCGTGCCGCCCTGCGGTACTCGCGTGATCCTCGACAGGCTGAGGCCGAGGCCAATAGGCTGACTCGGGCTCATGTCGATCGCAAAGCGCGACTGATCATGACAAACGTCGAGCATAGATCGACTCCCCCGAGTGTCGAGCGCGCGGCAAGGCTCCTGTTTTGCGCGAGTGCCCTCGGCGAAATCGGCGTGGGAGCGGGCGCGCTCGTGTTTCCACAAATCATCGCTTTCCTGCTCGCCGCGCCGCTCGATCCGGGCGGACTCCTGCTCGCGCGCATGCTGGGCAGCGCAGCGCTCGCTTTGGGCATTACCTGGTGGATCGCGAGAAACGAGCCTGTGCGACAGCTGTCGTCGCGCTTCATTGCGGGCTACCTCGTTTACAACTTAGGCGTGGGCCTCCTGTTTCTGTTCCGAGCGCTTTCGGCCGAGGCGCCTGCATGGCCGTGGGTTGTGGCGATCGTCCATATACTCGCAGGTGTTGGCTTCGCCGCCGCAGTCTTCGTCACGCGCAGGACCAGCGAAGCGAAATCATGAGATCCGACAACTTGCAGGTGAACCCCATGACCAGAAGCTTTCTCAGAGTGCTCGTAATGCTGGTTGCATTTTCGAGCTCGGCTGGCAGCTCGGCGATAGGAACGCTTAGGGAAGGAGTCGGATACCTTCTCGGTGAAGAAGAGTATGTCTACGGCTTTCCGCTGGTGATGATGGATGTCACTCGGGAGGTCATCACGGCGACGCCGAAGTCGGGGGAGTACAAGGCGCCGATCAACCAGTTCGGCCGAATCCGCACCTTCGTCAATCCGGATTTCAAGGATGTCGTGCGCATCAGCGTGAACTCGCTCTGGTCGTTCGCTTTCCTCGACCTCGACCAGGAGCCGATGGTCGTCACCGCTCCCGACACCGGCGACCGCTACATCGTGATCCAGGCGCTCAACATGTGGACCGACGACTTTGGCTCCGGCGGGACGCGTACACCTGCGACCAAATATGGTGATTTCCTAATTGCCGGACCGAAGTGGAATGGCACGGCACCTTCTGGCATCAAGGCGACATGGCGCTCCACGACGCGCTATGCGTGGGTGTTGATCCAGATGTCGGCGGGCAGCCCCAAGGACTTTCCAGCGATCCATGCGCTGCAAAACAAGCTCAAGGTGACGCCGCTGTCCGCTTACGGCAAGCCGTACTCGCCTCCCGCCAGCGTGCCGGTCGATCCCAACGTCGATCTGACCGCCACGCCTTTCGACCAGGTTCGCCTCATGACCGGCGAGATGTTCTTTAAGCGACTGGCGAAGCTGCTGAAGGACAACCCGCCATATCCCGAGGACAGCTGGATGATCGACAAGCTCAAGCTGCTGGGCGTCGAGCCGGGGAAGGAGTTCGATCCGAACAAGATCGACCAGCAGGTCCGCAAGGGCGTCAATGCGGCCCCGTGGAACGTCTGGAAGTTGTTGGCGGCGGGCCCGTACTCGATGTCGGCGCCGAACGGCTGGGTCACCATGCTCAATCTCGGCAGGTACGGGAAGGATTTCGAAACGCGCGCCTTCGTTGCCTACATGGGCCTGGGGGCGCTCTCCGCCGATGACGCGATCTATCCGACGACCTATGTCGATGGAGACGGCCACGCGCTCGACGCCGCGTACAGGTACGTCATGCATTTCCCGAAGGTGGGGCTGCCGTTGTCGAAGGTCGGAGTGTGGTCGATCTCCCAGTACCGGGATAATTTCTACGTGCGCAACAAGCTCAACCGCTACGGAATCGTGGGGACGATGCGGCTCAAGTACAACGCCGACGGCTCGCTCGACATCTACATCCAGGCGGAATCGCCGGGGGCCGACAAGGAATCGAATTGGCTTCCGGCCCCGCCGAGTGGCATGTTCAACCTGTCCACGCGCATCTATTAGCCGGCGCCGGAGGCGTTAGGCGGCACGTACGTGCTGCCGCCGGTGACCAAGGTGCAGCAAGGCCGAGTCCTCAGCTTAAGGAAGCGAGCCTTACCTACATCGCATTACTTCTGACCGAGGAGAGTCAAAATGATGAGACGCTTCGCAGTCGCCGCTTCCGTGCTAGCCACGCTCGTCGCCGGCTACGCCTTCGCGCAATATCCGGTCATGGAAATGGTCGCGAACAAAGTGATCCAGAAGTACCAGACTTCGAGCTGCGAGCAGCTCTGGCAGGAAAGGGCGCAGAAGCAGGGCAAGCCGAAACCGGAAATGGAGCAGCGCGCCATTCAGGCGCTGCGCAACGACCCGCAGATGCGACAGGCGTTCTTCGACAAGGTCGCGGCGCCGATCGTCAACAAGATGTTCGAGTGCGGGATGATCCCCTGATACTTATCAGCGCCGAGCGTGCGCTCTGTCATCGCCGGAAGAGGACCACTACGTCCGACACGACCGCGCCGATTCATATGGCTTATATTTCGCAACGTCTGCTTGCCATCGGCATCACGCTGCTGGCCATCGGCATGTCTTGCGCAAACGGCGCGCGAGCCGAACTGAGCTCGGAGGAACTGGCCAAGCTCGCTCAGAACCCGGTTGCCAACCTCATCAGCGTTCCATTCCAGAACAACACCAACCTCAACTACGGACCGCTCAAGCAGAACCAGAACATCCTCAACATCCAGCCGGTCATTCCGTTCGAGTTGAGCAAGGACTGGAACCTGATCACCCGCACCATCGTTCCGGTGATCTCGCAGCCCGCGCTCTTCCCCGGGGATCAGCGCACCAACGGCATCGGCGCGACGCAGTTCTCCGCATTCCTGTCGCCATCCAATGCCGAGGGCACGATCTGGGGAGCGGGCGCGATTGCGCAGATTCCGACGACTTCCGACTCCGCGTTGGGTTCCTATCGCTGGGGACTGGGGCCGACATTCGTGATCCTGAAGCTCGAGAAAGGCAATCCCTGGGTCTACGGTTTCCTGGTCAATAACGTGTGGTCGGTGGGTACTGGCGCCGGCGGCTCGTACAACAGCTTCCTGCTGCAGCCGTTCCTCAACTACAACTTCCCCGAGGGCACGTATCTGACTAGCTCGCCGGTCCTGACGGCCAACTGGAAGGCCGACAGCAGCAACCAGTGGACGGTGCCGATCGGCGGCGGCATCGGACACATCTTCCACTTCGGCAAGCTGCCCGTGAACGCGCAGATCAGCGCGTACTACAACGTGGTCAAGCCCGACTTCGGGCCGAACTGGCAGATACGCGCGCAGGTGCAGTTCATGTTTCCGAAGTGACCGACCCGGACTGTCACCCGTCCTGAAGATCATTCGAATCGGGCACTTCAGCATATAATCCCGGTCCAACCCGGCAGCCTGATTCACGTCGGACGCGCTCCATAGACTCCAAGGCGCAATCTGCGATTCATGGTCGCGTTGAGCGCCGCATGTCCTCCATTTCATGAAGCGTTTGCTCCGCGAACCGCTGCTCCACTTCCTGGTTATCGGCGCCGTGCTGTTCGGCTTGTATTCCTACGCCGAGCGCGGCCGCGGCGGCGTGGAGCAGTCCAAGCAGATCCGGCTGACGCTCGACGACCTGGCGCAAATGGCGCTCCTGTTCCAGTCGCAGTGGCGGCGCGAGCCCTCCGCGGAGGAGTTCAACCGGATGGTGGAAAACAAGGTTCAGGAGGAAATCCTCTACCGGGAGGGTCTGGCGCTGGGCCTCGACAAGGACGACACCATCGTCAAGCGGCGGATGGCGCAGAAGATGCAGTTCCTCGCCGAAGACGTCGCCGCCGCGCGCGAGCCTACCACCGACGAGCTCAAGACGTGGTACGAGAAGAACCGCGACAAGTTCGCGCAGCCTCCACGGGTCAGCTTCCGCCACCTGTATTTCTCGCCCGACCGCCGCGGGCAACGCGCGGGCGACGACGCGGCCAGTGCTCTGGCGAAACTGGCCGGCCAACCCGAGGATACGAAGCTCGCTTCATCGCTCGCCGATCCGTTCATGTTCCAGGACTACTACCGCGACCGCGCGCCGGAGTTTCTCGGCAAGGAATTCGGGCCGCA
>DASPTZ010000171.1:0-4566 GCA_035623155.1 Casimicrobiaceae bacterium | reverse complement strand
CGTTACCGCTTACGCGCACCGTCAAGATGCTCATGCTGTTGCAGGCGGCAATATCGGTCGTGATCATCACCGGCATCGCTGCAGGCGCGATCAACGCGCTTGTCGGGAGCGGATGAATCAACGCGGTGGGGGCCGAGAAGGCCGAAGCGCTCGCCTTACAGGGAGCTCGCCCGGCTCGGCCTTGCCGTTCTGCTGTTTACAGCCAATCGCAAGCTCAGCGTCAGCGTTTGTCCTACATAAAGATGCGTCCTTCCGATTTTCTGCGCTACCTCCCTGCGTTCTAGCACCCTGTAGCAGACATGTTATTTGACAACGGTCAATGCGGCGAAGATCGAAGCGCCTAGGATGTACTGACACCTTGACTTACCTTGACTCGTTCGCTACTCCTCGCGCGAAAAGGAACTCCAGCCATGAAAGCTGCAATCATCATCGCCTTTGTCACGGCCCTCGCCGTAAATGCTTCCGCGCAAACCACCGTCTATGCGGGCAGCGAACCGGGCAAAGCCGGCGTTGCGGGGACGGTCGACGTCACCGCCACGATCGTCGCCATTGACAAGGCTGCGCGCGACATCACGCTGAAGGGCCCCAAGGGCAACGAGGTGGTCGTCACCGCCGGCCCCGAGGTCAAGAACTTCGACCAGATGAAAGTCGGTGACCAGGTCCATGCGAAATACGTCGAGGCGCTCGTGCTCGAACTGAAGAAGGGCGGAGGCGCGACGGTTGCGCGCACCGAGCAGGCGGGCGTCATGGGCGCAAAGCCGGGGGCGCAGCCGGCGGGCCTCGTCGGCCGGCAAGTCACTGTCGTTGCCGATGTCATCGCCGTCGATCCCGCCACGCAGACCGTCACGCTGAAGGGACCGCAACGCACCGTAGAAGTGAAGGTCGCCGATGCCGATCAGTTCAAGCGCATCGCGAAGGGCGATCAGGTGGAAGCAACTTACACCCAGGCGCTCGCGATGGTGGTGGAGCCGAGTCCGAAGAAATAGGAAGGTACGGAGAACTGTCGCGCAATGCCCTGGTTGCAGCATGTATTTGGTGCGCGAGGTCCCCCGGTTCGATGCGCTCGATGTGGAGTGCGGGGGATGCTTGAACCCTTGAAACATCCCCCGTATACGATTGCTCCGACAGCCGCACCAACGCTACCGCTCCTCCGACAGGACTACCCGCGGTCGTGCTCGGACACCCACTCGCTCAGTAGCGTGTAACCCACCGCGAGCACAACCGGGCCGACGAACAACCCCACGATTCCAAACGCGACCAGGCCCCCGATCACTCCCGCGAAGATCAGCAGCATCGGCAGGTCGGCCCCCTTGCGGATGAGGATCGGGCGCAGGATGTTGTCCAGCGGCCCGATCGCGATACTCCAGACCAGGAGCACGGTGCCCCACAGGGTGTCGCCGCTCCAATAGAGCCAGACCACGGCGGGGACAAGTACGACGAGCGGTCCGATCTGCGCGATGCAGAGCAGTAGAACAACGGCGGTGAGAACTCCGGCAAACGGCACTCCCGTGACGGCGAGACCGATGCCGACCAGAACGGTCTGCACCAGCGCGGTCACGACCACGCCGAGCGCGACCGCGCGGACTGCCTGACCGGCAAGAATGATCAGCCTTTCGCCACGTTCGCCGGCAAGGCGGCGACCGAAGCGAATCAACCCGTCTCGTGCCGCTTCGCCCTGTGCGTACATGATCGCCGCGATCGCCACGGTCAAGAAGAATTCGAGAGCGAGCGCGCCAGCGCTGCCCGCGGCACCGGCCAGCCACTTCGCGGCATCTTCCAGGAACGGCTGAAGCCGTGTCAGGAGCTCGGACGTTCCCGCGGCCGCAACTTCCGTCCAACGCTCGGCGACTTTCTTCCCGACCAGCGGAACGCCGGCGACCCACTCGGGAGCAGGCGGAATCTTCGCGGTCGGGAGCCCCTTCAGCCACCCGGTAATCGCGTCCATGTTGCCAACGAACGCTTGAATCGCCAGCAGCAGCGGCACGACGAAAACAAGCAGCATAGCCCCCGTCATTACGCTCACGGCGAAAGTTCGTCGGCGGACCTTCGCCTGTACCTTAAGCATCAACGGCCAAGTCGCCACCACGATCATCGCAGCCCAGACCGCCGGCAGCAGAAACGGACGCAGCACCCAAAACGAGGCGCCGATCAGGATCACGATCAGCAGTATCGAGAGCATGGCTCGAGTCAGATCTCCCCGCCCGGTCGCAGCAGGCTTGTCGTTTGTCATGGTCAGACTCTTTTCAGATCCGTTTTCTTCACCGGGATCGCATCCTGCGTCGACTACTCTTCGATCACGCCCACCGGAAAGCCTAGTCCGACGATCAGCCCGAGAACACCCGACAGGATTGGCCACACTACGCGCAAGCCCAACGACAGGCCCGAAACAAAGTTCCGTCTCATCGTGCGCGAATCCATTCGACCCCAAGATTACCGCATCGTAAACGGCTGCGCAGGTAGCAAGTAGGTGGCGCCGCCAAGGCGCTCGGCCCCATCAGACGCCAACTTCGGGCACCGACCTTGACAGGGAGCGATATGGGGCTGAACACTCGCCCGCATTGTCTGCGACTAACGGTTCTCCCCGCCTGGAGAGAGCGTCAACCCTGCCGAGGCTACCATGCATACAACGTCATTGGTCACCCGCCGCGCCCTCGCTGTCGCATCGGCCCTGGCGATGCTGGCGATGTGTCGCTCTGCGCAGGCCGCGGAAATGCCCGCGACCGCAGCCGTCCCGACGACTCCCCGCATCGGGCTCGCGCTCTCCGGCGGCGGCGCGCGGGGCATTGCCCACGTCGGGGTGCTCAAGGTCCTCGAGGAACTGCGGGTGCCAATCCATTGCGTCACCGGCACCAGCATGGGCGCAATCGTCGGCGCCACCTTCGCCGCGGGCCGCACGCCGGAGGAGATGGAAAAGATCGTCCTCGAGGTCAACTGGGACGAAGTCTTTCGGGACAAGCCCCCGCGCGACGAGATCGCCGTCCGGCGCAAGAAAGACGACTACCGGACGCTCTTCGCGCCGGAGTTCGGAGTCAAGGACGGCGGGCTCGCGCTTCCCAAAGGGGTACTGTCCGGCGTCGCGATCGAGTCGTTCTTCCGCTCGCTCTCCACGCCCGCGTTCGGCATTACCGACTTTCGCAAGCTCCCGATCCCCTTCGAGGCAATGGCCACCGACATCGAGACCGGTCAGGCGATTGTTCTCGACCACGGCAGCCTGGCGCAGGCGATGCGCGCGAGCATGTCGGTGCCAGGCGCGATGTCGCCCGTCGAGATCGACGGCCGGCTGCTCGTCGACGGAGGGATTGCCGACAACCTGCCGATCGAACAGGCGCGCAAGTTGTGCGCCGATGTCATCATCGCGGTCAATATTTCGACGCCCCCGTTGACGCGCAGCGAGATCACCTCGGCGCTCTCCGTGGTCACGCAGCTCATCAATTTCCTCGGCAAGGACAATGTCGACCAGCAGCTAAGGAGCCTCTCGGACAAGGACGTGCTCATCGCGCCTGATTTGGGCGACATCTCAGCCGCAACGTTCGATCGCGCGGCTGACGCCATCAGGATCGGCGAGCAAGCGACGCGCGCACTGGCCGACAAGCTCAAGCGCTACAGCCTGCCGCCGGAGCAGTACGCGGCGCTTCGAGCGAAGCAGGTGTCCGAGGCGAAAGCGCTGGGTACTGTCGACGAGATCCGCGTCGAGGGCCTCACGCGGACGAACCCCGCGGTGGTGCGCGATTTGGTCGAAAGCAAACCCGGCGAGCCGCTCACCGAGGAGAAAGTCGGCGCCGACCTGCGGCGCATCTACGGGACGCGCGACTACGAGAGCATCGAATACCGCATCGTCGGGGGAGAAGTAGGCCCGCGCGCGGCGATCATCGAGCCGAGGGAGAAGTCCTGGGGGCCCGACTACCTGCGCTTTGGCCTGGGGCTGGCCAGCGATTTCCAGGGTGACAACCAGTTCAACGCGCTCGTCCAGTACCGGAAGACGTGGCTCAACCGCCTGGGCGGAGAATGGACGACCGAGGCGCAGATCGGGCAGAACACGTACCTGTCCACCGAGTTCTATCAGCCGCTCAACGAGAGAGGCAACTGGTTCGTCGCGCCCGACGGGCTGATCGGCCAGCAAACGCGCGGAGTGTTCGCGGGAAAGGACAAGATCGCCACCTACTTGATCAGCACGGGCCAGGCCGGAGTGGACCTCGGCGCGGTGCTCGGGACCTGGGGGCAGCTTCGCGGCGGCGCCGTCTGGGCGAACGTCAACGCGCGGGTCGACACGGGCTCGCCGGTGCTGCCTTCCGTTCGGCAAACCACGGCGGGGCTGCGCGCGGGGCTGTTCGTCGATCAGACCGATCGGGCTTGGTACCCCTCGGCGGGCTACGGTTTCACCGGTACGGCCTACGCCGCCATGACGTCGTTTGGCTCGGCGCTGAACTACCAGCGCCTCGAAGGAACCGCGCGCGGCATCTATAGCTGGGGGGCTAACACGCTCAACCTCTCCGTAAGCGGCGGAACCGCGCTCGGCTCCGACATGCCCGCCTACGAATCGTTCGCGCTCGGCGGTCCACTGCGGCT
>DASPTZ010000170.1:0-72118 GCA_035623155.1 Casimicrobiaceae bacterium | reverse complement strand
TAGAGCGTCGAGATCAGCGGCACCGCGATCACCGCCAAGGCAAGTGCCGCCGGCAGCGCCAGCAGGAAGGCGAGCCGCAGGCCCCAATCGAGGAGCTCACGGTATTGCGCATGGTTGGCGTCGTGGTGATGCTTGGCGAGGCTCGGCAGCAGCACGGTGCCCAGGGCGACGCCGAGCAGCGCGCTGGGGAATTCCATCAGCCGGTCGGCGTAGCTTATCCACGAAATCCTGCCGTCTCCCAGGTACGCCGCGAGCTGAGTGTTGATCAGCGCGGAGATCTGGGCCGCCGATACGCCCAGCACTGCCGGGCCCATCGCGCGCAGCACGCGTCGCACGCCCTCGTCGCGCCAGTCGAGTCGCATCGGTGGCAGCATGCCCAAGCGCTTGAGCGGGAGGATCTGCAGCGCGAGCTGGGCCACGCCGCCGACGGCCACACCCCACGCCAGGGCGACGATGGGCGGGTCGAAGTAAGGCGCGAGGAAAACCGCCGCCGCGATGATCGACACGTTCAGCAACACCGGCGTGAACGCGGGAATCCCGAATCGGCGGTGCACATTGAGCACTCCCCCGGCGAGCGCGACCAGCGACACGAACAGGATGTACGGGAACATGATGCGGATCAACTCGGCAGTGAGCTCGACCTTGCCCGGCGTCCGCGCGAAACCGCTGGCGAGCGCATAGACCAGCCATGGCGCCGCCAGGATTCCGAGAACCGAGAGGCCGATCAGCACCACGGCGAGCAGCGTCGCGACGCGGCCGACCAGCTCCCGCATCGCGTCGTGGCCGCGACTTCGCTGATACTCGGCGAGGATCGGCACGAACGCCTGCGAGAACGCGCCTTCCGCGAAAAGCCGCCGCAGTATGTTCGGCAGGCGGAATGCCGCCTCGAACGCGTCCATCTGCAGACCTGCGCCGAACGCCACTGCCTTGAGGCTCTCGCGAGCAAGTCCGGTGATGCGCGACAGAAGCGTGAGCGCGCTGACCGTGGAGAGTGCCTTGAGAAGATTCATCGATGCAGCGCTGTCATCGGGGACACATCGACACCGAGCGGCTCGAGTTTGGCTTGCGTGGATTACAAAAAGTGGCTATTATGCGCGGTCTTTTTTAGCGACTCTAGCAAACGAAGGATTTTTCATGGCGAATACTGCCCAGGCCCGCAAGCGCGCTCGCCAGTCGGAGAAGACGCGACAGCACAACGCGAGCCTCAAGTCGCAGCTCCGCAGCGCGATCCGCAAGGTCAGAAAAGCAGTCGCCGCCGGCGACAAGGCTGCAGCAAGGCGCGAATTTCAGGCACAACAATCGGTCATCGACCGCATCGCCGACAAGAAGGTCGTGCACAAGAACACCGCGGCGAGGAACAAGACGCGTCTCGCGCAGGCGATCAAGGCAATGCCGTAGGCCGCGCGCGGATCGAAGCGGAAGGCGCCGGCTGGCGCCTTTTTTGTCTGCGCGCCGATTGCGCGGGGGCGAACCCCGGTTGGTTGCGGCTGCCGTGCAGGCTACAGCGGCAGAAACACCGCGGTCGCGATGGTTTGGACGACGCGGCGGATGGTCCGGTTGGTGCGCTGCGCCGCGATCTCCGCCATTACGTCTTGGTAGCCGATCATCTTGCCGAATTCCCGCTCGAACGAAAGATTGCGCACATCCCCCGCAATCTCATTGGACAGCAGGAGCGGATCGCCCGCTGGATCACGCGCGCTCGAGAGCTTCCACGCCGCGATTTCGATGTTCCTCGCCGAGTTGTAGAGCTTCTGCGCGTCGAGGACGTCGGTGAGATAGAGCTCGGTTTTGCCGTTGTAGGAAGCGAGGACCATGCTCGCGAGCCCGACGCCGAACGCGAACACGCGGTCGCCCGTGTAGTCGGGTCTGAGGGCGAGCAGCACGGCATCGGTGCCCTGCACTCCGAGCTCGGCAAACTGGAATCGCTGTGCCGGATCGAAAGCCCGCGCCACAGCTGCGTCCAGGCTCGGCGAGGTGCCCTTGCGCCACTCGCGCGGATTGCGCCGGTAGAGCTTCTCCATGAGCAGGCGCGCCGACGCTAGGCATTCGCGCACGTGAGTCTCCGCCACGACGTCGATGTCCGACTTGGCGAGATCGGAAGCGCGGAACTCGCGATCGACGGGCGGCGCCCGCTTGCCGGTCGTCGGCGCGGCAGGCGGAAAGCTCGGAGTCGTGGTGCAAGCGCTGGCCGCAAGGACGCCCGCGAGTGCGCAGATCATGGAGAGCGCCAGGCGCGTGTGGCAACTCGCCTGCGCGCCGGTGTGCTCGCAGTCCCATTTCGGCGACCTGCGAATTCTCGCTCCTCCTTTGCGGGGCGCCGGGAGGGCGGCGCCGCCACGGGAATCATCGGCCAAGCGGAACGCCGAAGGCAAGTCCTTTCCTTCGAGCATTCACGTCGAGCAGATGACCGATGCGCCGATCGCGGCCCGGGCAGACGCGGAGTCCGCCCTCGGGAGATTTCGCTGCTGCCGAGGCCCGGTGCCGAGGAGGCGCGCCCTGTGGATGCTAAAATGCTGTTTTTTCGGTGGTTAGAGGCAGACGCTCCGGCCTCAGGCGCCATGGCTCCGAAACACTTCCTGCAGCTCTCGGACTTCGACCGCGGCGAGCTCGCTTATTTGTTCGAGCGCACGCGGTGGATCAAGGAGCGTTTCAAGCGCTACGAGATCTATCAGCCGCTGCGCGACCGCACGCTGGCGATGGTCTTCGAAAAAGCGTCTACGCGCACCCGCGTCTCGTTCGAGGCCGGCATGAACCAGCTCGGCGGCATAGCCATCAACTTGAACCGTGGCGACACTCAGCTCTCGCGCGGCGAGCCGATCGAGGACCTCGCGCGCGTCATTTCGCGCATGGTCGATGTGGTGATGATCCGCACCTTCGAGCAATCGATCATCGAGCGCTTCGCCGCGCATTCGCGGGTTCCCGTGATCAACGGCCTGACCAACGAATATCATCCGTGCCAGATACTCGCCGATATCTACACCTACATCGAGCATCGCGGCTCGATCGAGGGAAAGACCGTGGCGTGGATCGGAGATTCGAACAACGTGTGCAACACCTGGCTGCAAGCGGCCGCGATCTTCGAGTTCAGCGTGCACGTTTCGACGCCGCCGGGATATGAGGTCGACCCCAAGTGCGCGGGTTTAAGCGACACCCGCCACTATCGCTCATTCGCCGATCCGCGAGCGGCCTGTCGCGGCGCACACCTGGTGACAACCGACGTGTGGACCAGCATGGGCTTCGAAGCCGAGAACGAGGAGCGCAAGCGCGCCTTCGCCGATTGGATGGTGGACGCGGGGATGATGGCGCAGGCGACGCCCAATGCGCTGTTCATGCACTGCCTGCCGGCGCACCGCGGCGAAGAAGTCGCCGCCGAGGTGATCGACGACCCGCAGAGCGTGGTTTGGGACGAGGCTGAGAATAGGTTGCACGTACAGAAGGCGTTGCTCGAGTACCTGGTGTGCGGTCGCGTGACAGTTTAGGCTCGACGATGATCGATCACACCGGCGTGACGGTTTCCGATATCGCGAGGAGCAAGGCGTTCTACCGTGCCGCGCTGGCTCCGCTTGGTTACGCCATCATCATGGAGTTTGGCGACGCGGTTGGTTTGGGTGTACCACCGAAACCGGACTTCTGGATCGGTCAAGGCAGGCCAAACGTGCCGCCGATCCACGTCGCGTTCCGCGCGGACAACCGCACGCAGGTTGACGCCTTCTACAAGGCCGCGATGGCTGCGGGTGGCCGCGACAACGGACCTCCGGGCCTGCGCCCGCACTACCACGCCAACTACTACGGCGCCTTCGTGCTCGATCCCGACGGGCACAACATCGAAGCCGTGTGTCACAGCCCGGCCTGAAGAGCAATTGCATGCGCCGGCTTGCGAGGCTCTCTCTGGTCGCCGTCGTCGCTTCGACGTTGAGCGCCTCCATTACCGCGTCGGCGCAAAGCTGGCCCGCGCACCCGATAAAGTTCGTGGTCGCTGCGCCCGTGGGCAGCTCGATCGACGTCTTGGCGCGAACCATCGGCGACAAGCTCAAGGATCGGATCGGGCAGCCTGTCGTCGTCGAGAACCGCCCTGCCGCGGGCGGCACCGCGGCAACGGACTTCGTCGCCAAGTCGCCGCCCGACGGCTACACCATGGTGATGTCCTTCAACGGGCCGCTGGCGTTCGGCCCGCACCTGTATTCCAAGCTGCCGTACGATCCGCAGAAGGACCTTGCAGCTGTGATCATCACGTCGAGCCAGCCGAACGTGCTGGCCGTCAACGCCTCGTTGCCGGCGCGTTCGGTCAAGGAGTTGGTCGAGTACGCCAAGGCCAATCCGGGGAAGCTTTCCTACGCCTCGGTCGGCAACGGCAGCTCGTCGCATCTGACCATGGAGCTGCTCAAGTCGATCGCCGGGATCGACATCGTCCACATTCCTTTCAATGGCTCGCCGCCGGCGGTGACGGCGACGATCCAGGGCGAGACGCAGCTCATGTTCGCGGTGATGCAGCCGCTGCAGGCGCAGATCCAGGCCGGGAAGCTGCGGGCGCTCGCGGTGACGACCGAGAAACGCTTTGCGCTGCTTCCCGAACTGCCCACCGTCGCCGAGTCGGGCTATCCGGGCTTCGAGGCGCTGGCCTGGAACGGCGTGCTGGTCGCTGCGGGCACGCCGCGGCCCATCGTCGAGCGCTTGAACGTCGAGATCAACGCGATCCTCAAGGACCCTGCTGTCAAGGGCACGCTTAATGCCCAGGGCTTCGAGCTGATTGGCGGCTCGCCCGAGGATTTCGCTGCTCTGATCAGGAGCGAATCCGCGAAGTGGTCGCCGGTGATCAAGGGGACCGGCGCGCGGATCGACTAGATCGTTAGTCGGCCGATTTCTCGCCGCCAGTCAGCCGCGGCAGCGCCGAATCGCCGCCGTCGCTGAGCAATCCGGTCCTGATGTAGGTCTCGAGCTTGGCGCGGCTGTCGGCGATGTCCAAGTTGCGCATGGTGAGCTGGCCGATCCGGTCTTCGGGGGAGAATGCTCCCTCGCCCTTTTCCATGGTCAGCCGCTCGGGCTTGTAGGTGAGATTCGCGCTCGTGGTATCGAGGATCGAGTAATCGTTGCCGCGCCGGAGCTCGAGCGTGACCTCTCCCGTGATGGCGCGCGCCACCCAGCGCTGCGCGGCCTCGCGCAGCATCATCGCCTGCGAATCGAGCCAACGGCCCTGATAGAGCAATCTGCCCAGGCGACGGCCCTGCTCGCGGTATTGCTCGATGGTGTCCTCGTTGTGGATGCCGGTGACGAGCCGCTCGTAGGCGATGTGCAGCAGTGCCATTCCCGGCGCCTCGTAGATGCCGCGACTCTTCGCCTCGATGATGCGGTTCTCGATCTGATCGCTCATGCCGAGCCCGTGGCGGCCGCCGATGGCGTTGGCTTCGAACATCAGCGCCACGTCATCGGCGAAGCTCGCTCCGTTGAGCGCCACCGGGCGGCCCTCCTCGAAGCGTACGCTCACCGTTTCCGGAGCAATAGCGACCTCACTGCGCCAAAACGCCACACCCATGATCGGTTCGACGATTGTCATCCCCTTGTTCAGGAACTCGAGGTCCTTGGCCTCGTGCGTCGCGCCGAGCAGGTTGGAATCGGTGGAGTACGCCTTCTCGGCGCTCATCTTGTAGCCGAAGCCCGCGCGCGCCAGATATTCGGACATTTCCTTGCGTCCGCCCAGCTCCTCGATGAACGCGGCGTCGAGCCATGGCTTGTAGATTCGCAATCCCGGATTGGCAAGCAGTCCGTAGCGATAGAAGCGTTCGATGTCGTTGCCCTTGAACGTGCTGCCGTCGCCCCAGATGTGCACGTCGTCTTCGCGCATGGCGACCACCAGCATCGTGCCGGTCACCGCGCGGCCGATGGGCGTGGTGTTGAAATAGGTAGCGCCGGCAGTCGAGATATGGAACGCCCCCGCCTGCAGCGCCGCGATACCTTCGGCAACCAGCGCTTTGCGGCAATCGACGAGCCTGGCGCTCGCCGCGCCGTATTGCAGCGCTCGACGCGGAATGTCCTCGTAATCGGGCTCGTCGGGCTGGCCGAGATTCGCGGTGTAGGCATAGGGAAATGCGCCTTTGGCGCGCATCCAATGCAGCGCCGCACTGGTGTCGAGACCGCCGGAGAACGCGATGCCGACCTTCTGGCCGACGGGAATGCTGTTCAGGATGTGCGACATGGGCGAGGTGCGGGAAACTTGTCTATTCTAGCCGATGGGCCGGCTCCGGGCCGCTCGAAGTATGCCGGCGTGTCGCGCACCGCCGCCGAACATGCTAGCGTGTATCCATCGCCACTCCCGGGACTGCACGATGCCTTCGTTCGACATCGTCTCCGAAGTCAACCAGGTCGAAGTCCGCAACGCGGTCGAGCAGGCGAACCGCGAAATCTCGACACGCTTCGATTTCAAGGGCTCCGACGCTCGCGTCGAGCATAAGGACAAAGAGCTCACGCTCTACGCCGACGACCAGTTCAAGCTGAAGCAGGTCACCGACGTGCTGATCGGCAAGCTCACCCGACGCAGCGTCGACGTGCGCTCGCTCAAGTTCGGCAACGTCGAGAAGATGAGCGGGGACAAGGTCAGGCAGGTGGTGACCATCCGCGTCGGCGTCGAGCAGGAGCTCGCGAAGAAGATCGTCAAGCAACTCAAGGATAGCAAGCTCAAGGTGCAGGGCGCGATCCAGGGCGACGCAGTGCGCGTCTCGGGCGCCAAGAAGGACGAGTTGCAGAACGCGATCGCGCTGGTGCGGAAGTCGATCACCGACTTCCCGCTGCAATTCGGCAACTTCCGCGACTGACGGAAGCAAAGGCCGTGCGCTACCTGGTTTGGATAGCCGTCGCTGCAGGCCTATACGGCGGTCTGCAGTGGGCGATGCACGACCGCCCTGTCGCGCACGCGCCTGGATCCCTGGTCAAGGAAACGCCCGAAATCGTCCTGGGCAGCAGCCGTCCGCCATGGCGAGACACGCATGGCTTCCAGTACACGGCGCGTGCCGACCTGGACGCACGGGTCGTTGTCTTGTCGAGGGCGAACTACCGCATCGGCGAGTTCGCCAGCTTCAGCCCTAAGGATCTGGCGATCGCCTGGGGCGAGCTCTCCGATCGAAGCGTGTACGAGCAGTTCAAGTTCAGCGAGATGGGCTCGCCGTTGGCCGGACGCTTCGTTTCTCCGGAAGTCCGCCGCGGCACCGAGATGTCGCCGCGTCCGTTTGCCGAGGTCAGCAACTTTCTGCTGATGCACCTCACGCATGTGCACACCATTCCTGCGGACGCGGCGGTCGCGCACAGGCTCGCGGGGATCCGTCCCGGACAGGTCGTGCGCCTCAAAGGGGTCCTGGTCGACGTCGTGTCGCCGGCGAACGGCAGGTACGACACCTCGCTCGCGCTGTTCGATTACAACTGCGAGATCATGTGGGTCGACGCGATCAACCTCGAGTGAGGGTAGCCGCGATCATGCTCCCCGCACGCATCACCTGCAGCCCCGTCCTCCTGCGCCCCTTCACGCTCGCCGATGCAGGGCGCGTGCAGTTGCTCGCCGGCGATCGCATCGTCGCCGAGTCGACCGCCCTCATTCCGCATCCCTACGAGGACGGCATGGCGCAGAAGTGGATTGCCAGCCAGGCGATCGATCTCGCCCGGGGCCGCGAGTACACCTATGCAATCACCCGTTGCGAGGATGAGCTGCTCGTCGGCGCGATCTCGCTGCGTCCTGTCGCCGGCGAGCAGGAGAATCTTGGCTACTGGATCGGCCGCGAGTATTGGGGTCACGGCTACGCAACTGCCGCGGCACGCGCCATCATCGGGGTGACGTTCTGGTGCCTCGACTGCCATCAGGTGACGGCCTCGTATCTGGTGCGCAACCCGGCGTCGGGCCGGGTACTGGAGAAGTGCGGTCTGACGCTCGTTCACCGCTTGACGCGCGATCACCGCGGGCGGCAGGAGGAGTTCTGCGTGCGCGGGATCACCCGCGACGCATGGGAGGCGCAGATCGCTGGAAGCTAGGCGAGATCGGCAACGAGCGACTGGCGCGTCGCCTCCGGCACCGTCGCCAGCGCCGCCGTGTACGCCGGATGATCGACGCCGATCGCGAGCGGTGCGCCTTGCTTGAGCGCCGAGATCGTCTGCGGATCGAGCTCGAAGCGCAGGAAGTGCACCGACGACGTCTTCTCCTCGTTCTCGCGCTCGAGATCCTCGTCGGCGATCGCAAAGATACGCGGGCAACCTTCAGCCCGAACCGAGACCCGCTCTTCGATGCCCCTGAGCGCGGCCAGAGCGCGCCTGCGTTCGTCGACGTCCTCGTACTCGATGAGCATCGTCGCCTTCCAGTTCGTCCCGTCAGGCACCAGAGGATTGTACGCATCGAGCTCGTCCTGGATGCCCGCCTCCTCGAACGTCTTCTCGATACGCAACATCTCCTGAATCTGGTAACGGATGGTGAGTTCGTCCTCGAACAGAAGCGTCATGTGCTCTCCCAGGCGCACGCTGCGCGGCTTCTTGTGCTCGAGAACCCGAGACCGGAAGAGCTTGCGCTCCCTGGCGTAGGTCTCGAGCGACATCAGGCTTTCGCGACTGATGCGCGGAGCGCGCTGCTCACGCTTCGGTGCGGTTTCCGTCTTCATTCGTCTACTCCAATCCATAGGCGATGCGCAGAAGCGTGAGCGGGTGCGCCCTGGTTGCTCGCGCGGCGCGCTGCGCCTGCCCGATGCCCTGCTCGATGGCTCGACCGGCGATGGGGCAATCCGAGCTGATGTAATCGGGATCGTCCTGACCCATCTGCCGGAACACCGGCCGTCCTATTTTCATCGACGCGTCGAAGTATTCGCTCTTGACTCCCCACGTTCCGTCGTGCCCGGTGCAACGCTCGATCGTGGAGACCGTGGTTCCCGGAATCGACTCCAGCACTTCGCGCGTCTTCTGTCCGATGTTCTGGACGCGCGAATGGCACGGAATGTGGTAGCTCACCTTGCCGAGCGGCCGCTTGAAGTCTCGTTTGAGCAAACGGTCCTTGTCGCGAAGCGTGAAATACTCGAAGGGGTCGAACATCGCATCGGCGGCGGCTCGGACGTCCTCGTCGCCAGGAAACAGCAGCGGCAGCTCGCTCTTGAACATCAGCGCGCACGAGGGTACCGGCGCGAGAATGGCGAAGCCGTCTTTCGCGTACGCGGCCAGCCGCGGCGCGTTCACCTTCGTGAGCCTGTCCACGCTTTCGAGGTCCCCGAGCTCCAGCTTCGGCATGCCGCAGCACGCCTCCTGCTCGACGATGGTATAGGGAATCTCGTTGTGATCGAGGATGCGCAGCAGATCGAGCCCGATGCCGGGTTCGTTGTAGTTGATGTAGCACGTCGAGTAGATGGCCACTTTGCCGGGCGTGCGCTCACCATCCTTCACCGGCCACGCGGCCGACGCCTGCGCAAGGCTCGAAAAACGCCTTCTGGCGTACGCAGGTAGTGCGCGATCGCGATGCACCCCCATCAAGCGGTCCATGGCGCGGCGAGCCAGCGGCGTGGTAATCGCCTTGTTGACCATCTGGACGACCACGGGAATGGTGGCGAGCTTCCCCAGCCGGTCAGTGCTCGTGAGCATGCGGTCCCGGAAATTGGTCTCGCCGCGCTTGAACTTCTGCGCCTTGGCCCGGAGCATCAAATGAGGGAAGTCGACGTTCCACGGATGCGGTGGAACGTACGGACACTTGGTCATGTAGCAGATGTCGCACAGGTAGCACTGGTCGACGACCTTGCCGAAGTCGGACCTGGCCACACTGTCCAGCTCGCCGGTCTTGCCCTCGTCGATCAGGTCGAAAAGAGTCGGGAAGGCGTTGCACAGGCTCACGCAGCGCCGGCAGCCATGACAGATGTCGAAGACACGTTCGAGCTCGCGCTCGACCGACGCGGGATCGTAGTACTCGGGATCGCGCCACTTGATCGGGTGGCGCGTCGGAGCTTCGAGGCTGCCTTCTCGCGAGCTCATGCGCGTTCTGTGTTGTGGGTAGACGTGTTGTGACGAAGTTATCGCGTCGCGGCGAGCAGATACCCCAGCGGTCTCCGCACGCAGCCGCGACGCAATAACCAGCGCTGAGCGGCGCGCATTTCGCGCCACTTCCAACGCGTAGCCGAAGTTAGTCGCTCAGTACGTCCAGCGCCTTTTGGAAGCGATTGGCGTGCGAGCGCTCGGCCTTGGCCAGCGTCTCGAACCAGTCGGCGATTTCGTCGAAGCCCTCGCCGCGCGCGGTCTTGGCCATGCCCGGATACATGTCGGTGTACTCGTGCGTTTCGCCGGCGATGGCCGCCTTGAGGTTCGCGCGCGTCTTGCCGATGGGTAGATCGGTCGCCGGATCGCCAACCACGGCCAGGTAATCGAGATGGCCGTGGGCGTGGCCGGTCTCGCCCTCCGCGGTCGAGCGAAAGACCGCGGCGACGTCGTTCTGTCCCTCGACGTCAGCCTTGTTGGCGAAGTAAAGGTACCGCCGATTTGCTTGCGATTCGCCGGCGAAAGCAGCTTTCAGGTTTTCGTGCGTCTTGGTGCCCTTCAAGTTCATGTGCGACTCCTCAATTTGTGCTGCATGAGACATGCTGCGGATCGTCCGCAGCAGCCAGGACGGTCATATTGCGCCGACTGGCGTAATATATCTAATTGATTGTTCGAATGCGAATCATAGATTTCGTATATCCATGGGCCCGGATTCAGCCGGGTGCGCAGTGCATGGCGTGCGGCCGCGGCGGCGGGAAGCGGCGGAAAGGCCGGCTGCTCGACCGGCGACCTCCTCGGGTCGTCACAGAACTGTGCTGCGTCGTAGGTCGGTCGTCGCAGCGTCGGCCTCCTTGGGCCCGCTTCGGTCTGCCTACGATCAGTGTCGGCCTCCTGCTCGCAACTCGCCACGCGCGATCCCGCGCTGCGCGCGGGGCCCTCGCTGCGGGCTCGCGCGGCTACATCGCGGCCGCTCGACTCCGCTCGCTTTGCTCGCGGGGACCCCTCTCGCTGCTCGCGCTGCGGCCGCCTTGGATCGTTCCAGAAGTGTGCAACATCGCGTGTCGATCGCTGCGGCCACTCGCGGTCGCTCGCATCCCCGCGCTGCGCGCGGGGCCCCTGCTTCACTGCTCGGGCCGCTAATCTATCCGCTCGTACGCGGGCAGCGTCAGGAATTCGACGAAGGTGTCGTTGGCGACGAGGTCGGCGAATATTACCGCGGCTTCCTCGTAGCGGCCCTCGCCGTAGGCGGGATCGAGCAGGGTTCGGATCTTCTGCATTTCCTCGGGAATCAACGTCGCGACCATCTCTTTGGTCACTTTCCGCCCGTCGACCAGCCTGCCCTTGGGCGAGCGGATCCACTGCCAGACCTGCGAGCGCGAGATCTCTGCGGTCGCCGCGTCCTCCATGAGGTTGAAGATCGGCACCGCGCCCTGGCCGGCAAGCCAGGCGCCGATGTACTGGATGGCGACGCTGATGTTCAGCCGCAGCCCGGATTCGCTGATCGGGCCTTCGGGCTCGAACTTGAGCAGGTCGGCAGCCGCTACCTTCACGTCCTCGCGTTTCTTGGTCGCGATCTGGTTCGGGGCGGGCATCAGACGATCGAACGCTTCCTTCGCGACCGGAACGAGCCCAGGATGGGCAACCCAGGTGCCGTCGTGGCCGTAGGTCGCTTCGCGTTCCTTGTCGGCCTTGACCTTGGCGAATGCCTCGGCATTGGCCTTTTCGTCGTTCTTCACCGGGATCTGCGCGGCCATCCCGCCCATGGCGTGGATGTTGCGTCGATGGCAGGTCTCGATGAGCAGTTCCGCGTAGCTCTTCATGAAATGCGTGGTCATGGTGACCAGCGCGCGGTCGGCGAGGCAGAATTCGTGGTTGCTCCTGAATTTCTTGATGCACGAGAAGATGTAGTCCCATCGCCCGGCATTCAGCCCAGCCGAGTGCTCGCGCAGCTCCCACAGGATCTCGTCCATCTCGAATGCGGCGAGGATGGTCTCGATCAGCACCGTCGCCCTGATGGTGCCCCGCGGCAAGCCCAAGGTCTCCTGCGCCATCACGAAGATGTCGTTCCACAGCCTCGCCTCGAGATGACTCTCCAGCTTGGGCAGGTAGAAGTACGGTCCGGTGCCGCGGCCAACGAGCTCCCTGGCATTGTGGAAGAAGTACAGCGCGAAGTCGAAAATGCCGCCGGAGATCGGGGAGCCGTCGATCCGGACATGTTTCTCGGGAAGATGCCACCCACGGGGCCGCACGAAGAGCACGGCAAGCTTTTCGCCGAGCGCGTACGACTTGCCCTCCGGGCTCACGTAATCGATCCTGCGGCGGATCGCGTCGCGCAGGTTGATGTGGCCCTGGATGTTGTTGTCCCACTTCGGCGTGTTGGCGTCCTCGAAATCGGCCATGAACACGCTCGCGCCGGAATTGAGCGCATTGATGATCATCTTGCGGTCAACCGGGCCGGTGATCTCGACGCGGCGATCCTGAATGTCGGCCGGAATCGGAGCGCAGGTCCACGCCGCGTCGCGGATTGCGCGCGTCTCGGGCAGAAAGTCGGGCAGCTTTCCGGCGTCGAAGTCCGCCTGCCGGGCAGCGCGCCTCGCGAGCAGCTCCGCACGACGGGCGCCGAAGACGCGCTGCAGCCGGGCGGCGAAGGCGAGCGCTTCGGGAGTAAGTATCTCGGCATATTCCGGCGTTACCCGTCCGGAAACTTCGACGCCGGCGGGATAAACCGGTTTTCTCACGCTCGTGGCAACGGTGGCGATCTCGCTCATGGCCATACGGACGGATAGTTGGAAAAGGGCGGGCTGCGCCCTATGCTGCACCGCGCAATCATAGCAGAACGGCCCCTCGCCGGGGGCGGTGTTGCAGGTGCGGAAAACAGCCTACATCCACCCTTCGCCGGGGCGCCCCGGCAGGCGCTCCAGCGTGATGTTCCACGACAGCGTGATCCGGGGACGCTGGCCTCGGTAGGGATTGACGTTGTGAAGATAGTCGCTGGCAAAGATCAACATGGTGCCGGGGATCATTTCCGGCATCAGGTGCTGGGTCACGCGACCCGGCTCGTCGGGACAGCATGCGTCAATGCGCGGGTCGGCGAAGCAGAGTCTCCCCGCGAGCCGATCGTCCGGGTCCTCATCGCCCGGATCGAGCATGTAGACGATGCTCGCGTTGGAGCGCAGATGGCTGTGCGGCATGCAGTAGTCGCCGGAGCGATATACGCTCGCCCAAGTTGTGTCGGCGAAGACGGGCCGCCTCGAGAGCGTGTGGTGAGCGAGCATCAGCGCGCGGGCGTGGATGAGCGCCGATGCTGCTGTGTTCCACTCCTGGATGTTGCGCACCTTGACGCCGCAAGCACCCCTGAACTGCGGGTCCCGAAAGCGCGGATCACGCTCGGCGGAGAGCGTCGCCTCGATCAGCGCGGAATGATAGGCGCCATGGTCGGTGAAGAGCGTAATGCCCATCAGTCGCGCCGACATGGGCGCTACCGCCTGGCCCGCGGGCCACGTCGGCAACGCTGCCCCGCCGACCGCCACCGAAGCCGGCAGCGACGCCTGCTCGCCGGGATCGGCCACAGGCGTTGCCGCGACCATGGAACCGCCAACCCCTAGGCGGCCAGCTGCGGATTCAGCCGCTGCTGCTTGCTGTGCAGCTTGTTGAGAGCGTTGATATACGCCTTGGCCGACGCAACCAGGATGTCGGTGTCCGCACCCAGACCGTTGACGATGCGTCCTTCGCTTTCCAGCCGCACGGTCACCTCGCCTTGGGCGTCGGTGCCGGTGGTGATCGCGTTGACGGAGTAGAGGAGCATCTTCGCCTTGGACCGCACCATCAGCTCGATGGCCTTGAAGGTCGCATCGATGGGGCCGTCGCCGCGGGTCTGCACCGTCTGCTCGGCGTCGCCGGAAACCAGCGTTACCCGCGCGCTCGGCACCTCCCCCGTCTCGGAGACGACCTTGAGCGCGACCAGCCGGTAATGCTCGCGCTCCGGCGTGACCTGCTCGTCGGAGGCGAGCGCGTGCAGGTCTTCGTCGAAGATCTCGCCTTTCTTGTCGGCGAGCTCCTTGAACCGTGCGAAGGCGTGATTGATCGCGTCCTCGCTGCCCAAGTCGATCCCGAGTTCGGCGAGCCGCGTCTTGAACGCGTTACGGCCCGAGAGCTTGCCGAGCACGAGCTTGTTTGCACCCCAGCCCACGTCCTCGGCACGCATGATCTCGTAGGTCTCGCGGTGCTTGAGCACGCCATCCTGGTGGATCCCAGACTCGTGGGCGAAAGCGTTGGCGCCGACGATCGCCTTGTTGGGCTGCACCGGAAAGCCGGTGATGCCGGAGACGAGCTTCGACGCCGGAACGATCTGGGTGGTGTCGATTCGCGTGGTGCACGGGAAGACGTCCTTGCGCGTCTTCACCGCCATCACGATCTCCTCGAGCGAGGCGTTACCAGCGCGCTCGCCCAGGCCATTGATCGTGCACTCGACCTGACGCGCTCCGTGCATCACCGCAGAGAGCGAATTGGCGACGGCCATTCCCAGATCGTTGTGGCAGTGCACCGACCACACCGCCTTGCCCGAATTGGGAATGCGCGTGCGCAGCGTCCCGATCAGCGCCCCGAACTGCCACGGCGTGGTGTAGCCCACCGTGTCCGGAATGTTGATGGTGGTCGCGCCTGCCTTGATCGCCTCTTCGATCAGCCGGCACAGGAAATCGGGCTCGGAGCGCCCGGCATCCTCTGGAGAGAACTCGACGTCGTCGGTGTACTCGCGCGCCCACTTGACCGACTTCACGGCCTGCACCAGGACTTCATCCGGTGTCATGCGCAGCTTCATCTGCATGTGAATCGGGGAGCTCGCGATAAAGGTGTGGACGCGGCCCGCCTTCGCACCCTTGAGCGCGTCGCCGGCGCGGCGGATGTCGCCCTCGTTGGCGCGGGCCAGAGCACACACGGTACTGTCCTTGATCGCGTTGGCGATCGCCTTGACCGCGGCGAAATCACCGTTGGACGACGCCGGGAACCCGGCCTCGATGACGTCGACCCTGAGGCGCTCCAGCTGCTTGGCGATGCGCATCTTCTCTTCGTTGGTCATCGACGCGCCGGGGCTCTGCTCGCCGTCGCGCAAGGTGGTATCGAAAATGATCAGGTGGTCGGCCATGGTCGGCTCCTGCAAGCTGGACTTGTCCTAAGGCACTCCCGCCTCGGATTCAGGCAGGGAAGGATACTGCAGAACGGGGAATAGGTTATCTGCGCGCGAGGCGCAGCAGCAGCAGGCCGCCGAGGACGGTGGCCAGAGCGGCGCGAATGGGAAGGTCGCGGCGAAAGCTCATTTAAATCACTATAGCCGCATTTCCTCGACCGCGCAACGGTCGGCGCCCGTCTAGGTCGCAGTGTCGCCCGCCTGCAGTGCCTCGCGTGGAACGCTCTGGACGTCGTAGTACAGCGCGCCGAGCAGAAACTGGATCCCGGCGAGTATCGACAAGCCTGCCAGCATGACCGTGACCACGGTAATGGGAACCCCCGTCGCTGCCGACTGAATATAGCTTGCGAGACCATACGCGGCGCCACCGCCCCCGAAAAGCAGCCCCAGGCAAAGCTGCAGGGTCCCCGCGTTGCAGTCGCGCAGGAAGTAGGCGTAGAAGATGCGTTTGGCCATCGCACGCAGACACTTGAACGGAAAGATCCCGGCGACGCGACCGGCGCGCTGATTACCCTGCTCGGCGCCACGCGGTGATGGCATCGGCACGTCGCAGACGACGGCGCGGATAGTGTACAGCCGGAACAACATGTCGGACGCGAAGAAGTAGCCGCGATCGAGCTTGCCCAGCGGCAGCGCCGCGAGCGCGGCGCGATGAATCGCGGTGAATCCGTTGGTCGGGTCCATGACCTGCCAGTACCCGCTGACCATCTTGTTGAGCAAAGACGCCGTTGCATTGCCCAATATGCGCAAAGGCGGCATCGCGCGCACTTCGGTCAAGTCGTGGAAGCGGTTCCCTTTGCTATAGTCGGCGTCACCTGCGATCAACGGCCGGGTCAGGGACGGAATGAGCGTCGGATCTGTCTGCCCGTCGCCGTCGATCTTGACGACGATGTCCGCGCCGTCGGCAAGCGCCTCCCGGTACCCGGTGACCGTCGCGCCGCCAACGCCTTGGTTCTCCGCATGGCGAAGCACACGCACTCGCGGGTCCGCGCACTGCTGCTCGATCAGATCACCCGTTTGCTCCGGGCAGAAGTCGTCGACGGCGTAGATACGCTCAACTTCTAGCCCGATGCCGCCGATGACCTGCAGCACCTGACCGCGGACGCGAAAGCAGGGCACGACAACTGCGATACGTGGCGTGCTGCCGGCCATGTCAGGTCGCGGCGGTCACACCTTCCGGGATCGGACTCGCAACACTGCGGCGACAGCGCATCAGTGCGGCAGGCCGTGGCGGCGCCGCATCGCCAGCCATGCCGACCAGCCGTACCCCGACAGCGCATACGCTACGAAGCAGGCAAAGAGCACGATCGACGGCTGGTAGGAGAGCAGCGTGAAGAACAACAGGATCAGCAAAGGCACGACAAAGGGCACGCTGCGCCGCAGATTGATCGTCTTGAAGCTGTAGTACTTGAGGTTGGTCACCATCGTCACGCCGGCGAACACCGTCACCACCCACGCACCCCAGCGGATGCTCTCGGGGTCGATGCCGTAGTCGTCGATGATCCACACGAAGCCCGCGACCAGCGCCGCAGCGGCAGGGCTCGGCAGGCCCTGGAAGTAGCGCTTGTCCGCCACTTCCAGCATGGTGTTGAAGCGCGCCAGGCGCAGCGCGGCGCCTGCGACGTACACGAAGGCGGCGATCCAGCCCAGCTTCCCCAAGCCCCGCAGCGCCCACTCGTAGACCACCAGAGCCGGCGCCGCGCCGAACGACACCATGTCGGCGAGGCTGTCGTATTCCGCGCCGAAAGCGCTTTGAGTCTTGGTCAGCCGTGCGACCCGTCCGTCGAGTCCGTCGAGCACCATGGCGACGTAGATCGCGATGGCAGCGTAATCGAAGCGTCCGTTCATCCCCTGCACGATGGCGTAGAAGCCGGCAAACAGCGCCCCGGTCGTGAACAGATTGGGAAGCAGGAAGATACCCCGCCGGCGGATGCGGTTCTTGGCGAGCGCCCGCTCCTGCTGATAGTCCTGCATTTCTCAAGCCTAGCAGGGCGTCAACGCCAGCACAACGGCGGCCGGGCCGCTTCGCTTACGCGAGATCGGCGAGGACCGTGGTCGTGGCGTAGACGATGTCGCCCACCGCGACCTTGGGATTCGCAGTCTCGGGCAGATAGACATCGACTCGCGATCCGAAGCGTATGAAGCCGTAGCGCTCGCCTCGCGCCAGCTTGTCGCCAGGCTGCACGTAGCAAAGGATGCGTCGCGCAATCAGGCCGGCGACCTGCACGCAGGTGACATCGGCTCCGTTCCCGGTCTGAAGATGCAGCGCGCAGCGCTCGTTGTCGAGCGATGCCTTGTCGAGCGCCGCATTCAAGAACGAGCCCGCGTGGTACCACCTGTTCTTGACCGTGCCGTCGACGGGGCTGCGGTTCGAGTGCACGTTGAACACGTTCATGAAGACGCTGATCTTGAGTGCCTGCCGCTCGAGATAGGGATCGCGCGCCTTGCCGACCAGGACGATCTTGCCGTCCGCCGGCGACAGGACGGCCCCGGGTTGCTGCGGCACGACGCGGCCCGGATCGCGAAAGAACTGTGCGATGAACAGCGCTGCCAGCCACGCCGGGATGGCGATCAGCCACCACTGCGCGAATGTTGCTGCGATCGCAACCGCAAGTGCAATCGCGAGAAACAGCCAGCCTTCGCGAGCGATGATCGGGTGAGGGTAGCCCTTGCCCACTACTTGGTCTGGGTCTGGGCGTCGATGCGCTTGCCCATCTCCTCGGTCTGCTGCAGCAGGCTGCTTTCCAGCCCGCGTGCGCGCTCGAGGGCGTTGGTCGGTGCCGGCGTCGTCGTCGTTGGGTCGCCCATCATCGGAGTCGTCGGGCCGACGCCGCGCGGTCCAGCCGTGGTGCTCGCAGCACGGTCGCTCGGCAGGAGGCCGTATTGCTTGAGCAGCGTCTGCGCGAGCATGCCGACGATCACCAGCGCGAGCAGTATCACGATCAGCCCGACCCAGCCCCGCTGACGATGCAAGCTATTCCTTTCCCGAAGGGCACGAACTGACCGAGCAGAACGGCCGCTGGCGAGGCGCCGCGGAGCGAGCGACCGGAGTGTACGTATGTGGTACATGAGGATCGCGAGCGAGCAGCAACAAAGTCAGCGGTTGTTATGCGACGGTCAGTGTTAATTCCTGCTCTGATCGACCAGCTTGTTCTTCCTGATCCACGGCATCATCTCGCGCAGCTTGGCGCCGACGACCTCGATCGGGTGCTCGGCCGTCATGCGCCTCCTGGAGAGCAGCGTCGGCGCCCCCGCGCGGTTTTCCAGGATGAACTCCTTGGCGTACTCGCCGGACTGGATGCGGGCCAGCGCCTCGCGCATCGCCCCCCGCGTCTCCGCGGTGATGATCTTCGGGCCGGTCACGTACTCTCCATACTCGGCGTTGTTGGAGATCGAGTAGTTCATCGTCCCGATGCCGCCCTCGTACATGAGATCGACGATGAGCTTCAACTCGTGCAGGCATTCGAAGTATGCCATTTCCGGCGCGTAGCCCGCCTCGACCAGCACGTCGAAGCCCGCCTTGACCAGCTCGACGCAGCCGCCGCAGAGCACCGTCTGCTCGCCGAAGAGATCGGTCTCGGTCTCCTCCTTGAACGACGTTTCGATCACGCCGGCGCGTGCGCCGCCGATCGCCGCGGCGTAGGACAGCGCCAGATCGCGCGCCTTGCGGCTGACGTCGCGATGAACCGCGATCAGCATCGGCGTCCCGCCACCGCCGGCGTAAGTCGAGCGCACCGTGTGGCCCGGCGCCTTGGGCGCGATCATCACCACGTCCAGATCCGCGCGCGGGACGACCTGGCCGTAGTGGATGTTGAAGCCGTGTGCGAACGCAAGGGTGGCGCCCTTGCGGATGTTGGGCTCGATTTCGCTGCGATAGACGGCGGCGATGTGCTCGTCGGGCATGAGCATCATCACCAGGTCGGCGCCCTTGACGGCATCGGCGACCTCGGCAACCTTGAGCCCCGCCGCTTTCGCCTTGTCCCAGGACGCGCCTCCCTTGCGCAGGCCCACCGTCACCTTGACGCCGGAATCCTTGAGGTTCTGCGCGTGCGCGTGTCCCTGCGAGCCGTAGCCGACGATGGTGACTTTCTTGCCCTTGATGAGCGAAAGGTCGGCATCCTTGTCGTAATAGACCTTCATCATGCTTCTTTCTCCTTTGGCCTTCAGACGCGGAGGATGCGCTCGCCCCGCCCGATCCCCGACGCGCCGGTGCGCACAGTTTCCAGAATGACACCGGGCTCGAGCGCCTGCAGGAACGCGTCGAGCTTCTCTCCCGGGCCGGTGAGCTCGATGGTGTAGCTCTTGTCGGTCACGTCGAGGATGCGCCCGCGGAAGATGTCGGCCAGACGCTTCATCTCGTCGCGGTCCTTGCCGGCGGCTCGTACTTTGACCAGCATCAGCTCGCGCTCGATGTGGTTGCCGTCGGTCAGGTCGACGACCTTGACGATCTCGACCAGCTTGTTGAGCTGCTTGGTGATCTGCTCGATCACATCGTCCGATCCGGCGGTGACGATGGTCATCCGCGAAAGCGTGGCGTCTTCGGTCGGCGCCACGGTAAGCGACTCGATGTTGTAGCCGCGCGCCGAGAACAGGCCCGAGATCCGAGACAGCGCGCCCGCCTCGTTCTCGACCAGGATCGACAAGATGTGCCTCATGGCCGGTGCCTCACAGCTCTTCCGCGAGGATCATCTCGGTGAGTCCCTTTCCGCCGGGAATCATTGGGAACACGTTCTCGGCCTGATCGGTGACGAAGTCGACAAAGACGAGGCGATTCTTCTGCTTGAACGCTTCCTTGAGCGCTCCCTCGACATCGCCCGGCTTCTCGACCTGTATGCCGACGTGCCCGTAGGCTTCGGCGAGCTTCACGAAATCGGGAAGCGCATCCATGTACGACTCGGCGTAGCGGTTGCCGTAGAAGAACTCCTGCCACTGGCGCACCATGCCCATGTAGCGATTGTTGAGGTTCACGATCTTGATGGGCAGGTGATACTGCTTGCAGGTCGAGAGCTCCTGGATGCACATCTGGATCGACGCCTCTCCGGTGACGCAAACGACTGTGGCTCCGGGATTGACGAGCTGGACACCCATCGCTGCGGGCAACCCGAAGCCCATGGTTCCCAGACCTCCGGAGTTGATCCAGCGCCGCGGCTTTTCGAACTTGTAGTACTGCGCGACCCACATCTGGTGCTGGCCCACGTCGGAGGTTACGAAGGCGTCGCCCTTGGTGATCTCGTAGAGCTTCTCGATGACGAGCTGCGGCTTGATCAGCGTGCTCTTGCGGTCGTACCTGAGGCAGTCCTTGCGTTGCCACTCCTTGATCTCGCCCCACCAGCCCTTCAGCGCGACGGGGTCGGGCCGCTGGTTCGAAGACTCGATGAGCTTGAGCATCTCCTCGAGGACGTCGGCGACATAGCCCACAATGGGCACATCGACCCTGACGCGCTTGGAGATCGAGGAAGGGTCGATGTCGATGTGGATGATGCGGCGGTCGGGGCGGAAGTAGCTCGCGGGATTCCCGATCACCCGGTCGTCGAAGCGCGCGCCCACGGCGAGCAGCACGTCGCAGTTCTGCATCGCCATGTTCGATTCATACGTGCCGTGCATGCCGAGCATGCCGGTGAATTGCGGGTCGGTGCCGGGGAAGCCGCCCAGTCCCATCAGCGTGTTGGTGCAGGGAAATCCCAGCAGGCGCACCAGGCGCGTGAGCTGAGGCGCAGCGTTGTTGAGGATGACGCCGCCCCCCGTGTACACCATCGGCCGCTTGGCGTCCAGGAGCAGCTGCACCGCCTTCTTGATCTGACCGGCGTGGCCCCGTGTTACCGGGTTGTAGGAGCGAAGCGCAATGGTCTTCGGATAGTTGAATTCGGCCTTGGCTTGCGTCACGTCCTTGGGAATGTCAATCAGCACCGGCCCGGGTCTGCCTGTCGTGGCGAGGTAGAACGCCTTCTTGAAGGTGGCGGCGAGCTGGTTGACATCCTTCACCAGGAAGTTGTGCTTGACGCAGGGACGGGTGATGCCGACCGTGTCGCATTCCTGGAAGGCGTCCTGGCCGATAGCGTGCGTGGGAACCTGGCCGGTGATAATCACCAGCGGCACCGAATCCATGTACGCCGTGGCGATCCCGGTCACCGCGTTGGTGACTCCCGGCCCTGAAGTCACCAAGGCGACGCCCACCTTGTGCGAGGAGCGGGAGTAGCCGTCGGCTGCGTGCACCGCGCCCTGCTCGTGGCGGACCAGCACGTGCTTGAACTTGTCCTGCTTGAACACCTCGTCGTAAATATTGAGCACCGCGCCGCCCGGATAGCCGAAGACGTACTCGACGCCTTCCTCCTGGAGGCAGCGGATGACGATCTCTGCGCCTGTCAGTTGCATGATGCGCCCCACCCAAAAATGATCACAGCCCGGCGCGCGAAAAGCTCGCCGGGAACTGCAAATCCGCAGGACGCGATCGGGGTTACACGCGTCCGACCAAGCTTTGAATCGGGTAGAAAGCTCCGAGCCGCTGCGTCCCACAGGGTATTCCGGAGGAGCTTGTGGCCCCGGCGGACGGAACGCGAACGACCGATTTTGCAGTGCTCTTTCCGGCGGAATCCCGCCGTCCCTTTAACACTAACGACTTGGCGCACTTTGGTCAAGGTCTTGTTGCAGCACACAAACCCGCCGTCACCTTCGGTCAGGCACCGGAATCGCGGATACCCGCCGCTTGTTGCTTATAATCGTCTAGACTCGACACGACAGGAACTCGAACTGGCCTCGTACCAAGAACTTTCGGCATTCCTAGCGGAGGTCGAGCGCCGAGCGTTTAAGCAGGCGATGTTCGCGGTTCGCGACGAGGACTCGGCACTCGACGTCGTGCAGGAGGCGATGCTCAAGCTGACGGAGAAATACGCCGACAAGCCCCCCGCCGAGCTGCCGATGCTGTTTCAGCGCATTCTGCAGAATGCGATCCACGACCATTTTCGCCGGCAGAAGGTACGTTCGACCTGGACGACGCTGCTCTCGGCTCTGGGGCACAAGGACGAAAAAGACGATGATTTCGATCCGCTGGAGACGCTGCCCGCCAAGTCCGATGCGAGCCACGCTGCCGACCCCGCGCAACAGCTCGAACAGGGGCAGATCATTCGGCTGCTCGAAGGCGCCCTGTCGCGTCTACCCGCGCGTCAACGTGAAGCCTTTCTGCTGCGTTACTGGGAAGAACTCGACGTGGCGGAGACCGCCGCGGCCATGGGCTGCTCGGAGGGCAGTGTGAAGACCCACTGCTCGCGGGCGGTTCGCGCATTGGCCGAGACGCTCAAGGCCAAGGGAGTCAAGCTATGAGTGAACGCGAAATCGCAAAGAAAATAACGAGTTACCTCGACCAGGGCGCTGCCGGGCTGAAGGCCGGGACCGCCTACAGACTTCAGCTTGCGCGGGCTGATGCCCTGGCTCGCTTTGGCGAGCCGAAGCTGGCAACGGAACTGGCGATGGCGGGGGCAGGCGGCGTCATCGGCCGACGCCACGTTCTGGCCGATGCCCGTGTCTGGATCGGGGTGTTGCTTCTGGTCGGCGGCGTTCTTTACTATCAGTATTGGCAGTCCGCGCAGCAGGCGCGCGAAATCGAGGAAACCGACGCTGCCATCCTGACGTCCGAACTGCCGATCGAAGCATATCTGGACCGGGGATTCCAGAATTGGCTCACGCGCTCCGAGCCCTGATTTGCGTGGCCGCCCTTGTGGCGGCGTGCATCAGCGCGCCCGGGGTCGCCGGTCCCCTTACACCCAAAGCCCCTGCATGGTTGGAGCTTTCGCCTGCGGAGCGCCAGATCCTGGCGCCACTCGCTCCTGACTGGGACAAGTTCCCCGCCGAGCGGAAGCAAAAATGGCTCGGCATCGCCAGGCGCTATCCCAGCCTGGCCCCTGCCGAGCAGCAGCGCATCCAGCAGCAGATGCGCCCCTGGGCTGACCTTACACCGGCGCAGCGTCAAGCGGCCCGCGAACAGTACAAGACCCTCAAGAAACTCCCTCCCGAGCAGCGCCAGGAAGTCGTCCAGAAGTGGCAGGAGTACCAGCAACTGCCTCCGGAGACGCGGCGCGAGTTGAGCGCGCCTGGCGGCGCCAAGCCAGCGCCCGGCGCTTCGCAGTCTCGCTGACGTCCCAGTGTCGGAAGCGCCGGCTATGCCGCCGTCGGCGGGACTGCTCCGCCGCCTCGCGGCGCTCGCCTACGAGTCGCTGCTCGCGGCAGCGATGCTCCTCGCGCTGGGTTTTGCGTTGCTCCCGCTGACCACGGCCTCCGGGGCGCCGAGGGAGCTCACGCGACTCTCACCCCCGGCGAGCGCTGGTTCCTTCGCGTTGCTCTTTGGAGTATTCGGCGCCTATTGCGCGTGGCTGTGGAGCGGGGGTCGACAAACTCTCCCCATGAGGGCCTGGCGCCTGGCGCTTAAGACCGCGAGCGGTGCGGCGCCTGGCGTACCGCAGGCGCTGCTGCGTTACCTGGCCTGGTGGATCGGACCCGCCCTCGCGATCGCCGCCTGGCTCGTACTGAAGCCGTACGGGTACCAGCGCTGGGCGCTCGCGGCGTTGGCTCTGAACTATGCCTGGGCGTTGATTGACTCCGACCGCAGGTTCCTCCACGACCGGATCGCTGGGACGCGGATCGTCAGCGCCTAAGCGGCTTGCCCTGCGCGATAGCGTTCGGCGCTCGCGACGATCTCCGCCTTCGCGTCCTCCGCACCTACCCAGCTCGAGATTCGTACCCACTTCTCCGGCTCCAGATCCTTGTAGTGCTCGAAGAAGTGCGCGATCTGCCGGATCATGATTTCGGGCAGGTCGCGAGGCGACTGGATCGCGCGGTATAGCCCGGAGAGCTTATCGACGGGAACGGCCAGGATCTTGTAGTCACGTCCGGCTTCGTCGTCCATCACGAGCATGCCGATCGGACGGCAGCGGACGACGACCCCTGTGATCAATCGGACCGGCGAGATCACCAGGACATCGCAAGGGTCGCCGTCACCCGACAGCGTTCTTGGAATGTAGCCGTAATTGCACGGATAGTGCATCGCCGTCGACAAGAAGCGATCGACGAATACCGCTCCGGTGTCTTTGTCGACCTCGTACTTAACCGGGTCGCCGTGCATCGGGATCTCGATGACCACGTTGCAGTCGTTGGGCACGTCGCTGCCTGCGGGGACTCGATCGAGATTCATGGGTATCGGAGTTCAACTGGGCGTCCCATTATAGCCGCGGCGATACAGTCCCTCTGGCTTTGCCGTATGATCCAACCGCCATGCGCTACGATCTCGGTCCTCGCCGTGTTCAACTTCGCGGCAGCCATCATTACGTAGCTCCCAATGCCACGCTCATCGGCGACGTGATTCTCGAGGATCGGGCCTCGGTCTGGTTCAACGCCATCATTCGCGCCGACAACGAGCCGATCACCGTCGGCGCGCGATCCAACGTCCAGGACGGGTCGGTGTTGCACACCGACGAAGGCGTTCCCATGTCGCTCGGGCCTTCGGTCACAGTCGGGCATATGGTCATGCTGCACGGGTGCACTGTCGGCGAAGGATCGCTCATAGGTATCAAGGCAGTCGTACTCAATCATGTCGTCATCGGGCGCGAATGCTTGATCGGCGCCAATGCGCTGGTCCCCGAGGGCAAGGTGATTCCCGACCGTTCGCTGGTCTTGGGTTCCCCGGGCAAGGTGGTGCGCGCGCTGTCGCAGGACGAGGTCGCGCAGATGTACGCGGCGGCCGCCAAGTACGTGGAGCACGCGGAACAGTATTTGCACGACCTGCGCCCGGGGTGAGAGGGGCTCCTCTGGGGCTCCCTGGATGAATCCACGGTTCAGTGCAGCCGCATCTAAGAGGCACACGTTCCCCGATTCAGCCATGAGAAGCTTGTTCGTCGCCGCGCTCGTCGCCGCCGCTGTCGCGGCCGCGCCGGTCGCAGCGGCGGAACTCGTGCGCGAGGCGCGGCCGTTGTCGGGCTTCTCCCGGATCGAGATCGATGGGCAGGCCGACGTAACCCTGAGGCAGGGTACGAGCGAGGGAGTGACCATCGAGGCTCCTGCCCAGATGATGTCGCGCATCCGAACCGAGATTCGCGACCGCACGCTGATCGTCACACCCGAGGGACAACACCACTGGTGGGACTGGGTCATGGCGGGAGGATCGACCCGCTCGCCTCGGATCAGCATCGATTTCATACGACTCGAGCGTATCGACGCCGCGGGCGCCGTCAAATTGAGTGCCGATACCATCAAAGCCGATGATCTGCGGCTCGACTTAGCTGGCGCGTGCACCCTCCGAGTGGCCGACCTGCAGGCCGCCCGTCTGCGCCTGGACGGCTCGGGCGCGGTCAAGGCCGAACTTAGCGGCAAAGTGGTAACTCAATACGTCGATCTGTCCGGCGCGGGCTCGTACCAGGCGGCCGAGCTTGCCAGCGACAACGCTGTTCTGCGAGTCAGCGGCGCCGGCAAGGCCATGGTGAATGTCGCCACCAAGCTCAAGGTCGAGGTGGCAGGAGCCGGCAAGGTCGACTACATTGGCGATCCCACGGTAGAGCAGCAAGTCAGCGGCGTCGCCAAGATCACCCGTCGCGAGGCTCGGTAGCTCGGGACGGAGTCTCGGCGACGCCTCGGTTCACCTCTCAGTGAAGCCGGGGCGATTCGCGCTGCGGCAAGGCGTCTCGCTTGAACAGCAACGTCAGCCCCGTGGCAGGGTCGCGATCAGCGTGGACTCCCGGAAGGATGTGGATATCCGTCACGCGGCAGTCGCGCAGCAGCTCGTCGAGCATCGCCACGACGTCGCCGACGGCGTCGGTCGGAAACAGGGGACAGCGAAAACCCTCGGCCTCGCGCTGGTCGAGAACGCTGGAGAGCGACAGTCGCAGCTCACCCCCTCCGGGCGCCCCGGGACAAGCGTGCGCGCTGATGACCGCGGAGGGTTCACCGACGCTCGCGCGCAGCCGGCGAATAGCATTGCTCGCGAACAACTGCGCGCCCACGGCGCGCTGAGCCTCGCGCCCCTTAAGCAGTGCGGCGGGCGGCGATTGCAGGGCACCAGGCAGCGCCAGAAGCGACACTCCGGGCACGCCGAGCTGGCGCACGAGCTCGCGCGCCATGGGCAATCCCCAGCGCGCGGTATCGGCCGCCGCAAGCAGATCGATCCCTGGTGCGGCCAGCGCACAACCGACCAGAAAGCGCAGGTAGACGTTTTCCTGCCCCAACTGCACGGCGATGGGCGCCGGGGGCACATCGAGCGCCGCGCCGCCGCCTCGCAGCACCCGCCGCTGGCGTTCGAGGAGCGCCGGCAATCGCGGAACGTCCAACGCGTCGGCTGCTGTCACTGCCGCGGAGAGCGAGAACGTTTGGTTGCCGGCGAGCGCGCCGTGCTCGCGCAAGACCTCCGCCATGCGCTCCGGCTCTCCTAGCACGCCCTCGACAGGCGCCGGCTCGCTTGCGGAGACCGCGCCGACGATGATCACGGTTGGCACCGCAAACAACGTCGCGGCGACACCACCGCCGTCGGCCGGACGCGACGCTTCGCGCCAGGCATCGATCAATCGCCGCCACAGATGGCGGGCGAGAGGATACGACGGCGCCGCCGTCATGAGCTCGGCCAGAAGCAGCCCATCGCCGGAGCGAAGGAAAGTTACGAGCGCCCCAACCAGCGTCTCGTCGATTTCGTCGGCCCGCGCGGCGCTGGGCGCGGCAAGGCTCGCGGCAGCGAGCTCGATGAGCGGCGCGCAGGCCGGATCCAGGTGCTCCGAAAACACGCGAGGATCGGGGCAATCTGAGGCGGGCAAGGGGGCTCGCGCGGTGTCGACCGAACGGATTCTCGCACGCGCGCCGTGACGATTAGGCCCTGGCTCAGGGCACGAGGCAGAACGGTCCTTGCGCCAGCGCGCCAGGCACCCAAACAGCGCGGTAGGCACCTATGAGCGCGAAGGCGGCAATGATCCCGGCAACGGCGTAGCGAACGACGACCCGCTCGCGAACTGCCCCGGCGCGATCGATCAGCATGCCTGCGGCAAGGACATTCGGCAGCGTCCCGGCACCAAAGGCCAGCATGACGGCGGCACCCTGCCACGCTCCACCCGCGAACATCGCGATGGGAAGAACGCTGTAGATGAGCGCGCAGGGAACCAGGCCCCAGACAAACCCCAGCGCCAGGCGCGCTGCGCTTCCGCGCCCCGCAAGCACAGGCCGCAGCCGCGGGAGCAGCAACGCGAATGCTTTGGCGCCGGCACGCTCCAGCCATGGCAGCGCTGGTCGGCCGAAGGCAACGCTCGCCGCCAGCAACAACAGAACACCATTGGCGCCGAGGTACAGGGCTCGCTGCAACGGCAACAATGCTGCGGCGTCGAGAGCTGCCGCGCCAGCGCCTCCGAAAGCCGCGCCGAGCAGCGCGTACATTCCAACGCGGCCCGCATGGTAGACGAGCTGCCTGCGCCAAAGAGCACGCATCGGCAACAGCGGCGCGCCCTCCGCGGCGTGTTGCGTGTCGCGGGCGGCGGTTGCCGCGATGAACCCGCCGCACATCGCCAAACAGTGCACGCCGCCCAGCGCGCCCACCAGCCACGCGCTGATGAGTATGCTCAGCGCCATGCCGATCGCCCGTGACCGCGGTCCTGGCCGGCGGGCCGGAAAGGGCTTAAACTCACGCCGGCCGTACCGCTCCAAGGCCGCTGCGCCTGCGCCAGCAGACGATGCCTACGCACATATCTTCGAAATCGGCGGAGGCCGCCATGCCCTCGGTGATTTCGATCCACGAGCTGAGGGCGCGCTGTACCAATTGCAGCATGCGCGAGCTGTGCCTGCCCAACGGTCTCGACCCGCACGACCTCCATCAGCTCGATCAGCTGGTCGCCACCCGCCAGCGGCTGAAAAAGGGCGAGATTCTGTATCGTCCGGGCGACCCGTTCACTGCACTGCACGCGGTGCGGCTGGGATCGACCATGACCACCGTGCTCGCAGAGGATGGGCGCGAGCAGGTCTGCGGCTATCACCTGCCGGGTGATCTCTTGGGCCTCGACGGCATCGAGGGAGGTCACCACAAGGGACAATCCGTCGCGCTCGAGGACAGCGAGATCTGTGCCCTGCCGCTGGATCGCCTGGAGGAGTTGGCGCGGCACGCACCGACGCTGCAGCGCAACCTGCATCGGTTTCTTTCGCGCGAGATCGATCGCGATCACAACATGATGCTCCTGCTCGGCAGCATGCGCGCCGAGGAGCGTCTGGCGGCGTTCCTTCTGAATCTGGCGCATCGCTACAAGCAACGCGGCTATTCGTCCACCGAATTCGTATTGAGGATGACCCGCGAGGAGATAGGCAGCTTTCTCGGACTGAAGCTCGAGACCGTGAGCCGGCTGTTTTCTCGCTTCCAGCAGGAGGGCCTGATCCAGACTCAGGGGCGGGCCGTGAAGCTGCTCGACGTTACTGCGCTCAAGCAGCTTGCCGGACAGCGCGGCTAGCCGTCCACGTCACCCTGGGAGGAACCCTCGAGAAACATGGTGAGCGCCGAGGAGGCGATGCCCAGGGCCCAGAAACCAAAGAATCCCATCGTGTAGACCGCTTCGCGCGACAGATCGAGCGGTGCCCCGAAAAAGTGAAGGTCGAAGGGGTCGAACACGGTGAAGAAGAGCGTTTCCGCGACGCCCGCCACCAGGAACGCAGGCCAGATCACCCACATCAGGCGCCTGCCCATTTTGACCGGCATGATCGGACTTCCCCCTTCGGTTGACATCAACTACTGCCGCTTTCGGCGGCGCCGAGACGGATCTCTGCGGGGATTCCGGCGATGGTCGTCACCGGGAGTTGCCAGCGCTCCGACTCGAGTTTGACGATCCAGCGGCCCGGCGCCTGGATGCCCAGCCGGCCGCTCCAGTCGCCATCTTCGGCGAGCGACAGCGCGATCGTCCGGGCCTCGCGATCACCCGGCCGCTTCAGCGTGAGGTTGAGCCTGCCCGCCGGCGACCCGCCTTCCAGATGCACGCGCACTTCCCCATCGGCCCGAAACTTCAGCGTCGCAGCAGGTTCGTGCGCGCGCTGCGCATCGATCGCGGCCAGACGCCGGTTGATCAGCAGCCCCTGCTTGTAGTAGTCCTCGGCGACCATACCGTCATCGCTGACCATCGCGATCCAGGCACTTGCAAGTGACGCGACCACAACCGCGAACGGACCGGCCATCAACAGCCATGGCCAAGGCTCCCGAAACCAGCGCTCGGGCTGACGCTCAACGCGGGATGATGAAGCTCGAGGGCTCATGGCGCGCTACCTTGTCGTCATCGATAGCCTGGATGAGAAATTCGATCCTGTGCGTCCCAGGCTCGCCCTCCATGGGAGCCTGCAACCTCAGCGGAAGCAGCCGGGTCGCTGCCGGGCCGACCTCGAGCGGCTGCTCGACACCGACCACCTTGAGCCCGGGCACACCGGAGACGGAGATCGTGAATTGCCTCGGCTTCTCGTCGGTGTTCATGAACTGCAATCGATACACGTTCTCCACCCACCCGGGCGCGGCCTCGCGAGCGAGCGCCCCGCGATCGCGAATGACGTCCACTTTGAGCGGGTTGCGCATCGCCAGCGACCCGACCGCCACGCCCACGATCGCCAGCAGGATTCCCGCGTAGATCAGCGTGCGCGGCCGCAGGGTACGGCGCCAGGTCGCCTTGCGGTCGAGTCCGCGCGCGAGCGCGTTCTCGGTCGTGTATCGGATGAGGCCGCGCGGATAGCCCATCCTGTCCATCACCAGGTCGCAGCCGTCGATGCATGCCGCACATCCTATGCATTCGTACTGAAGGCCTTTTCGAATGTCGATGCCGGTGGGGCACACCTGGACGCAGATGCTGCAGTCCACGCAGTCGCCAAGGCCCTTGTCGCGGGGATTGATCGACTTCGATCGCGAGCCGCGCGGCTCGCCCCGGCCCCGATCGTAGGTGATCACCAGCGTGTCCTTGTCGAACATCACGCTCTGGAAGCGCGCGTAGGGACACATGTACTTGCACACCTGCTCGCGCAGGAAGCCCGCGTTGCCGTACGTGGCGAAGCCGTAGAACAGGATCCAGAATGCTTCCCACGGCCCCAGTCGCCAGGTCATCGCCCGGACGATGACGTCGCCGATGGGCGTGAAATAACCGACGAAGGTATAGCCCGTCCACAGCGAAATGATGAACCATGAGATGTGCTTGAGCGCCTTGTGCACGAACTTTTCGAGCGACATCGGCGCCGCGTCGAGCCTGATGCGCGCAGCACGCTCGCCCTCGATCTTGCGCTCGATCCACAGGAACAGCTCCGTGTATACCGTCTGCGGGCACGCGTAGCCGCACCACAGGCGCCCGGCAACGGCGGTAAACAGGAACAGCGACAGCGCCGAGACGATGAGCAGCACCGTGAGGTAGATCACATCCTGCGGCCAGAACACCAAACCGAAGATGTAGAACTTGCGCGCCGCCAAGTCGAACAGCACGGCTTGGCGCCCGTTCCAGGAGACCCACGGCAGGCCGTAGAAGATCGCCTGGGTGAGAAACACGAGCGCCCAGCGCCAGCGGGCGAATGCGCCGTGCACCGCGCGCGGATAGATCTTCTTGCGTATTTCGTAGAGGCCGACCTCGTCGGTCGGAAGCTCGGTTGCAAGTACGGTTCGAGGCAGGGGGCCGTTCACGAGCGGAGCCGTCGAGGAACCCTTGCGCGTCCGGGCACGCCCCGCCGCGCGGGTCGGACCCTATTCTACTGCGAGGGGGACTTGATATTGGACAGGCCCCATACATACGCCGCGAGCAACTGGATCTTGCCCTCGTCGAGCCGATCCTTGTGCGCAGGCATCCTGGTCACCGCACCCGCCTCGCCACGTCCCCTGGTGATCACGTCGGCGATGGTCGCCTCCGAGCTGCCGTAGAGCCAGATCTCGTCGGTGAGATTCGGCGCGCCTACCTGCTGATTGCCCTTTCCGTCCATACCGTGGCACGCCGCGCAGGTCTGTTCGAACGTGGCCTTGCCGAGCTGGGCGCGTAATTTGTCCGAAGCAAGGCCCGACAGGCTGCGCACATACGCGGTCACGTTCTTCACGCCATCCTCGCCCAAAGTCGGACCCCATGGGGGCATGATCCCGTTGCGGCCGTTGGTAATGCTCTCCTTGATCGTCTGCGGGTCTCCGCCGTAGAGCCAATCCTTGTCGCGTAGGTTGGGGATCCCTTTCGCACCGCCTGCGTCCGAACCGTGGCACTGCGCGCAGTAGTTGAGAAACAGCCGCTCGCCCATTGCCCGCGCTTGCGGGTCGGCTGCAACCTGCTTGATGTCCATCGCCAGGTACTTGGCATAGAGCGGCGCGGTCCTCGCGTCGAAGTCCTTTACCTCTTTCGCGTACGCGCCGGCGGAGCTCCATCCCAGCACACCGGGAAGCCTGCCCAGTCCCGGATAGAGCACGAGATAGGCGAGCGAAAAGACGATGGTGATGTAGAACAGCCACATCCACCAGCGAGGCAGCGGATTGTTGTACTCCGCCAGGTCCTGGTCCCACACATGCCCGGTCGTCTCCGCGGTCTGCCTGGCCTTCGGACGGTCCACGCGCATCTTGCCCAGGACGTAAAGCAGCACGCCGCACGCCAGGATCGAAACGAGCGACAAGACCGCGACGTACCAGCTCCAGAAAGCGGAAGTGAAATCGCTCATGGGAGCAACTCCCTTTTCGATGGGCCCGGCGCATCGTCGTCCAACGCGAACGGAGCGTTCGCCGCCGCCTCGAACGCTTTCTTGCGGTGCGAGCTGTAGGCCCAGAGCACTATGCCAATGAACAGAACGAACGAAATGACCGTGAGCACACTGGCCAGCATCGAATAGATCTCCATGCTCACCTCACGTTGCGCAGTGCGAGCCCGAGGCCCTGCAGGTAGGCGACGACCGCGTCCTCCTCGGTCTTGCCCTTGAGTTCTTCGGGAGCCTTGGCGATCTGCTCCTCCGTATAGGGGACGCCGAGGCGAGTTAGCGCCCGCATCTTGGGCTGGATATCGTCGGTCGCGAGCGCTGTCTTCGCCAGCCACGGATACGCCGGCATGTTCGACTCCGGCACGACATCGCGTGGATTCGCGAGGTGCACCCGATGCCAGTCGTCCGAATAGCGCCCGCCGACACGCGCCAGATCGGGCCCGGTCCGCTTGCTGCCCCACTGAAAGGGATGGTCGTAGACGAACTCCCCGGCGACCGAGTAGTGCCCGTAGCGCTCGGTTTCCGCCCGGAACGGCCTGATCATCTGGGAATGGCAGCCGTAGCAGCCTTCGCGGAGGTAGATGTCGCGGCCGGCGAGCTGCAGCGGCGCGTAAGGCTTGACGCCGATGACTGGCTCGGTCGTCGATTTCTGGAAATACAGCGGAACGATCTCGACCAGGCCTCCAACGGCAACGACGAGAATGATCAGGACGACCATCCAGGCGAGGTTGGTCTCGATCATCTGATGAGTGAGCTTCATCGCGGTGTACCTCTTACGCCTGCGCCGGCGCGAGCGGGGGAATCGGCGCTTCGAACGCCTTCCCCGTCGCCACGGTCCGAACGACGTTCCATCCCATGATCAACATGCCGACGAAGAACAGGAAGCCGCCGACCAGCCGGATGGCGTAGAAGGGATACGTCGCCTTGACGCCCTCGACGAACGCGTAGGTGAGCGTGCCGTCCGGGTTGGTGGCGCGCCACATCAGCCCCTGCATCACCCCGGCGATCCACATTCCGGCGATGTAGAGCACGACGCCGATGGTCGCGATCCAGAAGTGCGCGGTGATGAGGGGGACCGACCACATCTCGGTCTTGCCGAACATGCGCGGGATCAAGTAGTAGATCGCGCCGATCGAAATGAAAGCCACCCAGCCGAGCGCCCCGGAATGCACGTGCCCGATGGTCCAATCCGTGTAGTGCGAAAGCGCGTTCACGGTCTTGATCGACATCATCGGCCCTTCGAACGTCGACATGCCGTAGAACGACAGCGATACGATCAGGAACTTGAGGATCGGGTCCTCGCGCAGCTTGTACCACGCCCCGGAGAGCGTCATGATGCCGTTGATCATCCCGCCCCACGACGGCGCCAGCAGGATCAGCGAAAAGAGCATTCCCAACGACTGAGTCCAGTCGGGCAGCGCGGTGTAATGCAGGTGATGCGGACCGGCCCACATGTAGGTAAAGATCAGCGCCCAGAAGTGAACGACGGACAGCCGGTACGAGTAGATCGGGCGACCGGCTTGCTTGGGCACGAAGTAATACATGATGCCGAGGAAGCCCGCGGTCAGGAAGAAGCCGACAGCGTTGTGCCCGTACCACCACTGCACCATGGCGTCCTGCACGCCGGCGTAGGCGGAGTACGACTTCATCGGCCAGAAGGTCACCGGAATTTCGGCGCTGTTGACGATGTGCAGGATCGCCACAGTGAGGATGTAGGCACCGAAGAACCAGTTGGCGACGTAGATATGCGGCGTCTTGCGCAGGAAAATTGTGCCGAAGAAGACGATCGCGTAGGCGACCCACACAACTGCGATCAGAAGGTCGATCGGCCACTCGAGCTCCGCGTATTCCTTTCCGGAGGTGTAGCCCAGAGGTAGCGTGATCGCCGCGAGCACGATCACCGCAGTCCAGCCCCAGAAGGTGAACGAGGCGAGCGGGCCGCAGAACAGGCGCACTTGGCAGGTGCGCTGCACGCAGTAGTACGACGTCGCGAACAGCGCCGAGCCGCCGAAGGCAAATATGACGGCGTTGGTGTGCAGCGGCCGCAGCCGGCCGTAGGATAGCCAGGGGACGCCGTAGATCAGGTCGGGCCACACCAGCTGCGCCGCGATGATCACGCCGACCAGCATGCCGACGATGCCCCAGACCACCGTCATGATCGCGAACTGGCGAACGACCTTGTAGTTGAACGTCGCTGTCACACTCGTGCTCATGCGTTTTGCTCCATTGTCACCCGAATGCTCCTGCACACTTCCGGTTTCAAGCGCTGCGGCGAATCTTAGCGGCCGGCTCTACGACAAGATGTTGACGCAGGTCAAGGCGGCGAGTCGTCGTCCGCAATGATGCGGTGCGCCGGTCCCTCGAGGTCGTCGAACTGCCCGCTTTTCACCGACCACCAGAACGCCACTCCGATGAGGAAGGCGAGAACGACCGACAGCGGTATGAGCAGGTAGAGAATCTCCACGTGCCGCCTCAAGATGTGGCGCCGCCCGATCCGAGCGGCGATGTGACGAAGTCGGAACTCCGTTCGGGCGCCGACGCCGTGCCGCGCCCGAGGCGCAATGCATTGGCGACCACCAGCAGCGACGACGCCGACATGCCCAGTGCCGCGGCAAGCGGCGTCAGCGCCCCGGCCACCGCCAGCGGGATCGCAACCGAGTTGTAGGCGAGCGCCCAGGCGATATTCTGCACGATGACGCGCCGCGTGCGCCGGGCGATGGCGAGCGCGTCGGCGAGGCGTCCGATGTCGTCGCCGAGCAGGACGATATCGGAAGTCCACCGCGCCAAGTCGGTGGCGCTGCCGAACGACAGGGAAACGTCAGCCTGGGCGAGCGCAGCCGCATCGTTGACGCCGTCCCCGACCATCGCGACGCGGACGCCCGCGCGCTGCAATCCCGCGATGAACGCCCGTTTGTCCTCGGGACGTGCGTCGCCTTGGACTCGGGTGATTCCGGCGGATCGCGCGATGCTGGCTGCGGTGGTCGCGCGATCCCCGGAGAGCAGGCTCACCGCGAGCCCTCGACCGGAAAGCGCATCCACCAGGGCGCGCACGCCTGGACGCAACGCGTCACCGAAGCTGAACCAGCCCAGCCAGCCGCTCTCATCGGCGAGCGCCACCGGCGTGACGGCGGCTGCGACGTCCTGTACCTCCGGCAGCGCTCGACCGTGCAGGCCTTGAACCCACTGCGGGCGTCCGAAGCGGTAGCGTCGTCCGTCGATCAAGCCTTCGACTCCGCTACCGGGAACCGCCGTGACCGCGTCCGCCGCCGTCGACGGGCGGCCACCGGAAAGCACCCTGGCGATCGGATGCGTCGAGCCCTGCTCGAGCGCAGACGCAAGCGCGATGCACGCGTCGCGATCGTGTTGCCCAAGCGCGACGACGCCGATGAGCTGGATCTCGCCCGTGGTCAGCGTGCCGGTCTTGTCGAAGACGACGTGGCGCACGCCTGCCAATGCTTCCAGCGCGTGTCCGCGCACGACGAGCACGCGGCTCCGGCCCAGGGCGCCTACGGCCGCCGCGAGTGCGGCCGGCGTCGCCAGCGACAACGCGCACGGGCAGCTCACCACCAGTACCGCGAAGGTCGCGGCGAGCGCTCGCGTCGGATCGGTGATCCACCACCCGATTGCAGTCGCGAGTGCGATCAGGAGCAGCGCGGCGACAAACCACGCGGCTGCGCGATCCGCGAGCTGCGCAAGTCGCGGCCGCTCGTTGGCCGCGCGCTCGGCGAGACGGGCGATCTGCGCCAGAGCAGTGGCCGGCCCTGCCATGCGCACGCGCACGATCAACGGGCTGTCGCGGTTGATCGATCCCGCCAGCACAGAGTCGCCAGGCGCCTTCGCACGCGGCCAGCTCTCGCCGGTGAGTATGCTCTCCTCGACGCTGGAGCGTCCGTCGATGACCTCGCCGTCGGCCGGAACGACCGCGCCCGAAGCAACGCGCACGACGTCGCCTGCCTGCAGCGCGACGGCGGCGACCACGTCGGCGGTGAGCTCCCGTGGATAGCCGGTCAGGCGTTCGGCAGTCGCCGGCAACTCGGGCGCGACGCGCTCGAGCGCCTCCCCCGCCTTCTGGCGGGCGCGAAGCTCGATGTAGCGGCCGCACAGGAGCAAGGCCACGAACATGGTCACCGAGTCGTAATAGACCGCGCCGTTGGCGGTGATCGTCGCCCATGCACTCGCCGCGAATGCGCCGCCCACTCCCAACGCGATGGGGATGTCCATGCCCATGCGCCTGAGGCGGAGGTCGCGCAGCACACCGCGAAAGAAGGGAGCCGCCGAATACAGGACGACCGGGAGCGTTAGCACGAGACTGGCCCATGCGAGCAGCGCCTGGAATTGCGGCTCGACGCCGTCGGCGCTCAAATACGCGGGCACCGCGAACATCATTACTTGCATCATCGCCAGCAGCGCCACTGCCGTGCGTGTCAGCAGCGCGCGTCCCTCACGCTTGGCGAGCGCCTCGCGCCGCTCCGGGTCGTAGGGAAAGGCACAATAGCCGATGGCCGCGATCGCGCGCAGCAGGACGGAGAGTCGCGTCACGCGCGAGTCCCACCGCACGTAGGCGCGCCGCGTCGCAAGGTTGACGCTAACCGCGACCACGCCCGCCTGTCGCTTCAGGTACTCTTCGTTGAGCCATGCGCACGCCGCGCACTGGATGCCCTCGAGCAGCAGCGAGGTCTCGCGCAGATCCGCGTCGACGCGAACGATCCATCCCGCAGTCTCGCCCGCGGCGTCGTATCCGAGCCAATCCTCGGCGCTGCTTGGAGGCGACGCCGGTGCCGTGCGCCGAACGTAGAAGCCGGTCAGTCCCGCAGCTCGAATGGTCTGCGCAATCGCCAGGCAGCCGGCGCAGCAGAATTGCCGATCGGCGCCGTCGAGTACCGCGCTCCAGTGCGTCCCCGGAGGATTGACGCTGCCGCAGTGGAAGCAAGCCTGCTCGACCCTTGCCGCGCGCCGCGACGACAATGAGGGGGAATTCGATGCGAGAACCGTGGAAGACGAATCGAGCATGCCGGTTACCGTTGAGAGCGCATGGTCGAGCAGTTGCGGGGCAGCGCGGATTGATCTGTATCAAACACCAGCCGCCTCACCCCGGATGCAGGCGGCGCATAATACCGAGTCTCGATCCGCAACCGAGGGGGTTACAGTGTACAAGCACATCCTCGTCGCCACCGACGGCTCCAAGCTGTCGAGCAAGGCCGTTGCCCATGCCATCGACCTGGCGCAGGCGCTCGGAGCAAAGCTCACGGCATTCTACGCGTCTCCCGACTACCCGCTGCCGGCGTATGCGGATGGCGTCGCTTACGAGCCGGTCTCGCGCAAAGAATACGCCGCATTGTGCAAAAAGGAAGCCGACAAGATTCTCGGCCCCGTCAAGCTCAAGGCAGAATCGGCGGGACTCGAGTTCACCCCCGTCCACGCGATCTCGCCCGCGCCGTGGGAGGCGATCCTCGCCGCCGCCAAGAGGAACAAGTGCGAGGCGATCGTCATGGCCTCGCACGGCCGCCGCGGCGTCTCGGCGCTGCTGCTCGGCAGCGAGACGCAAAAAGTCCTGACGCATTCCAAGTTGCCCGTGATCGTCGTGCGCTGACGCGCAGGGCGCTTCCAGTCTTGAGCGTGCGGGGCCGGCACGGTCCACAGCGGGGCCGGTGCGTGCGCATTTCACGTAGAATACGCGCTTTGCCGAAAAAGCAAGTCGAATCATGCGCGTATCGCAGTTTTTTCTATCGACGCTGAAGGAGGCGCCGGCCGAAGCCGAGCTCATCAGCCATAACCTGATGCTGCGCGCCGGCATGATCCGCCGGCTCGCCGCAGGCATCTACACGTGGATGCCGCTGGGCGTGCGCGTCCTGCGCAAGGTGGAGACGATCGTGCGAGAAGAAATGAATCGCGCCGGCGCCATCGAGCTGCTCATGCCGGTCGTCCAGCCTGCCGAGTTGTGGCAGGAGTCGAAGCGCTGGGATAAGTACGGGCCCGACCTGCTGCGAATCAAGGACCGGCACCAGCGCGACTTCGTGATCCAGCCCACCTCGGAGGAGGTCATCACCGACATCGCGCGCAGGGAGCTCAAGAGCTACAAGCAGCTTCCGGTGAACTTCTATCACATCCAGACCAAGTTCCGCGACGAGGTCCGCCCGCGCTTCGGCGTGATGCGCTCGCGCGAGTTCATCATGAAGGACGCATATTCCTTCGACACTGGCAAGGATCAGATGCTCGAGTCGTACCAGGCGATGTACGACGCATACACCCGGATCTTCACCAGGCTCGGACTCAAGTTCCGTGCCGTGCGCGCCGACACCGGACAGATTGGAGGCTCGGCCTCGCACGAGTTCCAGGTACTCGCCGATTCCGGAGAAGATGCGATCGCATACTGCGCCAATTCGGACTACGCCGCGAACGTCGAGCTCGCCGAAGCGGCGGCGCCAGGCCCCCGGCCCCAGCCGCGCGAGCCCATGGAGAAGGTGCCTACACCGGGCAAGGCGACCTGCGAGGAAGTCGCGGAGCTGCTGCGCCTCCCTCTCTCGCGCACCGTCAAGTGCATCATGCTCTACGCGGAAGGCAAGGTTCAGATGCTGCTCATTCGCGGTGATCACAGCCTGAACGAGATCAAGACCGGCAAGGTTGCCGGACTCGATGGCTTTCGATGGGCGAGCGATGCCGAGATCGTTGCGACGCTGAATTGCCCGGCGGGCTACCTCGGTCCCGTCGGAATTCCAGCGACCATGCCGCTCATCGCCGATCGCGAGGTCGCGGCGATGGCCGATTTCATATGCGGCGCCAACGAAGTCGATTATCACCTGCGCGGAGTGAGTTTCGGCCGCGATTGCCGCGAGCCCGACTTGATCGCCGACATCCGCAGAGTCGTCGAGGGCGATCCGTCTCCCGACGGCAAGGGTCCGCTGACGATCGTTCGCGGCATCGAAGTCGGCCATGTGTTCGCGCTCGGCGACTTGTATTCGCGCGCCTTGGGCGCGACCTTTCTCGACGCCGCAGGAGAGCCTCAGTTCATGGAGATGGGCTGCTATGGCATCGGCATCACCCGCATCGTCGCGGCGGCGATCGAGCAGAACCACGACGAGCGCGGGATCATCTGGCCTGAACCACTTGCACCGTACAGCGTCTCGATCGCACCGATCGGCTACGATCGCACCGACGCGGTGCGCTCTGCAGCCGACCGGTTGCACGCGGAGCTGGAAGCCGCCGGGGTCGAGGTGTTGCTCGACGATCGCGGTGAGCGACCGGGGGTGATGTTCGCCGACCTGGAGTTGATCGGCATTCCCCACCGTATTACAGTGGGCGAGCGCGGACTCAAGAGCGGCGATGTCGAATACCAGGGACGGCTCGAGACCGAGCCGATTCGGGTGCCCCTGGCCCAGGCCGCGGCGTTTCTGCGTGAGCGTCTCGAACAGCGCAGTTGAGACAAACGATGATGAAACGAAAGGTGCTTTTTCTCCGGACTGTGTTCGCGGCGTCGGCTGCGATCGCCGCGCCGACTGCGCTCGCCGGCGCACAGCTGGAGGAGGCGCTTTCCGCGAATGTGCAGAACTCGCTGCACCGCTCGGTAAGCGACTATCCCGCGCCGCGCTTGATCTTCGCCACGCAAGCAGAAGGCTGGGCTTGGCTCGCCGACATGTCGTCGCGCCTCGCCCCGAAGATTCCCGACTGGCCGACGCGCCGCGACTTCCTGACGAGCGTGCAGTACGAGGCCGCTCGCGCGGGTCTGGATCCGCAGCTCGTGCTCGGACTGATCGAGTTTGAGAGCAATTTTCGCAAGTACGCCGTTTCCACTGCAGGCGCGCGCGGCTACATGCAGGTGATGCCGTTCTGGGTTCGCCAGATCGGCAACGAAGGCCACGACCTGTTCACGCTGCGCACCAACCTGCGCTACGGCTGCACCATCCTCCGCTACTACCTGGACGTCGAAAAGGGCGACCTGTACCGCGCGCTGGGCCGGTATAACGGCAGTTTGGGACGGCCCGAGTATCCCAGCGGGGTGCTCGCCACGATGCAGCGCCACTGGTCGTGGAAGCCGTCGACCGCGGAGGCGGAGGGCGCCTCCGAGCAGCTCCGCGCGACCGCGCTCAGGTGAGTTCGTCACCGGCGTACCGCGGCCGCTTCGCTCCATCTCCTACCGGACCGCTTCACTTCGGCTCGCTGATCGCGGCCCTCGCGAGCTATTGCGACGCGCGCGCACACGAAGGCGAGTGGCGCCTGCGAATCGAGGACGTCGACGCGCCCCGCGCCCGCAGCGGAGCGAGCGACGACATCCTCGCCACACTGTCTCTCTACGGCTTCGAATGGGACGGGGCGGTGCAGCGGCAGAGCGAGCGCCTGGATCTGTATCAGATCGCTTTGGACGATTTGATCGCTCGAGGCCTGGCCTATCCGTGCGCCTGCACCCGCAAGGATCTCGAGCAAGCGCCGCTCGGAGCCAGCGGCGAGCGCATCTACCCAGGCACTTGCCGGGGCGGCATCGCCGCAGGCCGCGGCGGCCGATCCTGGCGCGTGCGCGTCGACGCGGAGCCGATCGGATTCCGCGATCGTCTCCAGGGTTGGCAGGAACAGAACCTTGCCGGCGAGGCCGGGGATTTCATCGTCAAGCGCGCCGATCGCCTGTTTGCGTACCAACTTGCCGTTGTCGTCGACGATGCCGAACAGCAGATCACTCACGTCGTACGCGGAGCGGACCTACTGCCGTCGACTGCGCGGCAGATCTGGCTGCAGCGTGAGCTCAAGCTACACACGCCGACATATCTCCATCATCCGGTTGCCATCGACGAGCGCGGCGAGAAACTGTCCAAGCAGACCGGCGCCGCGCCGCTGCCTCGCGACCCCTTGCCAGCGCTGCTGCTGGCGTGGCGCTTTCTCGACCAGGCGGCTGCGCCTTCGGCTCCGGGGAGCGTCGCCGAGTTCTGGCAGTGGGCGCGGCACGCCTGGAACCCCCGCGCCCTGCCGCCGGTCGCGATGCTGCCGGCGTCGAGACCCGGCGACGCCGTCACGGTATAATTGTCGCGTCTCCTGCGATCGACACGTTTCATTCTCTCGGGCGCCGCGCTTCATGACCACACTCGTCGTTGTCAGGAAGAACGGCGAAGTAGCCATCGCCGCCGATTCGCTGACCACCTTCGGCGATACGCGCATGTCCGCGCAGTTCGATCGCGCGTACGACAAGATCCTTCATCACAAGGGTACCTACATCGGGCTGTGCGGCAGCGCGGCGCACCAGCTAGTCTTCGAGAGCCTCCTCGCCAAGCACAGCGATCTCGACTTCTCGACCAAGCGCGGGATCTTCGAGACTTTCCGCAAGCTGCACCCCATCCTCAAGGAGCAACACTTCCTCAATCCCAAGGAGGAGGAGGACGATCCATACGAGTCGACGCAGATCATGGCGCTCATCGCCAACGGCAACGGCATCTTCGGCGTGTACTCGATGCGCGAAGTGTTCGAATACACGCAGTTCTGGTCGATCGGCACGGGACGCGAGTTCGCGCTGGGAGCCATGCACAGCCTCTATGACCGCCTGCCGACCGCGGCGGCGGTCGCAGAAGCGGGAATCGAGGCGGGAGCGACCTTCGACAAGAATTCGGGTTTGCCCCTGACGCTGTTCACTATAAGACTCAGGGACCTCCGAGCGAGCTCCACATGAGCCGCGTTTCTGGCGCAATGGTTTCAGATGCTAGGCGTCGCGGCGCAGCGAATAGTTCATCCCTATTCGCAAGCCGCGCAACAACGCAGATGAGGCCATTGCGCCGAAACCTGGAGGGACGGGGCTTTCCGGGCGATCTGCTTTGTCGCTCGGCTTGCCAATAGCACCTACTATTGGCTTCGCCTTGCTTCGCGCATCTCATCCCGGAAAGCCACCGTCGCGGCCACGCGGGGCTCGCTCGGAGGTCCCCAAGTGAGCGTCTACCTGCCGAAGTCCTTCGTCGCTCGGGACGAGGCCGCGATCGCGCGCCTCGTGCGCGAACATCCGTTTGCAACGCTGATCACCTCGACCCGCGACGAACCGCAGGTGTCACACGTCCCCCTGCTCCACAGCGCAGAGCCATCGCCGCACGGCTCGCTCATCGGGCATGTCGCGCGCGCCAACCCGCACTGGCAGCTCTTCGGCGGGGGGACGACCCTGGCACTGTTCCATGGGCCTCACGCGTACGTATCCCCATCGTGGTACACCGAGCCCGCGGCCATGGTCCCGACGTGGAACTACGCCGTCGTTCACGTCCGCGGCGGGGTCGAGCTCGTGACCGATCGCGAGCAGACGCTTGGCATAGTCCGGCAATTGACGGAGCGCTTCGAATCGTCGCGATCCGCTCCTTGGGAGCTGCAGCTCACAGGCGCGAAGCTCGACGCGATGCTGGGTGCCATTGTCGCCTTCCGCATGACGATCGAGCGCGTCGACGCCAAGTTCAAGCTGTCGCAGAACCGCAGCGCCGAGGACCAGCAGCGGGTCATCGAGGCGCTGCGCAGCGAAGGCTTCGCTGAGGCGGAGGCGACGGCCGAGTGGATGATCGGTGCGCGAAGCAGCTGACGGCGGCTCCAAGCCCAGGCGCCCCCGGCTCGACAAGTGGTTGTGGGCGGCGCGATTCTACAAGACACGAAGCCTTGCGGCGCAGGCGATAACCACGGGACAGGTGCGCATCGATGGCGGGCGCATCAAGCCGGCGCACGAGGTCAAACCGGGGCAGCGCGTAACGGTGCGCCGAGCGGGGCTCGAGTGGGATGTCGTCGTGACGGCGATGTCGGATCGCCGCGGGAGCGCTGCGGCTGCGGCGCTTCTCTACACGGAAGCGCCCGAAGCCGTCGCAGCGCGCGAGGACGAGATCTTGCGGCGTAGAGCCGCAATGGCCGTCGCGCCGAAGTGGCCGGGCCGTCCGACCAAGCGCGAAAGGCGAAAGTTGCGTGAACTGCTCGGGGACCTAGGCTAGCAGAAGCGCAGGTTGGCGAAGTCGAGAATCAGTTCCGGCTGCTGGTAGCCGCGCCAGACCAAGAACGCGAGCGCGGTGATCGCGATCAGCGCGACCACCCGCCACGTAACGCTCAGTCCCGCTGCTTCAAGCACGCTGTTGCAGCTCCTGCGGTGGAGCACTGTTAATGCCAAGCTCCCGCACGGCGGACATCACCGAGCTGAAATCGGCCGCCGTTCGCACGTTAGCGATCGGCTTCGCAAGCAGGTTCACCGCACGACCGCTGACGATCAAAGGCAAGCCTTCGGGAAGCGCCGCCCGCAACGAGCGGATCTCCTGCCCCGCGATCTTGCCCGATATGCCGCGATCGAACAAGAGAATCGCCATGGCCACCTTGTAGGCGTGCGCCGCGCCAGCGACCTCCTGCGCGGGCACGCCGCTGCCGAGCGTCAGGCAATTAATCCCCTCGGTGAACAGCAGCAACTCGAGGATGGCAAGCCCGAGCTGATTGGGGTCGTTCGGCGGCGTCGCAACCAGAATCTGCCGCGCGTCCCGCGTCGGGCGAACCAGCCTTGTCACGTCGCGCAGCAGCCGTTGCGCAAGGTCCGCGAAGCGCAGCTCCTGGAAATTCTGCATGTCGCCGCGTACGACGTGCTCGTGCACGGCTTCGTTGAGCGGGATCAGCGTTTGTTCGAGAAAGCGGCGCAAGCCCTGCCCCACCAGCAGTTTGGACAAATGGTTTTGCAACTCGCCGACGCGATGTTCGCCCAGGAGCTTGACCGCAGTTTCAATCTCGCTGGGCAGCGGTGCCGGGTCCTCGACCGCGATGCCGAGCATCGATTGCAGCGCTGATTCCGCTAGTGGGACGACGGCGCCGGCACGCCATCCTTCAGACAGGAGTTGCTTGATGACCTTGAGCCGCGCCACCTGGTCGGGCGGATAGACGCGGTCGCCGAAGCTGTCGCGGGCCGGATTGGGAAAGCCGTAGCGCCGCTGCCACATGTAGAGTTGCTCGCGCCGCAGCCCTGTGATGCGCACGACCTCGCGGATATGCAGCGCATTCCTCGTTTCGCCGTTGCCCGGAGAAGCCATGGCGAGATGCGGTGCAGGGTCGCTGCGACGGGTCGGCGCCTTGATCAAGATTCCCATGACAATTCCTTTGCCCTGTGTGCCACAAGTATAGAGAAATCAGCTGTTGCCTTCAGCCTGGCGTGTAACGGCACAAGCCGCCGCAACGCGTCAGGACGCTCGATGAAAAGCCCACACGGTTCAACCCCATAGGGGCTTAGCCTCTTGATCCTGCTTGTGGAACAAGGGCTTCCGGCAGCCTCCACCTACTCCCTTCCAGCCAGCTGCTGACCACATGTGGCGTACTGCAAGGATCGTACCGGAGTCAGTGCCCGGCCGCATCCGGGGCCTCACGCAAGTTCTCCCCGCGACCAGAAGGATGGCGTTGCCAAACCGGGCAGGGACGCCTACCCTTGCTGCGCTCCGGGGTCCGATTCTGGCGCCGCAGCGAGCATTTGGCACCAGCCCAGCATCAGCGTCCCGACCTTTTCGATTACCCTCAAGCGCATGTTCGGCTTTAGAAAATCAACCAGGGATCCATTCGCTGACAAGAAGGCGGTCGAGCGATGGGTTGCTTCCTTTCCCGCCAATGACCCGCTCGGCACTCACGCCGCATTGCTCACCGAGCTCGGCGCTCTGGCGGACCGCCAGGCGACCCGCACGCCAGCGCGACTGGAAGCGCTTTTTCATCTCGATGCCCTCAGTGACCGGCTGCGGCGCAGCCTGACCGCCCAGTATCTGGAGCATGGCGCTCGGTCGAGCCGCGTCGAAGGCCAGATCTGGAAGGCATTGTTCGACCTGACACAGGCGTTCCTGCTCTGCTACCAGGCCTTCGCACGAGGCATCGCGAGCCGCGCGCAAAGCAACAAATGGCAATCGCTTCTGCCCGAGCTCGTTGTGCGACAGATCATGCATCAAGGGCTGGACGCCAAGATCCGGCTCTACCGGTACGAGCATTGGATCCCGGCGCGCTGGGCGGACCTGCATGGGCTGTTCCAGACGGCGTGCACTGCGCAGGTTGAAAGGGTGCCCGTGGGGGCGCTGCCCGACGGCGTGCTGACAACGATTGAGCAGGAGTACCTGCGTGTGCTGCTGCTTCACCTCATGAATGCCGGCAACCTGTCGCCGAGGAACCTCGAGTGGGTCGCTTCCCAGCTCTCCGAGTGGTGCTCACCTTTGCGCCTGAACCTCGAGCCGCAGACCGTTTCGAGCTTCTACGTTGATCTGGCCGAGCGGACCGGACTGCGCCGCCGTACAGCGCAGCCGCTGGAAGGTCGGGTGCTGTTCCTCGACACGCGACCGCTGCACGCGGTGCTCATGCAGAACATCGTCATGCTCGAGCAGATGGTTCGCAACGATCCCCTGTCCGACAAGGCGTCGCGCCGCGCCGACCAGCTCAACCTGCTGACCAAGCTCGCGGCGCAAGTTGATCCGGAATTCCGGCCGGTCATCCGACGCGGCGAGCGGCAGAGCGCGACGGGTCGGGTCGATGCGATCGTCGGCTTCGCCAAGATCTCGGCCTACCTTAAGGAAGACGAATCAGGCCCTGCAGTCGAGTTCAGGCCGCGCACCGGCAGCTTCGGCGAGACGCTCGAGATCGCGACGTTCGGGCGGATGCGGGACGAGACGGCGCGCATGCAGGAGGTGGCGCGGAGGCGACTGGCTACTTATGTGGCCTCCGGCGGCGCATGGGAGGTCCGCGACGTGTCGGCTACCGGCTACCGTCTGGTTGCTCCGATGACGGTGATCAACGCAGTCACGCTGGGAACGCTGGTGGCGATCCGCTCGCAGGGAGAATCGCTGTGGACGCTGGGAATCGTGCGTCGGATGAAGCGGCTGACCAGCGAGCGCGCCGAGATCGGCCTGCAGGTGATCGCCAACAATCTTGTCGGCGTCGAGCTGTCGGCGCCTAAGCGCGCCGACGCCGACTATGTCGTTAACGGCGAGGCGACCACGGTCCACAACCGCATCTTCCAGGGGCTGTTCCTCTCGCTCAGAAAGCGCAGCGCCGACACCCCCATCCAGACTCTGATCGTGCCTGCGGGCGAATACCAGGCCGGCAAGCGGCTGATCATGAGCGTGGCGAAGTCGTCGCAGCGCATCACTTTCGGGCGGCTCCTGGAGCAGCAACCCGATTGGATCTGGGCTACGGTCGAGCCTTTGGAGCAACCGGTGCGGACGGACTCCGACAACGCTCGCTGAACGTCGTCGCCGATGGCCGTCGACCGATACCGCGAGATCTGCGCCGGGCACCGCTGGAGCGTGCCGGCGGACTTCAACATCGGCCGGGCCGTCTGCGGCAGGCATGCGTCAGGGCCGATGCGCGTCGCCCTGCTCTGGGAGGACGAAGGCGGAGCAACCGCGCGCCTGAGCTTCCGCGATCTGCGCGAAGCCGCGGATCGCATGTCCAACGCGCTCTCGGCCCTGTCGGTCCAGCGCGGCGACAAGGTCGCCATCATCCTGCCGCAGCGCCCGGAGACGGCGATCGCACACATCGCGTGCTATCAACTGGGCGCGGTCGCGGTCCCGCTGTCGTTTCTTTTCGGCCCCGACGCGCTCGAATATCGCCTCAACGATTCCGAGACGAACGTCGCGTTCGTGGACCCGGCGTCGCTGCCCAATCTGGCCGCGATACGCGACCGGCTGCCGCTGCTCCGGCATGTCGTTGGAGTCGCCGGTGCCCGCGAAGCGTGGACGCTCGACTGGGAGTCGCTGGCAGCGCGTTCGGCATCGGAATTCTCACCGGTCTCCACGCGTGCGACGGATCCTGCACTGCTGGTCTACACCAGCGGCACGACCGGGCCTCCCAAGGGTGCGCTGATGCCGCACCAATGCCTTCTCGGCAACCTCCCGGGATTCGTGCACTCCCACGACGGCTTCCCCCGGGACGGCGATCTGTTCTGGTCGCCCGCCGACTGGGCGTGGACGGGCGGGCTCATGGATGCGCTGCTTCCGTCGCTGTACTTCGCCTGCCCGATTCTCGGCTATCGCGGCCGCTTCGAACCGGAACGTGCGCTGGCCCTGATGAGCAAGTACGGGGTGAGAAACAGCTTTCTGTTCCCGACGGCGCTGAAGATGATGATGAAGGCCGTCCCGGAGCCTCGCTCGCGTCATGCGCTTCGCCTGCGCAGCATCATGAGCGCCGGAGAGGCCGTCGGCACGACGGTGTTCAGTTGGGCCCGACAAGCGCTGGATGTAACCATCAACGAGATGTTCGGTCAGACCGAGATGAACTACATCGTGGGCAACTCGCACACGCTGTGGCCGGCGAAGCCGGGATCGATGGGCAGACCGTATCCCGGCCATCGAATCGCCGTAATCGACGACGACGGCAACGAAGTCCCCGCGGGCGAGATGGGCGAAGTCGCAGTCAATTGCATCGCCCCGGACGGGGCGCGCGACCCCGTCTTCTTTCTCGAGTACTTCAAGAACCCGGAGGCGACGTCCAAGAAGTTCAGCGGCGACTGGTGCCGAACCGGAGACCTCGCGAAGCGCGACGACGATGGCGACCTCTGGTATCAGGGCCGCGCCGATGACATGTTCAAGGCAGCAGGCTACCGAATCGGGCCGTCGGAAATCGAGAACTGCCTGGTGCGTCACCCGGCGGTCGCAAACGCCGCGGTGGTCCCAAGCCCCGATGAGACGCGCGGCAACATCGTCAAGGCGTTCATCGTCCTGGCCCCGGGGCATGCACCTTCACAGGCGCTCGAGGAGGACATCCAGCGCCACGTGCGAAGCTTCCTCGCCCCCTACGAGTACCCCAAGGCGATCGAATTCATCGACGCGCTGCCGATGACGACGACAGGCAAGGTGCAGCGGCGCGTGCTTCGCCTGCGCGAGATCGAACGCAAGAGCGGTGCTGCCGGACCCGTCTGAAGCCGATTATCTCGGCGACGCCTGCGGTTGCTCGCGGCTGGCGAAGTTCTCGAGAAAGCGCCGGTGCATGAGCACCCAGACGATTGCGGGAACGACCGTGGGCAGGATCAGCGTGCCGAACTGATAGGAAAAGGCGATCGCTTCGCGCTGCCAGGCGTTGAACCCGGTCTGCGCCGAGACCGCAGGCCCGGCCAGGATGGCGATGTTCTTGAGGAAGTCTGCCACCGTTCCCCACGTCTGAAACGGGAGCAGCACGACGTAGCCGATAACGATTCGACGTACGACATGCGGTTCGCGCGCGGCGAGAATCAGCGCAACGAGCATCGGCAATCCGAACGAAAACAGCAGCACGTTGCTCTCCACAGACAGCACCGCCTTCGCATTGCCGGCCTCTCCGGATGCGGGTTTCAACGAGGTTACAAAAGTCAGCAGCGCCCCGCTTTGCTCGACGCCGCGAACCAGATCGCCGAAGGCGCTGCGCGTAAAGAGCTCGGCGAGCATCGCGACCGGCCACACTAGGACCGGCGCGGCGAGATACCAGATCGCGAAGGTGACCGGAAGCCAGGCCGCGACCATAAGAACAAATCGCGCGAGCGGGCTGCCCACGGTCGATTTTCCTACGCCGCGACGGGGGCGCCCCGCGGCAACGTGCGCACCCACAACAGCCATACGATCAGGACGTCGAGCATGATCAGCGCCTGCCAGACGTAGAGATGCGCCCACTCGAACACGTTGAAGTTCCACTGGCCGAGATAGAACAGGCTGATGACTCTCACGATGTTGAGCCCCTGCACCGCAACGATCCCAGCGGCGAGACCGATGAGCTTGCGCTTCCACGAGGCGGGAAAGGCAAGTATCGCCGCGATCAGCACGATCGTCGCCTCCACTCCGTTGCAGCCCGCCTCGATCGATACCGCGAATCCATTGCTCGTGTTTTGCAGGACCTTGCCATGCGAGACCACGTGCGCGTCGAACACCTTGACGATGCCCGCGGAGATGGCAGCCAGGGTGTCGGTCCACGGAACGACGAACCACTTCTGCGCCCACGGAGTCAGCTCGAGTCCGAAGAGTCCCGCCTGCATTATCAGGAACCAGATGAAGAACCGGATCATGGGGCCGCTATTCTACGCGATCGCAGGATCGCCGCGAGCGGCGAAGAAGCTTCCGATGACTCACGGCGCCTCAAGTGCGTGCGAGCCGCGGGTTCTGCGCGAAGTAGCGCTTGACGCCGCCGAATATCGATTCTGCAAAGCGCTGCTGCTGCTGATCGCTCCTGAGCCTCATCTCCTCTTCGGGGTTGGAGATGAATGCGCACTCGACCAGGATCGATGGAATGTCGGGGGCCTTGAGCACCGCAAAGCCTGCCTGCTCGACGCTGCCCTTGTGCAGAGCGTTGATCGCTCCGATTCCGTTGAGCACTGAACGACCGACGCGCAGGCTGTCCTGAATCTGCGCCGTCTGCGACAAGTCGAGCAGCGTCTTGGCGAGCAGCGGGTCCCCATTGTTCAGGTTGACGCCACCGATCAGGTCCGCTTCGTTCTCGCGCTGGGCGAGCCAGCGTGCGGCGGCGCTCGTGGCGCCGTTCTCGGAAAGCGCAAACACCGAAGAGCCGTGTGCGTGAGGTGTCGTGAAGGCGTCGGCGTGGATCGATATGAACAGATCGGCTTCGACTCGCCGCGCCTTCTGCACGCGCGCGTGCAACGGAACGAAATAGTCGTCGTCGCGGGTGAGCAGGGCGCGCATGCCCGGCTCGCCGTCGACGAGGCGCTTGAGCTTGCGGGCGATCGCCAGCGTGATGTTTTTCTCGCAGGTTCCTCGCCGGCCGATGGCTCCCGGATCCTCTCCTCCGTGACCCGGATCGATGGCGATGACGATGCGCCGCCGGCCATCGCCTCTGGACGGCGCGGATGGACGTCCCGCCGCCGCCGGCGCCCGGTCGGGTGCGGCGGTTCCAGGCGCGTATTCGCGCGCGGCGGGATCGGATTCGAGCAGCGCCATCAGCGGGTCGGGCGGCGTCAATGGATACAAGTCGATGACGATTCGATGCGCGTGCTCGCCGAACGGCTTCAAGCCGAAGATCTGAGGATTCACTTCGGTCTTGAGATCAAGCACGATGCGCATCACACCCGGCTTAAAAGGTGCCACGCGGATCGCCTGGACGTACGGATCGCTGGGATGCACGAGTTGCGGTAGCTGCACGAGCTCGAAGCTCATCTCCACACCGTCGAGGTCGAGCGCAAGGCGCTCCGGACCCTTCATCGTCACCCATTGGAAACTGAGCGGCGTGGCAGACTCGATGATCAGTCGCGTATATTCCTGGGCCGGCCACAGTCGCGCCGAGGCGATAGTCGAAGCGAACAACCTTACGGACGACAGAAACGGCGCCGCGGGCAGCAAGAGCCACCGCCATGCGCGGCGGCGCGCGAGCGAAACGCAAGTTATCGGAGACCCGCTGCGCATGTGACGAGACATTCGCTACCGACCTCGCTGTGAGCCGCAAGTTGCAGCGTGCGCCCGCTGGGCGCGTGCTCGAGGGTGAGCGAAATGTCGATCTGCGGCAACCATGCCGCCACCCGTTCCGGCCATTCGATCACGCACACCGCATCGGGCCTAAAGTACTCACTGAAACCCGTGCTTTCCCATTCTTCGGGATCTCTGAATCGATAAAAATCAAAGTGATAGAAGTATAAGCTCGAAACTGTGTAATGTTCAACCAGGGTGTAGGTCGGGCTCTTCACGGGGCCCGTCCATCCCAGACCCCGCAGCATCCCGCGCACGAGCGTCGTCTTTCCCGCGCCGAGCTCTCCCGACAGGCCGACCACCATGCCTCCGCGCAGACCGGCCGCGATGGCCGCACCGGCCGCCAAAGTCGCGGTCGCGTCGGGAAGCACGATTCGCTGCCCTTCTATAATCGTCATCTTCCCGTAGCCTTCGATCGACCTTCGGTGCTTCTGGATGCGACTCTCGACCTCGAGACGTTGACGCGCGACATCAAGGCGTGGGGGCGCGAGCTGGGATTCGCCGAGATCGGCATCTCCGATACCGACCTTTCCGCCGACGAGGCGCGGCTGCTGGCGTGGCTCGATGCCGGGCGCCACGGCGAAATGGATTATATGGCAAGGCACGGCGCGCGCCGCGCGCGTCCTGGCGAGCTCTTCTCCGGAACGCTGCGCGTGATCAGCGCGCGCCTGGACTACCTCCCCGCGGCGAAAAGCAGTTCCGCAATCCTCGATGATTCGAGCAAGGCCTACCTCTCGCGCTACGCCCTGGGCCGCGACTACCACAAGGTTCTTCGCGGGCGCCTTAAGCGTCTGGCGCAGCGCATTGCCACAGCCGTCGGCGAGTTCCGCTATCGTGTATTCGCCGATAGCGCACCGGTGCTCGAAGTCGCGCTTGCCGCCAAGTCGGGCCTGGGGTGGCGCGGCAAGCACACGCTGCTGCTCACCCGGGACGCCGGTTCGTTCTTCTTCCTGGGCGAGATCTATACCGATTTGCCGTTGCCCGTGACTCCGCCGGTGTCGGAACATTGCGGCAGTTGCCACGCGTGCATCGATGCCTGTCCCACGGGCGCGATCGTTGCGCCTTATCAGCTCGACGCGCGCCGGTGCATTTCCTACCTCACCATCGAGTTGAAAGGCAGCATTCCCGAGGAGCTGCGGCCGCTGATCGGCAATCGCGTGTACGGCTGCGACGATTGCCAGCTCGTCTGCCCCTGGAACCGTTATGCGCGGCCGAGCCCGTTGCCCGATTTCGCCGTGCGCAACAGCCTCGACGACGCCGACCTCGTGAGGCTGTTCGCGTGGAGCGAGGCGGAATTCGATCAGCGCACGCGCGGCAGCACTATCCGGCGCATCGGTTACGAGCGTTGGTCGCGCAACCTCGCGGTGGGCCTCGGCGATGCCGCTTACGGCGAGGCGATCGTCGCCGCTCTCGCGGCGCGAAGCGATGATCCCTCGGCGCTGGTGCGCGAGCACGTTGAATGGGCACTGCGGGAGCAGCACCGCAAGCGGAACGCCGTCTGAATTCCTGAGAAGTAGCCCGGGTTGATCCTGGACTTGATCCGGGGAAACCCGGGATCATCGTGGCAGCACGTTCCATGTCCCGGGTTTCGCGCTTCGCGCTCAACCCAGGCTACGAATGCTCAGCGGATGAGCTGATTCATCGACACGATGGGCAGCATCACCGCCAGCACGAGCACGAGCACGATCGCCCCCATGATGACGATCAGCATCGGCTGTACCAGCGCGGCAAGCCAAGTCAATCGGCGCTCCACGTCGTCCTCCTGCTCGCGTGCTGCACGCGCGAGCATGGCCGGAAGCTGACCGCTCTGCTCGCCGTTCGCAACGAGGTGCACCAGCAACGGCGGAAAGACGCGCTCGGTGGCGAGCGAGCGCGACAGCGTAACGCCTTCGCGCACATGCCCCGCCGCGGCGTGTGCCGCGCGCCGGATAGGTCTTGCCCAGATGACGGCCGCCGCGGTCTCCAGCGCGCGCAGCAGCGGCGCTCCGCTGCCGGTCAATATCGCCAGCGTGCTCGCGAAGCGCGCGGCATCGAGTCCCGCGAGTACCTTGCCGATGACCGGAGTGCGCAGCAACGCAGCGTGCCAGCGCTCGCGCCAGTACTCGCGGCGCAGCAACAGCACGGCGGCGATCACCCCCAGCGCCCCCGCGCCCACCCAGTACCAGCCGGTCGCACGCAGGAAGTCGCTGGTCGCGATCAGCGCTCGCGTGAGCCACGGAAGCGCCTGCCGGCTCTGCTGGTACACGCCGACGATTTGTGGAACCACATACAGCATCAGCGCCGCGATAACCGCGAGCGCGACGACGGTGATCAGGGTGGGATAGATCAGCGCCATGGTGAACTTGTTGCGCAGCGCCTCGCGTGACTCCAGGTAGTCGGCGAGTCTCTCGAGCACTCCGCCGAGCTGTCCGGTCTCGCTGCCGACCGCGACGAGCCCGCGATAGAGCTCCGAAAACGTACGTGGAAAGCGCGACATGGCCGCGGCGAGTGGCTCACCCGCTGCGACCTGCTCCCGAATCGCTTCGAAGGTTCGCGCGGCGGCCGGATGGCCGGCCTGCTCGACGACAGCGGCGAGCGCCTGATCCAGCGGCATTCCCGACGCCACCAGCGTGGCGAGTTGTCTTGTGGTCAGCGCGAGTAGTGCGGATGGGAGGCGCGTGGCCTCGCTTCGCCGCACGGCAATCGACGCCGCCGGTTCGATGGCGGTGGGAAAGAGCCCGTCGCCGCGAAGCTGATCGCGCACGGCGCGCACATTCGGAGCGTCGAGCATCCCGCGACGCGCGCGGCCTGTCGCGTCGACTGCGTCGTATCGAAATGCCGCCATGGCGCGTTACGTGGACCAGCGCCCGAAACCGCGCTGCGGCGCTGTCGATTCAACAGGCGACACGGGATTCCGCCACCGGAAGCGCGCTACGCAGCGGCGCCAGTGACGCGCAGCAGCTCGGCGAGCGAGGTCGTGCGGTCGGCAAGCCAGCGCGTCCCGTCCTGGGCCAGCGTACGCATGCCGGCGCGAGTGCATGCGTCGCGCAGGGCAGGCTCGCCCGCGCGATCGTGGATCAACCGCCGCAGCGTCTCGTCGACGAGGATCAGCTCGTAGATTCCGGTGCGGCCGCGGTAGCCGGACTGCGCGCAGGCCGCGCAGCCGACCGGCCGGCAGAGCTTGACAGATGATCGCAGGCCGAGGCTGGCGAGCAGCGCCGCTTCGCCCTCGGTGGGCGCCGCAACTGCGCGACACTCGGGACACAGGCAGCGCACCAGTCTCTGCGCGAGCACGCCCAGCAGGCTCGATGCGAGCAGGTAAGGCTCGATCCCCATGTCGGCGAGCCGGGTCACCGCGCTCGCCGCGTCGTTGGTGTGCAGCGTGGCGAGCACGAGGTGGCCAGTCAGGCTCGCCTGAACCGCGATCTGCGCCGTCTCGAGGTCGCGGATTTCGCCGATCATGATGATGTCTGGATCCTGGCGCAGTATCGACCGCAGCGCCCGCGCGAAGGAGAGCTCGATCCTCGGATTGACCTGAGTCTGGCCGACGCCATCCAGCGCAAACTCGATCGGATCCTCGACAGTCATGATGTTGAGCACGCTTCGCGGCAGCCGCGACATCGCCGCATACAACGTCGTCGTCTTGCCGGAGCCCGTCGGGCCGGTCACCAGCACGATACCGTGCGGCTCGCGGATCAGCCGGTCGATCGCGGCGAGAGTCGCGTCGCTCATGCCCAGCGCAGCCAGGTCCAGGCGCGCCGCGTCCTTGTCGAGCAAGCGCAGCACGACGCGCTCGCCGGGCCCTGTCGGCAGCGTGGAGACGCGAACGTCCACGCTCTTGTCGCCCAGCTTCAACGCCATGCGCCCGTCCTGCGGCAGGCGTTTTTCCGCGATGTCGAGGCTCGCCATCACCTTGAGTCGCGACACCAGCGCGGCATGCAGCGCGCGCGGCGGCTCGATGACGTCGCGCAGCTCGCCGTCGATGCGGAAGCGCACGACCGATCGCGCCTCGTAGGGCTCGAAGTGAATGTCCGACGCCCGCTCGCGCAACGCTTGCAGCAACAGAGCGTTGATCATGCGGATGACCGGCGCCTCGGAGGTCGCTCCGAGGAGGTCCTCGGCCTTGGGAATGTCCTGCAACAGTCGCGCGAGATCGGTGTCGCGCGCAAGCGCATCGCTAAGCTGAGCGACCGGCGCCGAAGCCTGGTTGTAGGCGGACGCGAGCTCGGCGGCGAATCTTTCGGCGTTCACGGCCTGCATCTTGAGCGGCCGTTGCAGCACACGCTTGAGCTCGGCGATTCCCTCGATCGAAGCATCCGCACGAGCGAGCACCACGACCGCGCCGTCTTCGTCGCGCAAGGGAAGCACGCCGTGAGCGCGCGCGAACGCGTAGGAAACCCGCTGCGCCAGCGCCGGCGCTGCGGGGGCGAGGCTCGACGGGGGCGCGGAGGACATCGTCGTCACGGTTTGGCCGGTTGCGGCTGCGAAGCTTCCGCCGATGGACGGTCGGTCGGCTGAGGAACGACCGGGAGCAGCCACGGCAGGGGAACGAGCGACGGCGTCGGGAGAAGCATCGGCGCCGGGTTTGCCGGAGACGACGGCAGCGGGACGGCCGGCAGGCGCGGATCCTGAAGATTCGGCAGGACGGGCGGGATCATGTTGGGATCGGTTCGAATGCTCTTCTGCTCGCCGATGATGTAGTCGTAGCGGTCGCTGCTGACGGCGCCGCCCATGGCAGAGTTGCGCACAATCGTCGGGCGCAGGAACACCATGAGGTTGGTCTTGCTCTTTACGCGAGTATCGTAGCGGAACAATGCGCCTGCAATGGGGATGTCGCCCAGGAACGGTATCTTCTGGGTGTTGCCGGTCTGGCTGTCCTGGATCAATCCGCCGAGCACGATGATCTGGCCATCGTCGATGAGCACGGTCGAGTCGAGCGAGCGTTTGTTTATGATGATCCCTGCGGGATTGGTCGTATCCACTACGCTCGATACTTCTTCATGAACGACCATGCGAACGCCGCCACCCTCGGTGATCTGCGGTTTGACGCGCAGCGTCACCCCGACGTCCTGACGTTCGATCGTTTGGAAGGGCGTCACTGTTGCAGTCGTTCCGGTCTGAGCGTACTGACCAGTGATGAACGGGACGTTCTGGCCGACGATGATTCTCGACTCCTCGTTGTCGAGCATCAGCAGATTGGGCGTCGCCAGGATGTTGGCGGTGTTATCGGTCTGCAGCGCACGCACCAGCAGCGCGAGGTTTGTGATGGCGCCCAAGCCGGGGATCGTGATCGATCCGCGAATGATGCCCAGATTGAGGCCCGGCCCCGCAGTGCCCAGATTGACGGAGGTGCCGATGATGTTGCTGCCGGAGCTGATGGTGTTGAAGTTCTGGTTGCCACCAACGTAGGTGCTGTTGCTGTTCAGTCCCTGCAGGTATTGCCACTGGATGCCAAACTCGGCGGAGCGGTCGGCGCTGACCTCGACGATCAGTGCCTCGACGAACACCTGCGCGCGCCGGGTGTCCAGCTTGTCGACGATGGCGCGGATGTTGTTGTAGAGCGGCTCAGGCGCCATGACGATCAGCGCGTTGTTGGCCGGGTCGGCCTGGATGGTTACTCCGCCCGCGCTGAATGCGCTGCTCTGGCTGCCCCCGGACTGGGAAGACAGCCCGCTCAATGCCGTTGCGGCTGCGGGAGCGCTGGTCCCCGCGGGCGCGTTGGACCCGGTCGACGCCGTTGTCATCGAAGCCGGCGGTAGAGGCGTCGATGGCGCGCTCGTATCGCTGCCGCCGGTGAGCAGCGCACGGAGCGTCTGCGCCACGCGCACGGCTTCCGCGTTCTTGAGGAAGATGATGAAGATGTTGCCACCGGTGCGCCCCGGTGTATCGAGCTGCTCGATCAACGCGCGCACCCGCGCCACCCGCGGGGCGTTATCACCGCGGATGAGAACGCTGTTCGAGCGCGGGTCGGCGACGATCACCACGCGCTGCTGAGGGTCCGCCACGGCGCCCTGCGCGGGTCCCTCGGTCATCAGGCGGTTGACCACCTGCATCAGGTCGAGCGCCGACGCGTAGCGCACCGGAACGATGATCGGCTCGCCGGCAGCCGGGACGTCCAGAGACGCGATGATTTTGTCGATGCGCTTGAGGTTCTCCGCATAGTCGGTGATGACCAGCGCATTGGCCGTGGGGAGCGCCGCGATCGTGTTGTTGGGGGTGATCAACGGCCGAAGAACGTTGACCAGTTGCGTCGCCGACTCGAACTTCAGCACGTAGACCGACGTGACCAGCCGGTCGCCGCCACCGGCTCCGCCGCCGGGAACGACCGGAGCGCCCTGAAGCTTGGCGTCTGCCTCGGGGACGATCTTGGTGAGGCCGTCCGTCTCGACAGCGGTGAAACCCTGCAGCCGCAGCGCGGAGAGCAGCGTCGGATAGACAAGTGACCGCGGCACCGGGCGCGCCGAGACGATGTTCACCACGCCCTTGACCCGGGGATCCACGACGAAGTTGCGCCCCGTCATCTCGGCGACTGCCTTGACCACGGCGTCGATGTCGGCGTTGACAAAGTTCAGGGTGACAGCGTCATCCGCCGCCCGAGCCGGCAGCGCCAGCAGCAGGCCGGCCAAGATCGTGGCAAGCAATCGCGGGACCGACATGAACCTCCCAATGCCAAGACGCCGCCCTGGCTCGGGGGGCAATGATAGCATGGGGGGTCAAGCGGCCCGTCCCGCCATCGTCCCCAAAAGGGGCCCCGCCGAATCCGCCGGGCCATGCCACGCCATCTAAGGCTCGTGAATACCCAGAAGGAGGATCGGATGCACCCGTCTGCCCGCGTCGCAGCCAGACCGCAGATCGCGCTCCACGCCGCATTGATCGCGCTGGCCGCTGCACTGTGGCTGCTCGCCGCCCCGGCGCCGGCTGCGGATGCGCCATCGAAGCCGGCCGCGGCGTCGAAATCCTCGGCCGAGAAGACGATTACGGTCACGGTGCCATCGGTGCAGGTTGACGTGTCCACGCCTGAAGACAAGGACAGCGCTGCGCAGGACACCGGGAAGCGCGGCCAGCGCTCGCACGTCTACCGCATCGACGAAGATCCCGACTTCCAATCATTCAGAGACGTCATGCAGACCGCGCCTTGGATCGTCGGTCTGGTATTCCTGGTCGTCGGATCCATTTTCCTGACGCCGCTGGTCCTGCTTGTCGGCATCATCTGGTACAAGTTGCGCAAGGCGCGGATGCAGAACGAGGCCTGGCTGAAACTCGCAGAGAAGGGTGTCGTGGCGCCGACGCTGGCTGCCGAAGCCGTCACTTCGGGCCTTCCGCCCCCGGAGGCGACCGGCGCGCAGGCAGCGGCCGCTGCGCCGGCCGGCTCGATCATCCAGCAGGCAGTGGCCAACCGGCGCCGCGCGGTGTGGTCGGATCTGCGCAAGGGCGTCGTGATGATCACCATCGGACTTGCTTTCAGCGCCTATTCCTTGTTCAACGATCAGGAAGCCAACTGGATCGGGCTCGTCCTGCTCTTTCTCGGTATCGGTTACTTGGTTCTGTGGTGGTTGGAAGATCGTCGCCTCGCTCAGCGCGACACGGGCAACGGGGCGAGTTGAAGTGGGGTATGCGATCACCGGTGGGCCGCGTTCATGTCGTCGCCTCCGGTCAGCGACGAAGCGCTGATCGCCCGCGTCGTCGTCAGCGACGACCGGCACGCCTTCGGCGAACTGGTGCGACGCCACCAGTCCGCCGTCAGGGCGACGCTGCGCAAGCTGGTCGCTGGCAACACGGCTTTGGCCGATGATCTGGCCCAGGAGACTTTCTTGCTCGCGTATCGCAAGCTCAAGCAGTTTCGCCAGGAGGCCCGCTTCTCGACCTGGCTCTATCGCATTGCCTACAATGTATTTCTCGCCGATGCACGCAGGATCAAGGAAGTGTCCATGCCCGAGGACATGGACCCCGACGAGTTTTCGCAAGGCGACGTCCGAACTGGCACGAGCACTTCGCGCCAGGCAGCGCTGTCGATCGATCTGGAGAGGGCGATGAGCGTGCTGTCCGATGCAGAGCGCGCCGCAATCGTCCAGTGCTACCATAACGACCTGTCTCACGAGGAAGCTGCCATCGTGCTGGGTTGCCTGGTAGGCACGCTGAAGACACATATCCTGCGCGCGAAGCAGAAGCTCAAGGCGCGTTTGAGCGCCTGGGCTCCAGGTTGAGACGAAATGCTAAACAGCGAAACCGACGGCGACGACTGGCTCGAGCAGGCTCTGCGGGGCGAAGGACACGAGCATCGCTCGGTGTATATCGCCGACGACGGGTTCACCGCGGCCGTCGTTGCGCGCTTGCCGCGGCCGGTGACCGTCCCGGCGTGGCGTCGAGCCGCCGTTGTTCTGCTGTGGCTGTGCGCGGGGGTTGCGGCCCTGCTGATCGTCCCCGGTGCGTTCGACCAGGCATTCCGCGCCACCCTGGGCATGATCGTCGGGCAGCACTGGGGGCTCGCCGACGTTGCCGGGCTGCTGATGCTGTTCGCGGCGATGACCTGGGGCGCCGTCGTCTACGCCATGCGCACGGATTAAGCGTCAGCCGTCGAGCGATCCGACGTACAGTGGCTCACGAACGCCGTGGCGGCACTGGTCGGCGATTTGCACGTACACTGCTTCCAGAGCGCGCGTCGTGCCTGTGGTGTCGAAGAGCGCGCTGTCGTGCCCAGCGAGCTCGAGTTCTCGTCGGTAACCGAGGAGCAGCGATTTGTCGCTGGCAAGTGTGATGGCGCGTTCGACATAGGCGGCGACATCGGGCGCGATCAGCTCAGGCAGGCCGACCGCGGTCAGCAGGCTCGCCCCCGCCCGTCCCGCAAACGTTTCGCCCAGCCACGTGAGCACGGGGCATCCGGCCCACAGCGCATCGCTCGCGATCGTGTGGGCGTTGTACGGCCAAGTGTCGAGGAAGAGGTCAGCAAGCCGAAACAAGGCCAGGTACTCGGCGTAGTGCCGCCGTGGTGCAAAGATAAGGCGAGCCGGGTCGATCTCGCGGGCGGCGATTTCGCGCTTGAGATTCGCGGCCAGCGTTTGGCTCGTGATCTCATCGTTGCCGGAGAGCAACCACAAGACGCCGCGCGGCACCGCTGCCAGGATCCGCGCCCACGCATCGAAGACCTCCGGATTGAACTTGTACGACTGATTGAAGCAGCAAAAGACGAAGGCGTCTTCGGGCAGGCCGAGCGCGCGCCTCGGAGGCACCGGCGCGATCGGTCGTTGCCGGTCGTTGATCTGGTAGCTCTGCGGCAGCTGCAGCAGCGTCTCGCTGTAGTCTGCCGCGTGCGCGAATGGTGTCACGATCGCGTCGCCGACGAGGTAGTCGATGAATGACGCACCGGTGGTGCCGGGAAAACCGAGGTAGCTCACCTGCACGGGTGCGGGCCGCAGCGCGAGCACCGAGGTCGGCGCGGCATGGGTGTGCCCTTTGAGGTCAACCAGAATGTCGATCCGGTCCGCGTCGATCTGCTCCGCGAGCCGGTCGGCGGGCCAGCCGCACGCGTCTACGAAGCGGTCGAAACCCGATTCGAGTCGCGCCCGCATCGCGCTGCCGTCGCTTGCTCCGGTGGAATACGCGGCAACGATGAAGCGCTTGCGGTCGTGCTGCTCAAACAATCCGGCGGCGAGCACAGCCGTTGCGTGCTGGCGAAAATCCGCCGACAGGTAGCCGATGCGCAGGACGCCGTCTCCCGGCTTGCGGGTCGAGCGCTCCGCTGTCGCGAACATCAGGCTCCACGCCTCGGCGCAGCGGCGTTGCTCGGCACGGCTCGATGGATCGCTCAGGAAGCTGAACGGGGAGAGATGCCTTTCGCCGGCATGGACTCCGGCGCGAAAGCGCTTGCGCAGTGAAGCGAGATCGTGCCAGTCGGCAAGCTGCTTGCGCAGAAACAGAAGCTCGGACAGCGCGGCGCCCTGCCTCGGCTCGAGCTTGAGCGTCTGCTCGAGCGATTGCGCCGCCGCGGAAAGCCGGCCCTGGCGCTGCTCGATGGCGGCACGCTGGAGGTAGAGCGGGGCGGCAGCCGGGTCGTCCCTGCACCGCGCGATTGCTTGAGCCAGCGTCGCGCTCGCTGCATCCAGGCGGCCCAGGGTTTCTTCGATCTGCGCCTTGAGCCCCGCCGGGGCAACCGCACCCGGCGCGGCCTGCAGCGCGAGCTCTGCGTTTGCGAGTGCCTCGTCGAGTCGGCCCTGCGCTTCGCAGCACAAGGCAAGATTGAACCGGCTCGGGGCGTGAGCGCCTTCGAGCTCGAGTGCCTGCCGGGCTGCGCGTTCGGCCTCTTCGACGCGTCCTGCGGTGAGTAGCACGCTCGCCAGGTTGTTCCAGATCTCGGCCTGGCGCGGGCTCCGTTGCAGGGCCTCGCGCAACGCATCGACCGCCGCGTCGTGGCGGCCAAGCGCCCCATAGGCGAGCGCCAGGTTGCACCATGGCTCGGCGGCACGCGCGTCGCTCCGGAGCGAGCGTTCGATGCGCTCCACCGCGGCGTCGGCCCTGCCGCTCTGGTACAGGGCCAATCCGGAGTAATGCAGCGTCTCAGCGTGAGCCGGCCATCGCGCCAGCAACTCGTCGTAGGCGGCGAGCGCCTGCGTCAGCTGGCCCTGGCGATGCAGGTCCAAAGCGTGTCGGAAGGCTGCGACGGGATCGGTCATCGACCCTGCCCGAGAACCGTCGCTTCGACTACGACTTCACTAGTCCTTCAAGGTGAAGTTGACCTCGATCTCGCCGACGTACTTTTCTCCGTCGGCCTGGAACTTCCACTGCGACAGCGCGCGTATCACTTCCTGGTCGAACACGCGCGGCGGCTCCGCCTTGACGATCCTCACTTCGGTGACATTGCCTTTTTCGTCGATATTCAAGTGCGCGATCACCTGCCCGCTTGAAATGCGCTTGCGGATCGCATCCACCGGATATTCGGGATTGACGCGGCTGATCGGCACGATGCCCCGGCGCAGTGCCGGCTTGGGCGGCGGTGGGGCCACGACGGGTGGCGCGATCACGTGCGGTTCCGTCGGCACCACCGTCGTCGGCGCCGATATCACCGGCTCGGTCGTCGTCGGAACCGGAATGTCCGGCGGCGGAACATAGGGCTGGACCGGAGCCTGGATCTTCTGCTGAATCTCGATCTTCTTGGGAGGCGGCGGAGGGGGCGGCGGTGCCTTGATCTCCTCGATGATGGTGGCATTGAGCGGCTTCTTGATCACCTCGACCGCCTTGCGCGCGAGCCCGGTCACCAGACCATAGATCACCAGCACGTGGATGAGAATCACGGCAACGATCCCGATCAGATGCCGGGTCGGATCTCTCTGCTGCCTCGCGAAATCCATGGGGTATCGACTCCGGTTTGCCAGACAGTATGACGGGTGCGCCGCAGCGGGTTATTCGGAGACGATGAACTGCTCGCTGCCGACGATGCCGATCTTGGTGAGACCGAGACGCTGCGCCGACGCCATCACGCCCGCCACGACATCGTACTTGGCGTCCTTGTCCGGTCGCAAATGAAGCTCGGGCTGAACCGGCTTGGCGGCCGCGGCCCTGAGCTTCTCTTCGAGCGTAGCCCGGTCGGGGACGACCTCGCCGTTCCAGTAGACCGTGCTGCTGCCATCGATGTCGATCTTCAGGATCTCGGGCAGAACCAGCGGCGGCGGCGGATTTCCCACCGGCATGTTCAGGTTGATCGCGTGAAGCTGGATCGGGATGGTGATGATGAGCATCACCAAGAGCACCAGCATCACGTCGATCAGCGGCGTGGTGTTGATGTCGATCATCACATCGGGGTCGGCTGATCCGCCGCCCGAGCCCACATTCATTGCCATGGCGTGCTCCTCAACGGACAGTCGGTCACGTCAGCCCTCCCGGACCGGAGGCTCGGTGATGAAGCCGACCTTGGCGATGCCCGCGCGCTGGCAGGCGTAGATGATGCGTCCGACCGCGTCGTACCTCGCCCTGCCGTCTCCGCGTATCTGCACCTCGGGCTGCGGGGTCAGAACGGCAATCTTCTTCAGCCTGTCGATGAGCGCGATGGTGCTGCTGATCCTCAGGTCGTTCCAGTAGATCCGCCCCTGCTCGTCGACGGAGAGGACGATGTTCTCGGGCTTGGTTTCCCGGACCTCGTTGCGTTCCTTCGGCAGCTGCACGGGGATCGACGTCGTGACCACCGGAATGGTGATCAGGAAGATGATCAGCAGCACCAGCATCACGTCGACGAGCGGCGTCGTATTGATGGTCGAAACGACCTCGTCTTCGCCCCCGGCGGGGCCGACGTTCATGGCCATGATCGAGTCCTCGGATGTATTTCCCGGACAGGGTTCAAGCGTGCGCCTTGGCAGCGGGAGCAGCCGCCGCGGCGGGTGCCTTCGGAGCGCTCATCAGCACCGCGTGCACGTCCGCCCCGAAGCTCCGGACCAGCTCCATCGCCGTCTTGTTGCGACGGACCAGCCAGTTGTAGCCGAGGACTGCGGGGACCGCCACCGCGAGACCGATCGCCGTCATGATGAGCGCCTCACCCACGGGGCCTGCCACCTTGTCGATCGACGCCTGGCCCGCGATGCCGATGGCGGTGAGCGCGTGATAGATGCCCCACACCGTTCCGAACAACCCGACGAAGGGCGCGGTCGAGCCCACCGTGGCGAGGAACGCGAGCCCGTCCTGCGTGCGGCTGTGGACATTCTCGATCGAGCGTTGGATCGACATGCTGATCCATTCGTGCATGTCGACGTTCCCAATCAAGCCCGTATGCGTGCTGGTCGCCTCGAGGCCGGTCTCGGCGATGTAGCGATAGGGGCTGCCCTTCTTGAGCAACTCGACACCCTGGCGCACCGACGGCGCGCCCCAGAACTTCCTGGTTGCGGCGCGCGCTTGGCGGCCCATCCTGTACTGCTCGTAGACCTTGGTGATGATGATGTACCAGCTCCCGATCGACATCAGCACCAGAATCAATATCGTTCCCCTGGAGACGTAGTCGCCGCCCTTCCAGAGCGCCTCGAGTCCGTAGGGGTTGTCGACGACCTCCGTCGCACGCGCCGACGTCGGGGGTGCCGCGGGAACGGGTGCGGCGGGGGTCGCGACCGGAGCTGCGGGAGCGGCGGCCGGAGCCGCAGGCTGCTGCGACCATGCCGCGTGCGGCGCCAGCGAAGCAGCCACGGCGACGAACAAAGCCATCGCGGCCAAACGGGTCATCTTCAACATTGTTCTCTCCAGACAGAAGGTTTTTCGGTCAGTTCGTTGGCCGATCCCGCGCGACGGCGGACGATGCGACCGACAAGTGGCCCTCCCGCGGATCGCGGAAGCAGCCGTCAGTGGAAATAGGTTCAGCCTCCGTGTGCGGCGCGCCGCTGCCAATGAGCCCGGGCACGGATGGCTGACTTAACGCAGCCTCAACGCAGTCTCAGGCCCCGGGGTGCAAGCGCCAAAACACATTGGCCCCGCCACATGGCAGGGCCAAGCTTATCGCAAAAAGCGGCAGAATTTTACACAAAACCCCCAAAAAGTCCATTGGAACCGCGGAGGGCGCCCACCCGCCACCAGGAGGCAGTTTTCCGGCCAGGGCGCTCCTGCCTATTTGATCAGGGGAAAGGTCGTCGCGACGTCGTAGTCTTCGTAGGCGCGGATCTTCGACTCGAGTTGCAGATAGCGCGCCGCCTTGTCGGCAGGCAGCGCTTTGATCAGGCTGCTGAACATCTTGCGCCGCGCCTTGATCTCGATCTCGTCCGCGGTGATGAGGTCGTTGCCCAGCGCCTTCAGGTATGCACTGGTGATCGGCCGGTCGCGTGCGATGAAGCCCTCGATCGCGCGGACGTGCAGCCGGTTGGCCATGTCGACATCCCGCTGGTACCGGTCGTAGATCGGCCAGAAGTTCTTGGCCTCGGCCTCGGTGAGCTGCATCGTCTGCGCCACGAAGGCCTTCTTGTCCGCACGCACCGCCGCACGCAGCGCCTGCATGTCGGTCACGTCGGCGGCATTCCCCTCGCCCCAGGCTGACGGCGCTGCCGCGGCGAGCAGGATGAGGATAGCAACAAGGTAATGGTGCATCGTTTCCCCTCGGTGTCGTGGTTCGTAACGGATCAACATGGGCACTTGGCGCCTGCCCTGTGAATTAAAGTGCGCCGCCGTTGCGCGACAACTCAGCGTGCGCCCTGCGAATCGCAGATACCGCACAACACATCCAGCTTCTTGAGAGCCGCTGCGAGGACTTTTTGGTGCGGACCGCCCCATGGGTGCTGCGATGCCTGACGTTCATGCCAGTCGAAGGACTTCGGCTGGAATGCAAGAACGTATCCGACCTCTCCCCTCGGGCCAGACACGCTCACCGCGAACGGATTGTCGGAGTGAAATGAGGCGTGCGTCATCGGAAACCCGATCACGATGCTCGTCCGCTCATTGAACGCCCTCGTTGAGCACACCAGCAACGGATGCAGCCCCGGCATTTCCTTGCCGATGTGCGGACTGTGTTGGATGTAGATGATTTCTCCGCGTTCGGGCACCCAGGCCGCGTTCTTCTTCGCCATCAGACGATCTCTTTCCCGACAGGTCCAAACGCCATGACCTCTCCCCCGTGACGCACCGGATCAAAGGACGCGAGCATTTCTTCCAACGTGGGCTCTCGCGTTTCGGTTTCGATGACGATGCGCCCTCGCTGCGCGATGATTCGAACCCGGGTGCCTTCGCAGACTCCGGCAGCGTTTGCGACAGCCTTGGTGAGCCGGACGGCCAAGCCGTTGCCCCATTGATTGACCGATGCGAGTACCGCCTGCTTTGCCATGAGTGCCCCGAGATCAGTTGAGATTGTACGCGGCCGGCGCGACCCGTGTCAACGTGGTTGATACAAGACCCAGGAATCGGTGCGCTGGGGGAACCTTGGCTCGCCTGGCTCCCGGGCCGGTCGCTTCTGTGCTGTAATGTTGTCGGACGGGCGAGCCACAAACGCCGGCCTCGTAGCCCGGCGGTCATCGCGGCGCCTGCCCGGCGTCAGCCCTGCGTGAAAGGCGAATCGGATGAAGCGCTGGACGATCGCACTCATCTCCATGCTGCTTGCCGCGTGCGCGAGCGCGCCGGCGCCGCCGGGCCAGCGCCTGTTCCGCGACGAGCTGTTCGCTGCGCCCTCGGAACGCATCAGCGCCGACGACGTGTTCGCGCTCAGCGACGACATGCAACAGTACCTCAGGACGCAGATCGCGGGCCAGTTGCACTCCAAACCCCGGGAAAGAGCGCTGGTCGACGCGCTCTACAGCAAGAAACAGCTCAAGCTCCAATACGACGCGGAATTTACCCGGGATGCCGCGCAGACCTTCGCAGCAAGAGCCGGCAACTGCCTGTCGCTGGTCATCATGACCGCCGCCTTCGCCAAGGACATCGGCATCCCGGTCCGCTACCAGATGGTGCTCGGAGACCCCGTGTGGAGCCGTAGCGGCGGCATGTACTTCTCCATCTCGCACGTCGATCTGACCTTGGGCGTGGAACGCGACAGCCGGGTCCTGGACCCCCTCAGCGCCGAGTTGACGATCGACTTCTTTCCGGGCGAAGACCTCAAGGGCCAGCGCCTGCGCGTGGTGAGCGAGGAAACCATCGTCGCGATGTACATGAACAACCGGGCCGCGGAGTCGCTCGCCGAGGGCAAGGTCGACAATGCATACTGGTGGGCCCATGCAGCGATCGAACACGATCCGAAGTTCCTGAGCGCCTACAACACGCTGGCTCTCGTCTACCGACGTTACGGCAACCTGCAAGACGCCGAGGGCGTGCTCGGCGACGTTCTCAAGCTCGAGCCCGCAAACACCAACGCCATGTCGAACCTTGCGCTGGTGCTCGACGACGAGGGGCGCGTCGCGGAAGCGGGAGCGCTCAGGAGCAAGCTCGCCAAGCTCGAGCCGTACCCGCCGTTCTGGTTCTTCGACCGGGGCCTGGCCGCCCTGCGCAACGGCGATTTCCGGGAGGCGAAAGACCTGTTCGAGCGGGAGGTCCAGCGCGACGCCTACTACCACGAATTCCGGTTCTGGTTGGGAATCGCGTACTTGGGCCTCGGCCAGACCGCGCAGGCGCGCGCGCAGCTCGCCCTCGCGCTCGAAAACAGTACGACGCGCGGGGAACGCGACCTCTACGCCGCGAAGCTCGCCGCGATCAAGGCGCACCGGTCGCTGCTGTCCGGTGAAGATTCGAACTGAGGTCTAGCTCCGGGGGCTCGGCTCGCTTGCACGGCACGCCCGTGCCGAGCGCGGAGCAGTTCGGACTCGACGCACTTGACGCGTGCCGCCCCGGCTCGCGACGCGGCCCCTTCCCGACTCAGCGACCCCGAAAATGAAACCGCCTGGAAACACAGCCCCAGGCGGTCCGGCGCCGCGGCGACCCACCTCCCGAAGGCTGCGGGTCGCGCGCGGAAGCCTCTTTACTTGAACGTGTAGATGAACCCGAGGCTCCAGAAAGGTCCGACCGCCCCGATCTGATGCAGCGCCGGGTTGTACAGCAAGCCGTTGTTGCCCGCGTTCGGCTGCCCGCCGGCCAGGGCGCCATAGGTCGCGAAGTCGTACGGCGGCTTGGCGTTGAACGCGTTGGTGATCGACGCCTGGAAGGTCCACTGCTTGTCGTACGCGTACTGGAAGTTGAAGTTCACGTACGTGAACGAGGCGACGTTGCAGTAGTTGGGGGCGACTCCGGTAACGGCCCAGCGCAAGCCGTTGTCGTCGGTCAGCCCGTCCTGACAGGTGAAGTCGCCAACGGACGGATCGGTCACGTTGAAGCGGCCGACATAGTTGATCGTCGCGGTGCCCGTGAACGGCCCCTTGGACCACTGGATGACCCCCTGGGCGCGGTCCTTGGGATTGCCGGTGTCGCCGGAAACGATCGACGGGCCGTGCGTTCCCGCGAGCTGGTACTTCACCCCGTTGAGCGTCAGGTTGTAGCTGATGATGTGGCTCCAATTCGCGCTGAGCATCAGCTTGCTCGTGTCGGGCAGGGTCCAGGTGTAGGCGCTGGTGAGATCGAAGCCGTCGGTCTGCGTCTGCTGGGCGTTGACGTAAGGCGTGGCGATGAACTGGATGGGGCCGACCGGTGTGAGCCCGATCGCGCCGTTGCCGAAAACGCCCTGCTGCGGCGTGGTGCGAACCGCGAAGTCCAGAGGCTGGAAGCCGTTCACCGATGCCGCCGTGATGATCTGGTTCTTCAGGTTGATGTAGTACCAGTCGAAGGTCGTCGCCCAGCCCCGGATGGGCTCGACGACGAAGCCGGCGGTGTAGTTGTCGGACTTCTCGGGCTGCAGGTGCTTGTTCGCCACCTGCAGGTACGTTGGATTGAAGTTGCACGGATTGACAGTCCCGATTAGGACCACGTTCTGCGGCGAAGTCAGGTTCGGCGTGCCGTCCGGGTTGCTGACCGGGCACAGCTGCGGATCCCGGATCGAGTTGAAGCCGAACAGCGAGCCGGTGTTGCCGGCCTCCGTCATGTAAGGCGCTCGGAACCCGGTTCCCGCGGTACCGCGCAGCGCGAACTCCCTCATCGGCGTCCACTTCACGCCGACCTTGGGATTCCACGTGCTGTTCGACGGCACGTTGTAGTAGTCGTAGCGCAGCGCCGCGTCGACTTCCAGGCTCTTCAGCACCGGTGCCGCAAGCTCCGCGTACGCCCAGGCATTGTTCTGGCTGCCGACAGCGTAGGCGCTTGCGCCGCCGCCCAGGTTGACCGTGCCGTCCTGCGCGGGCCCGGCATCTGGTTGACTCAGGTTCCGGTACACGTCGCCTGCGCCGATGGCGAGACCCAGGGGGCCGCCGTCCAGTTGCATCAGGTCGCGCGAGGCCGTCGCCTGGGCGAAGCTCAGGTTGTTCCAGTCGACGGCGTTGACCGTCGGAATGACTGCTCCTTGCAATGCCCCGTTGTTGCCGGTGAGCAGGTAGGGGTGAGCCGGATCGTTCAACGCCGCGACCAGCGCAGTCTCGTTGATGTAGCCGTTCCACTGGAGGTATTGCCTGACGTTGGTGTAGCCTGCGGCACCCACGATGTCCCAGCCCCACGCCGAACCGGTGAGCTCCGCGATCAGACGGCTTGTCTGGGCGTCGCTCGAGGTCGTGCGAGCGGTTTGGTCGGGAATCAGCGCGCGTACGTTGGCGGGCGTGCCGAACGGGTTGCCAGGATAGGTCGCCGGAACCGTAAAGTGGGGAATGACGCTCGTGATGTGTGGTATCTCGTTGGGGCCGATCGCGGTGATGCCGCCGAAGCTTCCGAACGGCACTGCCGCGGGCTGGATATCCTGCGAGGCCTGAGAGTCGAAGAACATGCCCTTGAGATTGAGCGTCCAGTCATCGGGAAGCCGGGCCGTCCCGCTCGCTATGAAGTTGACGTTCTGCGTGCGCGGCTGCACTTTGCCCCAGTCGTTGGTGTATTGGCACAGGTTGGCGTTTCTCGCCTGGAAGTTGCAGTTCCCGTTCAGGAAGGCAAAGCTGGCAGGGTTGGACGTTGAGCCTGTGGGATTCTGCAGGTACGGCGCGTTGCGTATGACCGGGTTGGATACCACAGGACTCACTGCCCCCGGATTGAGGTTCACCCCGCCCCAGGACGTATAGTCGGTCTGGTTCCAGCGCGCGCCCGAGCGCTGCTGAAGGGTGATGTCCGCCTGGCTGCGGTACTCCGCGGCGAGGTATCCGCTGAGCTGCGACGCAGGGTCGCCCAAGCCCTGCAGGAGCTGCACGTCCCACGTCGTCCCGCCACCCTGGGTGGTGGTGCCGCCGGTCGCGTTGGCGGTGAATCCCTGGTAGTTCTTCTTGAGGATGACGTTGACCACGCCGGCGATGGCGTCGGACCCGTAGATCGCGGAGGCGCCGTCGAGCAGCACTTCGATCCGGTCGACCGCGACGAACGGAATGGCACTGATGTCGACGAACTGGCGCTCGTTGTCGTCCGTCAATGGATAGCCGGCCTGGCGATAGCCGTCGATCAGGACCAGCGTGTTGGCGACCGTCAGGCCGCGCAGAGCGACGCCGCTGCCGCCCGCGGCGAACGCCCGGTTGAACGATTGGCTCAACGTCCCCTGGCCGTTCGAGGTGAGATCACGCAGTACCTGGGAGACGCTCGTGTAGCCCGACTGGATCATCTGCTCCGCAGTGATCACCTGGACTTCGCTGGGCGTTTCCGTCGTCGTGCGGGGAATGTTGGTTCCCGTGACTTCGATCTTCTCGATTTTCTGCGGCTGCTGTTGCTGCTGCGCGGCAACTGGAGCCACTGCCATCGCCGAAAACGCTCCGGCGGCGACCAGCTGCGCGATTGCAAGCGGCAAGGCCTTGACTTTTGAGTTCATGCGGAACCTCCCCATGGGTATCATCCGATCGAAGCTTCTTGGGACGCCGGCCCACCCTCGCGACGCCGACGCGTTAGCTGGAGCTGTCCCAGCCCGGTGAGTCGACATTACCGCAACGCGATTTGCGGCCGCAATGAAAATGTAAGGTTGCTAGAATCTCCGTGCCTAATGTGTTGCAAATCCGTCACGAATCGATGTCTGTCATGTGCAACGCGCTGATTCGCGCCAGAATCATCACGGATTCAGATGTTGCAGGCAGCGCAGCATTCGAGGTTTTGTGCACTGCAGTATCGTCATCGATGACCCCGGGCGGCCTATGGGCAATGGACCCACGGCAATGAGCTCGGATCGGCCACACAAATTCGATATCCGGCCAGCCCGACGCGAGGATGTGCCCGTCGTGCACCAACTGATTCGAGCGCTGGCGGATTTCGAAAAACTCACGCACCTTTGTAGGGTGACCGAATCCGATCTCCACGCCGCGCTGTTCGGTCCACGGCCAGCGGCCGAGGTGCTGATCGCGTGGAAAGACGACGTCGCCGCCGCCTTCGCGCTGTTCTTTCACAACTACTCGACCTTTCTCGGCCGGCCGGGCCTGTGGCTCGAGGACCTTTTCGTCGTGCCAGCGTATCGTCGCCAAGGCTGCGCGAAAGCGCTGCTCCACGCACTCGCGAAAATCGCGGTCGACCGCGGCTGCGGTCGCTTCGAGTGGGCCGTGCTCGACTGGAACGCCGCGGCGATCGATTTCTACCGCGCGCTGGGCGCGACCGTGCTGCCCGACTGGCGGATCACCCGTGTGACCGGTGACGCGCTGGCGCGGCTCGCGGCGGAGCCGAAGTTCAGCGACACGTAGCGATGCGCGCAAGCACGTGACGTTTCGCCCGACTAACCCCGTCGTCGGAAGCCGGCGCCGATGTTACAATGTTACATGTAGCGTGACTTAGGAGCGCGCGATGGCGACAAGTAGTGCGGCGCGAGTCCAGAAGCGCCGCGCAGCCCTTCGAAAAGCCGGCCTTCGACCGGTCCAAATCTGGGTACCGGACACGCGCCGCCCCTCGTTCGCGAAGGAATGTCGCCGCCAAGCGGGACTGCTGCGAGACGACCCGAAGGAACGCGAAATTCTCAGGTGGATCGAGAAGGCCTACGACCCCGCAGGATGGAAGTGAAACGCGGCGACCTGGTGACGATCGCCCTGCGGGGAGACTACGGCAAACCGCGTCCCGCGCTGGTTGTCCAATCGAACTTCTTCGATGCCCTTCCGTCTGTCACTTTGCTGCCGGTAACGAGCGATCTCCGAGATGTCGAGCTCTTTCGCGTTACGATCCAGCCCGAAGAAGCGAATGGCTTGCGCAAGCCGTCGCAAATCATGGTCGACAAAGCAATCACGGTGGCGCGCGCGAAGATCGGCGCACGGATCGGCGCTCTCGACGCAAACGTGATGCTGGAGGTAACGCGCCGGCTGGCGATCTTCCTCGGTATCGCCAAGTAAGGGAATCTGGGTAAGCGAGGTCGTCTCACGTCCCGTGATGCCAGCCCTTGGGAATCGCCGACAGCAGCTTTTGCGTGTACGCCTGCCGCGGGTTGCGGTAGATGTCGTCCGAGTTGGCGATCTCGACGATGGCGCCCTGGTTCATGACCATGATCTCGTCTGAGATGTACTTCACGACCGCGAGATCGTGGGAGATGAAGATGTAGGAGAGGTGATACTCGTCCTGCAGGTCCTGCAGCAGGTTGAGCACCTGCGCCTGCACCGAGACGTCGAGCGCCGACACCGACTCGTCGCAGATGAGGATGTCGGGCTTGAGCGTCAGGCAGCGCGCGATGGCGATCCGCTGGCGCTGACCGCCCGAGAATTCGTGCGGATACTTGTAGAACGACACCTCGGGCAGTCCAACTTTCTGCAGCAGCTCGAAGGCGAGCTCGGTGCGCTCCTGGGCCGATGCGCCGATCCAGTGGATCTGCATCGGCTCGGTCAGGATCTGTCCCACGATCATGCGCGGGTTGAGCGAGGCATAGGGGTTCTGGAAGATGATCTGGATCCGCCGCTTGTAGTCCATGAAGTCCCGCGGCGACATCGACAGGATGTCCTTGCCCTCGAAAAGCGCCTCCCCGGACGATGCTTCGTGCAGACGCATCAGCGTGAGACCCACGGTGGTCTTCCCCGAGCCGGACTCGCCGACCAGTCCCAGCGTCTTCCCCTTGGGGAGCCTGAACGACACGTCCTTGACGGCCTCGAACTTTCGCCGGCCGAAAAGTCCTTCGCGTGAATAGAAGTCCTTGCCGAGCTTCCGCACGTCGAGGATGATCGGATCGCCCGCCGAAATGCCGCGCGTGCGCTCGGAGAGGTTCATCGCATGCGCGCCGCCGTCCATGAAGTCCTCGATGACGGGCAGCCGCACGGGGCGGCGGTCGAGCCGGGGCCGGCACTGCAGCAGCGCCTGCGTATACGAATCCTGCGGATTCTCGAACACGCGTTTCGCGGGGCCCTGCTCCTTGATCTCGCCGTTCCGCATCACGACGACGTAGTCCGCGATCTCGCCGACGACTGCCAGGTCGTGGGTGATGAAGAGCACCGACATCTGGTGCCGGCGCTGCAGCTCGGCGATGAGGTCCAGAATCTGCTTCTGGATCGTCACGTCC
>DASPTZ010000169.1:0-19194 GCA_035623155.1 Casimicrobiaceae bacterium | reverse complement strand
AATACCGAGCGGGCCGGGGGGCAGGACCCGCGCCGGCGGTGGTAGAATGACCCGCTGGCCATTCGTTTGCGACGCCGCGTGGCGGCGGCCCCATAGGCTGCATCTCATCCGTATCCCGCGCGTCTCTCCGCGATGGCCCAGCCGTGCCTTCGTGCCGCCGCTGGCACCAGACTCTAGCCCGTAACCCTGGCGCAGACCATGACCACGATCAAACAGGAACATCTTATCCAGAGCGTAGCCGACGCCTTGCAGTTCATGTCCTATTACCACCCGGTCGACTACATCGAGGCGCTGGCTGAGGCGTACCGTCTCGAACAGTCGCCGGCGGCGAAGGACGCCATCGCTCAGATCCTCACCAACTCGCGGATGTGCGCTGAAGGGCACCGGCCGATCTGCCAGGACACGGGCATCGTCTGCGCCTTCTTGAAGGTCGGGATGGACGTGCGCTGGGACGGCGCCACGATGGGCATCACCGACATGGTGAACGAAGGCGTGCGCCGCGCCTACCTGCACGAGGACAACAAGCTGCGCGCCTCGATCCTCGCCGATCCCGCGGGCAAGCGGCGCAACACCGGCGACAACACGCCCGCGGTAGTGCACTACGAGCTCGTTCCAGGCAAGACCGTCGAAGTGGACATCGCGGCCAAAGGCGGCGGCTCCGAGAACAAGTCCAAGTTCATCATGCTCAACCCCTCGGACTCGATCGTCGACTGGGTGCTGAAGACGGTGCCCACCATGGGCGCCGGCTGGTGCCCACCGGGAATGCTCGGGATCGGCATCGGAGGCACGGCGGAGAAGGCGATGCTGCTCGCCAAAGAAGCGCTGATGGAGCCGATCGACATGCCGGTGCTCAAGGCGCGGGCCGCCTCGGGCGCGGCGCTCAACCGCCTCGAGGAGCTGCGCCTGGAGATCTACGACAAGGTCAACGCGCTAGGCATCGGCGCGCAGGGCCTCGGCGGGCTGTCGACGGTGCTCGACGTCAAGATCCTGGACTACCCGACGCACGCCGCCAGCCTTCCGTTAGCGATGATCCCCAATTGCGCGGCGACGCGCCATGCGCATCTGACTCTCGACGGCTCGGGCGCGGCAAGGCTCGATCCACCCGATCTATCGCGCTGGCCCGATGTGCGCTGGGCGCCCTCGCCGGAGGCTCGGCGCGTGAACCTCGACGCGCTGACGCCGGCCGAGGTGGCATCGTGGAAGCCGGGCGAGCGGCTGTTGCTCAACGGCAAGTTGCTCACTGGCCGCGACGCCGCGCACAAGCGCATCGCCGACATGCTCGCCAAGGGAGAGAAGTTGCCTGTCGACTTCCGCAACCGCGTCATCTACTACGTGGGGCCCGTCGATCCGGTGCGCGACGAAGTGGTGGGACCTGCGGGTCCGACGACGGCAACTCGGATGGACAAGTTCACCGACATGATGCTCGCCAAGACCGGGCTCGTCGCGATGGTCGGAAAGGCCGAGCGCGGCCCTGTGGCGATCGAGGCGATACGCCGGCATCGAGCTGCTTACCTGATGGCCGTCGGCGGCGCCGCATACCTCGTTTCCAAGGCCATCACGCGTTCGCGCGTCGCCGCGTTCCCCGATCTCGGGATGGAGGCGATCTACGAATTCGAGGTGAGGGACATGCCGGTCACGGTCGCTGTCGACGCGAGCGGCAGCGCTGTCCATCAAACCGGCCCGCGCGAGTGGCAGCAGCGAATCGGCAAGATCCCCGTAACCCCGGAGTAAGCGCCCGTCGCCTCACCCGCACCCAGTAGAAGCCGCAGCAGCTCGATGGCCCGATCAAGGTCACCGCTCGCCGGCGATGCGACCCCGCTGCCGCAGGCGGCGCGGGCGCGCATCAGTCTGCTCGCCAAGCTCAACGCGCTGGCGATCGGGCTGATAGTTGCTACCGCGATCGGCGTTGCCGCGTTGCTGCTTCGGCAACAGGTGAAGGACGAGCAGGCGCGCCTGGCAACGGAAGGCATGACGATCATCACCATGCTGGCCGAGCAGACGCAGCACGCGGTCTCCACCTCCGACCGTGCGCTGCTTTCGCAGATGTCCGAGAGCCTCGGGACGAATCCTGACCTTGCGTATATCGCGGTGCTCGACGCGCAACGAAAGCCCATGCTGACGCACGCTTTCGCGGACGCCGTGATGCCACCGCTCCCGGTTGCACCCACGACGAAGATCGTCCGGACGATGCGGGAAGTGGAGGGGCATCGTTACCTGGACCTGATTGCCCCGATCGCCTCGGACCCGCCGCGCGCCTTATCGTCCCGCGATTTGCCGGCAGCGAGCGACGCCCCGCTGGGCTACGTCCGCCTGGGGATGAATTTGGACCGCAGCCAGGCGCAGCTTCGCGACAACCTGCTGGGCGCGGTGTCAGTGGTTGCCGCTCTGGTCGTCGTCGCCATCGCACTGACGCTATGGCTTCAGCGCAGGCTCGTCGCTCCAATGCGCGAGCTCATGCGCGCCGCGAGCGCTGTCGGCTCCGGCAAGCTCGATGTCCGCGTCGCGGCCAAATCGGCAGACGAGCTGGGTCTGCTCACTCACACCTTCAACCACATGATCGATCGGCTGTCGCACGCGCGGGCCGAAGCCGCGACATACCAGCGCACGCTCGAGGAGAAAGTCGCCCAGCGCACCAAGGAGCTCGAGGTCGCGACCGCTCAGGCGTACAAGCTGGCCCAGCACGACATTCTGACCGGGCTGCCGAACCGGTCGCTGCTCAACCAGCGCTTGAAGCAGATCGTGGCTCAGGCGACGCGAGACGGGCAGCACGTGGCGTGCCTGTTCCTCGACTTCGATCACTTCAAGCGCATCAACGACACGCTGGGTCACGACGCAGGCGATCAGCTTCTGCGCTCCGTCGCGCAGCGGCTGACCAACGCGGTGCGCGAATCGGACACGGTTGCCCGCTTGGGGGGCGACGAGTTCGTGATCATTCTGCCCGGGCTCGACCCCGAGAAGGCGACCTTCGAGATCATGGCCGTCCTCGGCCGCGTGCGCGAATCGTTCCTTGCCGCGTTCAGGCTGGGAGATCAGACTCCTACCTTGACTTGCTCGATCGGCATCTCGCTGTATCCGGTTGATGCGGGCGACCCCGACGGTTTGATCAAGCTGGCCGACACGGCGATGTACGCGGCGAAGGAGGCAGGAAGGAACGCCTACCGGTTCTTCACCGCCGACATGAATGCCCGAGTGCAGGCGCGTCTGCAGCTGGAGACCGACATGCGGCGCGGCCTGATGGATGATGAGTTCTTCCTCGTCTACCAGCCGCAGATCGAGATGGAAAGCGGGCGCGCCTGTGGCGTCGAGGCACTGCTTCGCTGGCGCGACCCGGCGCGCGGCATCATCGGCCCGTCCGAGTTCATTCCCATTGCCGAAGAGTCGGGAATGATCCAGGCACTCGGCGCCCGCGTGCTGCGCGAGGCGTGCCGGCAGGTCATGGCGTGGCACCGGATGAACATGCTGCTGCGCCTGTCGGTCAATCTGTCGGTGCAGCAGCTCCAGCACGACAGCTGGCTCGGCATCGTCGAAGAAGCGCTCAAGTCAACCGGCCTGGCGGCGCGCTATCTCGATCTGGAGATTACCGAGAGCGTGATCATCACCCATCACGAAAAAGCGGTCGCCACGCTCATCAAGCTCAACCAACTCGGCGTCTCGATCACGGTGGACGATTTCGGCACAGGTTACTCCAGCCTGTCGTACCTCGCGCGCCTGCCGATCCAGGGCGTCAAGATCGATCAGCGCTTTGTGCATGGGGTGGAGAAGAACCGCAGCGACGAGGCGATCACTCAGGCGATCATCGCAATGTCGCACAGCCTCGGATTGCGGGTGATCGCGGAAGGAGTGGAAACGGCCGCGCAGTTCGAGTTCCTGAAGGCGCATGGCTGCGAGGAAGCACAGGGGTATCTCATCTCGCGCCCGCTCGAGGAGCCGCAGCTGCGTTCGTGGTGGAAGATGCAGGACGAGGAGACGCGGATCGTCGCCCGCCAGGCAGACATGTGGCGCGAGTCGCGCCGCTCGTAGCGCCTGCCGCGAAGTCAGCGGTCGAGGTCGCCGCGCGTGTCGACGTCGCGCAGAACGCCAGGGTCGTTCACCGGAATGAGCTCCAGAGACTGCGCGTGCGCGGACAGCAGGCGCCGGGCTCCCTCGTCGCCGGAGAGCGCCGCAAGCTCGCCGTAATACCGTGCGGAAATCCCGACGGGATGTCCGCGATCGCCGCCATGGGCCGGCGCGGCGATCGCGCTGCCGTGTCTCAGCGCTTCTGCAATCCGCGCCGTCGTCGCCGGCGCGATCCACGGCATGTCGGCCAGCGCGATCACCCATCCCGACGCGACCGGTGCGGCACGCACGCCCCACGCCAGGCTCACTCCCATCCCTTCAGAAGCGCGCGGGCATGCGGTGACGCGAGCGCCGTTCGCAGCCAAGGCCTTCGCGAGCTCCTCATCGCCAGGACGCACGACGGCGACGACCGCGTCGACCGCTGCGCTCAGGTTCCTGAGCGCCGCGATGCCGAGCGGAGCCCCGTCAGCCAAGGGCACCATGAGCTTGGGACCGCGAAAGCGCTGGGCGCTGCCCGCCGCGAGCAGGACGCCGACGATTGGACCGGCCTGCGCCACGCGCTTCGGTCGATGCTTATGTCACTGGATCCCCGCTTTCGCGGGGATGACGCAGCTGTTTCCAATCGCCGCGACGCTACGCGTCTTGCTCTTGGACATCTGCGTCACTTGGGAAGCAATCGGAACTTGCCGTCCTTGACCACGACCAGCACACGGGCGCGTTCGTCCATGCCATTGTGGTTGGTCGGGCTCATGTTGAACACGCCCTGGCAGCCAACGACGTCGCGCTCCTGTTCGAGCGCGTCGCGCAGCGCGACGCGAAAAGCCTCGGTCCCGGGCTTCGCCGTCTTGAGCGCGATCGGAATTGCTCTGTGCAGCAACAGCCCGGCGTCGAAGGTGTTGGCGCCGAATGTCGCCGGCCGCACCCCGAAAAGCTTCTCGTAGGCGCTGATGTACGAGCTCGCCACCTTCTTAATCGGATCGCCCTCTGCAACGTCATCGATGACCAGCATCGAGCCCGCGGCGAGGATGGTGCCCTCGACCTTTTCCTTGCCGAGCTTGATGAAATCGTCCGTGGCGACGGCGTGGGTCTGGTAGATGCGGCCCTTGTAGCCCTGATCGTAGAGTGTGGCCTGGGGCAATACCGCGGGGCCGCCGACCGCCGCGATCAGCACCGCGTCGGGCTTGGCGGCGATCAGCTTGAGCACCTGCCCCGTCACGCTCTGATCGTTGCGCGCGTAGCGCTCGCTGGCGACGATTCGGATTCCCGCCTTCTCGGCGAGCCCGCTGAAGACCTTGTACCAGTTCTCGCCATAGGGATCGTTGAATCCGATGAATCCCACGGTCATCACGCCGGCCCTGGTCATGTGCCTGATCAGCGCTGCGGCGATCAAGTCGTCGTTCTGAGTGGTCTTGAACACCCAGCGCCGCTTGGCATCGATCGGCTCGACGACCGACGATGTGCCGACGGTCGCCAGAAGAGGCACCTTGTTCTCGGCGACGAAATCCAGGATCGCCAGTGCATTCGGCGTGGTCGAAGGACCGATGAGCGCGTCGATGTGATCCTCGCCGATGAGCTTCTTGGCGTTCTGCACGGCCCGTGTCGTGTCGCCGCCGTCCTCGAGCTGGAAGTAGTCGATCGTCACATCGCCGATCTTCTTGGGCAGCAACTCCGCGGTGTTCTTCTGCGGGATGCCGATGGCGGACGTCGGTCCGGTGGCGGAGGCCATCAGTCCGACCTTCACCTGCGCCGACGCCCCCAGCGGGGACAACAGCACCAGCGAAGCGATGGCGGCGATTCTCTTGAGCATGAGACCCCCTCCCGGGCCGGCTGCCCGGCGAAGCCTCGAATGCTAAGCGCTGGAGCGCGCAGGAACAAGGAGCAGCCGGAACGGCGCACCGGTAGGCTCGATGCCGCAGGGCTCTCGGCGACGGATGCGCTTCGCTGTGGCGCACGCAGCGCAAGCCCGTATCGCGCCCAGGGATGGCGCGGGCGCGAACGGGTGCGGCGCGAGAAGCTACGGTCGCACCAGCATGCGCTGGGCACGCGTGCGAGTGGACTCCACCGCTCCGGTCACTTCCGCGGCAATCGATGCCAGCTCGCTGCGATCGAGGCCGAGATCGCGTAACTCGCGGTCATCGAGCTGCTGAAGCGTGTCATAGGTAGTCCTGGCCTCCCCGCGTTGCCGGCGGCGAGCGTACACCCTGCGAGCGATCGCACCGGCGCCCTGGATCGCTGCAGCGAAGAACGCGCCGAACATGACCGCGCGGCAGCGGCGCGCGCGTTGCATGAGCTCGTAGCTCGCAGGCAGCTCGGCCGGGGTTGCATCGCCGAAGCCGCTCGCAGCCAGTGCGTGGCGCGCCCACGCGTCGACCTCGCGCGCGAAGATCGCAGGCCGATCGCGCTTCGTCTTGCTTGGAGCGAGCTCGCTGCGCTGGTCGACGGGCGGCAGCGCATGGGCGTCCGTCAGAGCTCCGCCGGCCTCGGATTCCTGCACAAATGCAAGCCTCTTGGGCTTAGTCGCTATACGCATGGTTGTCCTCTCGCGCTGAAGTGCAATCGTCCGCGCCGTCTCCAGGATCACGGACGGTGGCGCCCTGCGACGCTTCTGTCGAAGCCCCATGGCGAACCGCGGCATCCACGTCCGCCGGCGCCACCAGACGCAGAACGCCGCCGATGGCGAGGAACATCGCAACGAAGATCGAGTAGAGGGTCACCGCTGTCCTGAGCGGGGATCGCACGCGATCGGACTCGACATCGCGATTCGGACGTTCTCCTGCCATGAGCACCTCCTTGATCAGCCAGGGCCGTTGGTTGGACCCCGAGTCGCCGCGGAATCGGCGATGCGTTCGGCCAGACATGTGTGAGTCTATTGGGTGCATTTGGCAGCGGAATTTCATCTCGAGGCCTTTCTTGTATCGTGCGTTTCGGGTGCGGGCTCACAGGTGCCGCATTGCAGCAACCGCAGGTCTGGTTGGCCCCGTCCGAATGACCCCTTCTTTTTGTTTCATTTGTATCAATCAGCTTCCGCATGCATTGACTTGGATGGAAGTGGATTATTCTTCGGGCCTAGTCGCGCGCTTTCATGCGAATAATTGCGTGCCCGAGATGTACGCGTGCATGGTCCGGGCGAGAAGCTCGGACGGGAAAGGGGGTCGATTTCCATGGGTCCAGGTCACCAAGAGAGTCGCATGGCCATCCCACATGGCGATGCGGGAGTTGTAGGATTCGTAGCTGGGCGCGGCGCAGGCGCGCCGGTCGCCCATGAGCTGGGTACGAAAACGATGACCCCCAAAGCCACGATCCTTGTCGTCGACGACGAAGCGGACGTTCGCGAGGTGTTGGAGGAATACCTCGTGGCTCACGGCTATGCTGCAATCGGCGCCGAAAGCGCCAGCGCCGCGAAGGTCGCTGTCGCCGCGCAACCGATCGACTTGGCTCTCGTGGACATCCACATGCCCGGCGAGGACGGCCTGAGCCTCACGAGGCACCTGCGGGAGCGCTACTCGAACGTCGCGGTCGTGATGCTTACGTCTGCCGGCACGGTAGTGGATCGGATCGTCGGTCTGGAGGTGGGCGCCGACGATTACATCCCCAAGCCGTTCGACCCGCGCGAGCTGGTGGCGCGCGTCAAAAGCGTGCTGCGTCGTACGTCCGCCGCTGGCCGCGCCGATCTCGGCGCCGCGAAGGTACGCATCGGACGCTGCGTGCTCGACCTGGACGCACACCGGCTCACCGACGAGAAGGGCGAAGAGGTGGCGATGTCGCCGCTGGAGTTCGATCTGCTCAAGGCGTTCGCGGAGCATCCAAATCGACCGCTTTCCCGCGAGCGCATCTTGAATATCAACCGGCGCGATCTGGATCCTTTCGACCGCAGCGTGGACCTGCGCATCATGCGCTTGCGCAAGAAGATCGAGCTCGATCCCGAGCATCCGAGGTTCATCAGGACCATACGCAACGAGGGCTACGTCTTCGTTCCCGACGGCGGCTGAGAAGCGAATGACCCGATACCTGCGGCTGAAGAGTCTGACGCGCGCGCTTGCCTGCACCGCCGCGCTGCTCGCGCTGTTCGGCTGCATGCGCCAGCCGGAAACGGCGCTGCGCATCGGCACCAACGTCTGGATCGGCGGCGAGCCTCTCTACCTGGCGCGGGACCTCGGCCGCCTGGATCCGGCGGTCGTACAGCTCGTCGAATATCCGTCTGCGAGCGAAGTGCATCGCGCCTTCCGCAACCAGGCGATCGACGGCATGGTGATCAGCCTCGACGAGCTGTTCGGACTCGCCGCCGACGGTTTTCAGCCCCGGATCATCCTGGTGGTGGACGTGTCGAATGGCGCCGATGTCGTGGTAGGCCGGCGCGGCATGCGGACGATGCGCGACCTCACGGGCAAGTCGGTTGCTGTGGAAAGCAGCGCCCTGGGTGCCTTCGTGTTGAGCCGGGCGCTTGCGTTAAACGGAATGCAGGCGGGTGACGTCAACGTCGTGCATCTGGAATCGAACGAGCAGCCGAGCGCGTTCGAGAAGGGCGAGGTCGACGGCGCGGTCACCTTCGACCCCTACCGCACCCAGTTCCTCCAGGCGGGCGGCAAGACGCTGTTCGACAGCACGCAGATCCCCGGCGAGATTGTCGACCTTCTGGCGGTGCGAGCCAGCGCCATGAAGGAAAAGCCGAAGGCGACACGAGCTTTGCTTACCGGTTGGTTCGACGCGCTCGATTACATGAAGCGAGAGCCCAAGGACGCCGCGCGACGCATGGGAGTTCGCCAGCAGACGAGCGCGGAGCAGTTCCTGGAAGCGGAGAAGGGCCTGAGCTGGCCGTCGCGCGAGGAGAACCTGCGAATGCTCGGCGGGCAGGCCCCCGCGTTAGCAATCGCCGGGCGCCGGCTCATGACGCTCATGCTGGAGGCGAAGCTGCTGGGCCGCGGCCTCGATATCGAAGGCCTCCTGGCGCCAGGGCCGCTCGCGGAACTGTCGCAATGAGCGCGCCAGATCCGTTCGCGACGCGGATGGCGGCCTGTCGAGGGCCGGCGCAGCGCTGCGTGTCCTAGGCGGAGATGCGATGACCCTCCGCGTCCCGGCGTCGCTCAAGATCACGGTGCCGCTGATTCTGCTTTGCTTCGCCGCGACGCTGAGCGCAGTGAACCTGCTCTATCACGTGCCGAAGGCCGAGCAGGAGGCGGAGGAAGACAACCGCAAGCGGCTCACGCAGGAGATGTCGCGCCTGCAAAGCACTCTCGAGTATCTGCTGCTCAAGGGCGACGTCATCTCTGCGCAGCACGAGATCGCGGTGCTTGCGCACAACCACGACGTCGTTCTCGCCGCGCTCGCTGACGACCGCGATACGATCATCGCGTCGACGCGGCGCGCCTTGCTCGGGCGCCAGATCGACGAGGTGCTGCCGCCCCCCGCTCCCGGAGACGCGGCTGGCAACCTTCGCGAGGGTGGTCGCGGAATGAGCATCGAATCCACCGGCGGCGAGCTGCACGCGCACGCCGGCATCCTCATGGGGAGCGAGCGCGACGAGCTGCGTCCATCGCGAACCGGCACGGTTTACATGGCCTACGATCTCGCTCGCTACAAGGCGGAGGCCCGCGCGCAGGTCGTCCAGCAATCGCTTTACTGGGCCGGATGGGTGACTGCTCTGGCGCTCACCATGTGGCTCGTTTTCCACTTCCTTCTCACGAGGCGCACCGCGCAGCTCGTGCACGCTGCCGACGAATTCGCGAAGGGCAATCTCGCCGCCCGCAGCGAACTGAAGGGCAAGGACGAGCTTGCTCGGTTGAGCCGCGCCTTCGACGCCATGGCGCTCGAGGTCGCCGAGACCCAAAACCGGCTACGCCAGGATATTGCGGAGCGCCAGCGCGCAGCCGAGGCGCTGCGCATCTCGGAGGCGAGCTACAGGGCGATTTTCGACGCCGCCGAGGACGCCATCTTCGTTCACGACATCGACACCGGCATCATCGTCGACGCCAATCCCAGGGCCTGCGCCGCTTTCGGTTATACCCGTGAGGAATTCCGACAGCTTTCGGTCGGCTCGCTCGGCTCCGGCGAGCGCCCCTTTGCGCAGCAAGATGCCTTGGCGCTGATCGCCCGCGTGATCGCCGGAGAGCAACTGCGCACTGAATGGCACGGCAAGAGCAAGGACGGCACCCTGCGCTGGTACGAAGCGTTCATCAAGCGCGCGATCATCGGCGGAGAGGACCGGATCCTTTCGCTTGCGCGCGACATCACCGACCGTAAGACGGCTGAGGCGGCGCTGCGTGCGAGCGAAGAGCAGTATCGCGCGATGTTCAACGCATCGATCGACGGCCTCGCTCTGTGGAACGCCGAAGGTGACATTGTGGATACCAATCCCGCTCTCCGGCAGATGTACGGCTACGGCGCCAGCGAGGGTGCCGCACTGGCACTCGGAACCTGGGAGGGACCATCGTACCGGCCGGAGTTCCTGAGAGCTGTCGCCGCGGGTCAATCGCTTCACCTGGACGTGACCGAACGCCGCAAGGACGGCCGCGCCTTGGAGCTCGAGGTCCATGGAATCCCGATGCAGTACCAGGGACAGCCTCACGTGCTGACCATCGCTCGCGACATCACCGAAAAGAAGCGTTCCGAGGAAGAGCTGGCGCGGCAGCGCGAATCGTTGTACCAGCGCGAAAAGCTCGCCGCGCTGGGCTCGCTGCTGGCGGGCGTCGCTCATGAGCTCAACAATCCACTGTCGGTGGTTGTCGCGCGGGCGGTGCTGCTCGAGGAGCAGGGAGACCCGGCCACTCGTGCCGCTGCGCTCAAGATTCGTACCGCCTCCGAGCGATGCGCGCGCATCGTGCGAACTTTCCTCGCCATGGCACGGCAACAGCAGCCCCAAAGAGGGCCGGTCGCGGTAAACGACGTCGTATCGGCAGCGCTCGACATCGCCGGCTATGCCATTCGGACGAGCAGCATCGACATCGAGCTCGATCTCTCGCCTGACCTGCCGCTCATCCTCGCCGATGAGGACCAATTGCATCAGGTGTTGCTCAACCTGATCATCAACGCCCAGCAGGCGCTGCAGGAGCAGCCTCCACCTCGTCGGCTGCGCATTGTCACGCGCTTCGATTCGCGTGCCGACGCGCTTCGCATCACGGTGGCGGACAACGGGCCCGGCATCCCGACGCAGCTTCGCGCTCGGGTGTTCGACCCGTATTTCACAACCAAGCCTACCGGAGTCGGCACAGGCGTCGGCCTGGCGGTGAGCCTCGGCATCGTCGAGGCGCATGGCGGCAGGCTCACCGTGACTTGCCCGGGAGAGGGAGGCTCCGTGTTCACCGTCACGTTGCCCGTCCGTGCGGTAGACGAAGCCCCTGCCGCTGCGCCATCGCCCAAAGGGAGCGCCGACCAACTCGGGATCCTCATCGTCGACGACGAAGCGGACATTCGCGAGACCCTGGCCGAGATACTCACCGGTGCGCGGCATCGCGTAGTCGCGGTCGGTTCCGCGCGGGAAGCGCTGGAGCGGATGGCAACGGAACACTACGACGTCATCCTTACTGACATTCGCATGCCCGAGATGGACGGGCGCGCCCTTTACCAGGAGATCGAGCGGCGCTGGCCGGGGCGCGCCCGGCTCGTCGTTTTCGTGACCGGCGACACGCTGGCGTCGGCACTGCGCGAGTTTGTTCACCAGAGCGGCCGGCCGGTGATCGAGAAACCCTTCCTCCCAAGCGAAGTTCGTCGAGTCGTGGCCGAACTGCATGCGGTGAGATAGCGCCGGCCGATGGATGTGCGGTCCCGCGATCGGCACGTGAAACAAACGAAACAAGATTGACGGCTCGCTGCAGTTTGCCTGTCACACCTGCCGCGTAGAGTGCTTCGATGGGGAACCTCGTGCGTGCGTGCCGCGTGGGTGACCAGCCGAACGCTGTTCCAATGGAAGTCGTCGGGCCTGCACTCGTGAGAAATCCGAGCTCCGCCACATTGCCGGGATCCGCCTCTGCCGCCGCCGGGCTTCCGGAGGGGGACCTGGTCGACGCAATTCCCCGGCTGCGCCGCTACGCGCGGGTGCTGACTGGCGACCCAACCCGCGCCGATGATCTCGTCCAGGACACGTTGGCCCGCGCGTGGGACAAGCGAGGCCTCTGGCGACGCGGCTCGGATCTGCGTGCATGGTTGTTCACCATCATGCACAACGTTCACCTAAACCAGCGCGCGGTTGCCCGTCGCGAGGCGACGAACATCTCCCTCGATTCGGAAGACGAATACAGTGCTTCGCTGCAGGTGGCGGAATACGGCAACCAGCTCGATCGCATCGAATTGTTGGAGGTTGTGCAACAGGTGAGTCGCCTGCCCGCCGAGCAGCGCGAGGTGCTGCTGCTGGTCGCGGTCGAGGGATTGCGCTACGAAGAGGTCGCCACGGTACTCGCGATTCCAGTCGGGACCGTGATGTCGCGCCTGTCCCGCGCCCGCGACAGGCTAAGGCGCGGGGCGATCGAACCACCTTCGCGCTCGTTAGGAAGAGCAGGCAGACAGGGAGTCTGACGCTCATCGCGCGGGGCGGCCGGGTGGCCACGCTGGTCGTTTCGCGGAGTCGCGCACCTTGAGCGCTAAGGGTTGCCTCCAGTGACGCGTCGACGCGCCCACCTAGCGATCAAAGCTTTCCACGCGCGGTCGCACCGCGCAAGCGTGTCCGCCACCCGCTCTTCAGCGACCGACGCCGCGGAGGGCTCAGGGAGTTCGAGCTCGGCATGTGCCTCGATGCCGAGGGAGACGATCTTCATGCCGAACTTCTGCACCATGCGCAGAATCGGCGCGTTCGCCGAGAGAAAATCAACGCAGAATCGGAGCACCCGACGGTTGCGCGCATGCGCCACCGCACGCTCGAACAGCGCCCTACCGACTCCGCGGCGGCGGTGCTCGGGCAGGACTGACAGTCCCAGTTCCGCGCTGTGGCCTTCGATGGCGACATGGGCCACGCCCACGAGGGCGAGATTGTCGTCGTGCACGCCGAACACGGTATCGCGAGCGAAATTGATTCGTTCGACGTACGAGGCGATGAAGCTGGGAGCGAGCGCGATCCCGAATCGCAGGGACCGGTCCCCCGGGGGCAGTGACAGAAAGTGCGAGACGAGCGGGACGCGCCAACCTTCGTCGAGGCGTTGGACGGCGATGCTCGCCAGGCGATCGGTAAGTGTCGCCATGTGTCAGACGCCGTAGTGGGCGAAAGCCTTGGTGACCTTGTTGTCCGGACCGAAATGGAAGACTTCCGCCGCGAGGCAACCTTCGGGCCCCCTGTAGCAGAGCGTGATGCTTTCGACCCCGACAAGAACCGTTAGCAAATGGAACCTGAGATCGGGGATGAGCTCCATAGCTCCGTGCCAATACGCACCCCCGGCGGGTTTACCTCGAAGCGTGCCTGTCGGCTCGCCGACGAGCCGCGTGATGAAAGGCGACGACATTTCAAAGTCATCCGCGTAGTGCGAGAGGACTCTGTCGAGATCGTGAGCATTCCATGACTCGATCCAGTCGGCGGCGAAGCGTTTGGCGAATGTCCGGTCCATCGGTCGGAAAAGGGCGCTTGGCGATATTTCGCAGCGTATCGCTCAGGTGCATCGGGGAGACTTCGTCGGGGGCCCGATCTTGTTTCGTTGGTTTCGCGCTCACCCTCGCGGCCGTGACCGCAAGCGGCAGGGTCTTGGCCGGGCGCGAGCCGCTCGCCGTCACCGCGCCCCAAGGTTGCGGCGCGACAGTCGCTACCGAGCGCCAGGCGTGGCTTGCCGGCGTCGGAATCGAGCCAGACCTGGACACCAGAAACAATCGAAACAAAAACGGCGCGTCTTCGAAATGCCCCTGCCACGCTCAACCACTAGATTGCAAGGCTCAACGGGCTCATTGTCTTCCGATCGATGTTCCAGGCCTTCACGCGAAGTCGCTGTGTCCGCACAACCTGACTTGGAGAAGCATCATGCAAAGGAAGGGTTACGAACCTGGTAAGCCCCGGACGGCGATCGGATTCATCGCGATCGCGGCGAGCGCGATAACCATCGGCTCGCTTGTGGTCCTGCCCGCGGAGCTGGCAGCTACCGGGGGCGAGCCGTTCGAGCTGGCGGAGGCGAAGGCCGCTGCAGGAGCGCTCCTCGAGTTCGCTTCGGCCGGTCGGATTCACTCGGGCGAGGCTGCGCCGGTCAACGGCAAGGGACGTACCAATGCCCAGCCAAACGACCCGCAATGCGAGGAACCCGGAAAGGCGACCGACTGAGTTTCGCTTCGGCAGACCGATCTTGGCGCGTTTGATATTCGGTTTCGCGCGCTCGTAATGCGCGCTTTTACAAGGAAGCACCGATGAACCAGCCTTACAAGGGAGCGTGTTTTTGCGGGACCATCGAACTCACCGTTGCCGGAGAGCCGGTGGCGGCCGGATTCTGTCACTGCTCGTCGTGCCGGAGCTGGTCGGCCTCGCCGGTCAATGCGTTCAGCCTCTGGAAGCCCGAGGCAGTGAAGATCACTCGGGGCGAAGGCAATATCGGCGTCCACCACAAGACGGAGAAAAGCTACCGCAAGTTCTGCAAGATCTGCGGCGGGCATCTGCTCACCGACCACCCGGCATGGGGATTGGTCGACGTTTATGCGGCGACGATCCCGACCTATAGGCACGAGCCGAAGCTACATGTCAACTACGGGGAGACTGTCCTGCGCATCAAGGACGGGCTTCCCAAGATGAAGGACCTGCCCAAGGAAATGGGCGGGTCGGGCGAGATCCTCGCGGAGTGAGCATCACCAACTCGTGTGCGAATGATCTCGCCCGTTGGTCCAGTGCACAGACTCGCGCTGCAGCCTCCTAATGCCGTAAGCGCGAATTAGTGCGCTTCGCGTCGGCCGCTGCGGCCATTCGCGGACGCTCGCACCCCACTCGCTTCGCGAGCGGGACCTGGCTCGCTGCTCAGGCCGCGCGGCCTCCTTGAACCGCCAGCGCAACACGTCGCGTCGCGTGTCGGCCGAAAGCGCCGACTCGCGGGCGCTCGCATCCCCACGCTTCGCGTGGGGCCCCTGCTTCGCTGCTCGCGTCGCTACGGCCCGAAGAACTCGCGGACGCGGTCGAACCAGTTCTTGGCGCGCGGGTTGTGCCGACCGGGATCCTGAGCGTTGATCGCTTCGAATTCCCGCAGCAATTCCTTCTGCCGAGCCGTGAGCTTGACCGGAGTCTCCACCACAACGTGGCAGTACAGGTCGCCGTGAACGCTGCTACGCACCGGCTTGATGCCCTTGTTGCGTAGCCTAAACACCTGCCCGCTTTGCGTTTCGGCCGGTATGGTGAGCCGGGCGTGACCGTCGAGCGTTGGAATCTCGATTTCGCCGCCGAGCGCCGAAGTCGCGAAGGAAATCGGCATTTCGCAGTGAAGATCGCTGTTCTCGCGCTGGAACACAGGATGCGGCTTGATGGTGATGACGACGTACAGGTCGCCCGCCGGGCCACCGTTGAGCCCCGCCTCGCCCTCGCCAGCGAGCCTGACCCGGTCGTCGCGATCCACTCCTGCCGGAATCTTGACCGACAGCGTCTTGTGCCGTTTCACGCGGCCCGCGCCGTTGCAGGTCGGGCACTGTTCCGGAATGATCTTGCCGGTGCCGTGGCAATGCGGGCAGGTTTGCTGGATAGAGAAGAACCCCTGCGACATGCGCACCTGGCCCTGGCCGTGGCAGGTCGGGCAGGTCTTCGGCTGTGTGCCCGGCTTGGCGCCGCTGCCGTGGCACGTTCCGCATTGCTCCAGCGCGGGGATGCGGATCTTCGCCTCGGTGCCGCGGGCCGCTTCCTCGAGCGACAGCTCCAGGTTGTAGCGCAGATCCGCGCCGCGGTACACGCCGTCGCCGCGGCCACGCGCAGCGCCCGCGCCGAAGATCTCGCCGAAGATGTCGCCGAACGCGTCGGCGAAGCCGCCGAAGCCTTCAGGGCCGCCGAAGCCACGCGCTCCCGCTGCGCCGAAGCCCACCGAGGGATCGACGCCTGCATGCCCGAACTGATCGTACGCGGCGCGCTTCTTGGAGTCGGTGAGCACCTCGTACGCTTCCTTCGCCTCCTTGAACCGCTCCTCGGCTTGCTTGTCGTTGGGATTGCGATCCGGATGGTGCTTCATCGCCAGCTTGCGATAAGCCTTCTTGATGTCCTCTTCGGAAGCATCGCGATTGACGCCGAGCGTGGTGTAGTAGTCGCGTTTTGCCATGGACCTGCTTCCGAGCCCGCTCCCCGATCACCTGCATTGCCTACAGCAAACGGCCGGATTGAGGGGCGCGGCAGCGCCCGCTCCAATCCGGCCAGATATTACGTCGGCGCAAATCACGCCATCAGGTAAGTCCCCTTTGGCGCATCGCGCGCCGACGGAATATCACGCCATATCACTTCTTACCGTCCTTGACCTCGGTAAACTCCGCGTCGACGACCTTCTCCTCGCTGCCGCCTTTGCCCTCGTCCTTGCCGCCGCCCGCGGACGACGCCTGCGCCTCGGCCTGCGCCTTGGCGTACATCGCCTCGCCCAGCTTCTGAGACGCAGTCATCAGCGCTTGAGCCTTCGCCTCGAGCGCGTCCTTGCTCGCGTCCTTCTGCTTCAAGAGCTCATCGGCATCCTTGAGCGCCGCCTCGATCTTGCCCTTCTCGTCGGCGCCCACCTTGTCGCCGTATTCGCCCAGCGATTTCCTCACGCTGTGCACCAGCGCGTCGAGATGGTTGCGCGCCTGCACGACCTCGAGCTGCTTCTTGTCGTCCTCGGCATGCGACTCGGCGTCCTTCACCATGCGGTTGATCTCGTCTTCCGTCAGGCCCGAGCTCGCCTTGATGGTGATCTTGTTCTCCTTGCCGGTCGCCTTGTCCTTGGCGTTGACGTGCAGGATGCCGTTGGCGTCGATGTCGAAGGTGACTTCGATCTGCGGCATGCCGCGCGGTGCCGGCGGGATGCCCTCGAGGTTGAACTGGCCGAGGCTCTTGTTGCCCGTCGCCATGTCGCGCTCGCCCTGCAGCACGTGGATGGTCACGGCAGCCTGGTTGTCGTCGGCGGTGGAGAACACCTGCTGCGCCTTGGTCGGAATCGTCGTGTTCTTCTGGATGAGTTTGGTCATCACGCCGCCCAGCGTCTCGATGCCGAGCGAGAGCGGCGTCACGTCGAGCAGCAGCACGTCTTTCACGTCGCCCCTGAGGACGCCGCCCTGGATCGCGGCTCCGACTGCGACCGCCTCGTCGGGATTGACGTCCTTGCGCGGCTCCTTGCCGAAGAATTCCTTGACCGTCTCCTGCACCTTGGGCATGCGCGTCATGCCGCCGACCAGGATCACGTCGTTGATCTCGGAGAGCTTCACCCCGGCGTCCTTGATGGCGATGCGGCACGGCTCGACGGTCTTGGCGATCAGGTCCTCGACCAGCGCCTCGAACTTCGCCCGCGTGATCTTCATCGAAAGGTGCTTGGGTCCCGACTGATCGGCGGTGATGTACGGCAGGTTGATCTCGGTCTGCTGCGACGAGGAGAGCTCGATCTTGGCTTTCTCCGCCGCATCCTTGAGCCTCTGCAGCGCCAGCACGTCGTTCTTCAAGTCCACGCCCTGGTCGCGCTTGAATTCGGTAACGATGTAATCGATCAGGCGCTGATCGAAATCCTCGCCGCCGAGGAAGGTGTCGCCGTTGGTCGAGAGCACCTCGAACTGATGCTCGCCTTCCACCGCTGCAATCTCGATGATGGAGATGTCGAAGGTGCCGCCGCCGAGGTCGTAGACCGCGATCTTGCGGTCGCCTTCTTTCTTGTCGAGACCGAAGGCGAGCGCGGCAGCGGTAGGCTCGTTGATGATGCGCTTGACCTCGAGTCCGGCGATCTTGCCGGCGTCCTTGGTCGCCTGGCGCTGCGAATCGTTGAAGTAGGCCGGAACGGTGATCACCGCGTCGGTGACTTCCTCGCCGAGATAATCCTCGGCGGTCTTTTTCATCTTGCGCAGCACTTCCGCCGAGATCTGCTGGGACGCGATCTTCTTGCCGCGGATTTCGACCCACGCGTCGCCGTTGTCGGCGCGCACGATCTTGTAGGGCATCAGGCCGATGTCCTTCTGAACTTCCTTCTCGTCGAAGCGCCGGCCGATCAGCCGCTTGACCGCGAAGACCGTGTTCTTGGCGTTGGTGACCGCCTGCCGTTTGGCCGGAGCGCCGACGAGGATCTCGCCATCTTCGGTGTAAGCGACGACCGAAGGCGTGGTGCGGGCGCCTTCCGAGTTCTCGATCACCTTGGGCTGGCCGCCCTCCATGATGGCGACACAGCTGTTGGTCGTCCCGAGGTCGATGCCGATGATCTTGGCCATGGTGTTTCCTTTGCGTCCTTGATTGGTTTGACTGCGTGCTAGATGGGGATTTTTGCCAGCAACTTCAACTGCCTGACTGGCCGGAGGCCGCCCCCTCGCGGGCCTTGGCGACCGCGACCAGAGCGGGCCGCAGCACCCGATCGTTGAGCAGATATCCCTTCTGGAAGACCTGGACCACCGTCCCCGCCGGCTGGTCGGATTCGAGCATGGTCATGGCCTGGTGGCGATGTGGATCGTACTTTTCGTTGAGCGGATCGATTTCGCTGATCTGCGCCTTGTCGAACGCCGCCTTGAGATTCTTCAAGGTCAGCTCGACCCCGTCCTTGAGGGTCTCGATGCTCGATGCCGGGGTGGCCAGGGTGAGCTCAAGGGCATCTTTCACCGTGAGCAGCTCCTGGGCGAATCGCTCGACGGCGTACTTGTAGGCTTTGGAGATGTCGTTCTGAGCCTGCTTGCGAACGTTCTCGGTCTCCGCCCGCGCCCGGAGCCACGCATCCTTAAGCCCTGCGGCCTCGTCCTCCGCCTTGCGCAGCAGCGCCCCCAAGTCCGGCGCGGGATCGGCGGCAGCTTGAAGCGCAGCGCCTGGATCGGCTGCCTCGCTGGGGATCGGGACGGCGGGCTCGACGCCCGCCGAAACCTGACTGCTCTGATCGGGATTCTTGCTCATTCCAGTTCCTTGCACGGTCCACATGCCACGGTGGGGGCATTTTGGGGGGTTTCAACGGGCCGAAGGGGCCCGAGGACTCTCGAAGGGTCTGCTGCCGGGCGCCTCCAGAAACGCGCGGCTAGGCTACTGAGCGGCTCCCAGCGCCTTGGCACGCGCCGCCGTCAGTTCCCGGGCTGCCGCGT
>DASPTZ010000168.1:0-11709 GCA_035623155.1 Casimicrobiaceae bacterium | reverse complement strand
TCGTGACGGGAGGTCTCTCGGTCATTGCCGAATTGAAGATGGGCCGTTAGCTCAGCTGGTAGAGCAGGAGACTCTTAATCTCTTGGTCGTAGGTTCGATCCCTACACGGCCCACCACCCTTTCTCAGATTGAGGCAACTAGCATCACCGCGCGGGCCGCCTCGGAGGCGGCAGTGCACGTCGCTCGCGTTACGACTGCTCACTTCTGCGGCTTGCCACCTCTGCGTTCATTCCAGAAAGCATCACTGGTACAACGCGGCCGGGGCCCGAGTCGTGTGAGTCGTTTGACACGACCAACGCACCGGAGCGCCGCCATGAGGCCGCATTATCGTGCGCTGCGCAGACCACGGTCCTGGAGACAGTGCCTGTCGTCGGGTTGAACTGTTCGGCGTCGGTGCAGAACGCGCAGGTCGCGGCGCCCGTCCGTTGGCCAACAACGGGCATCCGCGAGTGATCGCTCTGCGGGGCGCTGCGACCCTATCAGCTATAATGGCGCACCCGACGCACGGCCGACAGGCACGGCGTGCCCCGTCCAGGGGGGACGCACGGCACGGGCGAAAGTGGCGGAACTGGTAGACGCGCTGGGCTTAGAACCCAGTGGGGAAACCCGTGAGAGTTCGAGTCTCTCCTTTCGCACCAGTTCTCCTGCAGCTTCTCCAGGCAGGGTCGCGCGCTTCGGGCGGGTCCCGGGGCCGAGGTTTGAATTGATGGAAGTTTCTCTGTCTGATACGGGCGGTCTGTCGCGGCGCCTCGAAGTGGCCGTGCCCGCCAGCGAAGTGGCCGACGAGGTCAAGCAGCGCCTCAAGCGCCTGTCGCGCACCGCGCGCCTCAAAGGCTTCCGCCCCGGGAAGGCCCCGCTTGCTGTGATCACCAAGCAGTTCGGTGAGCAGGTTCGTGCCGAGGTCGTGAGTGACCTGATGCGCAGCTCCTTCGCGCAGGCGGTGAGCGAGCGGAACCTGCGCCCGGCGGGTGGCCCGCGCATTGAGCCGATCGCGCTCGGTCCCGAGACGGATCTGAAGTACGCCGCCCACTTCGAGGTGCTGCCCGAGATCCGGGTGAACCCGCCGGAAGGACTGACCGTCGAGCGTTCGGTGGCTGGCGTCACCGAGGCGGATATCGACGCCATGATCGAGAACATGCGGGCGCAGCGCCCGGTGTTCACGCCCGTCGAGCGCGCCGCGCACGATGGCGATCGTGTACTGCTCGACTACCAGGCGCGCATCGGCGGCAAGCCATTTGAGGGTGGCGATCTCAGCGACGTAAGAGTCGTGCTCGGCAGCCGCCAGGCGATGCCGGAGCTGGAGGAGGGCCTCAAGGGAGCACGGGCGGGCGAGCAGCGCACCCTCAACGTGGTGTTCCCCGCGAATCATCCGAACCGGAAGCTGGCCGGGCAGTCTGCAGAGCTCCATCTCTCCGTAAAGGCGGTCGAGGAACAGTCTCTTCCGCAGATCGACGAGGAATTCTTCCGTGCCTACGGTGTCGAAGAAGGCGGCTTGACGCAGATGCGCAGTGAAGTTCGCAGGAGCATGGAGCAGGAGCTGGCCGGGGTGATCCGCGGGCGGCTGCGCGCGCAGGTGCTCGATGCGCTCTATCGGGACAACCCGATCGACTTGCCGCACGCGCTCATCGACGAGCAGGTGCAGCAGCTGCAGATCGACACCGCGCGGCGCTTGGGTCTCCGTGATCCGAACCGACTGCCCGCACGCGAGACGTTCCTCGAGCCGGCGCGGCGGCGTGTGGCGCTCGGCCTTCTGATCTCACATATCGTACAGACACAGGGGATTAAGGTGGACCGCGAGCGCGTTCAGACGCGGCTCGAGGGGCTCGTCGAAGGCTATCCGAACCCGGATGAGGCGCGGCGCGCGTATCAGCAGAATCGGGATGCCATGCGGCAGATCGAGTCCGCCGCGCTCGAGGACCAGGCGGTGGACTGGCTGCTCGAGCGGGCGCGCATCACCGAGCATCCCGTGACCTTCACCGAGCTCACCGGTTTTGGCCGGCACGCCGAGCACGAACATCACCCTGGGGCCGACCCCGGGCAGCACCAGCACCATGAGGCGAGCGACACATGAACGAACGTGGCCTGAATCTGGTTCCCATCGTGGTCGAGCAGACCGCCCGCGGCGAGCGCGCCTACGACATTTATTCCCGGCTGCTCAAGGAGCGTGTGGTATTCATCGTCGGCGCGGTCGATGACTACATGGCGAACATCGTGGTCGCGCAGATGCTGTTTCTCGAGTCGGAGAACCCGGACAAGGACATTGCGCTCTACATCAATTCCCCCGGAGGGATAGTGAGCGCGGGACTGGCGATCTACGACACGATGCAGTTCATCAAGCCCGACGTGAGCACCATCTGCATCGGCCAGGCGGCCAGCATGGGTGCGGTGCTCCTCGCCGGCGGCACCCGCGGCAAGCGCTACTGCCTGCCGCACGCGCGCGTCATGATTCACCAGCCTCTGGGCGGCTTTCAGGGGCAGGCGGCGGACATGGAAATCCACGCCCGGGAGATGCTCGAGACACGCGACCGCTTGAACAAAATCCTCGCCAAGCACACCGGGCAAAGCGTCGACCGCATCAAGCATGATACCGACCGCGACCGCTTCATGGACTGGCAGGAGGCGGTGCGCTATGGGCTGATCGACAAGGTGCTGGAGAAGCGTGGCGAGCTGCCCGCGACGCCGGCACCGGTCAAGCCGGCGTGATCGGCCCAAGGGGCCGCACGCGCCGGGCGACCGGTCCGATAAATGTCAAAGTAGTGAACCCCGTCATACAAGTCGCGTGCGTTCAAGCACTTAAGGGGGCGCCGCTCTTTGCTTCATGACGTGTCACCGTGCTATAAGAAACTCGGTGTGATGCGCCTGCCAGTGGCGCCGCGCGGCGTGGGTCATATGAGGAATATCGATGAGTGAGGACTCCCGCGGCCGTCACGACGACGGCAAGCTCCTCTATTGCTCGTTCTGCGGGAAGAGCCAGCACGAAGTCCGCAAGCTGATCGCCGGCCCCTCGGTGTTCGTCTGCGACGAATGCGTCGAGCTGTGCAATGACATCATTCGCGAGGAGCTCGAGGATCGTGCCGAGCGCGCCCGCGACAAGCTGCCGAAGCCCCACGAGATCAAGAAGGTCCTCGACGAATACGTCATCGGCCAGGAGCGAGCCAAGAAGGTGCTCTCGGTGGCGGTCTACAACCACTACAAGCGCCTGCAGACCCGTAGCGGCAACTCGCGCGCCAAGGAGGAGGTGGAGATCGCCAAGAGCAACATCCTGCTGATCGGCCCGACGGGCTGCGGCAAGACGCTGCTCGCGGAGACCCTCGCACGGCTTCTCAACGTTCCCTTCACCATCGCCGACGCCACGACGCTGACCGAGGCCGGGTATGTGGGCGAGGACGTCGAGAACATCATCCAGAAGCTGCTGCAGAAGTGCGACTATGACGTCGAGAAGGCGCAGACTGGCATCGTTTACATCGACGAGATCGACAAGATCTCGCGCAAGTCCGACAACCCCTCGATCACGCGCGACGTCTCCGGCGAGGGCGTGCAGCAGGCGCTGCTGAAGCTCATCGAAGGCACGATCGCCTCGGTGCCGCCGCAGGGCGGCCGCAAGCATCCGCAGCAGGAGTTTCTGCAGGTCGATACCAGCAACATCCTCTTCATCTGCGGCGGCGCTTTCGCCGGGCTCGAGAAGATCATCCTCAATCGCACCCAGCGAAGCGGGATCGGCTTCACCTCCGAGGTGCGCGGCATCAACACCCGCCCGCACGGGAGCGACCTGTTCCACGACGTCGAACCGGAGGATCTCATCAAGTACGGGCTGATCCCGGAGTTCGTCGGCCGCTTGCCGGTGGTGGCGACGCTCGACGAGCTCGACGAGGGGGCGCTGATCTCGATCCTCACCGAGCCGAAAAATGCGCTCACCAAGCAGTACCGGCGGCTCTTCGAGATGGAGGGCGCCGAGCTCGAATTCCGCGACGAGGCGCTCAAGGCCGTGGCGCACCGCGCCATGCAGCGCAAGACGGGCGCCCGCGGGCTGCGCACCATCCTCGAGACCGTGCTGCTCGATACCATGTACGAGCTGCCCTCGATGCGTAACGTGGCCAAGATCGTCATCGACGAGACGGTCATCGAGGGACAGACAAAGCCTTACATCGTCTACGGCTCCGACGACAGCCGCCTCGCCAGCGTTGACGAGCCGCGTCGCGCTTCCGGTTCCAATCACCACTGAGCCCGAAAGCCGGCCGGCCGTCGCGGTGAGCGGAGTGCGCCGGCCGTGAGGCGCGTCACCTTGAAACGCGCGGCTTCAGCCTCATTTCCCGCTACACTAGTGGCACGAACGCTGGTCCGCCGGGTTCTCCGAGATGCCCGGTCGCACATCCACCCACTATCGAGGGCTTGAGCGTGTCCGAACCGACCACCCCGACGAGTCCGCTCCCTGACATGCTGCAGAACGTGCCGGTGCTGCCGCTGCGGGACGTGGTCGTCTACCCGCACATGGTGATTCCGCTGTTCGTCGGGCGCGAGAAGTCGATTCAGGCGCTCGATGTTGCGATGCGCACCGACAAGCGCATCATGCTGGTGGCGCAGAAACAGGCCGACGTCGATGACCCCAAGGCCGACGACCTGTACCGCATCGCCACCGTCGCGACCATCCTGCAGCTGCTGAAGCTTCCCGACGGCACCGTCAAGGTGCTGGTCGAGGGCGTCGAGCGCGCGCGCATCGAGAAGCTGCACGCGGGCGAGTATTACTCCTCGGACGCGACGCTGCTGCCGGACGCCGAGACCTATGACGAGAAGGAAATGGACGTGCTGGCGCGCTCGGTCATTTCCCAGTTCGAGCAGTACGTGAAGCTCAACAAGAAGGTGCCGCCGGAGGTGCTGACCGCGCTCGCCGGCATCGAGCAGGCCGGGCGCCTCGCCGATACGGTCGCGGCGCACATGTCGCTGAAGCTCGCCGAGAAGCAGAAGGTGCTCGAGATCCTCGACGTCAAGAAACGTCTCGAGCACATCCTGGTCGCCATCGAGAGCGAAATGGACGTGCTGCAGATCGAGAAGCGCATCCGCGGACGCGTCAAGGCGCAGATGGAAAAGAGCCAGCGCGAGTACTACCTGAATGAGCAGATGAAGGCCATTCAGAAAGAGCTCGGCGAGATGGACGAGGGCGGCAACGAGATCAGCGAGCTCGAGCAGAAGATCGCCAAGGCCGGCATGCCCAAGGAGGCACGTGACAAGGCCGCCGGCGAGCTCAACAAGCTGAAGATGATGTCGCCGATGTCCGCCGAGGCGACCGTGGTGCGCAACTACGTCGACTGGCTGGTCAAGGTGCCGTGGAAGAAGCGCACCAAGATCATCAAGGACATCGCCCGCGCGCAGAAGGTGCTGGACGAGGATCACTACGGTCTGGAGAAGGTCAAGGAGCGCATCGTCGAGTATCTCGCCGTGCAGCAGCGCGTCGACAAGCTCAAGGGTCCGATCCTGTGCCTCGTCGGCCCCCCGGGCGTGGGCAAGACCTCGCTCGGGCAGAGCATCGCACGCTCGACCAACCGCAAGTTCGTACGCATGTCGCTTGGCGGTGTGCGCGATGAGGCCGAGATCCGCGGCCACCGGCGCACCTACATCGGCTCGATGCCCGGCAAGATCGTGCAGAACATGGCCAAGGCCGGGGTGCACAACCCGTTGTTCCTGCTCGATGAAGTGGACAAGATGTCGATGGACTTCCGCGGTGACCCGTCCTCGGCGCTGCTCGAGGTGCTCGATCCCGAGCAGAACTCGACCTTCAACGATCATTACCTCGAGGTGGATCTCGACCTCTCGGAGGTGATGTTCGTGTGCACGGCCAACAGCCTCAACATTCCGCCGCCGCTGCTCGATCGCATGGAAGTGATCCGCCTGCCAGGGTACACCGAGGACGAGAAGCTCAACATCGGGCGCCGCTACCTCGTGCCCAAGCAGATGAAGAGCAACGGGCTCAAGCCCGACGAGCTCAAGCTGTCTGACAGCGGGCTGCTCGACATCGTGCGCTACTACACGCGCGAGGCCGGCGTGCGTAACCTCGAGCGCGAGATTGCCAAGATCGCCCGCAAGGCCGTGAAGCACATGCTGCTCAACAAGAAGCAGCAGAAGTCGGTCGCGGTCACGCCGCGCAATCTCGACAAGTACCTCGGGGTGCGGCGCTTCCGTTACGGCAAGGCCGAGGACATGAACCGCATCGGGCAGGTGACCGGCCTGGCGTGGACGGAAGTCGGCGGGGAGCTACTCACGATCGAAGCCGCGGTGGTGCCCGGCAAGGGCAAGCTGCAGCACACCGGGCAGCTGGGCGAAGTCATGCAGGAGTCGATCCAGGCGGCCATGACCGTGGTGCGCAGCCGCGCGCAGGTACTCGGTCTCGAGCCCGAGTTCTATCAGAAGCACGACGTGCACCTGCACATCCCGGAGGGCGCGACGCCGAAAGACGGGCCGAGCGCCGGCATCGGTATGTGTACCGCCCTCGTCTCGGCGCTCACCAAGATCCCGGTGCGTTCCGACGTGGCGATGACCGGGGAGATCACGCTGCGCGGAGAGGTGCTGCCGATCGGCGGCCTGAAGGAGAAGCTGCTCGCGGCGCATCGCGGCGGCATCAAGACCGTGCTCATCCCGGACGAGAACCAGAAGGACCTCGTGGAGATCCCGGACAACATCAAGGGTAATCTCGAGGTGAAGCCGGTGAAGTGGATCGACGAGGTGCTCGCCGTTGCGCTCACGCAGCAGCCGATGCCGCAGCAGCCCGAGGCGCCCGCCGCCCCGGCCGCCGCCGCCGCGGAGAGCGAGGACAAGCGCAGGCCCCGCAACGGCCGGCGCGTGAAACCGGTCGTCCCGCCGGCGCACTGACGTCTAGGAGGCGGCGAAAGCCGCGCCTCTCGCCGGCGGGAAATCGGAGCTGATGTCGGCCGAAATCGCCGCGAGGGTTTGGCAGTGCGCAGCGGGCAAAAGCCACGCCTTTTGCCCGCGGTCGACGGAGTGATGTCCGCGGAAATCGCTTCCTGCGATTTCGGCTTATTTAAGGAGGGTGCTTAGCTCAGCTGGTAGAGCGTCGCCCTTACAAGGCGAATGTCGGCGGTTCGAGCCCGTCAGCACCCATAATTATCAGTGACTTGCGCGCAAACCCGAAGTCGATGCGCCTCGGTACGGAACCGGTTCGGCCGGCACGGTCGCTGCGGCAGCGACTCCGGGTGCGTTGCGCGCGGAGCTTCGAGTTCGGGGGCTTCCCAGTCACTTAGGCGGAAAGCTCGCTAGCACCGCGTCCACCGCTTCGCGGATCGGGGTCTCCGAGCGCTCGATATCCGACTGGCTAAGCTCTTTTTTTGCCCATCCATGCCATACGGGGCGATGAGTGCGGGCATCGAAGATGTCGATCGCTAACGTCCCCTCGCGATACTGCCGTACATCGACCTCGCTGCCCCAGTAAGGCGCGCCCCACCACCCTGGATAGCCCCACGATCCCGCATATGGAGCCGGATAGGAGTGTACCTCTATGCGCTCACGCGCACCGATGGTGAAATCGACGGCAAAATCGGCGACGGCGGCGTCACTGACATACGTGAAGCCCTTCTGCGTCAGCCTTGCCTGGATTGCATCGTGCGCTCTCTGTACGACGAGCGGGTTACTGGTACCGTACCGCTCTCGCGGCAGCCAGGTGAAGTAATGGTAACCACTGAAACTTACGCTGCGATCGTAGTCGCTGCCGACGCGCAGGGTTGCACAGGCTGCCAGGGCTAGTACGACCGCCATGCGCAGAAGCCTTAGGGCAGTTTGTGCTCGAGATTGCATCGTCACTCCAAAGCTCCGCCGACGCAGACAGAAAGACTGCTCCAATCCCGGCCGCCCGTGGAATACGAGAAAGTGCGAATGTCGCTTGTGGCGTCTGAGCCCGGCTCCCTACGCTGTCTTCTGGAGCACATAATTCAACATGCAGCAGATCACACCTCGATGGGAGTGGCGTGCGTTCGGTCGGCGCTTCGGGGAGGCGGAAGCGCAGCTGGCGGGATTAACTCCAGAGGGAACCCAGGCTAGCGACGAGATCTACCTGCTCTCCGCAGCAGGCGGCAACGCGAAGGTCCGCAATGCGCTGATCGACATCAAGGTGTTGAAGCAGGTCAACGCTGAGCGTCTTGAGCAGTGGATGCCGGTCATGAAAGCGGCGTTTCCGCTGGCCGCTGCCGAGACGGCGCAGCTCTTTGATGCGCTCGGACTCGCGGTGCCTTCCCCGTCTGGCGGCCGCCGCACGCTCGAAGAGTTCCTGCAGCAGTTCGCGGGGCCCGCAGGCGCGATTCGTGCAGTGAGGGTTCACAAGCAACGAACCCGCTATACGGTAGGTGGCTGCATGACCGAGCTCGCGGACGTGGCTGCGGAGGGCAAGACGACGCGCACGGTTGCCGTGGAGTCCGAGGATGCGGCAGCAGTTGCACGTGTCGTCCGAGGGCTCGGCTTGGGCGGCTATGCGAATACCAGCTACCCACGGGGTCTCGCGGTGCTGATCGGTCTTGCCGCGGCGCGCTACGCTGTGATCGATGTCGGCACCAATTCGGTCAAGTTCCACATCGGCGAGCGTAGCCCCGAAGGGGGGTGGCGCACCGTCGTCGACCGCGCGGAGCTGACCCGCCTTGGCGAGGGACTGGCGCAGCATCGGGTCATCAGCGGCGCCGCGCTCGAGCGGACGGCCGCCGCGATCGCGGGCATGGTCGATGAAGCGCAGCAGCACAGCGTGCTTGCAACCGTGGCAGTGGGCACGGCTGGCTTGCGGATGGCGTCCAATCGCAGTGAGTTCATCGCAGCGATCGAGGCGCGAACCGGCTTGCACATCGAAGTAATTAGCGGCGAAGAGGAGGGGCGGCTGGCCTACCTCGCCGCCAGGTCCGGGCTAGTCTTGGTCCCTGGATCGCTCGTCGTATTCGACAGCGGCGGCGGCAGCACACAGTTCACCTTCGGGCACGACTCGAGCGTGGACGAGCGCTTCAGCCTGGAGCTTGGTGCCGTGCGTTACACCGAGCGCTTCAAGCTCGGGGGTGTTGTGCAGCCGGATGTGCTGCGCGAAGTCATGGCAGCCATCTCCGCCGAGCTATCGCCCATCGGGGGCCACGCGGTGCCCGACGCGCTGGTTGCCATGGGCGGCACGGCGACCAACATGGCTTCCGTCAAGCACCAGCTCGCGCGCTACGATGCGAACGTGGTACAGGGCGCTGTCCTCGATCGCACCGAGATCGAACGCCAGATCGAGCTTTACCGCTCGCGCGACGCCAATGCCCGTCGCGTCATCATCGGCCTGCAGCCGAAGCGGGCGGAGGTGATTCTCGCCGGTGCCTGCATCATCAGAACCGTGATGGCGAAGCTGCGCAAGGACACACTCACGGTGAGCGATCGCGGCCTGCGCCACGGGGTGCTGGCTGAGCGGTTCGGCGGCTGAAAGAGCATCAGGGCGCAGCCGCTCAAAGCGTTCGTTCCGGCAAACCAGATGGCGGCGACGCAGCGCCGGCCCATGATTTTCGAGGGGGGAAGAGTGATTTCCTGCTTGGGCGGCCGCAGTGCGGGCAGGCGCACGCGGACGAAGAGACATCCTTGCGGCAGTCAGAGCAAGTGCAACAGGCTCATGACTTACCCTCGCAGGCGCGACGCCACGTTCCTTGTGGATCGGGTGTCCAGGGGGCCGAATCTGTTAGCGCGCCGTCCTTATCATGGAGGCTGAGGTGCAGCACCGGTGTATTCCACGCCCTCGTGATAAGGCCAATGACATTTCACACGTAGACAGCCAGCTATCGGAATTATTGGCCCAGCACGACCATACCTTCCCTTGTTCGGTCGCCTGACTGAGGATCGGTCGCAATCGCTGCGGCACTGCACCTGGGTCGCGAATCTGGTAGGAACCCTTTGGCAGAATATTCGAACGCGAGATACACACTTCCAAGAGTCGCTCGACCTTGGAGGGCTGCTGTATCTTGCGCAACCGCAGTGTTTCCACTGAGAAAATCTCCTGCCTGCAGGGTCATTGCGATTGCAGCGCGCAAACCGAAGCTCCATCCGAGAGCAGAATCACACATTAGGCCCGTGGCTTGCGGCCAGCGCGCCAATTGTGAGCACGATGCGTCGCCCTACTAATTAAGTGACTCTAGCGAGGTCACAGTCGCAGGGCCTTGGATTGCAGCGCTGTGCCCCAATGAAGGGTGCAGTTCGTGACGTTCCCCCTTCCTGTCGAGTCCGTGCGCTTCCTGCGCTGGTTTACGAAGTCGATGGTCGAATGTGTCCCGATCTGGCCCGGGAGCCTGCGAGGGCGCCACGGTGTTCATTGTCCGGGGCCCGAGTGGTCCCTTGTGGAGTGTTTTTTCTGTATATGACGAAGATCTATGTGGGCAACCTGCCCTTCTCAACCACTGAGCGCGAAATCCGCGATCTCTTCAGCCAGCACGGGACCGTCGAATCGGTGAGTCTGATCACTGATCGCGATACCGGAACGCCGCGAGGCTTCGGGTTCGTCGAGATGTCGCGTGGTGACGCGAGCCGCGCGATCCAGAATCTCAATGGCAAGATGCTAGGGGGTCGCCCCTTGCGCGTGAATGAGGCCCAGGAGCGCCAAGGCGCATCTCGTGGACCAAGGCGCTCATAAGCTGACCCAGATGGCCTAATGCGGGCCGTCCGGCTCTCCTCGTGAGGCCGGGCGGCCCATGTTCCGCTCAATCGCATCGGCTTCAGGCGGTCCCCGAGGGGGGCTATGAGTCGCCGTTGCCGAGAACACATCGTCTGGCCGCAGTACGGAGATCGCGACCTCAGCGCCGACCACGTCCACGCGCACGAGCTTATCGGGACGATCGAGGTCGACCTTTCGGTCAATCGCCCCGGCGAGCTGCGTAACAATCTCGTCCGTGTGAAAGCGCTGCCAGCGGCGCTTGGCGACCTTCAGACCCCAGGTTTCGTTGGGGGCGATCCGATCGCGCACGTGCTCGACGAGGAGCCGGTGAATGGTCTCCAGGTCGGCGTTGCACCAGTAGTCCACCGGAACCCATTTGACCGCCTCTTCGAATGCTTGGCCTTGCTGGAACAGGGTGCGGCACCCTTGCACGACGAGACGTCCATCGAGTGCTGTACGCACGAACGCGATGCCGTCGACCGCCGTGCGCTCGATGAGCGGATGCCCGTCGCCCAGGCGCTCCAGTACCCTGAGGATCTCGCGCCTTGCCCGGCCATAGCGGCCACGCTGATAAGAAACGAGGAGATCCATGATGCTCTCCTCCAATAGATCGCCGCCCCCCAAAGGCGAGTCCGGCGACGCAGAACCGGAGTTAACCGTCCGCTCATCGTGGACTCGCTCGAGCCGCGACGGTGCGGCATTGCGCGTTGTCACCTCAATCCGCGCAACTACGTAGGCTCGGCTCATCTCATGCTCGGCGTTGCCGACCCCGGTCAGCCCCGCGCGCTCTTAGATAACCCCCGAGAATGATCCGGTGCATTCGAATCCGCAATTCCTCGTATTTCACATCGGTTTCCGATCGTGCAACGTCCGCCGGTGAGCGAACCGAAGGGATGGATGAATCATGAACACTGGTGCGGGATTGGAGGTGCCCGCACGACTCGCTGTTCGATTCCTCCGTGCGCGGCTCCGGTGGTGTGAGCGAATGTCGTATGCCAGATGGAGGCAGGCTATGAATATCGGCGAGGTGTGTACGCGCGAGGTCTACATCGTCACGCCGG
>DASPTZ010000167.1:0-2840 GCA_035623155.1 Casimicrobiaceae bacterium | reverse complement strand
TTCAATCTCCAGGTGAGTTGGGTGGGGGTGAACCATGTAAGCGCGGCGTATGCGGCAACGGGTGTAGGCAATCGGAATGGTGTCGTTGCTTCACTCTCCCGCTCGTTCTAGCGGCATCCTAGAGGCGACCAAGTGAATGTCGATCAGCGTGCATTATTCAACAGCCGGACCGTGATCGATTCGTCGCGACCATGAATCTTGGCGTCGTGCGTCGACTGTCCATCCGGCGGAAGACCCGACATTCGGCAGACCTCCTCGGCCACGACCGCGCCGCACGCGTACGACTTGGTCAGGTCCTGAAGGCGGGCCGCGACGTTGACCGCATCGCCCAGTGCGGTGAACACCATATGGTCGCGATAGCCCACGTCGCCGATGATGACCTCGCCGCCATTGATGCCGATGCCGTACTGAATCGTTTCGTGCAAGTCGTTGGCGAGATCCTGGTTCAGCTTGGCCATGTTTGCGGCGATCCTGGTCACGGCGGCGAGCGCTTGCTCGCACGCCGTCTTGCGGTCGTAGTCGAGGCCGAACAGCGCCAGCAGCCCGTCGCCGACGAACTGGTTCGGGCGGCCGCCGCTTTCCTCGACGGCTGCGGCGACCGCGCCAAGGAACCGGTTGATGACGAACATGGTGTCGTAGGGCAGACGCTTCTCGGCCATGGCGGTCGAGCGGCGCATGTCGATGAACATGCACACGACGTAGCGCTCGTCGCCCGAGTTGACCTTGACCGATCGCCGAACCCCCGCCGCGTTCATCTGAGGGGGGAAGATTAGCCAGAAGGAAAGGTCGCTGACCGGCCGCAACTGGCAGGCGAGGCGGATCGCGGGATCCGTGCTGGCGCCCACGCGTTCGAGCACGAATGCTTCGCGAGGAGAGGGTTTGGGCAGTGCCCGCGGGTCGCCCCTCACCCGTATCCGGCAGGTCGAGCATCGAGCCTTGCCGCCGCATACGCTGGCGTGCGGAATGTTGTAGCGAAGGCTCGCCTCGAGCACGCTCATGCCTTGAGGCACGCGCACGACCCGCCCGTCGGGATAGGTCAAACCGACCGTGCCGTGACGACGCTCCCAGAGCAGCCGCCCGCCGCGCGCAGCGAGGATGAGTGCGAGCGCGCAGGCGTAGCCGATCGCGAAGTAGACGATCAGCGAGTCGAGCAACTCCCGCTGCGGCGGCGTCGCGCCGCGCCCGGTCACATTGGCGGCGCGCCACGCCGGATCGGCGTACAGGGCGATCGCCTCCTTCGCGCCCTGGACGAGGCCCAGCAAGGCGAGCGTGGGGATCAGCACCGCCGCTGCCAGCAGATACGGCGCGGCCCAGGAGAAGAATCGCTTGAGACGCAGCCAGAAATAGAGCCCGATGCAACCGTGAGTCCAGGCCACGATCAGCAGCGCGAATTGCACCCAGTGAACGTAGGGGCGGGTGACCCAGTAACCGATCAGGGCCAATGCGTAGTACAGGTTCCGGCCGAACAACGGCGCCTGCAGTCGATTTCCGACGAAGTGGATGACCAGCAGGAACGGAATGGAGAGTCCGAGCACGAGCTGGGTGATTTCGGGCGCCGGGTAACGGAACTGCCGCCGCTCGTAGAGTGCCCAAAGCCCAAGGCCCCAGTGGACGACAGCGGCCGTGTACAACACCGCGGTGACGACGGGATCGCGCCAGAACCTCATGTGATAGTCGAGGCCGTCCTCCATCGCAGCGTAGGAGATGTTGCCGAGCGCGTGATTTGCGAAATGCGACAGCAGGTAGGAAAACAAGACCAATCCGCAGGTTAGGCGGACCTGGCGGATGCCGATGCCCCGAACGAGGCTCAACGGCGCCAATGTCCGGATGTGATCGGCTGTGCTCATGAAGTCAGCGCCCACGCAACCCTAGCACGCTGCGCAGCAGCCTCAAAACCACCTGGGGAAGACCCGCTCGTCATGGAATTAGCGAGCCTGGCGGCTGTTTAGGAACTATAGGGGGTCGGCGACTATCCAATCTGAGCGCGGCGACCTACAATGATAGGAAGGCGCTTGGATTGCAGCGATGCTTCCCCGCATTCTCCCGACCGCTCTGGCCCTGATGCTGGCCTGCCCATTGGGGATCGGGCTCGCCCACGCCGACATCTACACGTGGATCGACAAGTCGGGAACGATCAACATCAGCAACCTGCCTCCTCCCGACGGCGTGCAAGTCACCAAGGTCACGCACGAGACCCCGCCCAAGAAGTCCGGTGACGCTGACTCGCCCGACGTGCAAATGCTCGCCGAGCGAGTCCGGCAGCTGGAGCAGGAGATCGATTTCGCCAAGCGTCAGCCGCCACCGCCGATGCCTTACCCGGTTGTCCAGGCTCCGCCGATGCCCTACCCGGTCGTACCACCTCCGACGGTGCAATATTCCCCCGTGCAGTACCAGATCATCGAAACGCCGCCGCCGTTCAACGGCTACGGGGCTCCGGCGAGCTACGGCTGTGATCCAACGTGGTCGGACTGCAGCACCTGGTGGGCGCCGGGGTTCTATCCGCCAGCGGTGGTCTTTGTCGGCGCGCCGTTTTTCCGTCCGCTCCCCTTGCACGGCGGACATGGCGGGCCCGGTCCGATGCAGAAGTCGGTCCGAGTGCAGGGCGGTATTCGCCGGGGGTAGGAACCCGCAGTCGCGACAGCTGCGGCATAGGCGCGGCGTACTCGGTCGAGCGATAATGCGTGCCTGCCGCGACCCAGGCGGTGCCGCTGGTGAAGAAGGCCAACACCAAGCAGGTCTTCCCCAATCCGTACGAGGTCATTCCATGACCGCTCAACGCTGGCAAGGCGTCTATCCCGCGCTCACCACCAAGTTCCGGACCGACTATCGGCTCGATCGCC
>DASPTZ010000166.1:0-30430 GCA_035623155.1 Casimicrobiaceae bacterium | reverse complement strand
CGCTCCACCGAGATGTGCTTGATCGCGTGCGCCATGTTCTCCACGGCGATCCTCAAGTAGCCATCCGCGATCGCCTCGGGCGAGCGCACATGGCCCGTCTTCTGCTTTAGCTCCGCCGTCAGGGCCTGGAACTTGTTGCGCACGGCACCGGCATCGAGAGGCAGATCGGATCCCGGCCCGAACACTCTGGGAAAGAGTTCCGGGTCGATCTTGCCCACCATGATGTTGCAATCGGTGACGGTAAGCGGCCCGCCGCGACGATACGACACCGGTCCTGGATTCGCCCCCGCCGACTCGGGCCCGACTCGGAAGCGCGAGCCCTCGAAGCTGCAGATCGAGCCGCCGCCGGCAGCGACGGTGTGTATGCGCATCATCGGCGCGCGCAAACGCACGCCGGCGACCTCGGTGTCGAAGGCGCGCTCGTACTCTCCCGCATAGTGAGTGACGTCGGTCGACGTCCCACCCATGTCGAAGCCGATGATCTTGGCGAAGCCTGCCTGCCGCGACACCTGCACGGCGCCGACGACACCTCCTGCAGGGCCCGACAGGATCGTGTCCTTGCCCTGGAACAGATGGGCGTCGGTCAAGCCGCCGGAGGACTGCATGAACTGCAGCCGCGTCGCTCCTTGCTTTCGCCCGCCCAGGAGATCCTCTTCGACCTGGGCGACGTAGCGCCGCAGTATCGGCGAGAGGTACGCGTCGACCACGGTCGTATCGCCGCGCGAGACGAGCTTCATGAGCGGGCTCACCTCATGGCTCACCGACACCTGCTCGAAGCCGATGGCGCGCGCGAGCTTCGCCACTGCCCGTTCGTGCTCCGGATAGCGGTAGCCGTGCATGAACACGATCGCGCAGGCGCGTATTCCGTCGTCGTATGCAGAGCGCAAATCGCGCTCCGCAGAGGCCAGGTCGACAGGGCGGACGATATCGCCGCGGGCGCCGATACGCTCGTCGATCTCGACCACTCGCTCGTAGAGGAGCGCCGGCAGCACGATGCGACGCACGAACAGCTTGGGGCGGTTCTGGTAGGCGATGCGCAGAGCGTCACCGAAGCCGCGAGTGACCGCCAGCGCGGTGCGCTCGCCCTTGCGTTCGAGCAGCGCATTGGTGGCGACGGTCGTGCCCATTTTCACGGCCTCGATCGCATCGACAGGAATCGGCGCGTCGGGCGGGACGCCGAGCAGCTCGCGGATGCCGGCGACCGCCGCGTCGCGGTAGCGCTCGGGATTATCCGAGAGCAGCTTATGCGCGGTGAGCGTCCCGTCGGGGCGCCGGGCGACGATGTCGGTGAACGTACCTCCGCGGTCGATCCAGAACTGCCAGCGATTCATGAGCAGTTCGTCCCTACGCCGGAGCCGCCTTTAGAACGTATTGGAGGGCGAGCGCATCGGTCTCGGCGCCGTGGGGATCGGTTCCACCGGCCAAAGCCATGGCCCTGATCGAAGGCAGCCATTTCGCTCTTTCGGGCTCGTCGAAAACTCGCGCAAAATTCGTCGATCATGCGGTACCCCGCCGATTGGAAGAGTTCCGCGATTGTTGTGCGCGTAAACCAGCGCAAATGAGTGCGATCCAGCAATCCGCGATCCTCATACCTGAACTCACCGCGGTTCAGTCGTGCCTGAACGCTCCAGTGCTGAGCATTTGGGATACAGGCGATCACTCGCGCATCCGGGTGAATGTGTCCCCTGATGCGCGTCAGCACGGCCCACGGGTCGCGGAGGTGTTCCAGGGAGTCGGCAAAGATCCAGCAATCGGAAGGGAAAAGCGACGCGAACACGGCTTCATCGATCTGCTCGATGTCCTCGCAAATTACGGAACTGCAGAACGCCCGCGCGTGATCAGCAGATTCCCGGTCAATTTCAATGCCTACATACTCGCATGCCGTGTTGGCTTCGCGATACGCACGGGCCAAAGCCCCTCTGCTGCAACCCACCTCGATGACTCTCTTCAGATTGGCAGGGATAGCTGCAGAACGTGAGGATTGTGGTGATCGTGAGCAGGCGTCTGTTTCATTGAACATCACTCGATCATTCTTCATACTCTGCGGCCGGGCGCTCTGCGGCGATCGGCCATGAATCGTGTGAGCTTCAATCCACCCGCGTTACAAACCCAAATAGGCGCGCCGCACCTCGTCCGACGCGCCGATCTCCTGCGCGCTGCCGTGCAGCGCAATGCGACCGCTCTGCATCACGTAGGCGCGCGATGCGAGCTCCAGCGCCTGCACCATGTTCTGCTCGACTAGCAGGATCGAGGTTCCACCACGGTTGAGGTTCGCAAGCGTGTCGAATACTGTTTCCACAAGTCGCGGCGAGAGACCCAGGCTCGGCTCGTCGACGAGCAACAGTCGGGGGCCGCTCATCAGGGCGCGACCTATCGCTAGCATCTGCCGCTCGCCGCCAGAGAGCGTTCCCGCGATCTGGGTGCGCCGTGCGGCGAGCCGCGGAAACAGAGCGTAAACGCGCTCGATGCGGTCGCGACAGACAGCTTCGTCGGCGACAACGTATGCACCAAGCCGCAGGTTCTGCTCGACGTCTTGGCGCGCGAAGATGCGCCCGCCCTCGGGGATGAGCGCCATGCCGCTGCGGACCAGCGCATCTGACGAACGCCCGGTGACATCGACGCCGTCGAAGCGCACGCGTCCGCTCCTCGCTCGGAGCGAGCCCATGATCGCAAGCAACGTGCTCGACTTCCCGGCGCCGTTCGCGCCGAGCAGCGCGGTGATCTCGCCCGCGCGCACCTCGAGCGTGACTCCCCGCACGGCATGGACCCCTCCGTAAGCGACATGCAGGTCGTCGACATTCAGGATCGCTGCATCAGGCATCGCGCTTTCTACCGAGGTAGGCTTCAATCACCGCCGGGTTGCGCACGACCTCCTCCGGCGTTCCCGAGGCGATCAGTTCGCCGAAGTCGAGCACCAGCACCCGGTGGGCGAGCTGCATCAGCACTTCGAGCACGTGCTCCACGATCACCAGCGTGATCCCGCGTGCATGCACCGCGCGCAGGATTGCAACTAGCTCGCGCGCTTCCGTCGGATTGAGCCCACCCGCGACTTCGTCGAGCAACAGAAGCTTCGGCGACGTTGCGAGCGCGCGCGCAAGCTCCACGCGCTTCTGGCCCGCGAGGTTCAGGTTGCCTGCACGCGCCGCCCCACGCTTTTCGAGGCCCACTGCATCGAGCACGCGCTGCGCCTCGGTCCTCGCACTCGCGGGATTCGGGTGGCGTAGCAGCGCACCGACCATCGTGTTCTCTAGAACGCTCATGGCCGTGAAACAACGCGGAATCTGCCAGGTGCGCATGAGGCCGAGATCGGCGATCGCCTCCGGCGCGCGACCAACGAGCTCGGCGCCGCTTAAAGCTACGCTGCCCGACGTCGGCGTCTCGTGACCAGCGATACAATTGAAAAGCGTGCTCTTGCCCGCGCCGTTGGGACCGATGATGCCGACGATCTCGCCCGCGTCCACTGCGAAGCTCACGTCGCGGTTCGCGACTAGGCCGTCGAAGCGCTTGGTGAGCTTGTCAACCTGGAGCAGCGCCACGACGCAACCTTAGGGCGATCAGACCTCGCGGCAGAAACAGGCTCACCAGGACGATCGCCAAACCGTAGAGCAGCAGATCGAAGCCCTTTCCCGATCCGCCCATCGCCACGCGCATGCCCTCGGCGAGCGGGACAAGCAGCGCCGCGCCGAGCCACGGGCCCGTAATCGTGCCCACACCGCCAAGGATCGCGACGAGCACGATTTGAATCGAGAGGGTGAGGCTAAACGCGGAGTCGGGATCGACGAAGCCGACATAGATCGCGTAGAAGCCGCCCCATATCCCAGTAAGCGCGGCCGACATCACGAAAGCAAGCATCTTGTAGCGTTCGGCCGGCACGCCAAGACTGCGCGCGGCCGCCTCGTCGCCATTGATCGCGCGCCAGTAATAGCCCGCCCTCGATCTCGCTAGCGTGTAGGTCGCCCACAGCGTGAGCAGTGCAAGGACGGCTGCAATCCAGTAATAGGGAGCGCGTGAGCGGAAAAGCAACAGCCACACGCTGTTCGCGATCGGCGCCTCGAGTCCGACCGCGCCCCCTGCCCAGCTCCAGTTGACCATCAGCACATGCGCGACTGCGAGCACCGCGATCGTAGCCATCGCGAAATAGTGTCCGGTAAGCCGCAGCGTCGGTCGACCCACGACGAACGCGCTGACAGCTGCAATGAGGCCGCCTGCCGGAATGCCGAGCCACGGACTGAGCCCGAGCTTGTGCAGGAGGAGCAGCGTTGTGTACGCACCGAGGCCGAGGAACACCGCATGGCCGAACGAGACGCGGCCCAGGAAGCCGCCAACCAGGTTCCATGCCGCGCCAAGCGCGCCGTACATCAACGTCATCACCACGATCTGCCGATAGAACGGATCGGCGACCGCGAACGGAAATGCCGCGAGCGCCAGTACGACAACCGCCACGACGCGTGCACCCCTCGATCGTACAATGGCGGGCCTCGCCGCTTCCTTCACGGTGTCCTCCTGACCACACTTCGGGCGCAAGCCACAGCCATTCCGATGTTGGCTCGTCTCTCACCACCGCCCGAACAACCCACGTGGTCGATACCACAGCACCAGGAGGAAGATCAGGAAAATGCTTGCCGTTTTGTAGGCCGGTTCGACCAGATAACCCGTGAGCGCCTCGACGATGCCGATCAGGACGCCGGACAGGAACGCGCCCGGCAGCGCCCCGAACCCGCCCATCGCGACGGCAACGAACGCAAGCAGCCCGAAAACGGCCCCTACCGACGGAAAAACGTAGAAGAACGAAGTGAGCAGCGCGCCGGTCACGCCGACCGCGGCGCTGCCCAGCATCCACACCTGCGCATTGACGCGATCGCTTGGGATCCCGACCAACGAGGCGGCCAGCCGGTCCTCGGCGACCGCTTGGAGCGCGCGCCCCCAACGCGTGCGATACACCAACTTGAAAAGCACGCCGATCATCGCGAGTGCGACGACACCGGTCACGACCTGCGGACGGCCGAGCGAGATGTCGCCGAGACGGATTGAACCCGAGAGCCAGGTATCGGGGAGATTGCGGTAGTCCGGCGAGAAAGCAATGAACGCGAGTTGGCGCAACACCAGGCCGAGACCGAACGTGGCGAGGATCACGATCATGGCCGGCGCTCGCTGAAGGGGCCGGATGATCAGCGCGTACGCGAAGAAGCCCACAAACGCGAGCACGCACGCTGCGACCGGTGCCGAGAGCGTCGGGTCCACATGCCCGAGCGTGAACAGCCAATAGGCAACGTACATGGCGAGCATCAGGAAGTCGCCATGCGCGAAATTGATGACGTCCGTGATGCCCCAGATCAACGCCAGGCCAACCGCGACCGCGGCGTAGATCAAGCCGTTGAACAACCCGGTGGCGAGCGCCTCGAGCATGCCGCTTCGCTGCGTCCCGCGCCAACCTCAGTGCTTCCAGGCAAGAAAGGGCACGGTCGGCAGGTCCTGCCTCTGCTTGTAGCGCTCAGGCCACACGGTGTTGTAGCCGCTGCCGACGAGCTGCAGTATCAGGCCCTGCCCCCGCTCATTCTGACCACTGGCGTCGAACTTCACGCCCGCCCACGGCATTACGACCTGATCCGCCGAGAGATCGATCGCGGCGAGCGCTTGACGGATCGCTTCCGGCTTGGTCGAGCCGGCGCGGTCGATCGCCTCGGCAAGCACCAGCACGCCCTGCAGGGACCGAGCGCTGTTGCCGTTAAGCTCCTTGCCGGAGCGCGCCTTGAACATGTCGTTCAGCTGCTTGATCACCGGCTTGATGGTGTACAGGTCGTTTGCCCACACGTCGCGCGTCAGCACCCCTTGCACCTGCGGGCCGACCTCGGAAACGAAGCGCGCATCGATGAAGCCCGCATCGTTGGCGAGAAAAACCGGCGGCGCGTAGGCCGCCTCGCGCATCGTGCGCACGAACAGAAGTGCATCGGAGGTGTAGCTCGCGAAAATCGCCACGTCGGGCTTTGAGGCAGCGAGCTTCTGCGTCTCCGAGCTCACCGAAGCCGTGCCGGCCGAATAGGGGATGCTCGCTACGACCTCTCGCCTTGCCTGCTTCGCGAACTTCTCAACCGCCTTGGCTGTGTTCACCCCGAAATCGGTATTCTCGTATACCACGGCGATCCTCTTGGTCGGAACGCTCTTCAGGGTGTCGAGGAACTGCATCATGTTGCCGATAAAAGTTTCGTCGTTCGGGGTGGTTCGAAAGAACCACTTGTAGCCGCGCTCGGTGAGTTCCGGGCTGCTCGACTCGGGATTGAGATACGGCACGCCGCGCTGCTCAGCAATGCGGCTCGTCGTCTTGGTCACCGCCGATTGATAGGCTCCGATCAGCGCGACGACGTGCTCCTGGTCGATGAGCCGCTCGGCTTCCGCCTGCCCGATTTCGGGCTTGCCTTGCGAATCGGCGAAGACGACCTCGATTTTGGCGCCGCCCAGATGCGCCAGTCCGGAGCCCGTTGCGATCGCGACACCCTTCAATTCGGGATGCGTCTGGTTAATCAGGTCAGCGGCCAGCTCAATCGCCGCCTTGAGTTCGCTGCCCGTCGACGCAAGCGCGCCGCTCAACGGGTAGATCGCGCCGATCCGGATGACGTTGTCGGCAGCTGCGGCGAGATCTGTGAGAGCAAGCGCATAACAAGCGATCAGCACTGCAAGCAACTTCTTCATGGGTCCTCCCGCAACGTTTCTTCCGCGGACGTCGTTTCCGCACGCCCGCAAGTGTGAGCGTCGTTTGCCTAGATGGAATAATATGGTACCTCCGAAAGGCGAAAAGGAGGGCAGTCGTGCCGACGATTTCGCCCGCCGAACTGCGACTCGCGGCACGCCGAGGCGAGTGGCATGGCACCACGGCCGGGCACTGTGCGGCATACCAGCAAGCGAACCTGGTCGTCGTGCCGAACGAGGCCGCGGCTGAGTTCGCAGCTTTCTGCACGCGCAATCCGACACCCTGTCCGCTGATCGAGATCGCGCCACCGGGCGATCCGGTGCCGGCACGCTCGGCCCCGGAGTCGGACCTTCGCACTGACTTGCCCGGCTATCGCGTCTATCGCAGGGGCCAGCTCACCGAGCAACGCGACGATATTCGGGATCTGTGGCGCTACGACCTGGTCGCGTTCCTCCTCGGTTGTAGCTTTACATTCGAGCATGCGCTTGCCGAGGCCGGGGTCCCGCTGCGAAACGTCGAGCACAACACCACGGTGCCGATGTTCGTTTCCAATCTCGCCTGCGCACGCGCTGGACGCTTCCATGGCCCGATGGTGGTGACCATGCGCCCTATCGCCGCCACGCAGGTCGAATTGGTTCGCGCGCTGTCAGCGCACTACCCGCACGCCCACGGCGCGCCCGTCCACGTCGGAGACCCGCGGGCGATCGGCATCGCCCGCCTCGACCGACCCGATTACGGCGATCCAGTTCCGATCTACGCGAACGAGGTAGCGGTTTTCTGGGGTTGCGGCGTGACCCCGCAGGCTGTCGCGCAGCGTGCCTGCGTCGAGCTGATGATCACGCATGAACCCGGGCAGATGTTCGTGACGGACCTTCCGCGCGATGGCGGCCCGGCAACCTGAGCTAATGCGCGATTTCCGATCCCTGCTAGCGGTCACGTCGCCCCGATCCGCCGGCGCGATTGGCAAGCCCTCCGTGCAAATGACAGCACACGCGACTGAGCGCGGCGAAGCAAAGGGAGCACGTGGCGTCGGCGCTCAGCCCCCTCGAGAGATCAATTACGCCGCGAAACTGCGTACACCCTTTGCCGTGCTCGGCATCCGCACCGCGAGCGGCGCCGTCACCGGCATCGAATATCTGCCCAGGCGCGAGCGAGCGCAGCCCCCGACTGACGCCATCGCCGAGCGCACGTGCCGGCAAATCGAGCGCTATCTCGCCGATCCTCATTGGCGCTTCAGCTTGCCGCTGGCGCCCGCGGGCACCGACTTCCGGCGCAGGGTCTGGAACGCGCTCGCCAAGATCCCGGTCGGCGAATCGCGCACCTACGGCGAGCTCGCCCGCTCGCTGCACAGCGCGCCGCGCGCAGTGGGCGGCGCCTGCGGCGCGAATCCGATCGCGTTGGTGATTCCCTGTCATCGCGTCGTCGGGAGCCAGGGCTCGCTCGGCGGATTCATGGGCGTCACCGACGGCGAGCCGATCGCCATCAAGCGCTGGCTGCTCACTCATGAAGGTTACCGCTTCGGAGCGTGATCGCGCCGCTCTGATCGATGCCTTCTGCGACCAGGTCTGGCTGCAGGACGGGCTCGCCGCCGCCAGCCTCGCGAGCTATCGCCGTGATCTCACGGCGTGGGCGGAATGGCTCGAACGACGCGCGGGAAGGGGTCTGCTCGCCGCCGGCCGCGACGACGTCGAGGCCTTCCTCGCAGCGCAATTCCGCGCCAAGGCCAAGGCAAGCTCCATCAACCGGCGGCTCTCCTCGGTGCGTCGCTTCTACCGTCTGCACGCCTCGCAAGGAAGCATCGCCGCCGACCCGACGCTGCGCGTGCGAGCGCCAAAGCTTCCGCGCAGGCTGCCGAAGAATCTCTCCGAGGAACAGGTCGAGGCGCTTCTCGACGCGCCCGACACCCAAACCATTTTGGGCCTGCGCGATCGCGCCATGCTGGAAACGCTCTACGCCACGGGCCTGCGGGTGTCCGAGCTGGTGGGACTCAAGCTCGCACAGTTGAGCCTCGACGCAGGGGTCGTGCGCGTGCTGGGCAAGGGTCGCAAGGAACGCATGGTGCCGCTCGGCGAGGAAGCGATCGCCTGGCTCGGCCGCTACCTGTCGACTGCGCGTGCGGAGCTCGCAGGCAAGGCCAAGGTCGACGCCGTGTTCCTCACCGTACGCCGCGGTCCGCTGACGCGGCAGGCGTTCTGGCAACTCGTCAAGCGCCATGGCACCAAGGCCGGCATCGCTCGCGCGAGTCTGTCGCCGCACGTGTTGAGGCACGCCTTCGCCACGCACCTCTTGAACCACGGCGCCGATCTGCGCGTCGTGCAGCTCCTACTCGGGCATTCCGACATCACCACTACCACGATCTATACCCATGTGGCGCGCGAGCGTCTGAAGCAGCTCCACCAGAAGCATCACCCTCGCGGTTAAGTTTTGTCGCCGCTAGAATAGCAGCGAGCGCGCTGCGTCGCCTGCACCAGGGCGTCTGGCGATCCACCAGCGAGGCGTTTGTTCCATGCTGCCCGAGCACCCTCCCGCCGACGCGATTCGCAAGGCGTTCCTCGCTGACGAAGCGGAATTCGTCGCGCATCTCCTGCCGCTGGCGGCGTTCTCGCCGGAAGCCTCGGCGCGAGTCTCGGCGCGAGCCCGTCGCTGGGTCGAAGCGGTACGCGAGCGCTACGCGACAAGCGCCGGCATGGAGTCGTTCCTGCACCAATACGATCTCTCCACCCAGGAAGGCGTGCTGCTCATGTGCGTGGCGGAGGCGCTGCTGCGTATTCCGGATGCGGCGACCGCCGACCGCCTGATCCGCGACAAGCTCTCGCGCGGCGACTGGCAGAGGCACCTGGGCCAGAGCGCCTCGCTGCTGGTCAACGCGTCGACCTGGGGCCTGATGCTCACCGGCAAGCTCACGCAGCTCGACGCCGACACCGCACGCGATCCTGCGGCATGGTACGAGCGCGTCGTCGCCCGCGCCGGCGAGCCGGTGGTGCGCCTGGCGCTGCGCCAGGCGATGCGGATCATGGCCGAGCAGTTCGTCATGGGGCGCACCATCGACGAAGCGCTCGAGCGCAGTCGGGCGGGAGGCAATGCGCGGTTTCGCTACTCCTTCGACATGCTCGGCGAGTCGGCGCTGACCAGATCCGACGCCAAGCGCTACCAGGCGGCTTACGCCGCGGCGATTGGCGCTATCGCCGCCTCTCGAAATCGCAATGCCGACGTCTTCGCGCAGCCGTCGATCTCCGTCAAGCTCTCGGCGCTTCATCCACGCTACGAATTCACGCAGCAGCGTCGCGTATTGGACGAACTGGTTCCCGCGGTGATCGAACTCGCGCGCATCGCCAAACGGGGCGGCATCGGGCTCACCATCGACTCCGAGGAAGCCGAACGGCTGGAGCTATCGCTCGAGATCTTCGCCCGCGCGCGTCGCGATTCCTCGCTCGCCGGCTGGGAGGGACTCGGTATCGCGGTGCAGGCGTATCAGAAGCGCGGGCCCGCAGTGATCGACTGGCTCGTCGCGCTCTGCACGGAAGCACGCCTGCGCGTACCCGTTCGCCTGGTCAAGGGTGCCTATTGGGACACCGAGATCAAGCGCGCGCAGGTGCAGGGGCTCGCCGGCTATCCGGTGTTTACGCGCAAAGCCCATTCCGACGTCACCTACCTCGCCTGTGCGCGTCGCATCATCGCCGCGCAGGCGGCGCTGTATCCGATGTTCGCGACGCACAACGCGCACACCGCTTCGGCGATCGTCGAATCTGCCTCGGAGCGTTCGTTACCCGATGATGGCTTCGAGTTCCAGCGCCTGCATGGAATGGGCGAGACGCTCTACGAGGCGATTTCTCCTCCCGGCGTGCGGGGGATCGCGTGCCGAGTCTACGCTCCGGTCGGAAGCCACCACGACCTCCTGCCTTACCTGGTGCGGAGGCTGCTCGAGAATGGCGCCAACACGTCATTCGTGAACCGCATCGCCGATGCCGGCGTCGCTGTGGACGACGTCGTCGCCGACCCCGTCGAGCGCGTGCGTGCCCGCGGCGCCGCGCCGAGTCCCGCGCTGCCTCTGCCGCGCGACTTGTTCGCTCCCGAGCGCGCCAACTCGCGCGGTGCGAGCCTCGCGGATCAGCTGGAAATGGCGGCGTTCGATGCGGCGTTCGCCGCCAGTGGGAAAATGCATCGGACCGCGGCGCCGCTCATTGCCGGGCAGCGCATGAACGGAGCCGCCCGGTCCGTTGCGGATCCAGCCGATCTCCGGCGAACGATCGGCAGCGTCGTCGAAGCATCGGCTGCCGAGATCGATGCGGCGCTCTCGCGTGCGGTGGCGGCGCAGCCGGCGTGGGATGCTGCGGGCGGCGAGACACGTGCCGCGGTGCTCGACCGGGCGGCCGAACTGATCGAAAGCGCTCGCGACGAGCTCACCGTGCTGCTCGCGCGCGAGGCGGGAAAGACCCGCGCCGACGCGATCGCGGAAGTGCGCGAAGCTGCGGATTTCTGCCGCTACTACGCCGCGGGCGCGCGGCGGCACTTCGCGAGAGCGCAAGGACTGCCTTCGCCCACCGGGGAATCGAACGAGCTCGCGCTTCACGGCCGTGGCGCATTCGCCTGCATCAGTCCCTGGAATTTCCCGCTGGCGATCTTCACCGGGCAGACCGCCGCTGCGCTCGCCGCGGGCAACGCAGCAATTGCCAAGCCCGCGGAGCAGACGCCGCTGATCGCGTTTCGCGCGGTGGAGCTGCTGCTCGCCGCGGGCGTTCCGTCCGACGTGCTGGCGCTGCTGCCCGGCAGCGGCGAAACGGTCGGCGCGGCGCTGGTCGCGGACCAGCGCACCGCAGGTGTTGCGTTCACGGGATCGACCGACGTCGCACGGTTGATCGCGGGCACACTCGCAAGGCACGACGTGATCGTGCCGCTGATCGCAGAGACGGGCGGCCAGAACGCGCTCATCGTCGATAGCTCCGCCTTGCCAGAGCAGGTCGTGATCGACGCGCTCACCTCGGCGTTCAACAGCGCGGGCCAGCGATGCTCGGCACTGCGCGTTCTTTTCGTGCAGGACGAGGTCGCGCCTCGATTGATGGAGATGCTGCGCGGCGCGATGGACGAGCTGGTCATCGGCGATCCCGCCGAGCTCTCGACCGATGTCGGCCCGGTGATCGACGCCGGCGCGCGCGATGCGCTCGAGGCGCACGTCGCGGCGATGGCCGCAGCGGGACGGGTGCGGCACCGAGTCGCGCTGCCGGATGCCTGCCGCCACGGCACCTTCGTCGCGCCGACGTTGATCGAGCTCGATCGCATCGATCGCTTGACAGGCGAAGTGTTCGGTCCGGTGTTGCACGTGATCCGCTATGCCGCGGGCGCGATCGACCAGGTCGTCGACAGCGTCAACGCCACCGGCTACGGCCTGACGCTGGGGATCCACAGTCGCATCGATGAGACCGTGCGTCGGATCGTGGCGCGGGCGCGTGTCGGCAACGTCTACGTGAATCGAAACATGATCGGCGCGGTCGTCGGTGTGCAGCCCTTCGGCGGCGAAGGCTTGTCGGGCACGGGACCGAAAGCAGGCGGGCCGCATTACCTGTTCCGCTTCGCGGTCGAGCGCACCTTGTCGATCAACACCGCCGCCGCCGGAGGCAATGCGGCGCTGCTCGCTCAGGGCGATGTTTGATGAGCGCTCGCAGTGACGTTTGCCTCTCCCTCTGGGAGAGGCCGCCGCGCGAAGTGCGGCGGGTGAGGGTCTGTGTCAGGACTTGTCACCAAAGCTTCCCTCACCCCTGCCCCTCTCCCACGGGGAGAGGGGTTCGCCTGCCGCGCTCGATCGCGACGCCGATCTGCTTGACGCCGGTAATGGGAGCCAGCTTGGCGACGCGAACCTTCGCCCATGGAGCGCGGAATTCGCCGGTCATGATTTCGGCGATCGCCTCGGCGAAGCGCTCGAGCAGCTTGTGCGGATGATTCGCGGCCAGCGCCTGCAGGCGTTCGACGACCGCGGCGTAATCGACGGCATCGTCGAACTTGTCGCTGGCGAAAGGGGCGGCCGACGGCAGCTCGAACTCGACGTCGAGGAGCAGCGGCTGCTTCAGATGCTGCTCCCACTCGTAGACGCCGATTCGCGTCTCGACCCGGAGATCGTGAATGAAGATGGTGTTCATGAGCGGTTGCTGGGTGTCGCGCCTTGCTACAATGGGTCGCCGCTGTTCGCCCGCCATTGTAGATGAATCCGTCGCTGGCCACGCTCGCCGTCGTCCTCGCCGCGTATCTCATCGGATCGATCTCGTTCGCGGTGGTCGTGAGCAAATTGTTCGGACTGCCCGATCCTCACAGCTACGGCTCGGGCAACCCTGGTGCGACCAACGTTCTGCGCACCGGCAACCGCGCGGCTGCGGTGCTGACGCTGGCCGGCGACGGCGCAAAGGGGTTCGTGGCGGTGTGGCTCGCGAATCGCCTGGGTGCGAGTTGGGGCGACGCTTCGCTCGCGACCGCCGGCGCAGCGCTCGCTGTGTTCCTCGGTCATCTCTATCCCGTCTATCACCGCTTCGCGGGCGGCAAAGGTGTGGCCACCGCGGGCGGCGTGATCTTCGCGCTGTCGTGGAAGCTGGGGCTCGCGGTGCTCGTGCTCTGGTTCCTGGTCGCGATCGCGTTCCGGATTTCATCGCTCGCCGCACTTGTCGCCGCGGTCGCTGCACCAGCGCTGGGACTCTACTTCCTTGGCAACTGGCCGAAAGCATGGGCGCTTTTTCCGATCGCCGCGCTGCTGGTCTGGCGCCATCGAGAGAACATCCGCAAGCTGCTCGCAGGTGAGGAACGGAGGATCGGACAGTAGCGGTCGCCAGCCAGGTGGAGCCCGCCATTGACGCTGCCTCGCGCTATCGGTTAGGTTGACCCCAAGTCGGGCTGCGAACCACGAACAACGAGGCGCCCGATACCACCGAGTCGCCCATTCAAGGAGGTCACCATGATTGCGTTGTCCACCCTGTGGCTCCCGATCCTGCTCTCCGCGGTCATCGTCTTTGTCGCGAGCTCCATCATCCACATGGCCACGCCCTGGCACAAGGGTGGCTACCTCAAGACGCCGAACGAGGACAAGGTGATGGACGCGCTGCGCCCGTTCAACATCCCTCCGGGCGATTACCTCATGCCGTGCCCGTCGGGCATGCAGGACATGAAATCGGCGGAATTTATCGACAAGAGGAACAAGGGCCCGGTCATGGTCTTCACGGTGATGCCGGGGGGGCCGTTTTCCATGGCCAAGAACCTCGTCCAGTGGTTCGTCTTTTGCGCGGTTATCGGATTGTTCGCAGCGTACGTCGCGGGACGTGCCTTGCCGGCAAGTGCGCATTATCTGCAGGTCTTCCGCTTCGTGAGCGTGACCGCATTCATGGGCTACGCCCTCGCTCTGTGGCCCATGTCGATCTGGTATCGCCGCTCATGGGGCACGACCATCCGGTCGACCATCGACGGTCTGATCTACGCGCTATTGACCGGGGGGACGTTCGGTTGGCTGTGGCCTCATTAGGCTTCGCGCGTCGCTGTCGGCGGCCTGATCGCGCGCGAGACGCTCGACCAGGCCGGACAGCACATCCGGACTGACGTCGGACACGGCGACCCAGTCCATCGCCGAACCTGTCGCGCGAGCGACGTTGAAGCCGCGAATGCTGCGTAGCGCAGGCGCCGCGGCGCGAGCCTGCTGGGGTCGAACGAACACGTCGATCACGTGCTCGTGGTAACGGTAGACCAGCACGGCGACCGGCTGCCCGCCGAGGTAGTCGCGCCTGCCGCCGGTGAGCGTGAATCCTTCGCTCGCCAGATCGCGCACCGGGGGCGAGAAGTCGAGCCGTGCAGACAGCCAGGGCTTGACCGCGTGCTGATCCGAAGAAGCCACTTCGGTCAGATGGGTCCCGAGCGTGGCGCGAACGTGAGCGGTCACGGCCTCGGCAGCCAGATCCTCGCTGGCGCGCCAATCGACCACCGCCGTGCCCACGACCCACGCAAGCACCGTCGCGGCGCAGCCGCCGAGCGCTCCTGTCGCGAGCCAACGCCAGCGATCACCAGCGCTGCGCCGCTGAGCTTCCGCAGAAGCATCGGTCGCTGTCAATGCCGAGCGCACGCGATCGCGCAGCGCCGCCGGCGCCGGGTAATACGGGACCTCGGCGCGAAGCTTGGCACGCAGGTCGAGCACTGCTTGGTGCTTTGCCGCGCAGGTCGCGCATCCGGCCAGGTGCTTCCTCAGCGAATGGGCGCGCAGGCCGTCGACTTCGCCATCGGCGTAGGCGGCGACTAGCGGGGTAGCCTCGTTGCAGTTCATCGTTCACCTCCCGACGACTGGCCATCGATCGCCTGCAGCAGCGGCGAGCGCTGGAGCAGGGCGCGCGCGCGCGCCAGTCGGGACATCACCGTGCCGATCGGAATGTCGGCAATGCGAGCGATCTCCTTGTAGGAGAGCTCTTCCAGCTCGCGCAGGACCAGCACCTCGCGGTAGGGCAGCGGCAGCGCGGCGAGCGCATCGCCAAGTGCGCGCACCTCGCTCGCGCGTAGGGCGATCTGCTCCGGCGACAACGCCTCGCCGTCGGCCGCGGACTCGATCGCGGCTCCGTCGTCCGCCGCGATCTCCGGCGGCCGGTTGCGCTTGAACCAGTCGTAACACGCGTGGCGAACGATGGTCAGGAACCAGGCCTTGGCGTCGCCGCCGCGCAAGGCGTTCACGTACTGCATCGCTCGCACGCAGGCATCCTGGACCACGTCCTCGGCGTCGTGCGCATCGCGAGTGAGCCAGCGCGCGAGGTTGTAGCCGGCATCGAGATGCGGCAGCACCTGCTCCTCGAAACGGCTATGTCCGCCCAACGACACCTCCGTGTAAACCGATATACCGCCGCCCGCCGTCGCGTATTCCCACGAGATGGCCGCTCGACCGGCTCGTCTACGGCTCGATTCCGTGCTACCGCTCTAGCGCCCCGTTTATTCCTGCCCGGTGCTGCCGGGAATAACCCGGGCCTCATCGAAGTATTGCTGGGTGAGATCACCTCGGCAAGGAGGCTTTATGCGTCACCCCATAGATCGGCGCGAGTTCCTGAAGTTGGCGGGATTGGGCAGTGTCGTGTTTGCGTCTTCGTTGCGTTCGCGCGGCGCGGGCGCCGCCGACGCGAAGGCCGCCGACGAATTCTATTTCGTGCAGCTCTCCGACGCGCACTGGGGCTTCCAGGGCCCGCCCAATCCCGACGCCAAGGGGACGCTCAAGAAGGCTGTCGCCGCGGTCAACAGCCTGCCCGAGCAGCCCGATTTCGTGGTCTTCACCGGCGATCTCACGCACACGACCGACGATCCCAAGGAGCGACGGCAACGGCTCTCGCAATTCCGCGAGATCGTCGGCGAGCTCAAGGTCAAGAATGTTCGGTTCATGCCCGGCGAGCACGACGCCTCTCTCGACAACGGCGAAGCGTACCAGGAGTTCTTCGGCAAGACGCACTACACCTTCGATCACAAGGGTGTGCATTTCATCGCGCTCGACAACGTCTCGGACCCGCGCGCCTTCATCGGCGAGGAGCAGCTCGGGTGGCTCGCCGCGGATCTCAAAGCCCAGCCCGCAGACGCCAACATCGTCGTGCTCACCCATCGTCCGCTGTTCGATCTGTATCCCCAGTGGGACTGGGCCACGCGCGACGGCGCCCAGGCAATCGAGCTGCTCCTTCCCCATCGCAATGTCACGGTGTTCTACGGCCACATCCACCAGGAGCATCACAGGATGACGGGGCACATCGCCCACCACGCGGCCAAGGGACTGATGTTCCCTCTGCCGGCGCCTGGTTCGCAGCCGCGGCGCGATCCGCTGCCGTGGGACCCCGCGCAGCCTTATCGCGGGCTGGGATTCCGTGACGTCGAGGCCGAGGTGAAGACCGCTGAGTTCAAGCTTACCGAGCTGCCGGTCAAAGGAGCCTGACCATGCGTCCGGAGCGACGAAAGCTGGTCCTCGGACTGGGCTGTTTGCTGGGCGCGGTGGCGGTCGGCGGTGTGCGTGCCGCGGCGGAGCCCAAGGAGAAAGTCATCAAGATCCTCGCCCGGAGGTTCACCTACTCTCCGAATCACCTCGACCTCAAGCTGGGAGTGCCGGTGGTGCTCGAGCTCACGACCGCCGATGTCCTGATGGGTTTCAGCGCACCGGATTTTCAGGTGCGCGCCGACGTCGTGCCGGGTAAGGTGGCGAGAGTGCGGCTCGTGCCGGACAAGGTCGGCAACTTTACCTTCCTCTGCGACATCTTTTGCGGCTCGGGACACGAGTCGATGAATGGAACGATTACGGTCGCCGCGTGATCGCGCGGCAATCGGTCAAGGTACGACCCAGGCAAGCTCCCAGCGCGGCTGTACGCTGAACGCATAGTCGCCGTGGACGCCTCGTTGCAATCGCAGCGCACCCACCAGAGCGATCATCGCTCCGTTGTCGGTGCAGAACTCAAGGTCCGGATAGAAGACCTCGGCGCCCTGGCGCGCCGCCTCCTTGGACAGGCGCTCGCGCAGCTGCCGATTGGCGCCGACGCCACCAGCCACCACCAGGCGCCTCAAGCCCGTGACTTCGAGCGCGGCGAGCGCCTTCGCGACCAGAACATCGACGATCGCATTCTCGAACTCGCGGGCAATGTCCGCCCGGCGTTGCTCGCTTGCCGCTTCTCGGCGCCACAGCGTCAGCACCGCGGTTTTCAGACCCGAGAAGCTCAGGTTGAGATCGCCGCTGTCCTTCATCGGTCGCGGCAGCGTCACCGCTCCCGGCCGGCCGCGCTCGGCGAGCTCGGAGAGCGCGGGACCGCCCGGATACGATAAGCCGAGAAGCTTGGCGGTCTTGTCGAAGGCCTCGCCCGCGGCGTCGTCGAGCGTATCGCCGAGCAGAGCGTAATCGCCCAGCTCGCGCACGCCATAGAGCTGAGTGTGGCCGCCGGACACGAGAAGGGCAGCGAAAGGAAACGCTGGCTTCGGCTCGCCGAGCAGCGGCGAGAGCAGATGTCCCTCGAGATGGTGCACGCCGAGCGCGGGAACGCGCAGCGCGAACGCCAGCGCGTTGGCCACGCTCGCCCCGACCAGCAGCGCGCCCGCGAGACCGGGCCCCTGCGTGTAGGCGACGCCGTCGAGATCCGAAAGCGTTCGTGCACTTTCCGCGAGCACGCGCTCCGCGAGCGGCACCACACGGCGAATGTGATCGCGCGAGGCGAGCTCGGGAACCACACCGCCGTAGGCTTCGTGCATTGCCGCCTGCGAATGCAGGGCGTGCGCGAGCAGGCCGCGCTCGCTGTCGTAAACCGCAAGTCCGGTCTCGTCGCACGAGGTTTCGATGCCGAGGACGAGCATCTGGCGAGTATACGTTGCTTGCCCTGGGAGGGCCGCCTTGTTATACTTATTGGCTATTCAACTCATCGCGAAACAAAAGGAATCGCCGCCCATGCCTAGCGTTCGTGTTCGAGAGAACGAACCGTTCGAAGTCGCGCTTCGCCGCTTCAAGCGGACCATTGAGAAGACCGGCCTGCTGACCGAGCTGCGCGCACGGGAGTTCTACGAAAAGCCCACCGCTGAGCGCAAGCGCAAGCTCGCCGCTGCCGTGAAGCGCCACTACAAGCGCCTCCGCAGCCAGCAGCTGCCGCCGAAGCTCTACTAGTCGCAATGCCGCTTCGCGCGCCGGGGGCGAAGCGATTCGCCCCTTTTGCTTTCCGCAGTCCACTCCGACGATGAACCTCAAGACTCGCGTCACCGAAGACATGAAGGCCGCGATGCGCGCCAAGGATTCGGCGCGGCTCTCTACCATCCGCCTGCTTCTCGCGGCGATCAAACAGCGGGAAGTCGACGAGCGCATCAAACTCGGCGATCCCGAAGTCGTCGCGGTGATCGACAAGATGATCAAGCAGCGCCGCGAGTCGATCGCACAGTTCGAAGCCGGCAAGCGCCCCGACCTGGTCGCCGCGGAGCGCGCCGAGATCGAGCTTCTGCAAGCCTATCTCCCGCAGCGGATGACCGAAGCGGAGATCGATGCCGCGGTCGCCGCCGCGATCGCAAGCGCCGGCGGGGGAGGCATGGCGGCGATGGGCAAGGTGATGGCGACGCTCAAGCCGCAACTCGCCGGTCGCGCCGACATGGCGCAGGTCTCGGCCAAGGTGAAGGCCAAGCTGGCCGGCTGACGCGGCGGCGGGCCCGCGCGCGACGCCCTCGCGGCGGCAAAATCGTCGCCTATAATGGACGAATGGGCCCCGCGCCGTACGTCCTAACCGTCATGGCCCGGCGGGGCTAAGGCCATGATTCCGAACGATTTCGTTCAGACCCTACTGGCGCGGTCCGACATCGTGGCGGTCATCGACCGCTACGTGCCGCTCAAGAAAGCAGGCGCTAACTTCGCCGCCTGCTGTCCGTTTCACAGCGAGAAGACGCCCTCCTTCACGGTGAGCCCAACCAAGCAGTTCTACCACTGCTTCGGATGCGGCGCGCACGGAACCGCGATCGGCTTCCTGATGGAGTACGGCGGAAAGTCTTTCCCCGATGCCGTCGAGGAGTTGGCCCGCGATGTCGGCCTCGAAGTGCCGCGGCTCGAGGCGCCGGGGCGCGCGGCTCGCCGCGAACAGGCCGCGGACCTCTCGGGCCTGCTGCTCGAAGCGGCCCGTTTCTACCGCGCCCAGCTCAAGGATTCCGCTCGGGCGATCGAATACCTCAAAAGGCGCGGCCTTACCGGAGCCGTGGCCGCCCGCTTCGGGATGGGCTATGCCCCCGACGACTGGCAGCCGCTTGCCAGCGCCCTCCCCGATTACCAGGACAAGGCCCTCGAGACCGCAGGCCTGGTCATTGCGGGCGAAGCCGGCAAGCGCTACGACCGCTTCCGCGACCGCATCATGTTTCCGATTCACGATTCGAGCGGCCGGGTCATCGGGTTTGGTGGCCGGGTGCTCGATCAGGGAGAACCGAAGTACCTCAACTCTCCCGAGACGCCGCTGTTCGCCAAGGGACACGAGCTCTACGGCCTGTTCCAGGCGCGACCAGCCATCCGCGCCGCGGGCAGGGTCGTGGTGGTCGAGGGATACATGGACGTGGTGGCGCTCGCGCAGCACGGCGTCGAATACGCGGTCGCCACCCTCGGCACGGCGACGACGCCGATCCATGCACAAAAGCTCTTGCGCATGACCGACTGCGTGGTCTTCTGCTTCGATGGGGACGACGCAGGGCGCCGTGCCGCGTGGCGCGCGCTGGAGAACACGCTCGCCGCGCTCGCCGATGGAAAGGACGTGCGCTTTCTCTTCCTTCCCGAGGGCGAAGACCCCGACGATTTCATCCGCCGCCGCGGCAAGGCCGCGTTCGAGGAGCTGATCGCGCGGGCCGTGCCGCTCTCCGAGTTCCTGCTCTCGGAGCTTGCTGCCCGGCATCCTCCGCGTTCCGCCGAGGGCCGCGCGGCCTTGGTCAACGCCGCCAAGCCGCTGTTAGCGCAGCTATCGGCGCCGATCCTGGGCACGCTCCTGCGCCGCCGACTCTCGGAATCGACGGGCCTGGCCGACCAGGAGCTTGCCGCACTCCTGCCGGGGCGAGTCCCGACCGTAACGCAGGCGAGCCCGCCGCCACGCATCGCGCCTTCGCTGGTGCGGGGCCTGCTTCAGTGCGTGCTGCTCGAGCCAGAGCTTGCCCGCAGAGTGATCGTCCCCAAGCCGGCGGGGGCCGGCGCGGAGGGCGCCGCGCTCGCCGCCCTGGTCGATTTTTGCGAGCGGAGCGAGGGGCCGCTCACGACCGCGGGGGCCATGCAGCATTTCGACGGCACGCCGCACGAGCCGATCCTGGTGGCGGTGCTCACCGCGGGAGCGAGCGAGGGCCTCGCGAGCGAATCGCTCGAGGTCCAGCTGGTCGAAGGTGTCAAGCGCTACTGGCTGCACGCCGGGAAGCGGGGTGAGGCGCGAGCGCCGGAGGGCGCTCCGGTGGATCTCTCACCCGAGGAGGCGGAACGGTCGCGCCAGCGTGATCTGGCCCGACAGCGTCTGGGACGGGGGGTCTGACGCTTCGAAAGTAAGGGCATGTTATAATTTGAAGTTTTCCCGAAAGTCCCCATTTCGGGAATAGAGCTGAACTTCGCGCTCGCTTAGCCGAGCGACCCAACCGCAGGACGACCATGGCCAAGAAACGCACCAAACCCGCCAAGAAATCGCGCCCCAAGGCGGCAAGCAAGGAGCGGCGCAAGGTCAAGGCGAAGCCTGCACGCAGAGCGTCGCGGCCTTCGGCCAAGGCGCGCACGCGCAAGGCCGCTCGCCCGGCGCGCCCGGCAAGCAAGCCTGCCAAGCGCAAGACGGCGCCACGCACCGCGCAGCGCAAGAGGCCTTCAGGCTCGGCCGGGAAAGGCAAGGCGCACAAACTTGTCGCCAAGACGCTACCCAAACTCGCGGCCAAGCCGCTGCTCAAGCCACTACCCAAGCTGGGCCTGGCGGCGAAGCTGCCACCTGGAGCCGCACCCACCAAGTCCTCCGCAGGCGAGATCGCTGCCCGGCTTTCCGCCCGTCGCACCGAAAAGGCACTCGCCGAAGGCAAGGCGAGGAGCGGGAGGAACGGTGTCGAGCTGCGCAAAGTCGAGTTGACACCCGCCGAAGCCGAGGCGCGCAAGACGCGGCTTAAGAATCTGATCGTCCTCGGCAAGGAGCGCAGCTACCTCACCTACGCCGAGATCAACGACCACCTGCCCGACGACATCCTCGACGCCGAGCAGATCGAGGGCATCATCTCCATGATCAACGACATGGGGATCCAGGTCTACGACGAGGCTCCCGATGCCGAGACGCTGCTGATGTCGGAGGCGGCTCCGGCTACCGCGGCGGAAGATGTCGACGAGGAAGCCGCCGAGGCCGCGGCGTCGACGCTCGACTCCGAGTTCGGCCGCACGACCGATCCTGTGCGCATGTACATGCGCGAGATGGGATCGGTCGAGCTCCTCACCCGCGAGGGCGAGATCGAGATCGCGAAGCGGATCGAGGAGGGCCTGAAGCACATGATCATGGCGATCTCGGCGTGCCCGATGACGGTCGCGCAGATCCTCGAGCTCGCTTCCAAGATCGAGCGCGACGAGCTCAAGGTCGACGACGTCGTCGACGGGCTGATGGACTTCAACGAGCAGCTCGAGGCCATCGGCGAGGAGGACATCGACGAGCTCGAAGAGGGCGAGGACGAGAGCGGGGCGATCGCGGCGGAGAATCTCGAGCGGCTCAAGATCGCGGCGCTGGAGCGCTTCGCGGTCATTCGCCGTCTGTACACGCGCATGCTCGCGGTGCTGCAAAAGGACGGTCACAAGGCGCCCAAGTACCTCGATCTGCAGAAGAAGATCTCTGCCGAGCTCATGCAAATCCGCTTTTCCGCGCGGCAGGTCGAGCGCCTGTGCGACAGCGTTCGCCGCGAGGTGGACAACATCCGCCAGACCGAGCGCAAGATCCAGGACCTGGTGGTCAACAAGGCCGGAATGCCGCGGCCGGACTTCATCAAGAAGTTTCCCGAGCACGAGACGAGCCTCCGGTGGATCGATCGCGAGATCGCCGCCAGGCACCCGTACAGCGAGGCGCTGGGCCGCTACCGCCAGGCGATCGTCGAGCAGCAGCACAAGCTGCTCGATCTGCAGAAGCGGGTGATGATCCCCTTGAAGGACTTGAAGGAGATCAACAAGCAGATGTCGACCGGCGAGGCCAAGGCGCGCAAGGCCAAGCGCGAGATGACCGAGGCGAACCTGCGGCTGGTGATCTCGATCGCCAAGAAGTACACCAACCGCGGCCTGCAGTTCCTCGACCTCATCCAGGAAGGCAACATCGGGCTGATGAAGGCGGTGGACAAGTTCGAATACCGCCGCGGCTACAAGTTCTCGACCTACGCTACGTGGTGGATCCGCCAGGCGATCACGCGCTCGATCGCCGACCAGGCGCGCACCATCCGCATCCCGGTGCACATGATCGAGACCATCAACAAGATGAACCGCATCTCGCGGCAGATCCTGCAGGAGACCGGCCAGGAGCCCGATCCGGCGCTGCTCGCCGAGAAGATGGAGATGCCGGAAGAGAAGATCCGCAAGATCCTCAAGATCAGCAAGGAGCCGATCTCGATGGAGACGCCGATTGGCGACGACGACGATTCGCACCTGGGCGATTTCATCGAGGATGCGAGCACGGTCGCGCCGGTGGACCACGCGGTGAACGCGAGCCTGCGCGACGTGTGCAAGGATGTGCTCGACACACTGACCCCGCGCGAAGCGAAGGTCTTACGCATGCGCTTCGGCATCGAGATGAACACCGATCACACGTTGGAGGAAGTCGGAAAGCAGTTCGACGTCACCCGCGAGCGCATCCGCCAGATCGAAGCCAAGGCGCTGCGGAAGCTGCGTCATCCTTCGCGATCGGAGAAGCTCCGGAGCTTCCTCGAAGGCGAGGGCTGAACGTAGGCACCGCCACGACGTTCACGTCTGACGGACGCCCCGGGGCCACCGGGGCGTTTGCTTTCGTGGGCCGGAAATGCGGCGAAAGCGTTCGCTATAATTCGCGCGTAACCGAGGCGCGGGCCTGTAGCTCAGTCGGTCAGAGCAGAGGACTCATAATCCTTTGGTCGCTGGTTCGAGTCCAGCCGGGCCCACCATAGGGCAAATCCGCTACCAAGGCCGTCTTGATTATCATGGCCGTGGTGGGATTTCGGTGGGAACCTCAGAGAAACAAGTCCGCCCTTCGGGACGGCTTGCCTTGTCCACTGCGCGAGTCGATCTCAATTGCGTGGAGCCCCGCCACGTTGCTACCAATTGTGAGTTGCCGCAGTGTCCGAGCAGAGACAGCGGAGCACGCTTAAGTTGCACAGGTTCCAGCGATCCGTCGACAGCCGACGCATGATCCCAGAGCGCAGGCGACTGACGTATGCGCTGCTGGCCTCGTTGCTGATTCACACGTGGCTGTTGAGCCTGACATTCGGTGGCCAGGGACTGTGGGTTCCGGGGTTCGGCCTCCCCTGGAATCGACGGATCGACGCACCCGATCTGAACGTCGTAGTCGTTCCGCCGCAGGGGACTGCCGCGGAGCCGGCGGTCACGCCGGCCGCGGAGCTGTTGCAGCACGCATGGGTCGAGCAGCCTGTTTCAAGTGAGCCGGCGCCGACAGCCGAGTCCCAAGCGCCGATCCTGCAGCGGGTCGCACCGGCGATCGTGCCGAAGGCCGATCGGAGGGCAGAGGCCAATCCGGGGAAGGACGCCGCTTCCGGTGCCGCCCCTGCGCAAATGCCTTTGCGCGCTGATCGGCGCGGTGACAAGGCTGTCCCGTCGATCCCTGCGCCAGCCGTGATCGCCGTGGCGCCGATCGACGAGGACACGTGGGTGGTGCCCGCCATCCCAGAGATGCAAGCGCCCGTCATCGCGGCAGAGCCAAGCGCCTCGAGCCCGGAGACTGCGATGCCGTCGCTTCGAGATACCAGCAATGCAGCGGGCGCGCGAATCGCCCAAGAGCCGTTGGAGCGAGCCGCTGAACTCGCCAAAGCCACTCCTTCCAAACAGGAGGAGCAACGACAAGCGGAGCAACTCGAGGCGACGCGTCAGGAAGCGGCGCGGGCCGAGAACGCGCGGCTTGAGGCCGCTCGGGCTGAGGCTGCACGGATCGAGGCCGCGCGCGTTGAAGCCGAACGCGCTGAGGCCGCACGGGTCGAGGCCACTCGCGTTGAAGCCGAACGGGCCGAGGCTGCACGCGTTGAGGCCGCTCGGGTTGAGGCCGCACACGTTGAGGCCAAACGGGCCGAGGCTGCACGCGTTGAGGCCGCTCGGATTGAGGCCGCACGCGTTGAGGCTGCTCGGGTCGAAGAGGCTCGGATCGAGGTTGCGCGCATCGAGGCCGAACGGGCCGAGGCTGCACGCGTTGAGGCCGCTCGGGCCGAGGCCGCACGTGTTGCGGCCGCACGGGCCGAGGCCGCACGCATTGAGGCCGCACGGGCTGAGGCTGCACGCATTGAGGCCGCACGGGCTGAGGCTGCACGCGTTGCGGCCGCACGGGCTGAAGCCGCTCGGGTCGAGGCAGAACAGGTTGAGGCTGAAAGACGGGAAGCGGCGCGCCGGGCAATAGGACGACAGCTGGACGAGGAAGCCGCTCGGCGTGACGCAGCAATGGCTCTAGCAGACCCGTCGCGCTTGCTGCCCCCTCCGTGGAGCAGCGCACGTCGATACCGGCTTTTCGGTCGCGCGGACCCCAACGCGGAGCTCATTCAGTACGCCGAAGCCTGGGCCCTGAAGATCCAGATGAACATGACGTTCGACATGGTCCGCGAAGCAGCGAAGCAGCCTCACCGCGATCCCCTCGTGTGGGTGGCCATTCGTAGTGACGGCTCGGTGGAAGCGGTGACCTTTGTTTTCTCCAGCGGCGTGGCGGCCCTTGACGAAGCGATACGACGCGTCGTGGACAGCCAGAAGCCCTACCGGGCGTTCCCCCCTGAGCTGTCCCGCCTGTACGACGTGATCGAGATCCGCCGAACCTGGCACTTCGACACAGCGATCCGGCTGTACTGACGGGGCAGTGACAGGCATCAGGCGATTGTCAATGCGTTAGCCCGGGCTGCCGGGCTGACGTTGTCATTGGCGAAATCGTGGGCACTCGCAAAGCGGCAAGATCAGTCGTATGGTCGAGGCGCTTGGTTGGCCGAAGCGCCTTGAGCTGGTGGAATTGAGGGCCACTTTCGAAACACCGGAACGATGAAGCGTCTGCTGCGCTGGATCGGCATAGCCCTGGGAAGCTTGGCTGGCTTGGCGATAATCACGTACGCCATCCTGTACGTGCTCTCCGAGCGGGTGCTGCGGCGAACTTACGAGGTGCCCGCGGTCGCAGCCTTGTCGATCCCGAATGACCCCGCGTCGATCACGGAAGGACGGCGGCTGGCCACCGTCCGCGGCTGTTTCGCCGGCTGCCACGGCAAAGAGGCCGAGGGAGCCGTAATGATCGATGAGCCGATGATCGGGCGTATCGTCGCGCCCAATCTAACCGCCGCGGTGCGGAAATACCGCGATGCGGAGCTCGCCGCCATCATCAGAAATGGCGTGCGTCCGGACGGACGCAGCATGCTGGTGATGCCGTCGGAAGTCTTCGTTGGACTGACCGATGAAGACTTGACCCGGGTCATCGCGTTTTTGAAGAACTTGCCGGAAGCCGCAGGCCCGGGCCCGAGCGTCTCGCTGGGGCCGATCGGGCGCATCGGCCTCGTCGCGGGTAAGTTCAAAATGGTGGCCCAGCTCATCGCCGAAAGCGTGCCGCCGCCGGACGCGACAATCGACGAGGCCAAGTACGGACGCTACCTTGCACGCACCATCTGCGCCGCGTGCCATGGAACGGCTCTGCGCGGCGATTCCAATCCCGATTTCACCAGTCCCGATCTGCGCATGGTCGCCGCCTACTCGGCAGACGCATTCGCTCAGCTCTTAAGAACAGGGGTTGCGATCGGGGGAAGAGACGTCGGTGTGATGAGCGCAGTTTCGCGGAAGAATCTCTCGCACATCACTGATTCGGAGATTGCGGCTCTGTACAGCTATCTCCATTCTCTTCCGGAGGCTGCACGCAACTGAACGCTGGCGCGTCGGCGCGCCCTGTCATCCCTGCAGCCTACATGTTGCTGGGCGCAGACACATCGCATCGCTCGCTGCTCGCAGAGCGATCGGCGTAACGCTGAGTTCATCGGTATCGCTCGCCTTGACGCTGACCGACCGCGGCGCTGGGGTGACGCGCCACGTCGGCGTCGCTGATCACTCGCACTTGTTCTTCAAGGCGAGTCAGCTTGGCATGCCGCTTGCTCGGTGTAGTTGCACCCGGACGGGACGGCGCTACCCTGGTTTACTCCTCGCCCTTCGCGCCGCCTCCGCTCCGGGGCCACCCCACTTACTGCAGCTTCTTCTGACACGGCACGCTATCGCTGCAGGTAGCGCTTGTCGTCGAACGTCGCAACCCAAGACGAACGGTAGACCACAATGAGCGTCATCAGCATGCCGCTCACCGTCGCCTCGCCGAATGCGAGGTACAGGACATACGGCGAATACTCGTCGAAGGCCATGGACGGCTGCACGGCAGCCAGGACGACTGCCGCCGACGCGGCAAGTGCGCTGCCGGTCATCGCCAACCCCGAACCAAGGAAGGCAACGGCAAAAAAATAGATGAACAGGTTCGGTGGAAGGTATCGCTCGGTGGCACGATGCACCGCCATCGTAATCGACACGGGGACAGTGCCCATGACAAGGACGCTGAGCGCGTAATTCGCCCAGAAGCCATCGCGCAGCGCCGTCGCCACGGCGACGACCACAGCGACGCCGAGCAGCGCAAGACGCGCACCAGAGAGCAAGCTCGCGACGGACGCCCCGAGCAAGTGAAACGTTAACGTGGTGCCCACCGAAGCCTTGATGCTCCATAACAGGCACATGGCGAAAATCCCGCCGTACCACACATGGACCAGCTCGCTCGAGTCGAATCGTCGCCACGGCGCGGTAGCGAGCGCCCACGCGAGCAGCGGAAGGAGCAATACGAACGCGCCCCATTGCCATGCGGGCAGGAACGCAACGCTGATCGTGTCCATCGTGGCGGAAGGCGTGTCCGCCACATTCTAGGCCAGGTGCTTCCGGTCAGCGCATCGGCCCGACGCCGATCGGCGGAGGCGCGAGATTGACGATGCGCTGGAAGAGCTGATCGTAGGCTTGTCCAGCCTCGGCGCCGAACAATGGATCGGTATTATCGGTAAACGCGGAGTCGATCGCTTCCCAATCGCCAGCGGTCAAGTGCTTCTCGGCGAGCGGCAAGACCTCCTTCTCCTCGGCGCGCATATGCTGCCAGTGGAAGTCCGCATAGGCGTCGACCGCGGTGGCAAACGCCGGGAACTCGGACATGCCGCCCTGCTGGAAGCGGGCGAGCGCCTGTTCCAGTGCGCGGATCTTGGCCGCCCCCGTGCGATGCTCCTGCTCGAGCCGGTCCAGCAGCGGCCCCGCTTCCGCGCAGCGCATGCGCAGCAGCCGAAACAGGTACTTGTCTTCTTTCGGGTGGTGAAGCCGCTCGGGAAAGGTGTCGATGTAATAGATCATCGCTCCGAGCAGCGCGAAGTCCGAGCGCACTCCACGATCGCGAATCTCCCGCACGAGGTACACCATGCCGTGCATCACGGCCGCGAGCGACCTGTGCTCATTGCGGATGATGCGTAGGGCCTCCAACCCGAGCTCCTCCCGGTGGCCACCCGGCGCGAGAGCCATGGCCACCGCTACGATCGTAGCGCGCGGCAGCCAGAGCACAATTGACGTGGATCAATCGCCGTGCCGTCGAAGCCCCGTCCCGATTACGTGCTCCGCGATCGCGCCCTGCTGCGGCGCAACGAGGAGGGCCGCCGCGGAAGCCTGGCGTTATCATGAATGGATGCAGGCCACGTACCCGGTCCTCAACGCGGTGCACGTGGGCACCGCAGCGCTGAGCTTCTGCCTGTTCGCGATCCGCGGCGCCTGGATGATGTGCTCGCCCGCGCGGCTTGCCCGCCGCTGGGTCAGGGTCGTCCCGCACTTGGTCGACACGCTGCTCCTCGTGTCGGCGATCGCGCTTGCCGTCGTCATCGGCAACTATCCCGGCACGCATGCCTGGCTGACCGCCAAGGTCGCCGGACTCGTGCTCTACATCGTGCTCGGCAGCATCGCCTTGAAACGTGGCCGCACACGGGCGGTACGCGTTGCGGCGTTCTTCGCAGCGCTTGGCGTGTTCGCTTATATCGTCGCGGTCGCGGTCACCAAGTCGCCGATGGGGCCGCTCGCGTGGATCGCGCACTGAACCTTTGCGCTGCCACCTGATGCAGGCTTCAGATCACCCGCGAATAGCGAGCGCGCTCGCGCTGCTCGCGCAGGTAACGGTCGAACACCATGGCGACGTTGCGCACGAGCAGGCGTCCGCTTGCGGTGACGTTGATCGCGTCGCCGGTGATGGTCACCAACCCGTCGGCGACCAGCGGCTCGAGCGCGGTGAGCTCGGCTGCGAAATAGTCGCGGAAACTGATGCCGTGCCGCGCCTCGACCGCGGCGATCGACAGCGTGCAGTGGCACATGATCGCGTGGATCACCTCGCGCCGCAGCACGTCGTCGGGAGACAGCTGCCAGCCGCGAAACACCGGCAGCGCACCGGCATCCAGCCGATCGTAGTATTCGTCGAGGGTGCGCACATTCTGGCTGTACGTGTTGCCCACTTTGCCGATCGAAGAGATGCCGATGCCCAGCAGGTCGCAATCGGCGTGCGTCGAATAGCCCTGGAAATTGCGCTGCAGCTTGCCCTGCCGCTGGGCAACCGCCAGCTCGTCGTCCGGCTTGGCGAAGTGATCCATGCCGATGTAGATGTAACCCGCCCCAGTCAGCATGCCGATCGCTAGCTCGAGAATCTTGAGCTTGTCCGCTGGGGTAGGCAACTCCGCTTCGTTGATGCGCCGCTGCGGCTTGAAAAGGTGCGGCACATGGGCGTAGTTGTACAGCGCGATGCGATCGGGCGAAGCGGCCACGATCTTGTCCAGCGTCGTGCCGAAGCCTGCTACCGTCTGCTTGGGGAGCCCATAGATCAGATCGACGTTGATCGAGCGAAAGCCGTTGGCACGCGCTGCATCGAGCACGGCCCGAGTCTCCTCCTCGCTCTGGATGCGGTTGACCGCCTGCTGCACATCGCGGTCGAAGTCCTGGACTCCGAGGCTCATGCGGTTGAAGCCGAGCTGCGCGAGCAACGCCACCGTATCGGCGCCGACCTTGCGCGGGTCGATCTCGATCGAGCATTCTGCGTCGGCGGCGAAGGTGAAACGCTCGCGCAAGATCCGCATCAGCGTGGTCATCTCGTCGGCGGCGAGGAAGGTCGGCGTGCCTCCGCCCCAGTGCAGTTGCGAGACGACCGTGCCGGGGTCGATCAGCCCCGACAGGATCGTGAGTTCCTTCCCAAGGTACCGGATGTACTTCGCCGATCGCCCGTGGTCCTTGGTGACCACCTTGTTGCAGGCGCAGTAGTAGCAGATCGTGCTGCAGAACGGCAGGTGCACGTACAGCGACAGCGGCTTGGGCGAGCCGCTTTCCTTCGCCTGCCGCGCGAGCAGCGCAGCCACCAGATGCTCGGCAGTGAACGCCTCGGTGAAACGGTCGGCCGTCGGGTACGAGGTGTAGCGCGGGCCGGAGGTGTCGTACTTGCGAATGAGGTCGGCGTCGAACGAGACGCTCGCGGCAGGGCTGGTGATCGCGTGGGTCATGGCTGCATCCTGCCAGCCACCATAGTCCACAACCTTGAGCCAGATCAAGCCCACCTGCCGGGCGCGAGCCCTCCCGCGTACCGACGACTAGCTAGACCGCCAGGTGCGCGCGCACGTTGTCCTTATCCATCGTCGCTCCGGCACCGGAAGCCACGACCTCGCCACGCGACAGCACGACGTAGTGATCGGCAAGCGACTTGGCGAAATCGTAGTACTGCTCGACCAGCAGGATCGCCATGTTGCCGGCGCCGATCAACTTGCGGATCGCCCGCTCGATGTCCTTGATGATCGACGGCTGGATCCCCTCGGTCGGCTCGTCGAGGATCAGCAGCTTCGGCCGCAGCGTGAGAGCGCGGCCGATCGCGAGTTGCTGCTGCTGGCCGCCGGAAAGGTCGCCGCCGCGCCGTCCGAGCATGTCCTTGAGCACCGGGAACAGCGTGTAGATCTCGTCCGGGATGTGGCGCAGCGCGCGCGGCAGCGTGGCGAACCCGGTTTGCAGGTTCTCCAGAACCGTCAGGCGCGGGAAGATTTCGCGACCCTGCGGCACCAGCGCGA
>DASPTZ010000165.1:0-2262 GCA_035623155.1 Casimicrobiaceae bacterium | reverse complement strand
TTCTACGTGACCGACGAATGGGCCAGCGTATCGCGGCCGCCGAAGGAGCTCAAAGCCTTCGCCAAGGTGCGGCTCGACCCCGGCCAGTCGAGGGCTGTGACAGTCTCGCTCGATACGCGCGCGCTGGCCTTCTTCGACGTAGCCCAACTTGAGCAGATACGGGGGTGTGGCCTAGGCAAAACAACGCCTTAGACGAAAAGTCGTCACTACATTTCTGGTGAGAAGTAGAGCTTAGGCGCTGAGAGCGAGGATCGGGGGCTCGTTATCTGGAACGCGCATACGTTTGGGCAGATTGACGCCGAGGCGGTCGAAGAGCGCGGCCTGGGCGGCGTCGGGCTGGGCGACGCAACGCAATCGGATCTCGCCGTGCGTTGCGGTCGGCAAGACGACGTCGTGGGACTGGATGCGGGCAAACTCTTCGAGGATGGTGCGCGGCGAGTTGCCGAGGCCCGCGCGCTGCTGCCACATCTCGAGGCTCTTCCAGAGCACGAAGGCGAGGAAGCAAACGAGGATGTGGGCCTGGACCCTCTCCTCGCGCTGATGCCAGATCGGTCGAACGTTCAGTTGATCTTTCTGGATGCGAAACGCCGCTTCGGCCTGGGTGAGCTGGATGTAAGCCTTCCACAGCTGCCGGTCGCTCCAATCGCTAATGTTCGAACGCAGGAGATAGGCTCCTTCCGAGATCGCGGCCCACTTGTCGAACGCGACGTCGCAAGCGACGTTGAGCCGGAAGCCCGCCGGGCAGGCGTCGGGGTCCAACGTAATGGCGAAGCGGGCGGCGGCGCGCTGATTTCGCTCGAGGATGCGGCCGATCTGCCGGTTCACCGTCGCCGGATTAAGCGGTTTCGTTGAGCGCGCGACGCGAGCGGACAGGCGTTCGAGCGCCTGCTCGATCCGGCGAGTGAACCTGTCGTGCATCGCCTGCTCTTTGCTGCGTCGCTCGGCTGAGCGGCACAGGATGACAGTCTCGTCGGTTTTGGGATCGCGCGCGAGTTTGACCTCGACGCCTTCTTGCACCATGCGCCAGCCATCCGCGCGAGCGAGCGCGGAGCGGAACTTCTTCAGCTCCGACTTCGGCGCGCCGATGATGTAACGCCGGCCGGTCTGGCGCAGCCACGCCAGATTCTCGGCGCTGGCCATGCCGCGGTCGGCGATCCAGACGCGCCCCAGCACGCCGTGCCGCGCCTCCATCGTCGCCACGATCGTCTGCAAGGTCTTCGAGTCGTGGGTGTTGCCGGCGAACACCTCGTAGCCGAGCGGAAAGCCGTCGAAGGTTACGACAAGGGCGATGCACACCTGCTTGCAGTCGGGGCGATGATCGCGGGAATAGCCGCGCTGCGCTTGCGGGTTCGCCTTCGCTTGGCCTTCGAAATAGGTGCTCGTCACGTCGTAGAGCAGCACGTCGTTGTCGATTGCGAACAGCTCTCTGCATCGCTCGGACAGATACCGTTCCACGGCGGCCTTGTGCGCGAGCAGGTGATCGAGCGCGCGATAAAGCCGATCCTTGTTGACCTCCTCCTCGCCGAGCTGCAGCAGATCGCAAAGCGCGGTCCGGCGATACCAGTCCTCGGCAATGTGCAGCTCACTCGACGGCTCGCACAACCGAGCCGTCACCAGCACCGCCGCCATCTTCGCCCATGCGACCCGTTCCTGGCCCATCGGAAGCAGCTGCTTGCACAACTGTTCGAGCCCGACCCCGCGCCACAAGGCGAGCGCCAAGGAGACATCGCCAAACTGGCGCGAGCGCTCAACGCGAACGCCCTTCAGTCGAACAGGCGCCGACAAATGTTCGCTGCCGTCCTCGAACAGCCGCGCCTCTTCCGGCGCGCCGATCAGCCGGCGCGCCAGCGCGCGCGCCTCGATGCGTCCGCGCTCGTCGAGCTCGCCAAGATGCGCGACCGTCTGCTGGATCACCCGCCGCCCAACCCGAACGCTGCGCACCAAGGTCCAATAGCAATGAACCTTGCCGTCCTTCCTGCGAATCGTATGGCGCAAGTACATGCGCCATCTGAACCGACCACGGCCCCCTCGAAAATACCCTAGGTCGTCACTACACGCTCAAACTCGCCTCGCCTGACCTCCAACTACTTGATCTGACTCGCACCGCATTGCGCAAAAAAGTGAAAACTGCCCCCAAACTGCTCAAGTTGGGCTAGATTCTTGCCGGAACGAAGCTTGACAAAACGAGTCGGACAATCGTGCAGACGCAGCGCTTAAAAATTCAAGCGGCTGCGATGAGGTCAACGACGCGTTGGATGGCGG